>JANOAV010000103.1:0-28345 GCA_031411295.1 Verrucomicrobiales bacterium | reverse complement strand
TTGCGGTGTCCTCCTCAGTGCTGCCGTCCCCCTCAGTCCTGCAAGGACGGGACATCAATACCCGGGATCGAAATGTCGCGCAGACCCAGGGTACGCTGCGCTGCACCCTGGGCTTTGATGTGTCGTCCTTACAGGATTTTTCGATCCCGGGTATTGATGTCCCGTCCTTGCAGGACTGAGGGGGACGGCAGCACTGAGGAGGACACCGCAAATATGCCGAGACAACCACCCGAACTTGTGCTAGAGAAATTGACTTATGGCTCAATCGTTGTCTCAAATTTATATCCATTTGGTATTCTCCACCAAGGATCGCGCACCAGTGATCAAATCAGACGTCCAGCCTCGCCTGCATGCTTACTTGGCGGGAACGTGCAAGGCTATCAATTGCCCTTCACAGAAGATCGGCGGAGTGGCGGACCATGTGCATCTCTTGTTCCGACTGTCCCGCACCATTTCCATGAGCGATGCCGTCAAGGCGCTCAAAACGGAATCGTCCAAGTGGATGAAAGCGGATGGCCGATGCCCCGATTTTGCCTGGCAGGGCGGGTATGGCGCATTTTCCATCAGCCCTGCTCACGTGGCAGCCGTGGAAACGTATATTGAGAACCAAGCGGAGCATCACAAAACCAAAACATTCCAGGAAGAATTCCGCACGTTATTGGCAAAATACGGGGTAAGTTATGACGAAGCCTACGTTTGGGATTAAAAGTCCTGCAAGGACGGCACATCAAAGCCCAGGGTGGAGCGCAGCAAAACACCAAGGCCCGAGCTCCAAAAGTCCTGCAAGGACGGAACATCAAAGCCCAGGGTGCAGCGCAGCGTAACCCTGGGACAGCATCACCACATGACTAGGAGCCCTGTAAGGGCGGGACAATGCATCGTGATGAGGGGGGGATCGGGGCGTTCCCTGCGTGTTGCCCATGTCCCGCCCTTACAGGGCTTAGATCGAATGGTGGCGGATACCCAGGGTTACGCTGCGCTCCACCCTGGGCTTTGATGCCCCGTCCTTACAGGACTTTAGATCTTGGCCCACAACCCCAGCCTTTTGAAACCTCCACCCTATCCCATGATTCAAATGCCTCAGCCAGCCGAAAACCTCTTGCCAATCAGCAGCGCCTACCATAGTATCCGCCGTTGGCAATCCCTGCCAACCCTGACGGGAAACATGTCGTAGTATCCATGAACAATAGTTGTCGTAATATCACCCAAATGATCGGCTGCGCCCCGAAGGTCGCAGAAATATCAGACACGTTTGTCGTATTATCACCCAAAAAACTACGACACGCCTTTGGGGCTAAGTAGAATGTTCGCCTAATCAAAAAGGGAAACATCAATGAAAATCGATATTCCAAACGAGATCAGACAGATCTCCCTCAGCATACTACTGCTCTTGCTATTGGGGACTCCATTCATGTTTTTTGTTGTTGTTAACTCATTCAGGAGTAGCTCATCCGAAGTCGAAGATCACGGAAGTTTTGGCGAAGGGAATTACTCAGTTAGTTCGCAGCCCAGCAAGACGGTCTATGCCCCAACCGAAAAGGAGGTTTTTGACTATTTCTTCGAGAAGAACAAGACGGATGCACGACTCAACTTCATAGTTGAAACTTACTCTAAGTCTCCCCTAAGCGTGGAAAGCGTGAAGGGAATTGTGAATGACTTCCAGACGTTGATTGGTGATGCCTCCTTCCAATCTGCCAAACAACTCTTGATCGAAGAGCACGCGTCGAAGGATACGGAATCTCCGCAATTGACGGAAGAAGCGAAGCCTGAACCGATGGTGCCTGCCAGTAAGGAGAATCCGTGGTATCTCAATGCTAGCTCTCGAGGCTTTTTCTCTTTAACACGAGTTGCGATTTTCTCGGCTTCAGCGCTTTTCGGTGGCCTTGGGGCGCTCATGAGCATTGTCACTCGAAGTGGTGGCCAATCTATCAAAGGACGCGGCATTTATGAGATACTTTCTTTGCAGCTAGTTGGAGCAGTCTTTGCCTGCCTTCTTACGCTTGTATTTGCTGGCGGCCTTGTTGCAGGTGTTCTCTTCCCGGAGTGCCACAACTCAGGGAACAATGGTTGGTTCACGGTTATTTTCCTTCATACACAGTTTTCCAAATTATTGGTTTGGAGTTTTCTGGCCGGCTTCTCCGAGCGGCTGATTCCTGATTTATTTAGTTCTTTGACTGCGAAGTTTAAAAATGAGACAACCAAAGACTCAAAATAGTGCGAACAAAACGGATGCAGGCAACGGCTCTTATGACATCTGTCGTGTCATCAACACTTCCCGCTCGCCGTCGCCTGATCCGAATCGTTAGGTGACTTACCACTCGTTCCATGAGTAATTCACGTCTCTATCAAACCGAGTTCGACGCGTTAGCGCCTGCTTACGCGAAGCGCCTTCGCCACCCACGATGGCAGCGCAAGCGTCTTGAGGCACTGCAAGCCGCAGACTGGAGTTGCACACGCTGCAAGGACACCGAAACCCCACTCGAAGTGCATCACATCGCTTATCGACCCGGTGCGGAGCCGTGGGAGTATCCGATCGCAGAGTTGCGCGTTCTGTGCGAGCGCTGCCACGAATTTGAGCATGTTCCAGTTTACATCGATGGCTGTTGCAACGCCTGCCAGGTTCCCGACGAGTTCCGACACCTCGCGCGACCATGCCAACACAACCAAAGCAAGTGTTGGCGTTACCTCCGGTTTGGAGCAGTGCTTGCCGCGACCGACCAACGCGTCAAGAAGCGGATACTTTGGCTCAACGACCACAAAGGCATTCTCACCGTTTGCTGGAAGTTCCGCCCATCCAAACAAGACCAGCAGCATATCGCTGCCCTTTGGGCCACGGTCGGCAACGAAAACTTCGGGGAGGATTGGGTTGAGCACACAACCAACGTCGCATAACCATGCGCTACAACGAAACCTAGACAGATCAACAAGAGCAATGAATCCATCAATTCCGACCAAGGACCCAAACCATACGCTTGAGGAGTTTCGAGCACTTCGGGCCGAAATTCTTATGCGTATCCAGCTTCGGAGTGGATTGCTTGCTCTTGCGATCACGATGTTTGCAGGAGCTATCGCACTAGCCACCAAGGACAGCATTCCCGTGGAGATAGTCTTCATTTTTCCGTTTCTCGCATGTTTCATCGCTCTGGAGTGGAGTTATCATGATCTGCGAATTTTTGCGGTTGCCACCTATATCAAAAAGGAAATTGAACCTGTGTTGACCGGGATTGGCTGGCAGCACTACTTGGATGCCACTAGGCAGCACCGCATTCTTCGGATCACATCTTTAGCCGCCGTGGGAATCTTTGTTGGTGCCAGTATTTTAGCACTCCTCTTCACATATCCCCATAGGGAGAAGCTTTTCGCGACCTATGGAAGATGGACCTGGGTAATTTATAGTGTTGATGTGGGGGCGATACTGATTTCGTGGTGGTCTCTACGAATCCGCCGCGTTGACAAGGTCATTTACAAACCAAACTCCATCAACAGTTAGCTCTGAAGACTGGTGGCCAAACCGTGAGTTCCTCGTAGGTTGACCAAACCGCCGACCCTAGTTTCACGCTCTTTCTCCGTTCTTGGACTAAATCTAAATCACTTCTGCGCCACCAATCAAAAACTATCTCAACACTTATGAACACACGCATCTTTGTTTCTTATGCTAGAGAGGACCAAGCTCCGGCAAGTAGTCTCGTCAAATTCCTGAGAGCGGCTGGTTTTGACACGTGGTTCGACAAAGACTGTCTCCACCCAGGTCAAGATTGGAAGAGCGTCATCGAACAGCAAATTGCCCTTGCCCGTCTGCTGATAATTTGTCTTTCATCCAGATCCGTCGACAAAACAGGATTCGTCCAAAAGGAGATGCGCCTTGCCCTTGAGCAAGCAGAGCTTCGCCCTCCTTCGCAGGTGTATATCATCCCGGTGGTTTTGGATGGTTGCGAGGTCCCACCTAGTCTCGGACGTTGGCACGCCCTCGATCTTCGCCCGAATGAAGCCCCTAATCAACTGCTTCAAGGAATCCAGAACGCTACAGGGGAGGGGGCGCGGGCACCCCAAGGTGAACATGACGAACTTTCGGCAGTCATCAGCGCCTACAATACGCCATCAGCCGCAGTTAAGGCCAGTAACACCGGATTGGATCTGATTTCGCAAGAGTTTTTAGCTCTCATTGAACAAGAATCTGATCCCGAAAAGCGCGGGATCGTCCAAATTCTTAAGGAAATCGAACCGGGCGTCACCCACTTTTTCCCACGGATTCAGTATGGTGGCTCTCCAATGGGTTTAAAGACACGGCTATTTCGGCAAGCAGTTGAAGAACTTGTCTCCGCTGGAATTCTGTTTCCGCCTGAGCATAACCGCAGCACGAATACGCAAACCTATGAGTATCAAATTCAGTAAACAAAGATCAACCAAAGATGCGAGGCGCTCAAAACAAACCTATCACAATATTATTTGCCGATGGGCTCGCAGTTTCCCCGCTTCCATCAATTCGGACTGAATTTTTCCAGACATACACCACAGTAAACCATTACATAATATGATCAAGCAATCTCCATTTTGGTTGACACTTCTTAATTATTGGTGCGCCAATCGCACGGGACTTACACTGCCTTTCATTGTGGGGGCTGACGCAATCCAACGCGAAGCTGAAGTTTCACCCACTGACACGCGCAGATTATTCAACGAAATCTACCTAAATGGAGGTGTCGAACTTATAATTTGTCCCGATATCAAAGTTCCTATTCTGGCTATTTCCCGGTCCTATCCAGCGGCTTTTCGGGTCCACCTTGACAATACTTGGGGAGAAAGTGATGGGGAGAAACTTGAAAACTTCGTTACAAATGCTGAACACCTCGTCAATGCCGGGCGTTTCTCCCGGACGAGGTATTATCAAGACACGCGTTGGGATAAATTCCAAGAGGAAGACCTCGATTTTATCAACTCGGCTATTCGTAGCTATGTCAGCGGGCATGATGCCTAGCAGGGCAATTTTGGGGAGATCTACTTGAATATTCGGCCCAAACTCAAAGCGGTAATATTCACAAATGCAATTTCCATCGCAACATTTCATTCGCTTTTTGGAGCAAATGGCTCCTCTTAGGCGTGATAACGAAATAGTAGTCGTGTTGACCGGGCACCTGCTTATTGAAGAATTACTAGTTTCTATTGTTGAGAAGTCCCTCAAGCAACCCACCGCACTCACTAGATTCTCCTTCTTTGATTATCTGTGCTTGGCCAGAGCTATGGCCGTCGCCACCCTTTCATCCGAAACCCTTGACACAGTAGAAGTTCTAAACCGGCTAAGAAATCAGTTGGCGCACAATCTTGACGAAGCGAAGTATCGCCTCAGGCGGCATGAATTTCTCAATCGCTTTACCGAACCGTTTCCCGAAGTTCTTTTAGATGAATTTGGTGAAATGTGGTGTGCATTGATGGCGCTGCACAGCAAGCTCTGCTTCGCCATGGAGTTCGATCCATCTACCTTACGCCTTCCCACTCTGCTTGGCCGAGATTTTGATTCGATACTCACTCAAAAGGAGAAATAGGCGGGGCGAACAAAATTTCCCATTTGCCAACCACAGCATTAACTGCTATACCATGGCCCCATGAAACTCCGGAGTGATGAGCTTTTGGTTGGTGCAGCAGGGGCTGGCAGTAGTGCCGCCGTGGCGATGGGATATGGGGACGCTCTGAGGATTGTGGCTTGGGTGTCAGGGGCGGGGTTGATGAATTTCAGGAATCAGAGGGTTTGCAATAGCAGCGACGGATTCTGCCTGTGCAGCCCCTGACTGAGACTTGCCCAGTGGATCATCAAGGTTTGAACTGGTCTTGTTCCCTCATTTGTAACAGTCTAAGCTCTGCGGCTCTCAGCGTTCTCTGCGGTAAACTGTTGACGATCCCGCGGCACCCTATGAGCGCCTAAAGGCTGGGCACCAACTGATCATCTGACAATTTAGATGTAATAGGGAGCCGCAGTCGAAAGCGTGTGCAGGTCCAATGGCGGCGGGATGCATCCTTGTGGCCTGTTGGCGCACCGAACCCATAGTCACTTTACTCTTTCAGCAGCGTCTCCTGGAGAAAGAGAATCTGGGCGTAGAATTGATAGTCCGCATTGGGTTTCTTGCGAAAGCCGTGGCCTTCGTCCTTGGCCAGCAAATACCAAGCGGTCTTGCCGGTGGCTTTAACGGCTTGGTAAATTTGCTCTGCTTCGCTGGCGGGCACGCGGGGATCGTTCAGGCCTTGGACCACGAAAAGCGGAGTCTGGATCTTGGCCACGTTTGGCAGCGGGGAAATTTTATCCATGAACATTGCCATCGCTGGATCCTGTTCATCGCCATACTCCACGCGACGCAAGTCCCGACGGTAATCGGCAGTGTTCTTAAGGAACGAACTGAAGTTGGAAATCCCCACGATATCGATCCCGCCGCGCAGACGATCACTGTAATTAACCAAACTAGCCAGCACCATGAATCCACCGTAACTTCCGCCCATTACCACGATGCGCGAGGCGTCGATGTTCGCATCCGTCTTTGCCCAATCCAGGAACGCCGCGATGTCCTTGACGCTGTCCTCGCGTTTAAAACCGTTGTCCAGATCCAGGAATGTCTTGCCGTAGCCGGCTGATCCTCGCACGTTAGGATAAATCATGGCACAGCCCAGTTCGTTCATGTAGTAATTATTCCGCGCTTGGAAGATGGGACGGGACTGACCTTCCGGCCCTCCGTGGATGTTGATGATGAGCGGTCGCTTGCCTTTGAATTCCTTGATCGGTGTGCTGACTGGCCGATACAGCAGGCCGGAGATCGGCAGACCGTCGAAGCTCTGCAACCGCACGATTTCCGGCTCGGAAAACTGGCTGGGATCCACCCCGCCGGTCTCACTCTCCGTCCAGCGCACCACTTCCCCAGAGGGAAATTTCACCGACCAGACATCCGATGCTGAGCGAGCACTGGTGAAGGTGAAGCCAAGTTCCGATCCATCGCGACGCCATGAGAGATTACTGATCACGCCGAGCGGCAGCTTGGGACGCAGTTGCTCCGCCCCGGTGGCTGCATCCAGGAAACGCAACACGCTGGAACCGTCCTCGTTCGTGACCACGGCCACGGTCTTATTATCGCGTGTTAGGGCGAAATCTTCCACATCCCAGGGTATCTCCTTGGTGAGGTTCGTTTCCGCCTTCGTCTTCACCTCGATCCACCGCAGTTGCCGGAATTCACTCCCACCATCGGAAGTGGTTAGCACGCGCTGGCCATCCGCGCTGAATTGGCCGCCGGCATAGGAGATTTTCTTTCCCGCAGGAGCTGGCGGGGTCAGTTCGGTTAAGCGCCCCCCCTTGCCCTCCATGGCCAGCAAGTGGAGCGAACTTTCGTTGGCGGAGATGCTGTTGGTGAGGAGCACCAGCGGGTTGGCATCGCCTGTTGCGAACACATCGGTGGTGTGCCAGCCGCCACCGCTTAGATTCTGCACCAGGGTGATGCCGTCTGTTCCTTTTCCTGGTATGGTGAAATAAAGGTCCATATCCTTGCCATTCCGTGCGTTGGAGCAGAAGTATATCTGCCCTCCCTTCGGCTGCCAGACTGCGGAAATATTACGACTCTTTCCTTCGGCTAGATCTGTTAATAACAGCGATTTTCCACTGCTGGCCTCCCAGGAATAAAGTTGATAGTTCTCACTCCCGCCTACATCCCGAGAGAACACGAACCGATCCCCCTGGCCCGGCTCCCAAGTGGCCCCCAGCAAGGGTTCGGAAAAGAACGTCAACTGCTTCCGCGCTCCTCCAGGCATCGCTACCGCGTGGACCTGTGCCGTGGCGCCGAATCGTGTTAGTATCAACGCCTCCCGTCGTTGGGGATGCCAGCCTTGAAAAGCGGCCCCGCGCATTTCCAGATAACGGAAAGCATTTTCCTTCAAGGCCGAGGGAATTTCCGGAATCCCTTCCGCGACCAAATTAGACGGCAACGGTTCCGCCCCTAACGACTGAAGACAAGCACCGATCAGAGCCGCCATCGCGACAGGGGATAGGGGAAACCAAGGGAATGATGAAAATAGAGTGGCCATGGTTGAGACTAGACACACTTTCCGCTGCTGGGAAATAGATTTCAATCCGACCAGTTGCCATGCCCAGTTGGCGCCACCTCGCCCCGCTGCGATTGCTGGATTATAGGTCATGCTGTCTAGGTCTACCTGCAATCCACTGCGAAGATTTATTGACGGAGGACAAATAATTTGCGAAAACACCCGCATGCGCGGTTTGTCCCCCTCTCTCTCCTTATGCATGCTAGTTGCAGTGCCAGCGATGGCAACCGCAGCGGCTTCTTCACGGTCGTTGCCCCCTCCACCACCCATGGCCCCGGTGGAAGCTGTCCATTGGCTGGGGGCTGCCCCGGTCGCTTCCAAGGGATCACTCGGGGTGAGTGGGCAGGCTCCGCTGGTCATCGTCACCACGGCGGTGGACGAGTTGGACGCCATCAGCACCAACGGCACGGGGGTCTCATTACGAGAAGCCTTGCGCGATGTGGATGCGGGCGGAGTCATTCGATTTAATGCCGCCATCTTTAGCGGTGCCAGTGCCAACACCATCTCGTTGACGCTGGGGGAGTTGACGATGAATAAGAGTTACACCATCGATGCCAGCGATTTAACCGCTCCAGTCAGCATTCAAGCGAATAATGCCAGTCGCCATTTTTCCGTCTATCCAGGGAAAGTGGTGGGGCTTAAGAAACTTAAGCTCACTGGCGGCAATGGCACCAGCCCGGCGGTGGCAGGGCAGGGGGGGGCCATCTATAATGCCGGATCGCTCACCTTGGTCGATTGCAGTATCACAGGAAATACCGCCCTGACCTTTGGCAGCGGAGCCAATGGAGGTGGGGCTATTTTCTGCTATCCCAGTGTGACCGCTGGCACTGGCACCAGCTTGACTCTGCAGCGCTGCACGGTGCAGGGCAATACTTGTCAAGCCAATGGCGGGGGGATCTTTAATTGGGCTAACTCCGGGCTCTCTGCGACGGTGGTCATCGAGGACAGCACCATTACCGGGAATCAAACCATTAGGGTGAGCGTGGCCACGGGCGGTGGCATTATGAATTATAGTGGCAATGGGCTGGCGAGCTTGATGGTGCGGCGGTCCACCATCGAGGGAAACATCTCTCCCGCAGGAGCTGGGATCATGGATTACGCCAATCATGCCGGTGCGGTTTGCAATGTTGAGTTGGTGCACACCACCATTTCCGGGAATTACGCGCTGAGTGGAGGTTCGGCTAATGGGATTTACGCCTACCGCGTCAATGGAGTGAGCGATATTGCGATGACGAATACCATCCTCGCAGGCAACCTCGCCAATTCTTGGGATGACTATTATTCCGTGGGTGCGGTGGCCGTCTCCCATGGAGGCAACATCCTCGGCATCAACTCCGACGTGGTGGCCTTGCCGACGGATCATTTTGGTAACGAGACCGCCCCAATGCCGGCTGGTCTGGCTGCGCTGGGCAATTATGGAGGGAGCACGCAGACCATGGCCTTGCTGCCAGGGAGCATCGCCCGGCAGGGTGGGGTGTCGCTGGGGATCGTCCCGGCCTTCGATCAACGCGGCTATCCGGTGCAGGGTATCCCCGATTCAGGGGCTTATGAATCAGGAAATTTGCAAAATTACGAGGGGTGGATCTGGGAGCGACTCCCGGTGTCCGCCACGGCGGCGGAGCATGGAGCCACGTTGGATTTCGATTCCGATGGGTCCACCAATCACATGGAATGGCTTGCCAACACGCAGCCGACAAGCGGTGCCAGCCGATTCAACCCAACCCTGGCCAATGCTCCCGGCGGCATGGGGTTGAGTTTCCTTTCGGCCGAAGGTCGGACTTACACGCTGCGGCAATCGAGTTCCCTGGCCGCGGACAGTTGGACCAGCACCGGCCAATCCGTCGTGGGCACGGGAGGCATCCTGACGTTTCCCATCAATGCGAATGCCGCCGACCGTCGGTTCTTCATCGTGGAGATTGCTCCGTAACCAATCGTGCGGTGCGGGTGTCCTAGCCGCACGCAACCATCTGGAGGCAGCGCGTGCCTCCCCACATCCGTTTCCCTCGGAGGAACGTAGCCACTTACTTTAGCCATCATTTCTTTATGCCCACTGCCCCATCCATTGTCTGGTTCCGCCTTGATCTCCGCCTCACGGACCATGCTGCCATGCACGCGGCCATGGCCCAAGGTGGCCCCGTCATTCCGGTATTCATTTGGTCACCTCAAGAGGAATCCCCCTGGGCCCCCGGTGGGGCCTCCAAGTGGTGGCTGCATCACAGTCTCGCGAAGCTGGAGCAAGCATTGCGTCGCTTGGGAAGCCGCTTGATCCTCCGTCAGGGGCCCGCCTTAGCGGCGTTGCAATCGCTGGCGCAGGAAACAGGCGCGGCAGCCGTGTTCTGGAGTCGTCGCTACGAACCCGCGGTGATCAAGCGGGATCAGCACATCAAAGAAACGCTGCGCAACGCAGGATTGCAGGTCGAGAGCACCAAGGCTGCCTTGTTGCACGAACCATGGGAAATCAAGAATCAGAGCGGCAAATCATTTCAAGTGTTCACGCCGTATTGGAAAAACTGTCTGGCCCAGGGGGAGATTGCAGCCCCGCTCCCGAGTCCAAAGGCACTAGCCATTCCAGCCAAGTGGCCGACGTCGCTCCCGCTGGAAGCCTTGGAGTTGCTCCCAAAAATCATCTGGGATGGGGGCATGGCCAGCGTCTGGAACGTGGGAGCCGCTGCGGCTCACCAGCGCACGGAGTCCTTTGCGGCAGAGGCTTGGACCCATTACGGTGAGGAAAGGAATCGCCCGGATCATGCAGGCACTTCCCGACTCTCTCCGCACCTGCATTTCGGGGAAATCAGCCCGCGTGAACTGTGGTGGAAATTGCGGGCCCGGGCGGAGCAGGCTGGCATCGTCGGATGGGAGAAGTCGCAATTTGTCTCCGAAATCGGCTGGCGGGAATTTTCCCACCATCTGCTCTATCATTTCCCACATACTCCGGACGCTCCTTTGCGGGCGGAGTGGAACGCCTTTCCCTGCGCGGAAAACAGTGACGGCCTGCGGGCTTGGAGTCGTGGACTAACAGGTTATCCGATCGTGGATGCCGGCATGCGCGAACTGTGGACCACCGGCTGGATGCACAATCGGGTCCGGATGATTGTCGCCAGTTTTCTGGTGAAGGATTTATTCCTGCCGTGGCAGGAAGGTGCCAAGTGGTTCTGGGATACCTTGGTGGATGCCGATTTGGCCGCCAACACGTTAGGCTGGCAATGGACTGCAGGTTGCGGGGCGGACGCGGCACCGTATTTTCGAGTCTTCAATCCCATCAGCCAGGGCGCGAAGTTCGATCCGCAGGGCGACTATGTTCGCAAATGGATCCCAGAGCTGAAGTCCGTGCCGAATGAATTTGTGCATGCACCATGGACCCGCCCCAGCGGCAAAGTTACCGGGTATCCCGGCCCCATCGTGGATCATGCCCAAGCCCGGGAACGAGCCTTGGCGGCTTATGCTGCGCTGCGGGCCGAACTCAAGGCGCGATAGGACTAAACGTCCGTAGTTTCCTCCACCCGGGCCAGCAGCCATAACAGATCGCTCAGGCGATTGAAATAAGGCAGCAGCAGCGAATTAGCCAGTGCGTTAGCCTCCTCCAGTCCCACAATTTCCCGCTCCGCCCGCCGACTCACGGTCCGGGCAAAATCCAAATAAGTGGAACCCGGATGCCCCTTGCTGCCCGGAAGCACCCAGCCTTTCTGGGGCGGCAGTGCAAGCTCCAAGGCCTGCGCTTCCGCGGTGAGTCGATCCAACGCGGCGGGTGCCAGATTCGCAAAACCCGTGGCCTCATACTTGGGGAAATCCTCCACCGTGACCGCCACCACGCCCATGATGGCGATTAATTCCTGCTGCACCCGTGCCACCATGGCTCGGGTGGACTCGCGAGTGCTATAAAGGCGGACGAAGCCCAGGGCTGCATTAAGTTCATCCACCGCGCCCAGAGCGGCCATGCGGGGATGTGTTTTGGGCACTCGGTGTCCGAAGAGTAAGTCAGTGGTGCCGGAGTCGCCTCGTTTGGTTGTAATAGACATATGGGGAATAATCTTGATTTACGATTACCGAACCCTCGCGGATGAATAATGCATGTTGATTTCCGAAATATTTTACTCCGTGCAAGGTGAAGGTGTCCTAACAGGCGTGCCCAGCGTCTTCGTGCGGACGTCCGGCTGCAATCTCCGCTGCCGCTGGTGCGATACGCCTTACGCTTCCTGGAAGCCTGAAGGGCAGCACCAGAGCGAAGACGAAATTATCGCTGCTGTGCAATCCCATCCCGCGCGCCACGTGGTGCTAACCGGTGGGGAGCCGATGATTGCGCCCGGCCTCGCCAGTCTGGCGGCTAAATTGCACGCGTTACGATACCACATCACGATTGAGACTGCTGGCACCGTGGCTCCAGGCGGCATCGCTTGTGATTTGGCTTCGCTCAGCCCGAAGTTGGAAAATTCCACTCCGTTGAGTTCTGAGGCCGATGAAACTTGGCGCACGCGTCATGAAAAGACTCGCTGGCAACCTGCCGTGGTCCGGCAGTGGTTACAGGAATATCCCTATCAACTAAAGTTTGTGGTCAGCAGCCCGGAGGATTTGCGCGAGATCCAATCCATGGTCGCCAGCCTGGAGCTTTCCATCCCCGCCGCACAAATCTTATTGATGCCAGAAGGGCGGGACGCGATCAGCCTGGCCGCGCGCGACGCGTGGTTGGTGGAAATTTGCAAACAACAAGGGTATCGCTACTGCCGACGCTTGCACATTGATCTGTTCGGTAACCAGCGAGGCACCTAATATTCCGCAGTCCCCGCAGAAGCGGTCTTGCGATCAATCGAAGAGTTTGGTAGCGACAGAGCCATGCAACGCTTCCTTCGTCTCCTCTCCATACTTCTCCCATGGTCGTTCGTTTCCGCGGAGCCAGCGGCGGCCCCAGTTGAGCCCGTCCGCAGTTACGAATCACGGGTGCTTGAAGGCTGGTCGGTGCAAATCCAGACCACGCTCTTAACCGAGCAAAAGGAGACCACCGAAGCAGCACTGCTGCTGCTGCAAAAGCAGTTGGTAGAAATCGTGCGCTTGGTGCCGCCTGGTCCGGTGCAGGAGCTGCGCAAGGTAACCCTGTGGTTCTCTCCTGCTTATCCCAACAAGGGGAGTGGGGCTGAGTATCACCCCGATGCTGGGTGGTTGCGCTCCAACCAACGCAATCCGGCCATGGCCAAGGGCGTGGAGTTCAGCGGGATCAAGAATTTCGCTGCGGAAATGGATCGGATGCCGAACTTCACCCTGCATGAACTGGCCCATGCCTATCATGATCGCGTGCTTTCCTTTGAGCAGCCGGAAATCCTGGCCGCCTATCATCATGCCAAGGATGCCAAACTCTACGACAGCGTGCAACGCTGGCATGGCACGGGCAAGCCGCTGTCCAAAGAGCGCGCGTATGGCATCAGCAATCACAAGGAATACTTCGCAGAAGCCACGGAAGCTTACTTCGTGCGCAATGACTTTTTCCCCTTCACGCGGGGGGAACTCAAGGAGTATGATCCCGTGATGTTTGCCGTCGTCGAAAAAATCTGGGGAACGAAGCAGTAAGACCATTTCCATTTATGAAACGGTGAATTGTAGAGGCCGATTTTCTGAGGCCAGCATCCCGCTAAGCCGACTCATTCTAAATTGTGTTCAAGATGAAATCTTGTCGGATTCAAGCCGGAGGCTTGACAGAAATTAGCCGGGGGTTGAGCGATAGCGATACCCCCGGTTAGAGGACCAACAAAATCGCATCCCGGCAGGGATGTCAAATCAGCAATATGAGAGAAAATGGCTTAGCACGATCCTATTCTGGCATCCCTGCCGGGATGCGATCATTTCGTCGGGATACCGGGGGTATCGCTGTCGCTCAACCCCCGGCAAATTTCTGAGATCCCTCCGGGATCATCCAGACATCCCTCCGGGATCATCCAGACATCCCTCCGGGATCATCCAGACATCCCTCCGGGATCACCTCAAAGCACCACTCCTTGAGCGTGCAAAAATCCACCGGTGCAGCTCGACGTCGAGCGAAATATGTTAGGGCACAAAAAACGGCCCGGCGGAATGCTTGCCGGGCCGTGGTTTTTAGAAGTTAGGTGAATTGGTCTTAGGGAGCAATCCGCAACTAGCGGGCTGCAACTTTCGGACGCGGCCTGCCGATCACTTTGGTTACGACCTTGGAGGAGGTTACCTTGGTGATGCTGGTCACTTTACTTGGGGTCAAGACCTTGCTGACAGTGGTTGTCACCTTGGAATTGCTGGGATACGTCGGGAGGACTTTTGCCACCACTTCTACTTTCTTCACGACTGGCGCTGGGACAGGAGCGGGCGCGGTTACGGCAACCGGGAGTGCTCCTGGCAGTGGGATCGCAACTGGAGTGCGCGCATTTTGCACGCCTTCTAAGCCACGATATGTTTTGCCAATTTTTTCAACCAAACCACGAGAGACGAGATTCTGTAATTTCTCATAGGCGCGGAGTCGAAGCATTTCCTCTCCGCCGCTTACCGCGTTACGGAGTTTCAATTGCTCATAAACCGCCTCAAAGAGAGTATTAAACTCATAGGTCTTTTTGATGGTTAGGGCGTTGACGAGTTCGTCGGTTACATGATCTGGGAGACGTCGGGAAAACCTGGTTCGTTTTGTGCTGGTAGCCATATTCCAACAGTATATCACAGTTTCGTTGCTTGGCGAACGTTTTTCCGAAGTTTCCTTGTCAAGGGGGATTTCACAGGAAGTTTACAAGGTTTCGTTTAGAGCTGATATTGCTTTTATCAAAGTCGCAATTTCTTATAGTGATAAGTGCTAGTTTCGATTTTACTTATTATCAGGATTTCTTAATTGAATTAGGTCTGCCAAGCAGCGCTTCCACCACTTTGCGATACGGGGACGGCATCGGCAGCGTGGAGATGTCATCCAAGGGCTGCCAGCTCTCGTCTGGACCCGCAACAAGGGTGCTGGCCTCATAAACCAAAAGGCGCACCCGATGGTGGGTAATGGTGTAGTGACTGTCGTGCAGCACCGCGGACAAATGGCGGGTAAACCAAGCCTCGTCCCGCTCCGGTAGCTTCCACAAACCTTGGCGACGCTGCCCTTGCTCTTGGTGGAGTAAAATTTCCCCTCGTCGGACCGCCCAGGCCACGTGTTCGACGAGTCGCACCGTCGAGCGCTTGGGCTGCTTCAGGGGGAGCGTTTCAGGCTGCTCCCAGCGTCCGGCACAATGCCGGGCGACCGGGCAGAGTTCGCATTGAGGAGCACGACCGGTGCAGATGCGCTGACCCAATTCCATCAGGCCGCTATTGTAAATTCTGCCGTGCCGCTGGGGCACCAACTGTTCCGCCCACGCCCAGATCTGATTTTTGCCAGCGTCGGCATCGATGGGCAGACGGTAATTGAACAGTCGGGCCAGAACCCGGGCGATGTTCGCATCGACGATGGGTTCACTGGCGTCGAACGCAAAGGTCGCCACCGCGCCAGCAGTGTAGCGTCCCAGTCCCGGGAGCTTGAGGAGTTCCGCCACCGAGCGGGGGAATTTCCCGTCATGGTGTGTCACCACTTCACGTGCGGCCCGCTGGAGGTTCCGGGCTCGTTGGTAGTAGCCCAGGCCTTCCCAGGCGCGTAGGACCTCGGGTTCGGGAGCCTGTGCCAGGGCCTGCGGGGTGGGGAACAGCTCCAACCAACGCTCGAAATAGCGTTTCCCCAGCACGGTCGCAATTTGCGTCTGCTGCAGCATCATTTCCGAAACTAAAATGGCATACGGATCCTCCGTTCTGCGCCATGGGTAGTCTTTTCCATGCGCCGAAAACCATTGGGTGATGGCGGTCTGGAATGCAGTCGGATCTTCGAGCGGGGTCGGCATAAGGGTGGGGGAGAGCGAAGCCGAAGCAACCCTGCTTGCAGCCCTCGTGCAAGTGCCAACCCTATCCTGCGGATTGTTTACTCTGTTCCAGCACCGCTTTGATGGTCTGAAGGGCGTTGCCCTCAAGGCGATTATTGACGTAGATCAGCGTTTGGTTGGGCTTTTTGAGTGTCAGGCCGCGTTGGACCATAGCCGCCGCCGCCGCGCGCACTGGAGGTAGCGGTTCCTGAATGCTGGCATAAGGTGAGAATGCATCGACTGCGGCTTGATACTTCCGGCCTGGCTTCAGGAGGAGTCGCGCGGCAACCATCTCTGGACGGGTGATGGCGCCAGGCAGGCTCCATTGTTCCTCCAACCCCGGCATGTCGGTCCAGGAGTTGTAAACATGCGTCACTTGATGGTGCGCTAACATGGCGAAATATTCCGGATGCAGCAGCGTGCGGTTCCGCACTTCCACGCCATAATCCCATCCTTTGGGCAGCGCGTCGAAGAATTCGTCGAGCGCATGGACGAACTCCCGACCCCGGGAGAAATCCGCCAGGTGAAACTGAGAGAACTCGAAAATCAACATCCCAACCGATTCGCGAATGGCCTCGCAAGGGCGCAGGAACGAATTGATGAACAACGACGCATCGAGGAAATGAGGATTCTCTTTGCCCGCCCGAGGCCCATAGCGCGGCATGCCGGGGAAACGCTTCACGGTGATATCCTCCGTGACTTTAAACGTGAAGCGAAAGTCCTGGGGCACTTGTCGCGCCATGGCTTCCAGTGCCGGGGCCTCGGGGAAGCGGTAGTCGCCCGCATCCACGCAGACCGTGGAGAAGATCTCGGCGTATTCTTGGAGGCAGGAGCGTTCGAAGCGGGTGGTGGAAATTTTGCCGTGCCAGAGATACCGCTGCTCCTCATAGATCTGCCCCATCCAGCCGGCATATTTCCATGAGGAAGTCCCCAGCCGCACGCCCGCAGCGGCGGCACTGGCTAGCAAAGGTTGGAGTTCATCGCGCAGGGTCATCATGGCCCGGATCAGTAACGCAGCCTTGGCCGGATTTCCAGTTCGTTTCCCCGTCCCCTTGCACACCGCCAGGTTCTTGGCGTAAACTGTCGGACTTCCCATCAAGCCCCGTGGCCCACCCTCTTTTTAACGATCCAACCATATCCCAGTTAGCAGCCTGCCTAGCACGTCAGGAGAGCCCGCTGCCACCCTTGCCGCAGTTGAAATGTCCCGCAGTTCCGGGCGCGGGCGATCCCCTGAAGGTGGGGATCTTTGCGGGGATTCATGGCGACGAACCCGCTGGAACCCTGGCCGCCCATGCCTTGGCAGATTGGGCGTGGACCATGCCGCGGGATTTGGCGGGATTCGAACTCCATCTCTATCCCATGTGCAATCCCACTGGAATCGTGGCTAACACGCGTCATTCGTGGGCGGGCTTGGATCTGAACCGCGAGTTCTGGTGCGGGTCACAACAGCATGAAGTCCAGCAGCTCGAAGCTGAATTGCGGGCCGAGCGCTACGATGTCATCATTGCGCTGCATGAAGACGACACTTCGGACGGTCTCTATGGCTTCGTCAGCGGGGATCTCCTCAGTGAACACTTGCTGGAACCAGCGTTGGCGGCTGCCTCCCGGTTGCTGCCGCGCAATGAGGCTTGCACCATCGATGGCTTTCCGGCCAGCCGGGGGATCATCCGGGAAGGCTATCCGGGGATCCTCAGCGCCCCTCCAGAGCAGCGGCCCCGGGCGTTGGAAATGGTCTTTGAGACTCCCTTTCACGCTCCGCTGCACCTTCGCGTCGAAGCCTCCGTGGTGGCGGTCCAGACCAGCTTGAAGGCGTATCGCGAACTCTTGGCGCACGGAGCCAATCTCTAGCCCAGATCCCCCGGCTTCCCCCGGAGATCGTGAAATTCAGGTAACGCCAGTTTCCAGCGGACCGCTGCCAGGCGCAGGCTGAGAATGACGGCCGAGCCGATCAGGAATGGCCAAGGCGAGGGCAGGGCTGGAACGTAGTTCAGAAGCGCGACAAACACCGTGCATCCGACGATTGCGGCGGTGCCATAGAGACGAATTTCCTTGCGGAAGACGAGGGGGATTTCGTTTAACAAGACGTCACGCAGCAATCCCCCCGCCACCCCGGTTACCGTTCCCAGCGCCACTGCCGCCAGCGGTGTCGCCCCGAACTGGGTAAAGGCCTTCTGCGTTCCGAAGATGGCAAACAACGCCAAGCCAATCGCATCCGCCAACTCCAGCAGCCATCCCGGCAACGGCAAATCCCGAAAGCGTGCGACCACAAACGTAATGAATCCTGCGATCAGCACGGTGAAAACATGACTGGAGTTCCGAATCCAAAACACCGGCGTATCCCCCAGGCAAACATCCCGCAGGGTGCCGCCGCCGAAGGAGGCCACAAACGCCAATACCAACACGCCAAATAAATCCACCTTGCGACCACGCGCAGCCACCGCCCCAGCGATGGCCGATGCGGCCACGCTGGAGTGCTCCAAAATTGTAACTAACGAAATCGACATCCGGCAGCATGGGCTCGCCTCCCCGTAACTCAAGTGCGCTTCTGCATCGGCAGCCGCCTGCAATGGCGTGCTTTCCTATCCGCCAATGAGCCACCGATGGAAGAACGCCATGCGCTTCTTGTGCATGTAAGGCGATTCCCCAATCCCATGGTCCGCCCCGGGCACGACGAACATTTCGAAATCCTTTTTCGCCTTCACCAGCGCGTTCACCACCTGCATGGAACTGGACGGATCCACATTGTGATCCAGTTCACCCCAGGTTAGCAGCAGATGCCCTTGCAGCTTATGCGCGTTCACCACGTTGGAACTTTCCTCATACTCCTTGCCGATCGGCCAACTCATCCATTGCTCGTTCCACCAAATTTTATCCATCCGATTATCATGGCAGCCACAGTCCGCCACCGCTGCCTTGTAGAAGTCGCCATGACGCAGCAACGCCCCCAGCGCATTCTGTCCGCCCGCCGAGCCACCGTAGATGCCCACACGGCTCAGATCCATTTCCGGATGCTTGGCCGCCGCTGCTTTCATCCACGCAATCCGATCCGGGAAGCCGGCATCGCCCAGATTCTTGAAACAAACGTCATGGAACGCCTTGCCTCGCCAGTTCGTGCCCATGCCATCGACCTGCACCAGAATGAATCCTAACTCACAAAGCTCCCGATCCCGTGTCACCAGCCGGAAATCTTTCGGCACGAAGAAGTCCTGCGGCCCGGCATAAATCTTCTCCACCACCGGATACTTCTTGGCGGGATCAAAGTTCGTCGGCCGACAAATCATGCCATAAATATCCGTAGTCCCGTCTCGGGCCTTGGCCACGAAACGTTCCGCCGGTTGCCAACCCGTCGCAGTCAACGCGGTGAAATCTCCCGTCGCCAGCTTGGCGATCAGTTTGCCATCGGCCGCCGACCGCAATTCCGTTACGGTCGGCTGATCCAAGCGTGACCAGCGATCCACGATGAATTTCTGATCGGGAGAAAAATCCCATTGATGCGTGCCATCGCTCTCAGTGAGAATTGTCATCCCCGTGCCATCAAAATTCACGCGGCACAAATGCTTGTAATAAGGATCCTGCCCCGGACGCACCCCCATGGCCGTAAACCAGATTTGCTTCGCCTCCAAATCCACGCGCTCCACCTTGCGCACCATCCACGACCCCTTGGTCACTTGGTTCAGCACCTTGCCAGTGGCGGTTTCGATGCGGTAAATGTGATTGAACCCATCCCGCTCAGACATCCAGAGGAATTCCTTTTCATCCGGCAGAAATTGCTGCCAGACCTTGTTCGTGTAATCCACAAACGTCCTCGGAGCGTCTTCCGCCAAGACCCGCATCGAGCCTGTCGCAGCCTCAATGGAGAGCAATCGCAGCACCTGATGGCCCCGCTGGTTAAACAACACGCGGAACGATTTCCCATCCGCACTCGCTTCCAAGTTATCCAAGCTCCACGGCGTGGCACACAGCGCATCGCTCACCGGAACCTGTTTCTTTTCCGCCACGTTGAACACGCACAGCCGCCGCTGCTCAATCGGGTCGCCCGGTTTGGGGTAGTTCTGAGTGGAGTGTTTCGGCTGAAGTTGATCCTTGGGCGAAGATTCGATGTAATGCACCTGCCGCTCCGCCTTCACCGGCTCCACGCGGAACAAGGCGACATGCGTGCCATCGCCACTCCACACCACCGGGCCCCGGTATTCCTGTTGCTCGGTGCCATCAGTGGTTAGGGGAATGTCCGCCCCACCCGCCTGCGGATGCGCAAAAACATTGTGATCCCGCAAATCAATGCGCCACGCCGAAGGCGGTGGTGGTTTGCGCTGACGCTTCTTTTCTGACTCCGCCACCGGTGCCGGTTGCGAGCCAATGATTGCCACCGTGTTATCGCTCTCCGCCTGATATTTTCCCAGTGGTTTATCCGCCGCATCCCGCACCTGCCACACATGCCCGGCATACGTTCCCATGCTGCTTTCCTTTCCAGGAGCCACCTCGCCATAACTCACCGCCTTACCCTGAAGGTCCAGCCAGAACAGCTTGATCACCCCCGCCGACTCATTCTTAAACAACAACTGCGTCGCGCCCCCCGTATTCCGCGAGCGATTCGCATTCACCGCCGCCGCCGACTTCGGTTTCCACTGCGGCACCTCCGACTTGGCCACCGCCTTGGTTTCCCCGGTCTTCAGGTTGAGCGAGAAAAACTCCTCCCCCTTGGCTCCGTTCACTTTATACCAAGCCAGATCTCCCTCCGTTGGAAAATGCACGTCCACCCGATCCCCAAAGACCTTCCCCTCCGTGCGTTTCCCCAGGGCATCCGCCGCCGCAAAGTCGGGCTCAGCAGCTACGAGTGAAACAGGAATTAGCACAGTCAGAAGGAAACGGAAAATCATCCCGCGCCATACCATCCTCCATCCTCCGTGCAACCCCGCAAACGATGCAAACGCAGCGGTGCCTTGCGCGGGCCATGAGGCCTCAATTGATCACTGCTAACCACGCGCTCGAATCCTCGACCTCTGCGAATCTCTGCCCCCTCTGCGGTAAAACTCCCATCCCACAGCATTCAGAATTACCGCAGAGAACGCAGAGGAGCGCTGAGCTAAAATTGCTCATGAGCCAAGCCATCGCCTAACTCGCAAAGCAAACCACATCGGCCCGCCGATCAGCCTCCGAGGGCGATAGCGCGGAGTGAATCACCGGGCCTGTCCAACAACTAATAGCAGTGAGGCGCAAAGCCGCTCAAAGCTATCTTTGAAGGTTAGGTCACTTAGGATTCATGTTCGGAACGCTTCTCGCCAGCATTATGTCGGACCTGGTGGCGGGAGGGCAATGGAGCCGTCATTTGGAGCCTGGTGTCTTCTCCGAAGATGATCTTTACTTCTTCGAGGGCTTGTTCGGCGGCGCAGCTTAACTCAGCGGTCTGGTCGCTGTTGTCCGCAAGCGCCTCCCGCCTCGCCCGGAGTTTCTCTTTGGTCGCGTGGACCTCGTGATGCGCATCGAGAAGGATCAGGTAACGCTGAGCCTCACTGAAATGTTGCCTCACATCCTTGTCTCTCGTCGTAGCGTGAAGACTACTCAAAGCCAGTTTGACGAGATAGTAAAAAGCGCCGCTGTAAGCATCGTGAAGCTCTTGGCGACGCCACTCTTTATCGCTTCGCTGATTGGTCGCTATAAATTCTGCCTCTCGCGCCCGCCGATCAGCGTCGGCATTTTGGTTGTGTAGCTCAAGGCGCTTGCGCTCTGAGCGGGTTGCGAGGAACTGGACTAGTAACGCCCCCGCAAATCCTGTGATTCCCGCTATGGCTGCACCTGGGTCAGTGAGTGTGAATGGCATAGAGCGTGAGGTAATGGCCTAACTAGTTGATCACCGACAGAAGTGTCGATTTATGCCGAGCTTCTTTATAGACGACAGAGTTGTCGGTTTTGGCGCGGGGTAGTGATTTCATAGTGGAAGTTTGGTGGGATTTAGCCGCTGATGCGCGTGATCGTCAACGAAATTGTTGATTCCTGCTCCGAGACGTCCGAGGCGCGTGGTTGTTTCCTGATTTCCCGGCGGCGGAAGCGTGCGACTCGAGGAAGCCGTTGGTTTCCGAACGGGAGATCCATCAGGACCAGCTAGTGCCACGTGGCACACGCGGAATACCTGAAACCAATTAAGGGATCTTCCTCACCCATCCGACTTCGGAGGCGCAGGGTGGAATTCGTCTGGCTCCCGCCGCATCATTTGCATTACCGTGGCTAGGTTATATCCATCGTGATAGACAGTATCCAATGTCAGCTTCAGCGTGAACCGATACGAATCCGCCAGGGGATGGGAATAGGGATCCTCCCAGAAATATTCCGGTGGGTCTGGATCTGGTTTTACCGCAGTGGAGCCATCATCAGCATCGTTTTCGGCGGGGGTGTTTTGCTCCTGTTCATCGAATGGTTTCAGCTCGAAGTCTGGATTTTCCTCCGGTTCTGCTTCCTCTGCGGGCGGCTGCACATCGCCCGTGTTAGTTACCAGCGCGCGTGCTTGAGGAGCCTCAGGCAGGATCTGTTCAGACGGTTGGAACTCTTCCGGATCTGGCTCCTCACCTTCCTCCTCGCTAACGCGCAGCCGGAACTGGGTATCGATCAAATGCTGCTGAGTTTTCCGATAGCGTTCGATGAATGAATCATCGTCATCCTGTGCCGCCCGCCAACGCCGTTTATCGTCCTGCACCTGCTTCAGCCAGCGTTTCTCCTGGGCGGACATTTCCCGCTCACTCAGCCGCAGATTGCAGTAAATCTGGATCAACCAGTCCTTACCAGATTGTGCAAGTTCACAGCGGATGGCCTCCAGCACCTCGGGCAGACGAATCGCTGAATCCAACGTTTGTAACTGGATGCCCAGTCCCCGTGACCAATGCAGCTCACAAGGTGGCCCGGGATAAGGTCCGATTGCGTCCTCCCCCGCCACCCGCCGGGTGGCCGCGCAGATCTTATTCCGCATCCACATCGACTCCAAATGATGCAATTTCGGATGCGCGACATAATCTGCGATTGGCTCCGTAGCGTCCTGAGGGATGACGCTCTTGTCCCCGCCAATATCCACCGCCACGAAACGCAGCGGAGCCAGCGGACGCGGTGTCGGCAGCGCGAAGACCGCGTCCCAGGGCGTCAGCGCGGCATTGATCGCTTGCACCTCCAGTTGCACCGCCGCTGCTTGATGCACCTCCAGCTGACATAGTTTAGGCGCAGCCGCCAGCGGCCAATAGTTGCGAGGCACCTCCCCCAGGAAACGCGCCCAGAGCAGTTCCGGCAGCGCTGCCAGCGGGGCCACCTTCCGCGGCCAGCCCATCTGCGTATGCAGCTCCAGACAAGTTAGCTCCCGCAGCGTCTCCACCTCCGCGAAATCCCGCAACGGCCCGCTCACCTTCAGATGCCACAGCCCGGGGAAGCGTCCGATGCCCCGCAGGCTCTGCACATGATCCATCGTTAGCAGACGCAGCGCAGGCATGTCCGGCAGGTGCTGGCAGTCCGGCTGAATACACGACCCGCCGGAGAATTCTGCTTTGTGTAACACGGGAAATTTCAGCCCCTGCAGGATCGCAGGATTCGGGGAGAGCGTCAGCGATTCCAACTGCGACAGCGCCCCCAGCGGACGCCCGTCCACCCAGTAGATTGGCGGCGTGAAGTGCGTCGTGCCCAGACTCCCGAACTGCAAATTCAGATGCCGCAGATTCGGGCATTTCCGGAACGGCCCCAAGTCCTCCAGTTCCCCGCTGGAAATCTGTAGCGACCGCAGGTTAGGCAACGCCTCCACGAACGACAAATCCCGCAGACTCGTCCATCCCAGCGAGACCTCCTCCAATGCCGGGAAGAAACGCAGCACGGAACTCACCTCCGCCAACTGACGCTTATCATGATTCGTGTCCGGTTTGAAGTTCGTGAAATACGGCATCATCGCCATCGCCCGTTCCGTATCCACTGCCGAGTATTCCGGGGCCAGCAGAGGATTCAGCTGAAACAGTTTCCAGTCTTGGAAGGGGAAGAATTGATATTGATGTTTCTGCCGATACTCCAGCGGCCGCCGATACCATTCGATAAGCCGCGTTGCCTCACAAACGAGGAAAATCAGATAACGCTCATCCAGCGAGCGGGCATCATCCAGCGCCCATTTGGTAAAGTCAGAGTAATTGGAATTCATAAGTCTAGGTGGTGATAAATGAAATGTCTAGCCGACCGCCGGAGCTTGCGCTAAATCCTCACTTCCTGCAATAAAAATGCCAGCAGAATCCGCCGCCACTCACGGTAGTTATGGACTTCAGTCCGTAACCCTGACGCCAAAGCCTAGCACCCCGAATCCCTTCCAGCCCACAGCCGTCAATGAAATTGGTGCTTCCATCCCAACGGGACGGGGCAGTCTGAGGATTCCACAGAACCAATTTGCCACAAAGAACACAAGACCCACAAACAAAGCCTCCTGCATTCATTTTGTGCTTTGTGTGCCTTTTGTGGCTAAATTTCAGGGGAATGGCCAGCCCTATCTGCAGCACGCGCTTGTATCCTGATGCCCGGCGGCGGAAGCGGGGGACTCAAGAAAGCCGTTGGTTTCCGAATGGGAGGCTTCTGGTGGCGACTGGCCTGCAGGCCTACACAAAACGCACAAGGCCAAATCAGTCAGGCCAAGCGCCCCATGCTCTGCTTCCAGAGAAAATACTCTAGCTGATCAGGCCGGCAGCCAATCCGAGATGCCCAATTGTGAAGGAGGATAAGAAACTGCCCATATGCGCCGGAGGCGCGTAAAGGCGTCAGTTCTCTGGCCAAGTAATCTGGTGCCCAATCTGGCCAATCCAGCTTGCGGAGAGTGTTGACGACCACACTATCGAAGATTAGTGGCTTGATTGCGTAGGCTTGCGGCTTGGAGAGGAAATATAAAAACTTCGTGGCAAATGCTGGACCCAGGTTTTTCACGCTAGAATTAAGGTTGTCGTAAGCCATAAGGAACATTCCGTAATAGCACTCCTCGGCGGATTTACAAAGTATGTCGCCAAGATTTGGGGTAGCCAGCATCCTAGCTACGCGGGTTGCACCGTATCCACGAACGCCATACCCCCAGAGCATCGCCCACACAAAAAGTCGTCTCAACTCTGCTTGGATTGTAGAACCGCACGGAACCAAGCGGGGCTCGATACCCGCAAAGCGAGCAAAAATCTGCCGTCTGGAAATCGTCTCGCCCGGAAGGTCTCCAATTATCTCGTCGAAGTCCGGGATCTGGCGTCGCTACGCGTCCCGATTGAAAGGGACAGCCTGTTCGTCAACTTTGAGGTCGCGAATTGCTGCTGCAGATTCTTGGATAATGGATGGAAGATACATGTGATTTTTGAGTTTATCTCCGACAGAAGTGTCGATTTGTTAGCTGCAGATGGGCGTGACGTCAATGAAATTGGTGATTCCTGCATCGAGGCGCGTGGTTGTTTCCTGATGCCAGGCGGCGGAAACGCGAGGACTAAAGTAAGCCGTTGGTTTCCGGAGGGCATACATCTGGTGGCGGCTGGCCTACGGGCAAATGCAGACCGCATAGTTGGGCCATATCTAATTGGGTGTGGTGATTGTGTTGTTATTGTAATCCGTCAACGCTGTTCAAAACGGGGTCCAAGAGACGGGGGCGAGTGGAACAGTTCCCGTTTGCATGCCAATGAGATACAGACCAAAGCGTTTCATGTATCTAGCCTTTCGGTTGGTTTCTGGGATGCGTGGCGCTGTGAACCAGATACCATTGAACAGTCGAAAGCCACGTCGCTTGTTGCGCTCGTCAAAGGTGCGACAAAACCAAGTGAAATGGTGGAGAAAACCAAGAATCTGTTCTGACTGTGAATCGCTGAAGGACAGCCGCCTGAACATCTCGACGGATTCCTGAGAAGTTTCTGCCATCTCGCAGACTATCTCTACGGGGTCGTCAGCAAGCAGGTCTGCATAGTCGATCCAGAGATCGGCTGCGATCTCCTCGCGGGGTTTATCGACAGAAATATGTCCCACAGTCACGGTCGAAACTGCGGACTCGAATACGTCTTGAGGCATATATCTCGTCATTGCCGCATGTTGTCTGAGTGAGTCAATTAATAAGCCTGTCTACTCTGCTCAATAACAGTTCCCGTCCCGGCTTGTCCAGGCCGCACCAATCGGAACTGATAATCGACTGACGGAAACCCGGCCACGATAGGTTTGTTTTCCTTAATGTTTAGCCCTTCTGCCTCCATGCCCTTTGATTGAGCAAACTCATTCGCTTTGCTAATTGTTTTGGCCTTCAGGCTGGACATATTTACAAACATTCCTGCGGCCGATGTTTCAGATGCAAGGTAGGTGTTTGGTCCCGTTTTCATGATGCTCGGGCTAGAGCAGGAGTTAGCTAGCACTAAAGGAGCTATAAGAATTAGATGTCGCATGTTGAGTTCTGGAATTGATTTTTTGAATGGGTTGCGGATTTGGAGTTGGACGTCTCAAGCGCTGCGGATTGCGACGCATTCTTCGCCTAGCTAGGATGGAATCGGCAATTGTATCCAATGGAGTTGATGCAGTCGATGAAGCTGTCGGGGCCGACGACGTGGAGGCTGCCAACGACAAAGAGAGTGGGTGTGCTGGACATTATCATGTGCGTAGCAACTTTCATCCATTCTTGGTTTCTTTGGGTTACAAGCAAACCGACCGTGACGGGCTCACGAGTCCTTTGGTCCTCCAAAAACCGTTCGAACCCATCCCTGTCCGCGGTGAGCCAGCAAGTCAGCATGCGTGTGTATTCGGATCTGACAAGTGCAGGGTCGCTACTAAGACGCCGAAGTGCTTCCCTGCTCTCATCAGGATGACTGCTGTAGGCTGATTCGAATAACTCAAAAGGCCGTGAAGCACTTTCTAAATACCCAACAGTCAAACGATTTCGGACTGCTTTTGAATGTAATATTTCTTCTACCCCTTCAGCGAGTTGCAGCTCGCGACATTTTGCTGAAGCAAAAACCAATTTTTCCATCCACGGTTTCGGACCGGGATGTCTATCAAAGTAATCGGATGCCTTTGCATTATCTGCTTCAAAAACTACATCATCAAATTCGTCCAAGGACTGAGGGAACCATTTGGGGAGCTTTTGTCCGATCGGAAGGTGGTGGATTGACCCGAGTATTTTGTGGGGCGTATTTTCGATTTTCCAGAGCATTGGGTGGCGGCTAAGAATTGAAGGCGAACCAGCTGATCACCAGCAGAATTGTCGATTTTTGCCGAGCTTCCTTATAGGCGACAGATTTGTCGGTTTTTGCGCGGGGTAGTGATTTCATAGTGGAATTTTTGGTAGGATTTAGTCGCAGATGCGCGTGATAGTCAACGGTATTGTGGATTTTCGCTCAGATGCGCGTGAACTCATGCGGATTATGACAACGGGAAATGAACCAAAACTGGAAGATCAACTGCGCGCGGTGCAGCGGCGCAAGCATTATAGCCTGAAAACGGAGGAGACCTATGTGGGGTGGTATCGGCGGTATGTGTTGTGGCATGGGAAGCGGCATCCACGGGAGATGGGGGAGGCTGAGGTGGAGGCGTTTCCTACGGGATTGGCGGTGGAAGGGAAGGTGGGGGCAAAGACGCAGAACCAAGCGCTCAATGCGGTGCTGTCTCTAGGGGATGGACTGGGATGAGGGTGATGGGGCAAGGGTTCTTAGTCCTGTAAGGACGACACATCAAAGCCCAGGGTGGAGTGAAACGTAACCCTGGGAAAGAGATCCCACCCGATCTAAGCCCTGTAAGGGCGGGACATGGGGAATGCGCACTCTCCAATGCGATGTCCACGGTGGAATGTAATGCATGTTGCGATGTCCCGCCCCTACAGGGCTTTCCGCTGATTTGTGGCCAGACCCAGGGTTGCGCTGGCGCTCCACCCTGGGCTTTGATGTGTCGTCCTTACAGGACTGGCAGCAGAGTTGGCGAAAATTTCTGAAAATAAATCTTGTCTAGCGGTGAAAAATTTGATTTATTGGCGGTCGAAATTCGTTTGTTGCTGCTTCACGGAATCTTTTCTATGAATACAATTGTTGCCCGCGCTTTTATGACCACTTCGGGTGGTGCGGTGGGGGTATTTCCTAAGGAATCGATGGCTGACTGTGGGGGATCTGGTGACGCGGAGGGGAATCTGGGGGCGAATTTTTGGCCGTCGGGCGTAGCGCAGGGGAATGGGTCGGGGATTTCTGGGGGCGCGGGGGTCGGGCAGGGGAAAATGACGGGGCGCTGGGGGAAATCGGGTGTTGCGGAGGGGGAAATGACGGTCATTTTTGACGATTCTAGGTTCGCGGACCGTAAAATGACGGTCATTTTGGGCGCTGCGGGTGCCGTTTACGTTAGGATGACGGTCAGATTAGGCAATGCAAGGCTTGCGGCAGGCAAAATGACGGTCAGACCGTGTGCTGCAAGGCTTGCAT
>JANOAV010000102.1:0-20953 GCA_031411295.1 Verrucomicrobiales bacterium | reverse complement strand
ACCATGCAGCGAGAGTTGGCTGCTTGGGAGCAACGCAGGAATCAAATGCAAGTTGGCACGGATTGGCAATTTACCACCAGTGACGCTCGCATAAAGCTGCGTAGACTTTACCCTTCAAGTCTGCTGATTTAAACCACTAGGAACCCTTTGCAGACGACGTCAATTTGATCATTGATGATGTCATTGCGATTCCCCTGAAACTGATCTCCTTGGGTCAGGAAACCCAGTGCCGCCAAGGTGCCGGGCTGGGTGGTGGCGGTGGGCAATTGGTCGGCGGCAATTTGCTCTTTGATAAATTGATCGAACGGCCGGTCAGAGTTAAGCGCCTTGATAACGTAATCGCGATAGGTCCAAGCGAACGGACTCAGTGGTGACGTGTCTTTCTTGGGTTCGCCCCGGGTGTCCGCATACCGCGCCACATCCAGCCAGAAGCGGCCCCAGCGTTCTCCATACTGCGGACTGGCCAGGAGTCGGTCGATTACTTTGTTGAAGGCGTCGGGGGATTCGTCTTTCACGAAATCCAGCACTTCCTGCGGCGTGGGTGGCAAGCCGATGAGGTCAATGGTAGCTCGGCGGATGAGCGTGCGTTTGTCGGCTGCCGGGGAAGGCGTTAGTCCTTTCTCTTCAAGCTTGGCTAAAATGAATTGATCGACCGGGGTATTGCCCCAAACCTTGTCCTTGGTCTCGGGAACGGGCGGTGCCTTGATGGGCTGATAGGCCCAGTGGGTCTTGGCTTTCTCCTGCATCTCTTCGGTTAGTCCGCTGGCAATTTTGGCAATGTCCGCCCGCGGGGCAGCCACGCTGCGAGGATCCGGCGCGCCCATTTTCACCCAGGCTTCGAGGTCGGCAATCTGCGAGGGCTGGAGTTGTTTGCCGCTTTGGGATGGCGGCATTTGCATGTCTTCATCGGTGTAGCGCACCGCTTTGATCAACAGGCTCTGGTCGGGATCTCCCGGCACGATGGCAGGGCCGGTCTCCCCTCCTTTAGTCCAACCGGCCTTGCTATCCAAGGCCAGCCCGCCCTTGGTCTTGCCGTCCGCCTGACTGTGACACTTGTAGCAGGCCGTGGCTAGAATCGGGCGGATTTTGGCCTCAAAGAATTTCAGCCCCTCTGGCGAAATATCGGCAGCAGAGGAAACAACTGGAATCAGCAGGGAGAGTAAGGAAAAGGCTGTGAGCGCATGGACGGTCTTCATGATGCAAGTATATATCAGGAATCGGCAGAGTTATGACTCCGTAAATGCGGCCTGCACACTGGGAGTGAATAGCTGCGAGCCTCCCTCCGGTGGTCCCCAGCGGCATTTCCACCATCTGCGTTAGCCAATCCACCGCACCAGCTTCATCGGGCAGCTGCCAGCGCACTCTTAGTTAGCCCCTGATCCTGCGCCACTCCCTTCAAGAATCTGGGCGCAAGTGTGTATTAAGGCTGGCCCATCTTGCTTTCCTTAAGGCATGTCTTTTTGTCAATGCATATCGCCAATGGTCCTGGGGCATGGACTGAGCGTCCAACGAATTGGTGAGGCTCGCTATCGACACAATGAGGTAGGCGAAAGATTAAAACAAGAGCGGGTTAGTTTCATGATTATCGGTGGAGGTTATAGCCAGCAAATCAGTTCGAATGGTGTAACCTAAGACAAAGAAAGGCTAACGTGACTTCACTGGGTGACCTTCAGCCGCATGAAGCGGTGAGTATGGGCGGGGTTATTCGTTTGGAAGAGATCGCACACCGTGACGACACGGGTGGCTCCGGCCCCGGCGTCCGTGAAGGTGGTGCCGGGGGTGACGATGGTGAAGCCTGCTCCATTGATGCTTTGCGCTAAGTCTGTCCATGGCCCTGCTAGGGTGTCCCCTGCTTGGACGATGAGGGTGAGATCTGTGCGGTCTAGGTATCGGGTGAAGGAGATTTGCAGGCAATTTAGCGCTACGTTTCGTGAGCCCTGCGGTAGGATTTCCTGGCCAGTGGTATGTCCGGCGGGATCGCCACCTAGAGCATATTCCATGAAGTTGAGGATGCCATTTCCATTTGGATCCGCGTCATTGGCCCCGGCTCCGCTGTTAGCGGAACTGGAGAAATGCGTTTGGCGCCAGCTTGCGATGCCGCTCGCGACACTGCCCATGCCCGTGAGGTTAATATCAAACGGATTCTGGGGGCCGACAATGTTGCTGGTAACATGCAGAACTGCGCTGCGGATGCCATTTCCCGAGGGAGTGAAGGTGACGGTGAAACTGGTGGAGTTAGACTGGTTCACGGTGAGATCGCTCAACGCACTGAAGGTGAAATCCGTGCTGTTGGTCCCATCCACGCTGAGGGCGAGGTTGGAGAGGGCTGCGGTGCCGGAATTATTAAGGGTGAAAGAGAGCGTTTGCGTGCCTGGGGAAGTAACATTTCCAAAATCTACGGTGCTCGTGCCATCCGTGAGGCTGAGGGCATCTTGGGACACCTCCAAGGTGGGCTCAGGAGTGACACCGATGACTTGAAAGGAATGGCCGCCGCTGGTGCGGGGGATGGGGCTGCCTCCACTAGCATCCCCATAGCCTATGCTGTTCAACGCTTGGTCGATCATTTGAATGGAGAGGAAATAAATGCCTGTTGTGGTGCCTTGGTTAACCGTGATTGGCACGCGATAGACCCCGCTGTTCACGGACCCGGATATCAAGGTTGAGGCCGTGGCAGAATCCAATCCTATTCCCGAATGATTGGCAGGGGAGGTTGCGGAGAGAAAAATATCGCCCAGCCCCGCTGTGGCATCGGTAAAGGTAATGTCCACATTGAAACTAACGTCTCCTCCCGTCACGTCCACCACCTCTGGCAGGCCGCTGATGCTGACGAGCGTGGGGGCTACGGTATCTGCGGTGCCAGTATTTGTCACTGTGAGGGCGGCGGCAATGGAGGATGGGATGAGGTAGTCGTCTGGCTGCAAATCATTTCCAGGGGTGGTCCAACGCACTTCACTAGCACCCGTGCCCAGCCGCAAGGACCAGCTTCCAGCTGTTACGTATCGTGGGATGGTGGCTGTTCGGACATAGGTCCCGTTAGTGCTACTGCCGGAAGTGCGGTCTGTAGCTTGATAGTAGATATCGACCCCATTTCCATAACGTTGTTGACTTGGCGACAGCAACGTCCCGTCCAAATAACCTTCTCCTCCAGCACTGAACAAAGGGGCGGTGGAAGTGACTGAGATTTGCAAATTCACATCCTTGGTGGCGGTGGTGACGTTAGCGGAAGCCGGGGTAAAACTCATAGCGGTTACGAAGAAGTCTGGCGTCGGCTCCGCCGCGATATGTAGTTGGAACGTATCCCGATCCGGGGCGTAGCCAGTGGACGCATATCCCGCTACTGCGATCTTATAGCTCGTCCCGGATTGGGCCATGAATACCAGCCGTGAGGCATCATTACCGGTGTCCCCGTTACGGCTACTGGAATCGTTGAAGCCCAACTCTGTCAGGCCCGCCAGCGTGGTGCCGGTATAAAGGGCAATCACGGTATCTAATTCCGTGCCGGAGGTGTGAATGGTCGTCCATCCCGTGGCTGGAGCCGTCCATTCATACCAGACGGAAGCTCCCGCCAAGCCACCATACGTCAGTTCATTCGCTTCCAGCGTCGCTCCCACGTTCGTTCCAGTGGTATCCACGGTGGCCACTGAGCCGAGATTGATCCGGCTGGCAAAATTGTTGTTTGCCGGAGCCGCAACGCCCACGCCATTCACGTTAATGTCGAAGGGATTGGCGGTGCCCGTGACGCTGCTGGCAATGTGGATGGAGGCCTGCCGCACGCCCAGCGCACCTGGGGTGAAGCTGACGGTGAAGGACGTGCTAGCACCGGCTGCCAGGGTAGTTGTGCCCAGCGCTCCCAGCGTGAAGTCCGCTGAGCTTGTCCCGTCTTTCGCGAGGGCTAACCCTGTTAGGGTGGCGGTGCCTGTATTTGTGATAGTAAAGGTTTGGGTGATGGGACCAGCGGTAGAATTATACCCAAAGTCCACACTGTTAATCCCATCCGTCTGCGAATCATAGCCCCCCAGCGTAACGGCAATATTGGCCGCCGTGCTCAGCGTCCCCTTGGTGATGCGGTTATTATCGGCATCGGAAACATAGAGCACGCCCGTGGAGGAGACTACGATGCCCTCCGGCTTGTAGAAATAAGCCGCCGAGCCCAGCCCGTCGGCCCCACCAGCAACCGCAGACACATTCCCCCCAATGGTAGTCACGACTCCAGATGCCGTGATTTTACGGATGGCGTTATTGGAATGGTCAGCCACGAAGACATTCCCATACGCGTCCACCGCCACCCCATCCGGGCCGTCAAACTGAACGTCCGAGCCAATGCCGTCCTGGTAACCGGAACTCCCAGCAGATCCTGCTAGCGTGCTAACAATACCACCCGGGGTGAGCTTGCGAATTGTATGACCATCCTCATCCCCAATGTAGAGATTGCCATTGCCATCCACTGCGATTCCCACAGGCAAGGTAAATCGTGCCCCGGCGGCCACTCCATCCGAATTCCCCACCGAGCCAGCGCGGCCCGCTAACGTTGTCACCACGCCACCGGCGGTGATTTTGCGGATCGTCTGATTATCCGAATCCGCCACATAAACATTGCCGCTCCCATCCACCGCCAACCCGCCGGGATGGTTGAACTGAGCCGCCACGCCCGTGCCATCCACGCTCCCTGCCGTGCCCACCGATCCTGCCAGGGTCGTTACGGCTCCCGCTGCCGTAATCTTCCGAATCAGATGGTTATACGTATCCGCCACATAGACGTTGCCGAAAATATCCACCGCTACGCCATTCGGTCCGAAAAATTTCGCTGCCGTCCCCGTGGCATTCGTGCTTCCGGCCACGCCTGAGGTGCCTGCCAGCGTGGTCACGACTCCCGCTGAGGAAACCTTACGGATCAGATGATTCAGCTCATCAGCAACATAAACGTTGCCAGCCGTGTCCAGCGCTAAACCGAAAGGGGATTTGAAGCGGGCTCCGCTACCAGCTGCATTGGTGGCTGCAAACGCCGGGGGGGATCCGGCTAGCGTGGTCACCACGGCAGTCGTGGTATTGATGGTGCGGATGGTCTGGTTATCCCTATCAGCTACAGCTAACGTGCCACTGGCATTCACTGTGATGCCTATGGGCGTATTGAATCTGGCCGCTGTGCCCGTGCCATCCGCTGTTCCCTGGCCGCTTCCGTCTGGCAGACTGGCTCCTGCCAGCGTCGTCACGGTCCCCGTAGAGGTCACTTTGCGGATGGTATTGTTATCGGTGTCAGCCACAAAGATATTTCCACTACTATCCAATCCAATGCCCGTGGGACTGGCGAAGCGCGCATTGTCGGCGGATCCATCCGCGCTGCCACTAATCCCCGTGGCACTGCCGGCCAAGCGGGAAACGGTGGCAGAAGCGAGAACTAATTTACGGATGGAATTGTTATCCTGATCGGCAATATAGAGCGTCGTGCCCGCACTATCCAAGACTACTCCCTTCGGCTCATTGAAACGAGCGGCCGCACCCACGCCATCCGTATTTCCGCTGAACCCAGCTGTGCCCGCTATGGTCGAGACCACGCCCGTGGCGATGACCACCTTGCGAATGGTGTTCCCGGAATCTGCCACGTAAAGATTTCCCGAACTGGACACTGCGATTCCTTCCGGCCCATCGAACCTCGCAGCCGCGCCCGTGCCATCCGTGCTGCCGGAGCTATCGGCCTTGCCCGCCAGGGTCGTCACCACTCCGGAGGCCACCACCAGCTTGCGGATGGTGTTATTAGAATCCGCGATATAAAGATTGGTGGCCGTGCTATCCAACGCGACTCCCGTTGGCCGATAAAACCGGGCGGCCCCCGCCGTGCCATCGGCACTACCGGAAATGCCGGCCGCGCCCGCCACCGTTGTCACCACCCCGGCGGGAGTCACCTTCCGGATCGTGTGATTATCCATGTCCGCCACATAAATGTTGCCAGCGGTATCCATCGCCACTCCCGTTGGATCATAGAAACGCGCCACCGTGCCCGTTCCATTTGCGGAACCCACCCCACTGGGAGTTCCGGCTAGGTTCGTCCAAGCATACACCCCGTTCGCGCTAGGATCACTCGGCACGGCCTTCGCACCGCCCAGAGCAGCCACCTCCGCCGCAGTCATGGGGCCGCTGTAGATCCTAATCTGATTGACCTCGCCCGTCGCAAACTCCGTGCCCGTCGTGCTGGAGTCGTCCTGGAAAAAACGCATGACACTGTTGGCGGCATCGAAGAGCCCTGTGTCGAACGTATCCGTAATGGAAAATTGAACCGCCCCGTTCAGGTAGCCCACCAGCGCCTTCGTTGCGGCATTCCGCGTCACTACTGCACGCACATACAGATTGAGGGGAAATGTTCCCGCAATCCCCGCATTGTCGCCCCCAGTCGGATCAGTGCCGTTATACCAGTTGATCGCAGATGTCTCACCGAAGCGATAGAACCCATCATCACTGGTGAGGTTCTTGACATCCACCAGCTTACCTACCTTGGCGCCCAGTCCATTGGTGGTGGTAATCTTACAGGAAATATCCAGCGTGTAATTTCCCTTATCGTTGGCTACGCTCGTCCAACTACTCAACGTAAGTCCTTGTTGGGCTGCGAAGGCATAACTAGCAGACTTGATGGTGCCCCCATTGGCCACCAATGCCGGCCCTCCCTTCGTATCCGTGAGATTGCCACTAAATTCATAATCGCGGATCAGCACAGCAGCCTCAGCGGTGGCGCTTCCGACTACGACTGCGAGTATCCCCAAAAGATGACGGAAGAAAGGAACAAGGAAGGTCATACTTTATTAATTTGAGCTAATAATGGTGTTTGGTCAGTTCTTTTTCTAAGTGCGAATCAGTGACTCCCGGAGGGATTTACGTTATTCGATCCGTTGCCAGTCTTGTCAAACCATCATATCATTAAATTGAGCTAATGATGGTGTTTGGCCAGTTCCTTTTTTGAGTGCGAATGAGTGACTCCCGAAGGGATTCACGTTATTCGGTCCTTTGTGTCAAACCAGCGTAAGCGTTCGACCAAACTCATTCGTTTGAGCAGGCGGGCGGGCGGTGTCTGATCTAAACTGGGGGCCTATGCGTTCTCGTTCTACTCCCAATTATCGGCCTGCTGTGCTGCGGCGTTATTCTTCTAGAGGGCTTTCGCTGGCTGCGTTTTGTCGGCGCCAGGGCTTGGCTTATCAATCAGTGCTGGCTTGGCGCAGGGCTCAGCGCCTGGCTGACGCAGGCGTGGTGGCGGCGGCCCCCCAGTTCCTCGACGTCGAGTGCGCAGGGGATTTCTCACCAGCCAGACTGCAAGCCGCTGATGAGCCCCCCTTGGTGCCGGCTTCAAACTGGAAACCATCGAAGCTGTGCACCCTGCTGGCGGGAAACTCTCGCGCGGGCAAATGCTGCGGATCAAGGTGAACTACTTAACACGAGGAGGAATCTTCGGACGTGCTGGGTTCATAAATGAAGTCTTCGCCTCGGTGCGGGATCGGTTTGGGAAGAATCGGAAAAGCGGAGCCAGAAAACTGAGAGGAGTCGAGGCCGGAGACCTGCGGGTGTTGCGAGATCTGCAGAAGGGGGTAGGCTAGGTTCCTCAATGCCAATCCACGCTCCATCTCTCGGTGTTTCTGGCAAAATCACGAAACCAGCGTCATTGAATTCTTTGAATTAACAGGCCGCCCCCTTACTTCTCCCGCCAACGTGGTTGCGGCTGGCCTAGCCGCAACGATAGGGCCTGGTCCAGATGCTGTTGCGGCTGAGCCAGTCGCAACCACGTTCTGGAAGGTTCACTGGCAGACGAAATGCCACGCTTATTTATTGGCCGGCCGCTATGGTGCATCCCGGTTTTGATCTGGAATCGAAAATGAAACTCCTTGGAATGGGTTGATGCTACAGTAGCCTGCCAGAGCCAATCACATCCCATGCCCTCGAAATCCCGTCCCTCTCCTCCTGTTACGAAGCCAGGTTTGCATCCTCGGAATCGTTTCCGTGGGCGGTATGATTTCCCGGCATTGATCGCGTGCAGTTCTGCTCTGAAGGAATTCGTCTCGCGTAATGCATACGGGGATGATTCGATTGACTACGGCAATCCCGCCGCAGTTAAAGCCCTGAACCAAGCCCTGCTGCGACATGGCTATGGTCTGGAGCATTGGGATCTTCCGACTGGTTATCTCTGTCCGCCGATTCCGGGTCGCAGCGATTACTTGCATTATGTGGCGGACTTGTTGGCGGATGGGAACGCCTTGCCACGAGGCACGGAGGTATCCGTCTTGGATCTTGGAGTGGGGGCCAATTGTGTTTATCCATTGATCGGGGCCAGTGAATACGGCTGGCGGTTTGTGGGCACGGAGGTTGATTCGTTAGCCTTGGAATGGGCGACCGGGCTGGTCGCTGCGAATCCAAAGGTGCGTGATCTCATTGCGCTGCGACACCAACCTGCGCGAACGCAGTGTTTCCAGGGCGTAATGCAGCCGGGGGAACGTTTCACGGTTTCCATCTGCAATCCGCCATTTCACGAATCGGCTGAGGCCGCCGCAGCCGGGTCCAGGCGCAAGCAGCGGAACCTGACAGGACGGGCGGTGGCGAAGGTGCAGTTAAATTTCGGTGGCACCCATAGCGAATTGTGGTGTCCGGGGGGAGAGTTGGCGTTCGTCGAACGCATGATTTCCCAAAGTGCCCGGGTGCCACAATTGTGTCAGTGGTTCACGAGCCTCATTTCCAAGGGAGAGCATCTGAGGCCGCTGGAAAGGCAGTTGGAGCAGGTGGGAGCGAAGCAGGTGCGGGTGCTGGAAATGGCGCAGGGGCAGAAGCAGAGTCGGGTGCTGGCTTGGAGTTTTTACTAGGTGGGGTGGGGTGGCTCGGTGCTTTTGTTGTTGCGGGGACTGGTGGACAGAATGTCCACCCTCCTATTGGTTTGCAGAGTTTGGGGCATTGCGTTAGAAGTGAAGGCTATGAACCAACCAGAGGAACTTCACCATGATCTTGCGCCGGCCCAGCCTTGGGCTTGGAAGAAAATTCGACGTTGGTCCTTGGCGTTGTTCATTTCGTTTGTGGCGGTGTTTGAGTGGGGGATGCAGCAGCCGTGGGGGGAGGTGGTGCCGGGAGTCCGCTTGGAGCCGCTCAGTATGTATTCACGAAACGATGTGACTCCCGTGAGCTTTGCAGGCTTGCTGGAGCAGGCGGGAGCAGAGCTGAAGAAAGTCGTTTTGGACGAGGCCACAAAAGCTCAGCACGCGGCCTTCTCAAAATCGAAGCTCCGGCCTTGGGCGACTGCGGATTTCCCCGAGCTGGATTCAGCAGTGAACACGCTCTCACCGGCGTTCGAGTGTCTGGACCAGGCCGCCGAGCAGCCCATCGAAGCGTGCCTGCTACCCATGCCGGAGGATGTTTGGTTTTTTCCGGTTAGCGAATGCGTTAACAGCGCGAGTTACCTCAGCGCTAGAGCGAGTCGAAGCTTAGAATCGGGTGATTACGTAGCGGTAGAAGCGACCATTCTAACTGAACTGAAATTGATGGATCGCCTTCAGAACAGCAGCCTCATGGGGACGCTCGTAGGCAACGCGCTCGGTAACATGGCGTATGCCTTGGCACGACACGAGGCGGCCCAACTGAAGGATCCGGCAGATTTTCAGCGATTGGAAAATTTACTGCATCAAGCAGGGGTGCGGGAGCGCGATTTAGCGGAAGTGCTGCGTTGGGAATTGCGGTCCAACATCCAGTATCAGGGGGTAAAAAGCGCCTATTATACTGATCCCGCCGAGCGGTTGGAGCCCGTTGCCTTCTTGATTGGAAGCCGTAAACCGCAGCGGCAGCAGAATTTGCGCGTCGCCTTCTCCCACGCCATTGCTGCGGTGGAGAAGGATCCGCGCCATGGTAATCCCGGCACTGCCTTGTTGAAATTCACCGAGGTGGAGCCCGCCTGGACGGTGTTTGTTCGACCAGATCCGATCACGCGCATCGGCCTGAAAGAGTCGGCTAAACTATACGAAAGAATATTCCAGGAAACCCTAAGACTGCCCGAAGCCCACCGCAGCCTAACGTTGGCCCTGCTTGCCATTTACCAACACAAGTTGAAGACCGGAGCCTGGCCGCAGAAACTAACCGATGCCATGGCCGCCGTGCCGATGGATCCCTTCAGTGAACCTCCCGTGCCCATTGCCTACCGGTTGGCAGTGGATGCTAAGAGTTGGGAGCTTAGCACCCAAGGAGAACCGAAAGTTTCCTCGAGTGACTTGGAGCCCATTGCCAATCCTTGAGCTTGGATTCATGTGACTTAGTCGGTGCTAGCCGCCAGTGCACAGACCGTTTACTAGTGCAGCGTCAATTTCTCCCCTGGCACAGGAATAATGACTTCGGTGCCCGGCAGTTCGATGCTGAGTTGTTCTTTGAACCAAGCCAAGGCCGGGCCGTCGCCATGGACGAGAAGGATTTTCTTGGGGGAGAGTTGCTTGGCGTAGGCCATGAGTAAATCGCGGTGGGCATGGCCACTAAAGTCATAATGCTCAACCCGACATTTCAGCGTGATAGGGGCGAGGCTTTGATCCAGTTGGACGGGGTCGCCTTGTTTGGCTTGTAAAATGGCTCCAGCGGGGCTGGCGGGGTCTGCGTAGCCGACCATGAGGAGGGCATTTTTCGGGTTGTCCAGAAACTGGAACGCCATGTCGTTGGAGGTCGTTTTTTCCGTCATCATGCCGCTGCTGAGGGCGTAGATGCGCCCGGGGGCGTAGAGGGTGCGGTGATGGCCTTTCTTGGGATTGGAGGCTACGAGATCCCGCATTTCCAAAATTTTCACCCCATGATGATTGCGCCGCACTTGATCGGCAAATTTGTCCGTGATGGTCGTCATTTTGGCGGCCAGTCCGCCGATTTGCACTGGAGCATGCTTCGGGAGGAGGCCTTGAAGGTCCAGTTCGTGGAGCATGAGGAGGACTTCCTGAGTCTTGCCCAAGGCGAAGACGGGGATCAGCACGGAACCGCCTTTGTTCAGGGTCTCGGTAATGGCCGCACCCAGTCGCTTCATTTCTTCCTGCCGGGTATAATCCGGCCGACGGGCCACGGAGCCACGGGTGGTTTCCATGATGAGCACATCCACGTGATCCTGCGGGAAGGCGGCTCCTTTCAACAGGGTTTGATCCTCGAATTGAACATCGCCTGTATAAAACACGCGCTGCCCTTCGTGTTCGAAGAGCACCCCGACGGAGCCCAGAATATGCCCGGCATCGTAGAATCGGGTGTAAACATGGTCGACCCCCAAAGAGAACGTTTGCTCCACGCGGCGGAACGACCAGGAGCGTTCCTGCCGGTCAATTTCCCCGTGGACGAACAACGGGTAGTTTGTGATGTTATGTTCGGCCCGCTTGGCGGTCATCACATTGACACTATTATGCAGCATGGCTTCAACCAGAGCGCCCGTCGGTTCCGTCATAATGATCTCCGCCTCGCTGTGCTCCCGTTGGAACAAGGGCAGACAGCCGCTGTGATCCAAGTGAGCATGGGTGATGATGGCGGCATCCACTTTTAAATCCTTGAGATGGGAGAAATCGGGAATCGCTTCCTTGCCTTCCACTTTCGGGTGCATGCCGGTATCGAGGACGATGCGGGTGGAATCGATCTCGAGGCAATAACTATTGCACCCGATTTCATTTTTGCGGGCGAGGGACTGAAAGGTAATACGAGGCATGAGCTGATGGGATCCACGCAGGCCAGAAGGGGGAGATGAGGGGAAGATGAGAGGGGAAGGGCCTGGCTGCGGGGGCGACTTGTAATCGCGTCCCAGCAGAGCGCCAAGGAAATTTTGGAGGTATTGCAGAGGCCGGTCAGCGAGGCCAGAGCGGCAGAACTACGTAAATTTCACTTTGCTGATCGGCGGAAGTCCGCCAGCATCCGTGCAAACTTTCCGCAATCCATGAGCCACACTACTCCCATCGCCTCGCCCCATCCCTCCGCTACGGCCCCGTTCACCCGGGTGCAGTGGCTGATTATCATCATCGCCAGCATCGGCTTTTTGTTTGATACTTATGAGTTGCTGATGACTCCGTTGGTGGGGGTTCCAGCCATTGCCGAGTTGCTACGGGTGCCTCCCAGTCACCCATTGGTCGCGGAATGGATGGGGAATTTGCTCTGGATGACGGCCTTATGCGGCGGGGTGTTCGGCCTCTTGGGCGGGCGACTGATCGATCAGTTCGGACGGAAGCGGATCATGGCGCTGAGTATTTTTGTGTATTCGTTATCTCCATTTGCGGCCGCTTACAGCACCTCGCTCGGGATGTTTATCTTTTTTCGCTGCACCACTTTTATCGGAGTTTGCGTGGAATTTGTGGCGGCCATTACCTGGCTGTCCGAGGTATTTGAAGACAAGAAACAACGCGGGCGCTGGCTGGGCATCACCCAAGCGTTCGCCTCGCTGGGTGGGGTCTTGGTGACGATGGTCGCCATTTGGATTGGGAAACACATCCAGGATTTGCCGCATTGGGGCCTGCCGACTGCATTGGGCGGCACTGGGCCTGACAAATGGCGCTATTTGCTGATGACGGGCATTCTGCCAGCAATCCCCATCGCGCTGCTGCTGCCATTTGTGCCGGAATCGCGCGTCTGGAAAGCCCGCAAGGATGCCGGCACGCTGCAGCGCCCCAGCTTCGGAGCGTTGTTTGCACCGGAGTTGCGTCGCACCACGCTGGTGACGGCGGCTCTCAGCGCTTGTGCCTATGGGATTGCCTTCGGTGCCCTGCAACTCACGCCAAAGGTCATCGCGCCTGGCCTCCCTGAATTATCCGAACAGGCGAAATCGCTGGCTCCACTGCGGGCGGAATCCAAGGCGTTGATCGTGGAGTTCGACCGCGTTAAGGGCACCCCGGAGCAGAAGGCGGTCGTGGATAAAATCAAAGCCAACAAAAACGCGCAGGATCCTTTCCTGAAGCCGATCGATTCCAAAGGTGAGGATGTGCAAATGTATCAGGAAATGGGCGGCTTGGCAGGACGGATCCTGCTGGCGATCCTCGTCATCCTCGGCATGGGCCAACTGGGGTTGTTGCGCTTGTTCCAGATTCCATCGCTGATCATCTTGCCGCTGACCTATCTCTACCTGTTTCAGAGCGGGGGCAGCAGCTTCATGTGGGCCTATGCCTTGTGCGGGCTGCTCACCGTGGCGCAATTCAGTTTTATGGGCGAATACTTGCCGAAGGTTTTTCCGTTGCACTTGCGCGGCACGGGTGGCAGCTTCGCCACCAATGTGGGTGGACGCATGATCGGCACCAGTATGGCGCTGGTGACCTCGAAATTTGTTGCGCCCATGCTCGCTGGCGGAGCGGCACTAACCAAGCCCGTGCATTTCGCGCAGGCTGCTGGCTATGTGGCCTGCACCATGGCCTTGATTAGTTTCCTCGTGAGCTTCTTCCTGCCGAAAGCGCAGGTGGAGGAAGCGCCAAAATACGAGGTGCGGTAGGCGGCTACGGAGCGGCTTTTTGCACGACCTGATACATCTGCGGCCGGGCCGGATCGTCGATCTCGATGTATTCTCCGGCAAAGGATTTGCGCACGTTGTCTTTCCAGAACTGGGTCTGAATTTCGTGGAGGTCCAGATTTAACTCTTGGGCTTTGGCGCGCATCAGGATCATGCGATCTTCATTCTCTGAAGCGACGGTCTTCTCCACCCAGCCTCCGTTCTCACCGGCGGGTTTCTCCCGCACCTGGAGTTCCCCCCGGTGGGTCTCGATCACCCAGCGGTTGTTTTTAATTTCCTGCAACTGCTGCTGGCGGTTGTAAATGCGCTCGCGGGCGGCCTTGGATTCATCCTCCTGCTTCTTACCGTCCCCAGTTTTGTCCGAGGAGTGTTGATAGACGTCCATCTTCACATTGATGGTGATGGGGTCCATCTTGATGGGATTCTCAGTCGCCAGGTTAATATTGAACGGCTTGCAACTGGAGCACAAGGCGGCCAGCAGCAGAATTTGGCAGAGGGAGCGGGTGGGCATAAGGGAGAGTTTACTTGAAAATCACCTTTCCGCCACTTTCTCGTGCTTTGCGCCACGTGGAATGGATTTTGACGTTCCTCACCTCAATCACGCACCCGGGAAAAGCGCGGGCAATTTCTCCGCAATCCCAGCATTCACAATCCTCGATGATGATCCGTGATGGCCCCGGCTTACCGTTGTCGTAAGGCGGCCGTCGATTCGGTTCGTTGTGGTTGGGATTGCGCAGTCCGTCCCCTGAAACGCAGGTGCCACAGCCGACAAAATTGCAGTGCCGCACGATCACAGTGGAATTGGCCTTGGCCCGGATGGGGCTCAGCGCGTTGAAAAAGTCGCAGTGTTCAATCGTCATGGTGGCTCCATCGATCTGGACAATTTTGTCCTGCCCGGGATTTTCGCCTTCACCCTCCACCAAACCATAGCGTCCTTGAAACTGACTGCGTTTCAGCACCACGTTCGCTCGCGGTTGGATGCTGACCCCGTCCTCGCCAATATCATCACAGAACAGCTGGTCCAGCGTGACGTTAATCTCCTTGTGCCGTTTCCGCATGGTATCTCCATTGAACGGCTGGCTCCCGACATGGAGGGCTTCCATGCTGCCGCGCCAGGCAAAATTACGCACCGTGGTGCGGTCGGACATCACGTGCAGAGCGGGGACGCCATATTCTTTTACGATGCGCGGCATTTTCCCTAGCACGTAAATTTTACCAGCGTAATCATGGACCCCTGGCTTGGTCACCACCAATGGAGCATGCTTCAATTCACGGCCTTCCGGCGTGATCAAGCGCGGCACTGGGGGCGCGGATTTAACAAAACTAAGGAGTCCTACTATGAGGAGTGCGTTCATGAATGGAGCGGGGATTCGAGAGTCAGCGGAGCTTATGGTAACTGCTGGCGACGGAGAAACAAGGCTGCCGTCGAGATAAAATCACTTTTCCAAACAGGTCAATTGACCGGGTCCGACTACTTTGCCAGCAGCGCGGAGAGCTTGGCGGTCAGGAAATGCCAGCGCGCTTCCAAGTCAGGCAATTCCAGAAATTGTTGCCGCTGGGATCCATCAATCAGAAAATTGGCGGTCACGATATCCAGCAGCATTTCCAAATTTTGCACTTGGGCCAACTGGGTTAGCAACGGATCGGATTTTTGATCCATGGTGGGAAGCAATTGACGGAGTAACTTCAGCAAACCAGCCGCTCGGCTGGCATTGACCGTGACTGCTTCATCCAGCATGGGCAGCGCCTCAATGCGTGCGATGCGGAAAGGTTCCCGCTGCACCCAATCGGTAATGCGCACCCGCTGCACCCCTTGCAGCATTAAATGACTGGTGCCGTCCGGTCGTCCCACGCAGGCGCGCACCACGCCACAGGTGGTGATGGGACGAATCCGTTCATCTGACTCATCATCGGATTCCCATTCCGGTCCCGCCTCCAGATGACCAATGGCAAACATCCGATTCTGCTCCAGGGCATAGGCCAACATTTCCTGATACCTCGGCTCGAAAATGAACAGAGGCATCAGCGAGTGGGGAAACAAGGTGCACTGAGAGAGGACCATCATGGGGATGGTCTGGGGCACGACGATAGGGGAGGGCGCTGACATGGGTGAGGATACGGTCAATGTTATCTACGCTTCTGCTGGCAACTGCGGCACAACAAAATCACTGGAAAGTTCCCCATAGATCGCATCCTGCAATGAATTGTCGTCCGAGGCCCTCGACGGTGGATTTGGCTTCTTCCCGAGTCGTCCGCGCGTGCGGAATTCCAATTTGTCTTGGGCACAGGCAACTATTTGCATTTCTGGCGCGTTGCGTTCTAGTCCCTGCCTTATGACTCTGCGTTATTTCCTCCCCTCTGTTGTTAGTTTTGTTGTCGCCAGTTCTGCCGCTTGGGCAGAGACGGCCAAAATCGATTTTGTCAAACAAGTGCTGCCCATCTTGGAAACCAACTGCGTTTCCTGCCACAAGCCCAGTAACAAAGAAGAAAATGGCGAGTTCGATATCACCACCAAAGCGACTGCGCTGGAGGGTGGCGACCACGGCCCCAGCTTTGTGGCGGGACAACCGGACAAGAGTCGGCTTTACACCGATCTGATCCGTCCCGACACCGACAAGCGTCGGATGCCGCCACCGAAGAATCATGATGCGCTCCCCAAAGAAGAAATCGAAATTATCAAAAATTGGATTACCCAAGGAGCAGAGTGGGATGAAGCCGTGGTGCTGAAACAACGACCAAAAGACGAGAAGCGTCCGCCATCGATTGATACTTTGGAGTTAATCCAGAAAATGCATCCGCAGTTGGTGGCGGGCTCCAAGGAACACACGGAAGCGGAAATGAAGGCCTACAAAGGGGACATCCCCAAGATCGGCAAGAGCTATGAGATGACCCCGATCAAAGGCGGTTCATTTCTCATGGGCAGCCCAGAGTCAGAGAACGTCCGCAAGCCAGATGAAGGTCCGCAGGTCAAGGTGAAGATCGACCCCTTCTGGATGGGCACTTACGAAGTGACTTGGGACCAATACATGCCCTTCATGATCACAGCGGATTCACGCTACAAGGACGGCAGCAAGAAGCAACGCAAGCCTACGGACACGGAGATCGATGCTGTTTCCAGCCCCACGACACCTTACGTGGACATGACCTTCGGCATGGGTCAGGAAGGGTATCCGGCAATTTCCATGACCGAACACGCGGCCAATAAATTCTGTCAGTGGCTCAGTGCCCAGACCGGGCATTTCTATCGCCTCCCCACCGAGGCCGAATGGGAATACGCCGCCCGGGCGGGCACCACGACGGCTTATTTCTTCGGAGATGAGGCGGATAAATTGAGTGACTACGCTTGGTTTGCCGACAACAGTGACACCGAAGGCACCGGCCAGGGCACCACCCAACCAATCGGCAAAAAGAAGCCCAATCCCTGGGGGCTCTACGACATTTACGGCAACGTCAATGAGTGGGTGCTGGATCAATACGATGAAGGATTCTACGCCTCGCTGGGTTCTGGAGAAGTGTCCAATCCATTCAACAAACCCAAGACGCTCTTCCCCCGCGTGGTTCGTGGTGGCGGCTTCAAGTCCGTGGCGGAAAATTGCCGCAGCGCCAAACGGCGGGGCAGCACGGAGTCCTGGAAACAGCAGGATCCCCAGCTTCCGAAGAGCATCTGGTATCACACTGATGCCCAGTTTCTGGGCTTCCGCATTGTCCGTCCGCTCAAGGTTCCCTCCGCTGAAGAAATGCACGCTTACTGGAACCTCGGGGTGATTCCGCCCCCACCGCTGCCTGCGGCAAAGTAAATCTGTCCAGCCTTGCGCATGAAGCGTCGCCAATCCCTAAACACACTGACAGGACTATTGGGAGCGGGCTTGGCAGGCTGCCAACAAGTTCCCGACCGCGGATCTGCCGGAGCAGCGTTACCTCTCAGTGTCACGTTTAAAGGACGGGATAAATTTCAATCCCTGGTGGCGCGAGCGCAGGCTGAAGGCTGGGCCGGACTGCCACTGCCGGAACGCATCGTGACCGTCGGCAAGGCGCTGGTGGGCACGAGCTATCAGAATTTCACCTTGGAACTAAGCGATACGCAGGAGAGCCCGTGCGTGAATTTCCAAGCGCTGGACTGCTGGACGTTTTATGAAACCGCCCTCGCCTTTGCGCGGATGTTGCGGCGGCCCGGGCCCTACCAGCCACCGGATTTGCTGCGCTTCATCGAATTGGAGCGGTATCGCAATGGTCGCTGTGATGGCACCTACTTGAGCCGGATGCATCACCTGGAGGAAGTCTTCGCCAACAATCAGCAGCGGGGACTGGGGCGAAACATCACGGCCGAGTTGGGCGGCGTGCCGATCCAGCGTCAGGTGCGGGAAATGCAGCGGGATCGCAACAGCTACCGCTCACTGGTGGCTAATCCCAGCTACCTAACCGCCATCGCTCAAATTGAAGCCCGGGTCTCCCGGATGCCTGTGATTTACTTGCCCAACGCCCAAGTTCCAGCGGCAGAGTCCAGCCTGCGTCATGGGGATATCATCGCCATCGTGGGCGCGGATGCGGATGCTTACACCACCCATGTGGGGTTGGCGTATCGGGACGGGGCCAGATGTCGTTTCATGCATGCCACCAGTCGGTTTGACAAGGGACGGCAGGCGATCATCGATGGTCCCATCTCAGGCTATCTCGCGGAATCCCCAGACCACATCGGCATCATCGTCTTCCGCCCTTACGAAGGATAGTCCCTGGACTCACTTGAAGAAGGCGATTGATAAGGGATAAGGCCAGACCGTGCCTTCGCTGGCTTTGATGGCTCCCATAATGGGGAAGATCACCCCCAAAATGGCAAGTGCGATGAAAACGAGAAAGCCAACTCCGATCAAGGCCAGAGGAATGGCACACAGCCCGTAGATGCAAGCACTGATCAGCCAATTCGCCACCACCTTGCCGTGGGGATCCAGCACCGGAAGGTCCGCTTTCTTCAACTGCCAAATCAAGATGGGAACCACCAGGCCCGCAAACGGCACCACATAGCCCGCAAACTGTGACAAATGCAGGGCCAGCACCCAGTTCTTCTCCGTATCCAGCGAGCGCAGTGTCTGATTGGGCATGGGCGGCGGAGTTGGCGCAGGCGGTTGGCCGTTGATCAAACGCTGTTTCGCAGCGGCAAATTCGGCTTCCGTAATGGCACCAGAGGCCCGGAGTTGGGCAAGACGTTCAATTTCATCGGAGAGGCTCATGGTCGCAAGTTGCAGCTAATCTGGAGCGAAGCAAGTGTGTAAACCAGGCGCACGCAGAAGCGAAACGAGCGGCAGAGGAAGGGCCGATTTGCCTGAATTTGCTAACGTTATAGACCCCTCCGACGACGCAGCACGACTCCGCCGAGTCCCACGAGCAGGAGAGAGCACGGCTCTGGAATCGGGCCTGCGCCGTAGCCGTATTGGAAGTCGGCTATGCTGAGCGGTCCACAGAATACCAGCGATTTGATTTCATAATCTACCGTAAACCCTTGGAAATATCTGGAGTAAAGATCTTGCTTCGTTGCATTATTGAGCTCAGTTAGAACCACCCAAGTCGATTCCCCGTTCACGCCCAGAACTCCAACAAAACCCTCTGATTCGTATCTGGAAGCTTGGGCAAAACCAAACCAATGGGGATACTTTCCATCGGATGTAGGCGCGAAGGTAAACGTGAAATCAACAGGGCCGAACTGTGATGGTAAGACCATTACAGTTGATTCAATCCCCAATTCCCAGTTCCTTGATGGCAAGACATTCGCTTTTGTGAGCCAGAGATAGTCCCAAGCCGTTCCGTCACGCACGCCGTAGCCATCCGGTAGCGTTCCCACATTCGGATTAAACCTGGGAAGCCCCGTAGATGGCTCCACCGGATAAATCAAGTTATTTCCAGCGGTCACAGCTTCCTTGTAAGGACTATCATCAAAGGAGTCATACCTGATTATTGAGGTGGCAACGATGGTAGCCGGTGCCGCTGACACAGTTAGCAACCATACCCATATCCACGCTTTTTTCACAGAATGGTTCATATGAGCGGAATTTAGCGGAGGGAAGGTCGGCGACGGAGCACGATTCCGCCCAGTCCCACGAGCAAAAGCGAGCACGGCTCTGGGACCGGGCCTGCACCGTAGCCGTATTGGAAGTGGTCAATGGTAAGTCCCTCATGGAAAATGATCGCGGTGATTTCTTGATCTGAAATGAACCCTTGGAACTTAGCGACGAACGGCATCGCATTGACTCCGTTATTCAAGTCCGTAAGCGTGATTGATTGGAGAAGCGCCCCCCCAACGCCAAGAACGTCAATCGCTGGTGGTTGGTTCAGCGGCGTTGCAAATAGAGATGCAAACCCAAACCACTTGGGCAATTTACCATCGGAGGTCGGACTGAAGCTCAACATGAAGTCAACGGGTATCCCGCCGGTGTGGATGTCGCTTTGGATACTTCGACCATGACCGACCCCATCTAGCACCCCATCGTCCGCATCGACAGAGCTATTTAGCACAAATTCGGTGTGAGAGTGGAGCAGCCAGGTGGTAGTGCATTCTTGGAAGTCGTCATAGACACCGTAGCCGTCCGGGAGCGTGGTTGGATTAAGTTCCTCACACCCGTTCCAAGTATGCTTGCTAAACTCCAAGGCATCCCCGGCCTCAACCGCCACGCGCCACGGACTGTCCGCGAGCGAACGGTAAGGGGTGACAGGGGTGGCGATTAATGCCGCCTGTGAGTGCAAGCCTAGTGCTAAAAAAGCAAAAATGCCGATGAGATTTGGTAGGTAGGTTTTCATGGGTGGAGGGGGAGTTGAATATCGAGCAGATTGGACCAAAGCTTGGTGTCGTCCGTGGTGCCGGCCGGCACTGGCGCGCAGACCTACGCTTGGCTCGCCAACGCATTAAATCCCCGGTTTATTCCTCCGACGACGCAGCACGATTCCGCCTAAGCCCACGAGCAGAAGCGAGGTCGGCTCTGGGACCGGGCCTGCACCGTAGCCGTATTGGAAGTGGTCGATATAAATGGCATCGTGAAAGACGACGGCCGTGATCTCTTGAGTTGAGATGAACCCTTGGAATTGCGCAACGTAAACAGGAGCCGCATTAAATGCTGCATCCAATGAGGTGAGCGATATGGATTCAAGCAGGATCCCACCAACTCCTAAAACATCAATCGATGGGATTGGTTGGTCGTAGTCGCTTAGGGCTGCAAATCCGAACCACTTCGGCAGTTTCCCATCGGATGTTGGCAGGAAGCTGAGTGTGTATTCCGACCGTAACACTGACGTGTTATTATCGCTATGAATACTCCACCCGCGCCCAACGCCGTCGAGCACCCCGTCGTCGGCATCCACGGAGAGGTTGGTGACGATCTCTGTATGCGTTCGGACCAGCCATGTGGTAGTGCATTCTTGGAAGTCGTCATAGACACCGTAGCCGTCCGGGAGCGTGGTTGGATTAAGTTCCTCACACCCGTTCCAAGTATGCTTGCTAAACTCCAAGGCATCCCCGGCCTC
>JANOAV010000101.1:0-98650 GCA_031411295.1 Verrucomicrobiales bacterium | reverse complement strand
ACGCCTGCCGTCACGCGGAGCGATGACGGCTCCTTTGCGAGGAGCTTTGTGGCGGGGCCATGGGTCATGCTGTCGTTTGGAAAAAATTTCACCGTCCGACACTTGCTCCCGGGTAATTACTTCTTACGGTGCTCCACCCATGCCTTCCCCCACCCTCATCGCCACTCCCAGTCCCGAGAAGCTTCTGGAGCGTTTACGCCAGAGTCCTTCCTTGACTCGCTACAGTCGGGCATTTCAACAAGCCACGGGACTCAGTCTTTGGCTGGTGGGCCAGGATCCGGCTCACAGTTGTGAAGCGCAGAACCCATTCTGCATGGCGATCACCAAAAATACGAACGCCTGCGAGGCCTGTGAACACTCGCATGGCCAACTCTTGGCCAAGGACGGCGTAGAAGTGGTGACGGTAAAGTGTTTCGCCAACTTGCGGGAAACGGCGGTGCCGATCTGGTTCGGGAAATTATTGGTGGGGCATCTTCGCACCGGGCAAGTCTTCGCAGCGCTGCCCACAGAAGCGAATTTCCAAAACACGCTGGCGATTCTGCGGGAGGAACCCGACTTCCGGGAATCCACGGTGCCCTATCTGCGGCAATCCTATTTCGCGGGAGTCGTGGTCACTGACGAGCACTATGGAGCCATCGTGGATCTGCTGGTGCTTTTTGCCACCCACCTTTCCAGTGAACTGGAACGTCAGCCCCTGGAAACGGTGCCCTGCCTGCCCGATTCAATTCAGAAAGTCTGTCAGCATCTGCGCAGCACTTTCGATGCTCCTTTCTCGCTGGACGAGGTGGCGCAGATTGCCTGCATGAGCCCGCACCACCTCTGCACAGTCTTTAAATCGAGCACTGGGGTTACCTTGACGGAATTCCAAAATCGTGAGCGCATCCTCCAAGCGAAGAAACGCCTGACCAGCCGCTATGCCCGGGTCAGCGAGGTGGCGCTGGACGTCGGCTTCGGCTCGCTTTCGCAGTTTAATCGCTGCTTCCAGAAGTATGCTGGAGAGAGCCCTACGGAGTTCCGCTTGCGGACCATGCCCAAATCGCAGGCCCACCGTCCCACGATCGTCCGGCGTGATTTCATGTCCGCTTAAAGCATTTAAATTGGCGTAAATTTTTCAAAGCGGTTGCCATCCTGAAGACCTCCGTCCAGTATGTGGTTCAACCTTTCCCAATCCCATGACTTTTCTCGACTTCTCTCTCATCTTCGGCATTGTTAGCATCGTCCTTGGAGCCCTGGGTATGGTTCGCGCCAAGAGTAAAGCATCGCTGATTGCGGGTGGTATTTCCGGGCTGTTGCTGATCCTGGGTTGGTATCTGATGAAACAGGGGCAACCCGCTGGAAAATGGATCGCGTTGGTCGTGAGTTTTCTGCTGCTGGGAAGGTTTCTTCCTACGGCACTGAAGCGAAAGCAACTCTACCCGGCGGGGATCATGGCCATCTTGGCACTCGTTGCCTGTGTGCTCGGTGTAAAAACCTTCTTTTAACCTTCCATCATGGATTTTGATGAGCGATTCGACCCTCCGCACGCTCCCAAACCGGGATGGAATCGCCATCCCCGCCCCCCCAAGTCTGGCAACGGTGGGAAATTCATTCTCGCTGGCATCATCCTCGCGCTGGTAGCGCTGCCCTTTACGCCGTTCTTCAAGCGTCAGCTCCAGGAGACTTTCAGCCCGCCACCGATCATCAAAGAACGCATCGTGGAAAAGCGCGTGGAGGTTCCGGCACCACCCCCTCCCCTGCCGGATAAATTTATCCCGAACAAGCTCATTAACTTGGCGGACCTCTTCAATGGACTGCGGCTGAAGAATAACATCGAGACCGTGCCCGGGGACTTCGCCTCCAAGGAGCGCAATAATCCAGACAGTTATACCGTTTCGTTTCAGGTTACCCTGCGCGCCCCCAAGCCTGCCAGCACCGTGAGCGACATGATGGCCATCAACGCCCATTTGCCCACGGCCTTGAAGGATTTTGGTCTCATCATGCAGACGGCCAAAGTGAGTGGTTTCTTCCACTATCTCTATGAAGTGAAAGAGAAGGATATTCAGATGGACATCACCCGGCTGGACAAAATCCTTTCGCGCTACAATTATTATGATCTGGAAACGGTGTTGGAACTGGAGCACCCGGACACCAAGCAGAAGGCACTGTTGATCCAAGGGGAAATGGACGTCGTCAGCGATGGCTCGGACGGAGATCGTCAGGCCACCTTGGAGGAAGCCATTATCAAAAGCTCCTTTTTCCAGGCCTCCACCAGCTACAACTGGCCCAAACTAACCAAGACCCCAAATCCACTGCTGGCGCGCACTGAAGCCAAGCTAGCGGAGGCCAAAGAGAAAGCCAAAGCTGGCGGCAAAGGGGAAAAGGCCACGGTGGAATCACTCACCCGCAGCGTGGCGGAATTGAAGTCCAAAAGTTTTCTGATCGCCAAGGAGGATCCATTCGTGGTGATCCCGCTTTCCATGAAATCCTATCAGGGATTCAACGCCTACGGCCCCGGGCTGGGCGACTACGTGGTGGTGATTCATGAAAACAAGCTCCTGCCTGCCATCATTGGGGATTACGGACCGCGTGAAAAGATGGGGGAAGCCAGCCTGCGCATTGCCAAGGAACTCAATCCCAAAGCCACCTCCAATGCCCGACCGGTGGATGATCTGAAGGTGTCCTATCTCATCTTCCCCAACAGTGCGGATAAACCCAACGCGCAACCCAACTACGCCAAATGGCGGCAGCGCTGTCAGGAACTTATGGATAAACTCGGCGGAATTGGTCCCAGCTATGAACTCACCACCTGGGAGGATCGGTTGGTGAAACCACCCACGCCTGCTCCGGCCGGGGCTCCGCCGGCACCCCCACTCACGCCGTCGCCACCCGTGAGGCCGGTGATCGGGACGCCGTAGAATGGGCGGACGGAGTGGCTGCACTGGCTGCTAAAATCCGGAGTTACTGGCCGGACTCAAGTTCCACCAGAGTTACTTGGCCGAGTCGGAGGTCAGAGCTGTCACTGCCGTAGTTGTGAAGGGAGATGGCGAGCACATGCTCACCGGCGGGAAGTTCCCCTGGGACGGGCCAAGCCATGGTAACTTCCACCTCATTGTCGTTTACGCCCTGAGTGGCGTCGAGTTTCCAGCTGTCGGGGGTATTGGGGACGTTGTCGCGGACAATCTCTTTTCCATCGAGATAAACTACGAGACCGTCATCGCGACGGGCGCGGAGTTCGAGCCGGGAGAGAGGCGCGGCAGTTGTGAAATGGCAGCGGAAATAGGCCGCATAGCGATACCCGGAGGCTGGAGTCCCGATATCGACCCCGACAAAGCCTTTCCCATAGCCGAAGCCTTGGCGCTCCATAGCCGCAGCGGTCCATTGGCTGTCATCGAACTCGCGGCGTGGAAAGGCCGCGTGAAAGCCGGGTATGGCTTTCTCCGGATCCGTGCCATCCCGCGGGTGGAACCAGAGCCATGGCGCAGCCTCCCCAATGATCGAGCTGCGCACTGGGCGCAGCACGGGCCGCAGACTGATGAGTTCGGCGTTCAGGCGGTCTGCTTCTTCCTTAAGCTGATTCTCCCCGCAATGCCAGGCCAGGCACCAGACAGAATAACGGAGAAACATGTCATTATCAGGGGAAGACGGCAACTGGCGCGCCAGATCGAGGGTTTCACGCGATTTGCGGAGCCCCTCCTTTTTGTCCCCCGAGGCGCTGATTTCGTAAGCAAGATTATGCCGCAGATGCAGCGCCGCAATCGATTCGGCCCCGTGTTTCTCCGCGCTGGCGGCCAGCATGGCGCGCCGCAGCCGGACGACGTCCTCAGCGTGGGCAGGCTTCTTTCCCGCCAAACTGGCCTTCTCATCCGCTCTCTCATATTGTTTAAGGAGGGAGAAGCGGACCCAGGTGGTGACAGCATTCGAATGACCATGGACCCGCTCCAACACTGGCAGGAGTTCTTCCCGCAACCTGGCGGCCTCCCCGAATCGTTCCGCTTTCTCATAGGTGGAGGCGAGGCGGATTTTCGCCCCTAACGCATCGGTATTCTCCGGACCGAGGAAGTCCAGGCTGACGCGGGCGGCCTCCTCGCGCAGTTTCACTGCTCGCGCCTGATCCCCGGTGGCCTCAAGGAGTGAAGCGAGATGGCCCATGACCCACAACGTGGCCGCATCACGGAGGGTGCTTCGCTTTTCCATCCGTGCAAAAATGTCCTCCATCACGGCCACGCGATCCCGCAATAGAGCCATCGCCACGGCGTCGTCCTTTTGCGCCCGCTCCGGGGTCGGCATCTCGATCAGCACTCGCAGCACGTCTCCCAGATCACCGCGGGCCAAGGCCGTGGCATCACGCTCCTGGGCCACCACGCTTAATTGCTTCGCCAGCGCCTTCTCGGCCTCCGTGGCGCGGATCGCCAGCAACGTGCTGACCACCGTCGCTGCCACGAGCAATAACGCGATGACGGCCGCGATCCGCAGCCCCGCTTTGTGGCGTCGCGTGAATTTCCTCAGCAAGTAAACTGCGCCTGGTGGCGAGGCGCTTACCGGTTCGTCAGCCAGAAAATGCTGGATATCCAAGGCAAAGGCATTGGCCGTCTCGTAGCGCCGGGTGCGATCCTTCTCGATGGCTTTCATCACAATCCAGTCGAGGTCAGGTTCCACCAGGCGGCGGAGATGGTCCGGCGCAATGTGCCGTGCACTGGCGATCGTGGTGCGTTCCGCCCCCAGGACCGTGCTCAGGCGAGCCGAAGGCTTGGGCGGTTCCACTTCGCGGATGATACGGCGCATTTCATCATAGCCGGCCGAAAGTAGCGTCTGAGGGTCGAAGGGCGGCTTCCCGGTCAATAATTCATACAACAGAATGCCCAGAGCGTAGATGTCACTCCGCGTGTCAATATCCAGCCCACTGAGCGCGGCTTGCTCGGGACTCATATAGGCGGGCGTGCCGATGAACTGCTCCAGGCGGGTGAACAGCGTCTTGTCCGTGAGCTTGCTCTGAGTGGCTTTGGCGATCCCGAAATCGATGACCTTTACCACGGGTAGGTCTCCTTGGAGCGTCACCATCACATTGCTGGGCTTGATATCGCGGTGAATGACTCCCTTTTGGTGCGCATGATTAATGGCCCCACAAATATCAGCAAAGAGTGCCAGGCGCTCGCGGGTGCCGAGCTTCTTTTCATCACAGAACTGGGTGACCGGAATCCCCTTCACCAGTTCCATCACAAAAAAGGGCCGCCCGCCTGCTGTCGCCCCAGCGTCTAACACTTGGGCGATGTTCGGGTGATCCATCATCGCCAGCGCCTGCCGCTCGGCTTCAAACCGTGCGATGACCTCCCGCGTGTCCATGCCCGCCTTGATAACCTTAAGCGCCACGCGCCTCCGCACCGGTTCCTCCTGCTCGGCCAGATAAACGACCCCGAACCCCCCTTCTCCGATTTGCTGGAGCAGCTTGTAGCGCCCAATCCGGTCTCCCGGCTGCTCTGCCGCGGCCTCTGAAATAATACCCGCTGGTCCCTGCCGCGGCCTTCGTCCTAAGAACACTGTTCCCGCGGCCGCAAACAACTCCTCTACCTTTCGCTGAAGTTCCGTGTTGCCGCCGCAGGCCTGCTCAAGGTAGGCGCCCAGTTCATCGGGAGTTGCTCCCTGCGGGGCACCGGAGAAGATGTCGATTTCGTTCATCTAGAAAAGAAACTTACTAGTTAAGAGCTGAGTCAGAAGCGTTTGATAGCAGTAGGCTTGGTCGCTTGCCTGCTGGCACCCTTATCACACTATAAGTTTGGAAGCGATTGATTTTCTACCGCAAAACTTTCGCCTCAGCCCTTTCCCCTATCCCCGAACGCTCCCCCGCCCCCTTTAATCCGCTCTTGCGCGGGGGAATTCTCCCGCTATGGAAACGAACTCTTTCCCCGATCCCTTACTCCCTTACTCATTCCTCTTATGGCATACCTGAACGAAAATTATCTGAAACTGAAAGCTGGCTATCTTTTCCCGGAAATCGGGCGTCGGGTGTCGGCCTTTGTGAGCGCGAATCCGGAAGCCGCCAAGCGGTTGATCCGTTGCGGGATTGGCGATGTCACCGAAGCCCTGCCGGAAGCCTCGCGTCAGGCGATGCATGAAGCGGTGGACGAGCTGGGAAATCGCAGCACCTTCAAGGGCTACGGTCCGGAGCAAGGCTATGATTTCCTGCGTGGTGCGATTGCCCAGAACATGTATCGGGACCTCTCGATCAATGTGGCGGACGATGAAATTTTCGTTTCCGATGGTTCCAAGTGCGACACCGGCAACATCCTCGATATCTTCGGCACGGGTAATGTGCTGGGGATTCCTGACCCAGTTTACCCGGTCTATGTGGACACCAATGTCATGAATGGTAACACGGGCGATGCCGATGCCAGCGGGCAATATGCGGGGATCCGTTATCTGCCTTGCAACGAAGCCAATGGCTTCATGCCGGAAGTCCCAGTGGGGGAGAATCTGGATTTGATCTATCTCTGCAGTCCTAATAATCCCACGGGCGCTGCCGCCACGCGGGCGCAGTTGGAAGCTTGGGTAAACTACGCTCGCGAGCATGGATCAGTGATCCTCTTCGATGCGGCGTATGAGGCATTCATCACGGAGGCGGATGTGCCGCATTCCATTTATGAAATCCCCGGGGCGCGCGAATGTGCCATCGAGTTCCGTTCCTTCTCCAAGCACGGTGGATTCACCGGCGTGCGTTGTGCGTTCACGGTCATCCCCAAAGAACTGAAAGCCAAGACCCGTGGCGGTGAATCGCTGCCGCTGCATCCGCTGTGGTCCCGTCGGATGACGACGAAATTTAACGGAGCCAGCTACATTGTCCAAAAGGGCGCGGCGGCTTTGTTTAGCGACGCTGGGAAGCAACAGGTTAAGGAACTCATTGCGCACTATCTGGGCAATGCGGCCATCCTGCGCCAAGCCGCCAAGGACGCGGGGTTGACGGCGTTTGGGGGTGTCAATGCTCCGTATATCTGGGTGCGCACGCCGAACGGCATGGGCAGCTGGGAATTCTTCGATGTGATGCTCAATAAACTAAACGTCGTGGTGACCCCGGGCGCTGGTTTCGGAGCGGCAGGCGAAGGCTACTTCCGCATTTCCGCCTTCAACTCCCGGGCCAACGTGGAAGAAGTGGGCCGTCGCCTGCGGGAGGAACTGTAATTTCCCCCGTGGCCGAAATTCCCTCCATCAGCATCGACGAAGAGGTGATGTTCTACGACACCGATTGCGGTGGCGTGGTGCATAACATCGCCTACCTGCGGATGATCGAGAAGGCGCGCACGAAGCTGGCCACGCTCATGGGCATGGCGCTGCGGGACATGGCGCTGACGCATCTTTTCCCCGTCGTGGTCCGCACGGAAATTGATTACAAACGCCCGGCGGTGCTGGGTGATGTGATCACGATCAGCGGAAAACTAACCGCGCTGGCAGGGCCACGATTCTGGGTGGAATTCGTCATCACGAGGAGTTCTGACAACGCGCTACTCATCAATTGCAAGCAGTCCCTGGCACTGGTGCAGATGCCTGCTGGCAAGCCGCAACGCCTGCCCGCCAGCTGGGCCGAGCAATGGCCAGAAGTAGTCGTGCGGCGGTAAGAGCGTGGCTTTGACAGTGCCAAAGAGCCGTGGAGGGCGACGTCAGGAGACCGGGAACATGCTGGGGGTGTTCGGCTGGGTGTGGCGCTGGTCTCGTGACCTCGCCCTCTACACTTGGGCGTTGCACCAAGGGGCGTGGAGGGCGACGTGAGGAGACCGGGGACATGGTGGGGCGGGCGGCTTGGCGTGGTGCTGGTCTCGTGACCTCGCCCTCCACGGTTCCCCTCCACGGTGTGATTAATTGGCATTCTTGTTGCCTTTCGGCACTTGCTGATTTTGTGTGGCTGAATTATTCCCCTTTTGTGAAAGCAATCCCCGCAGTCCTTTTATTCAGTTGGTGCGCGCTGGCGTCAGTCATGGCGCTGCCTCCGACGACGATTCGTTTTGCGACTTTTAATTGCTCACTGAATCGCACGGACATTGGCAATGTGCCCTTATCCACTCTGCTCAGTGTCACGACTTCCAGCAAGCCCAAGCAAGCTGCGGAAATCATTCAGCGCATCCGTCCTCATGTCCTGCTACTGAACGAATTCGACTATGATGCGGCCCAGCCCGACAACAATCCGTCGTTGTTTCAGACGAATTATTTAAGCGTGCCGCAGAACGGCAATGCCGGCATTACTTACCTCTATCGCTACACTGCGGCGGTCAATACGGGGGTGCCCTCCGGCTTCGATTTAAACCGCTCCGGCAGCATCGGGACGACGGTGGGAACAGACGCCTATGGGGACGATTCGCTGGGCTTCGGCCGTTGGCCAGGGCAATACGGGATGGTAATCTATTCCCGTTACCCCATTCAGACCAGTGCCATTCGCACGTTCCAAAATTTCCTCTGGAAGGACATGCCAGGGGCGGTGTTGCCGGATGATGCGGCCACGCCGACGGTGGCCAATGATTGGTATTCCCCGGCTATGCTAAATGTCTTTCGCCTCAGCTCGAAGAGCCACTGGGATGTTCCAATCAGTTTCGATGGCCACATCGTGCACCTGCTGGCGCATCATCCCACGCCGCCCGTATTCGATGGCGCGGAGGATCGGAACGGAAAACGAAATCATGACGAAATCCGGCTCTGGGCCGACTATCTTTCCCCAGGCACGGCCAGCTATATTCGAGACGACAACGGCGTCAGTGGCGGACTGGCCGAGCACGAGCGATTCGTGATCGTGGGCGATCACAACGCAGATCCGTTCCGCGGAGACAGTTACCTGCAGGCCATCAAACAGTTACTGGATCATCCCAAAGTCAATTCACTCTATTCCCCAAGCCGGTCAAATTACACTCCGACTCACGCCTTCGGCACGGGGTATTGGAATGATGATGCTTATCTGACGGGAAATTTCTCCACCAAGCTGCGGGTCGATTACGTGCTGCCATCAATTTGTGGCCTACGGGTGCTGGCGGGGGGAGTTTACTGGCCGGAGCCTCCGGATTTGGCGACTCCCTTGGTGACGGCGTTCGACCACCGCCCGGTGTATTTAGACCTGGCGCTCAATCCAGTATCGGATCAGGCGGTGCAGAACCTGACCACCACCCGCACTGTGAATGGGATTCGGCTAAACTGGCAGGGGCGGGCGGGCTACGCTTACACGGTGCAGCAGGCGACCAATCTCAGCGGTCCCTGGGTTTCCACCCCCACCATCCCGGTCACGGTGGCCCCGGGAACTTATGCCGCTTCCGCAGACGATGCGATCGTTTCCCCGGGCCGGAAATTTTACCGCATTGAAGTTCGCTTTCAGTGACGCTTGCCTTTCTGCAAAAGTCGTGGCAAAAGAATAATATCTCTTAATTAATTTTCATGCCGAAACTCCTCATTACCAATCCAGACGGCACCACGGTCAAATACGGACTGAATGGTCGCAACTTTACTATCGGCCGGGCCGAGAACAACGATATCGTGCTGCCGGGAGGCTCAAGCTCGAATCACCACGCCGTGCTCAAGCAAACAGAGTCAGGAGACTTCTCCATGACGGATCTGGACTCCACGAATCATACCCGGGTCAATGGTCAAATCGTGCAGACTGTGGTGTTGCGCCAGGGAGATGTCGTCCAGTTTGGCGATATCGGAGGGTTCTATGAATCCGAATTCGTCAGTGCTCCACGCAGCGACGATCAGGCAACGCAGATCTACACCGCTCCGCCGCCAATGGCGCCACCTCCAGTCGCCCCGATCCCGGTGCCCGTGCCACGTGCGGCTGGTGCCGTCCCCGGTCGTCAGCCCTTTCCTGTCGGCCGGGCAGCTCCCGTTGCTGGCCAGGTGGGTGCTGCCGACGGTTGCTTTGCAATTTTGCTCGTGGGTCTGCTTTGCGCTTTTGCGTTCACCGGCGGAGCTTGGGCTCGCCATTCGTCGGATCACAATGGCGAGAGCATTTCTGCGTGGGTCAAAAGCATCATGCTGGATCGGCAGGAAGCCCTGCAAGATGCAGCTGCGTTGAAGGTGGAGAAATAGCCGGGCTGCCAGGCAACGTTCGCCAGTCAAGATGACGATCCTTGAATTTGCCATCAGAGCGCTTGCGGTCATGGGCAAATCTTGCAGTTTTCTCGCTGCCACGTAAACTCATGGGCTCAGCACCGGCTGATTTCCCTCTCCTGTAAATTTCCACCGTCCATGTCCCACTCACCGCTGCCTTCTTGGATCACCACGCTGACGGAGTTTTTGCGCCATGAATCTGGCGTGGAAGCCATCCTCTTGAATCCCGAAGAGCGCAGCGTTTCCTTGGCCACGCTTGGTCATGTGGACTCGGTGGCATTACAGGAACGACTGTCCGCCGTATTGACTTCCTTGGATAAATCCACCCTGGCACTGCCGGATCATGATACCATGGAGGGAGGGGTCATGCTCAAAGCCCTGCCATCCCAGACCCTCTTGGAAAAGCCCAGTTGCCCCACGGCTCCCCGGCTTTGGCAATGGCGGGATTTCACCTGGCCCAGTCCCGAAGAGCTGGAACAACAGAGTGCCGAAGAGTGGAAGCTCATGGCACTCCAGGCGACCATCTGTGGCTTGGGACTAGCAGTTGGCTGGGCACTGGAACACTGGCAGATTGGCCCGTGGTGGTTGTCCCGACTCAGCTACTTAATTGCCCTCATCAGCGGCGGCTGGGACGCAGCCAAGGATGCTTGGGAAAACCTCAAAGAGCATCGGCTCGATGTTCATTTCCTCATGCTGGCCGTGGCGGTGGGCGCAGTCACCGTAGGTGCCTGGACCGAAGGAGCACTCCTGCTTTTCCTCTTTTCGTCCTCTGGAGCCATGGAGCACTATGCCCTGCACCGCACGCACAAGGAAATAAATGCGCTCACCAAAGGCGCTCCCAAGACCGCTAATGTCCTTCAGCCGGATGGCTCCACGCTGCCGAAACCCGTGTCGCTTCTGGTGCCAGGCGATCTCATCCTGGTGAAGCCAGACGAAATTTACCCGGCCGATGGGGATATCAAGGAGGGCAAAACGGCCTCGGATGAATCCAACCTAACCGGTGAGAGCGTGGCGGTGGAAAAAAATCTCGGAGATTCCGTGCTGAGCGGCACCCTGAATCTTTGGGGGGCCGTGACCGTTAAAGTGACCCGCCTGGCCAAGGAGTCTGCTTTGCAGAAAATCATTACCCTGATTCAGCATGCCCAACACCAACGCGCTCCCAGCCAGCGCTTCACCGATCGCTTCGGCACCGGATATACCCTCGGTATTCTGGGCCTGACGCTCGTGATGTTCTTCGTGTGGTGGCTCGGATTCCATTTGCCTGCGTTCGATAATCTGGAGGGCCAAAAATCCGCCTTCTACCGCGCCATGACATTACTCGTCGTCGCCAGTCCCTGCGCGTTAGTGCTGAGCATCCCCAGCGCGATCCTGGCAGCCATCGCCAGTGGGGCGCGCCGCGGAATTCTGTTCCGCGGCGGTGCCGCCATTGAGAAACTAGCCGAAATCGATACTGTGGCGATGGACAAAACCGGCACCCTCACGATGGGCGAACCCCGCGTGGAAGCGGTGGAAAGTTTCCCGCCGGGCCGGGAGGAAGACGTGGCAAAAATCGCCTTCAGCATGGAATCGGCCTCGAACCATCCGCTGGCTCGCGCCATCACCGCTTACGGCAAGGCACACAATTACTCCGTTTCGACAATGACGGACTTCACCTCCCTAACCGGATTGGGATTGCGGGCCCAAATCGATGGGCAAGTGACCTATCTGGGACGACGCGAGCTTTTGCAGCAAGGCGAATTCGCGCGCTGGCTAACCAAAGTGCCTGATGCGCCTGTTTCGTTCACCGAAGTGTGGATCGTGCAGGGCACATTGTTAGGTCGATTGCTACTGCAGGATACCATTCGTGAGGAATCCAAGGCCGTGCTCGCGACCCTGCATCAGAAGAAGCTGCACACGATCATGCTCACAGGTGATCGACGTTCGGCGGCGGAAAATGTGGCCAAAGAACTGGGGCTGCAAGAAGTCCGGGCCGGCCTGAGCCCGGAGGACAAACTTCAGATCATCACCGATCTGGGCAAGGCAGGGCACAAGGTCGCCATGATAGGCGATGGCGTGAACGATGCCCCCAGCCTGGCCGCAGCTTACGTCAGCGTGGCCATGGGCGGACGGGGCAGCGATGCCGCCTTGGAACAATCAGATCTGGCGTTGATGAATGATCGGATCGATAAATTTGTGGATGCCTTGGAACTCAGCCAACGCGCGCGCACCGTCATCCGGCAAAATTTAGCCATCTCACTGGGCACGGTCTTGCTGATGGTGATCGCCTCCCTAATTGGCCAAGTGCCGCTCACGCTGGGCGTCATGGCCCATGAAGGTAGCACGGTGCTCGTCTGTTTAAACAGCCTGCGCCTGCTCTTCGGTGGACGGAAGTAATCGACTGGATCCCTGTCCATCGCGAAACCCGCCCCTTGCCAACTCGCGCATTCGGCGCAGAGAGTGCGCATGGCCCTGACCCAAAAATTTTCCCGCGAGCGTCTGCGTAATTTGCATAACATCGCTGGCCCCGCCACCACGGCGGTGCTGGCTGTGTTGCTCGTCCTTTTGCTGGCTGTCATCATTTGGCTCCTGGCCACGGGCGGTCCATGGGAACAGGCTCTGCAAAAGAAACTGGCGCGCAAAACGGAACTCAACTGGCAGCAGTATCGTCAACTCGGAATCGGCTGGGGTATGGTGGGCCTCACGGGGATGCTCATCCTCGTGCTTGGCTGCGCCCGTTGGTGGATCAAACCCTGCCGGGCAGTCCTCAGTGATCAAATCCGGCCGCGTCACCCGCAGATGGCCCGCCGACTTTACATTCTGGCGCTCCTTGTCGCAGCAGGAGCCGCGTGGTTCCTGCGCAGTCCACGGCTAAGCCATAGTTTCACCAACGACGAGGAAATGGCCTTCCGGAAATATGTCTGGGGTGAAGTCCAAGTGCAGCCGGATGGCTCGCTGCAACATACGCCCATCGGTTGGGGGCAGGCCCTGTTTGAAAATGAGAAGGCCAATAACCAAGTGGGCTCGACCATCGAGACCAGGCTTGGAATGGCGCTTTTCAACCAACCCGCGGCCGGTTCACCTCCAGGAGTTCCCGCCTTTCAAGAATCTGCTGCGAGAACCTTTCCCCTGCTCAGCGCAGCCCTCAGCGTCATGGCCGTCGGCTGGCTGGGCTGGTTGCTGGGCGCGCCTCGCGTCGGCTTGGCCGCAGCCCTGTTGCTGGCATTGTCTCCCTGGCATTTCCGTTATTCCGTGGAGATCCGTGGCTACTCCACCATGTTATTGATGATGCTGCTGGCGCTCGGCAGCCTGCTCCGGGCCTTGGAAACAGGGCGTTGGCGCTGGTGGCTGGCGTTCGCTTTGGCCCAAGCCTGGTATTTATTGTGCTTCGCAGGGTCCATCTATGTCGCGGCAGCGATGAATCTGGTCGCGCTCATGGCCATTTGGCGAATCCAGCGTGATCCGCTCGCCAACGCCTTGCGCCTTGGCGTGGCCAATGTCTTTTCCGCCCTTCCTTTGGCCATTCTACTAACGCCCTCCCTGCTGCAAATTCTGGCCTACGTGGCTGATCCCAAGAACCAGCAGGGAAATATCCCCGTCGATGGCGAATGGATGATCGACTTTTGGTCCCACCTCACCACCGGCCTGATGTGGAATCAGCCTATCGACCTTTCCAACGCGGCCACCGTCGAGTCCCTGGCGCAAACCTCCACCTGGCTCAAACCATTCCTAACTTGGCTCCTGCCCCTCTGGTTCCTGCTCGGGCTCAGCATCATGTTCCTGCGCGATTGGCGCGGCCGACTCATCGCTGCGCCCCTGCTGCTCGGTGCCATCCTTGCCGCCATTCACGCGAAACTTTCCTCCGGTCCCTTCCTCTCTTGGTATCTGCTCTACACCCTGCCCCTGTTCTGCTTGGCCCTGCCCTATGTAGCCATGCTGGCACCGCGTCGCCTCCAGTTGCTGCCATTTATCGCAGTGGGAGTCTATTTCATCGCTACCGAAACCCCGCGCAACCTCCTCCGGACCGCCCCGCGGCAACCCATGCGGGAAGCTGCCCAGTGGGCCCGCAATGAGAAAACCACCATCGTCGGGGCGGATGCCAAAGCCCTGACAGCCGTCTTCTCCACCAGCGCGGACCAAATCCATACTTACGACCCTCGGGCCATCGTGCTGAAATCCGCCGAGCAACTAACAACTCTCATCGAAACCGCACGCCAGGAGCAACGACCGCTGGCGGTGTATTTCTGTGATCGCAACCCGGGCAAGAAACCAGAACTCGCGCGCGATCTCCGCACGATGCTGGAAGAAACGGGGAATTTCAAACTTGAGCAACGGCTTCCCGGCCTGGAGGAAATGACGACCTACGAAGTCTATCTCCTTAATAACCTCCACGAAGACGGTCAGAAGTTAAGACAGAAGAAGCTACGGTAGCAGCAGCGCCATTGGTTGCCCCGCCAGCGGCGTCAGCGATTCCTGCCTCCTCCGATAGATCGACCGAATCACGCCAGAGGGCACGGAACTACGCATCAAAGCATCCCGTGATGCATACTACTATGTATTTGCGTTACTCGATTGAAATCAGACTGGTTTCTGACATCGAAAATTTAAAAACTTGCATTTTGCATAGCACTACGCAAAGTGCTTGTCACTATGCCCCGTCCACCCAAAGCCCCGCATCCGCTGCGCGACATTCGAGTTGCGGCGGGAAATCTTACGCAAACCGCTTTCGCTCAACTAGTTGGAGTTTCCATGCCGACAATTCAGGCGTTGGAAGGCGGGAAACTAAAGCTAACCGCAAGCTTGGCAGCCCGGATTGCCGAAGCAACCGGATGCGCTGAGTCCGAACTCTTAAAAGGAAGCGAGGGTAAAGCGCGCACGGTGGACGGTCAGAAATTCACTGCCACCTCCTTCCAAGCCTGGCAGAAACTAAAACAACGCCGCAGTAAACCCAGCGGAGCGGCCGAGGGCGTCTCCCGCTGGCTGGAATGGCTCCTGGAAGCAGCCCAAAAGTCGGGCGACGGAGCCCTAGTTACAGCCCGCACCCAGATCATCGAGGCCATGGAACGAGTGCGCACCAAGCTGAAACTCGAAGATTCGATTAATCGTCAACTCGTTCCTTTTCAGACAGTTGAAACACTTTCCACGGACATTGGTAGTTGGAAAAAGATCGAACTACCGCAGCACTTGGCGCTTGGATTCCACCCCAGCTTGCCACTGGGACCGAGGAGTCGGCTGACGATCAGTTTACAAACACTGCCAAGCTGGTCTCCGGGCACACCACCGCCCGCTCCAACGCCGACGAATATGGATTTAATTCCGGCGGGTTACTTCGTGGTCGGGTTGGGCACGGCCGGTTGTAAAATGGCGCGGAGTTGGTGGCAGGACTTGGCGCAGGAGCATGGGATCGACCCTCAGACTGGATTGGCGCTTTACGGGGCAGCCACCGGGAATTGGCAGGGGTTTTTCCGGCGCGTGCCCCAAATGAACGGCCCAGAAAAGTATGTGCCCCGGGCGATTTTTGCCGACCTCGACTCCGAGAGTATTTCTCAGCTAGCCTCGCTCAACGCCGACCTGTTCCACACCGGAGCGTTTTTTACGGATGAACAAGGCAGCTCCAACGTTTTCGCTGGCTCCGAGCACCCAGGCGCCCAGAAGCTGCTCACCGGAATCGAGAATATTCTGGAAAGACATTCCCAGGATGTCGGCGGCATTTCAGGAGTCTTCCTGATGCATTCACTCGAAGGAGGGACCGGAGGCGGTTTAGCGCAACAACTGCTGAGGCGATTGAAGGCCAGGCTCCAACCCTGCCCCCTCGTATCGGTGTGCCCCATCCCGGATCCGGACCTCAGCCACAGTGTCACTGCTCCCTACAACGTCGCCCTGAGTCTTCAGGCGGTGGAAATGTGCACGCAATTGGCGCTCGTTTTCGACCCTACCTCCCTCCAGGAACAGGCCGTGAAACTCTGGAAATTACCCGTTCGAGAAGTGGAAACAGCCCCCAACCGATTGATATCCAGTGTATTGTGCAGCCTCACTAGTCCATTACGGTTTCCTGGGGGAGATTCCGCTCCGATTTCATTGGCGGACTGGATCCAAGCCCTAACCAACGGAGAATCGACCGGGAAAACCACCTTCTTCTGGCCACAATTCTCTCCGTTACAGCTACGCATTAACCCCAAGAAGAATTTAGTGACCGCCGCTGAATTGGTTAAATCCTGCATTGCGCTCCTTAAATCAGGTCACAAAAAATCGATCCCCCGAGCAGCGCTCTTCCTGCGAACTCGGCAAGTCGAGGACATTTGGGGGACATCAAAAATCCTGGCCGGCAGCGAAGCCAAGTTTCGCATCACCTCGGACAGAATCCCCAACGGCTTCGAAACCCTCACCCTGTTGACCGAAGCGGGTGATCTCGGGGCCCGATTGGAAATTTTCTCCCGCCAAGCCACACAATTACTTCAGCGTAAGGCCTATCAACATTGGTATGCCGAATTGGGGATATCCCCCACGGAACTAGCCGAAGCAGTGGAACAACTTTCGGAGTTGGCCAGTCGCGTGGCTCGCCCAACCGATTAAACTCAGACTAAATTCCAAGAATGTTATCCGCCGAAAAACCTCGTAAATTCTGGTAATTGCGAAAAACCGCAAAATTGTATTGCAAATTTTAGGAATCATCCTACATGTCTTGACTTAATTGCCGGAATATTGCTTTGCTTTACCCGATGCCATTGTTATGAAAAATTATTCGCTTACAGAGACCTTTTTTATCTCCCAAGACTCGGCAGGAAATCCGCTGGAGTTCACGGGAGGCGATCATGCGCTAGCTTGTCTAGCATTTGATAACAAGACCCAACAACTCGTTGAACTAAATTTACTTACGGCGAGTGAACATTGGAACGCAGATCAATCGCAGGCGCTGTTTGAACGGTTGGTTTTACTGGCGGGCGTGAATGGTGGTTCCGTGCCCCGGGTGCTTCGACGAGGTCAAATGGATGGACTGCTGTTTTTCACGCTCGCTTTGGAAGAAGGGGAAATTTTAACGGATTACTCACGTCGGACTGGGGGAATTCCGGAACGCGCGACGCTGGAATTACTCGATGGATTGCTCGCAAAACTGACTCGACTGCAAGCATTACCAAGACTCTTTCGTGCCTGTTCGCTGGCGGGTGCTCAGTTGATATACTCCCCGCAAGGCGCTCAATATCAACGAGTGATTCAAATCAGACAACTTGGTCTCCACCAATTGGAAGTGCGCACAGGCGAGGATACCGCCGAGCAACGGCTGGCGGTAGAATTGGGGCAGTTGGTGTATCAAATGCTCACCGGGCACATCAGCCCAGTGCGGGGCGGTCCCTTGGTCGAGTCGGTGCGGCTGCTGGATCGTTGTTTCCTCTTGCGGCAGTTCGTGGCGAATGCCTTTTTCACTGGAGGCAACATGCCGCTCACCTTTGCCGATGCGGCCACCGCGCTTAGCAGTGCCCGGCAGTTCGCGACGGACTCTGGAGCAAACGCCCTCAATGTGCCGCCGTTTTCGGTGCCGTGGTTATCGCAAATTTTCGGTTCCAGTCAATTGGATTACCTCTATCCCTTGCAGTTTGAGTTGCTTTCCCAATCCAGTTCTGTGATTGACGAGATTAGTGCTCGTCCCGCCAGGGATACGAAGACCAAAGAACAGGTTTTCCTGCTGCCGTTGCCAGGGAAACGAATCCTGCCTCGCCCCCAGTTCTCCTCTGCCCCAGACGGCCTGGCGCAGATCCCCGCTGAGAAGGCCTTACACTTGCTATTCCCTCACAGCACTTGGAATAGTGATCACTTCACATTTCACATAGAAAAGTGCCGTAACTCTTTCACACTTAGAGAATTCCTGCAACATCGTGGTGCATTACAGTCAGGGGAAATCTTCGCCATTCTGACTCAAGTAGAGGCTGCGCAACAGGAGGCGAGGGCGCTGGGATTAGCAATTCCTTCGGTGAAATCTTCTGCCATACGCTGCGTTTTCCGGGATGATTGCGATGAATCGACTTTAGCGGAGCGGTGTCGAATGACGGTATCGCATTGGCCAAGTCACCTGATTAAAGTTCGGATCCACGCTTCCTTGAACTCTGTAACGAATCCCTGGCCTGCGGGGATTGATCCGGACCGGGCGGAGGAGACACAATTTAACGATGCCTTCGCCCTGCTGGCCGTGGAAATGGCGGGCGGAGCCGCAGGGTTGGAGCAGCACGGGCACTTGCCTGCGGAATTAGTGAAATTTCTTAAACAACAAGCCCAGGCTGCTGCGGGTCGCGAACCAGTCTTGGAGCCCGTGGCTTTTCTGAAGGCGCTGGGTCAACGGGGCGGTGTGATGAATTTCATTTCCAGAGCTGCCATCAACGGGGAAGGACATCCTGCCCCTCAAAAGCCTGAACCAGAAAGTCCAACCCTGAATCCGCCGCCTGAGAACGTGCAACCCGCTGTGAATCTGGAGATTCCGGAAGTTATTACTGCTCCAGAAAGCGATGCAATCGCAGCACTGGTCTCCATTTTCGCAGAGATGCCAACTGCTCCTGCGACGGAAATTTCGACACTACCGAATGAGCAAGATCTGTCAGGAACAGCCCCGACTTTGCCGCAAGAGATACAGCCAGCCGCTGAGGCCCCAGCAGTTGCAGCAGCCATGCCCGCAGCCCCCAGCCAGCCGGTGGAGCCAACGCAGCCTTATCTTAATGGTCATTCCCTAGTTGTGGGAAGTCCCCCAATCTCGCATCACCAGCCGATCGAACCAGTGGAAGCCGTTGTTAATCAGTTGATTACGGAGGTTAAAACCATTGAGCTAGCCTCCCCGATCATGGCCATGGAACCCGAGCCATGGGAACCGCAGATTAATGACCAGATGGCAGGCGAAATTTCGGCGGTGGCCCTTGATTCGGTTTTAATAGTGGAAGCTGCACCTTCAGCGGTCGATGCCGAGAGGCAAGACGCGCCCCCGCTTTGCGCAACGACCATGCCAGCGGCATTGCCCGCTTCCTCTCCGGGCGCGATCGCTGCTCAATTTAAATCGGTCGCCCTGTCAGCAGACCAGATTTCGGAAATGGAAAAAGCTTCAGAAATCGTTGCTGTTGCGGGAATTCCGTCAGCGGAAACACCTCAAGTGAACGGTGCGCACTATCCTCCAGACAGCCCCAAGGCACCAACTGAAGGCTTTAAACTTTTCCGGGAGCGCGCTGACTCCGCCGACTTGGAACCACTCATTTCCCCAGCACTCCCCCACCCGATTCCCGCTTCCAACATGCAAATAGCGCCATTCCCAACGGAGGCATTGCTGCAGGAAGCAACCGCACCCGCTTCAACCGATCTGGCTGCCACCACCGCCCCTTACGAGCCTAAGAGTTTCCCGCCGAGCACGACCGGCTTAGTGACTTGGCGCTTTGAAAGCACGCCAAAGCCCGAGGCCGTCAAGCCCGCAGTAACCACGCCTGAACCGCAGCCTGCCGGAAGAGCCCCTAGCGTTAGCGGTATTTCTCTTTCTGCCGCCGCCTGGCAACCGGAACCGGCCCCACTCCCAACTCCGTCCATTACCCTTCCGCCAGACGCCCTAGCGGAAACAGAACACTCCCCGGCGGCCGAAGAACCTCTGGAAGACCTTCCCATGGACGACTTCGGCGCCCCCACGCTAAACATCGATCTCGCCCGATTGACCACTTCCGATCGGCTGTTCAGCAGCCGCCCCCGCACCATCACCATTCGGAACCGATAGCCCGAAAGAAAACTGAAATCTAAAAACTTCCGAAGGCATAGCTTGAACATCTGCCGCTCTTGTTTACGTTTGACTCATCGAGAACTCACCCCCCATTCCTTTCGCATTCCCAAACCTCACTCCGACCAATGAAAGTTAACAACAATATCGTTATTTCCGTAGGCCAGGCCGGCATCCAAATTGGTGCCTGTTTCTGGAAAGCCGTCTGCCAGGAACATGGCATTGACTTCACCACTGGCCAAGCCCTCGAAGGTCAGGAGCCTAAGGGTTGTATTAACGGATTCTTCAGCAAACTCGGAGATCAAAGCACCGTGTCCTACGTTCCCCGCGCGATCATGGTGGATTTGGAACCGAGCGTGCTCCAGGAGTTGAAAGCCACCAGCGGCTCGCTTTTCAATCCTGCCAACATCATCCACCGCACCGAAGGCGCGGGCGGAAATTTTGCGGTCGGTTACGTGGGCGAAGGCCGCGAGTTACTCGACGAAGTGCTCGGCCGCTTGGAAAGCGAAGTAAGCAAATGTGACAATGTGGGCGGGATCCTCTTCCTGCACTCCCTCGGCGGTGGCACCGGATCCGGTCTCGGCTGTTTACTCATCGAGAGCATCAAACAAAAATATCCCGAAATCCCCATTTTCAGCGCAGCCATTCTCCCAAGTCCGCAGGTATCCAGCGTGGTCACCGAGCCTTACAACACCGTGTTCGCGCTCGACATCCTGAAACGGTCTGCCGATGCCTGTATCGTCTTCGACAACGAAGCGTTAGTCCGCCTCGCGCACGAACGTTGGAATATCGAGGAACCGAGTCTGGACGACCTCAATGCCCTGATCACAGAAGTGCTTACCGGCATCACGGCCTCCATGCGGTTCACCGGATTCCTCACCGTGGAAATTTCCATGCGGGAAATGATTACCAATCTGGTCCCGCTCCCAGGACTGCATTTCCTCACTCCCAGCTTCGCCCCGCTGACCCCGCCGGAGCAGAGCAAGTTCGAGGAAATCGGTGCGGAGCAAATGATCAACGCACTCTTCTCCGATGACAGTTTCTTTGCTGCCTGCAAACCTTCCGAAGGCCGCTACATGGCCGCCGCCGTGCTCTACCGCGGGGTCATGGACGACAAACCAAACGCCGATGCCGCCCTGGCCGCCATGCGCGAGCGCATCCCTCTCACCAGCTGGATTCCTACCGCCTTCAAGATCGGCTACGTCGAAGCTCCCGGCATTTCCCACCGGAAATCCACCACCATGTTGGCGAACAACACGGAAATCGCCCGCGTGTTGGAGCGCATTTGCACCAACTTCGATAAGCTCTATCAACGCAAAGCCTTCTTGAATTGGTATCTCAAAGAGGGCATGACCGAGGAGCTTATCACCGCCATCCGCGCAGCCGTGGGAGATCTGCTCACATCCTACAAGCGGGCGGAATCCTCGGGTGCCAGTAAAGCTCGCAAAGCTATGCCCACCAGCGCGGCCTCCACCACGGGCCGCTCGGATAACATGCTGGCCACGGAAACAACGCCCGCTCCAGCCCCAGTGGCGGCTCCAGTCTATGCCGCCCCCGCCGAATCCGCGCCCCAAACAGTGGATCCTGGGGCAGATGTGAAGACCATTTCCCTGCGTGACCTCGTCGCCAAGAAACGCCTCTAGTCCTCACCCTCTCATTTTACCTACTTACTTACTTAACCAACTCCCATGAGAGAAATCCTCAGCATTCACGTCGGCCAAACCGGAAATCAAATTGCCGATCGCTTCTGGCGCCTGATTTTAAAAGAACACGGTCTGAAGCCAAATGGCACCCCTGCCGGCCCCCAAGCCGCTAACAACACTCACCAGGAAGTCTTCTTCAATCGCGTGCGCGATGGCAAATTTGTCCCCCGCGCCATCCTCGTTGACCTTGAGCCGGGAGTGATTTCCCGGATCGAACAAGGCGATATGGGCGAACTCTTCGACCAGGGTCAGATCGTTAAAAAGCTCCCCGGGGCCGCCAACAACTGGGCGCGTGGCTATCATGTCGAAGGCGAGCGCGTCATCGATCAGATTATGAATTTGGTGGATGATGCCGTGGAAAAGACCGTTTCCCTGCAAGGGTTCATGGTCACGCATTCCATCGGCGGTGGCTCCGGTTCCGGCCTCGGATCATTGATCGTAGAGCGTCTGCGCGAACGGTTCCCCAAGAAGAAAATTTTCACCTTCTCCGTGGCCCCTTCCGCTCTGATCTCCGATAGCGCGATCGAGCCCTACAACTCCATCCTAACCCTGGCCAAGCTCAAGGATAACGCGGATATTTCCATCGTGCTGGACAACGAAGCGCTCTTCCGCATCGCCAAGACGAAACTCAGCCGCAGCCCCACCTACATGGATCTGAACCAGATCGTGGGCCTCATCATGTCCTCCGTCACGGCATCGTTGCGTTTCCCCGGCCGCTTGAATACGGACTTGGGTGAGTTTGTCACTAACTTGGTGCCCTTCCCCACCAACCACTTCCTCTGCCCCAGCTTTGCCCCCATGCGGACGACGGGAAATGAAGGGCTGGTGCGCACTAATTTTGCGGACCTGGCTCGTGAAACCTTCAATCCCGACAACTTCGCCTGCGCCATCGATTTCGAGAACAATGTCTATTTAGCGGCCTGCGCCTTGTTCCGGGGCGACGTAAAACAGAAGGAAATCGACGAAAACATGGCCGCCATCCGCAAGAGCTTGAATTTCGCCACCTACGTGCCCACCGGCATCAAGATTGGCGTGGCCGACACCCCGCCGGAAGGCTATGCCAGCAGCGGCTTGGCCCTGGTGAATCACACAGGCATCTCCAGCGTTTTCGACCGCTTGGTGGATCAGTTCGACATCATGTTTGAAAACAACGCCTACACCCATTGGTATCAAAACAATGGCGTCACTCGCGATCAAATGGCCGAAGCCCGCAACAGCGTGGCGGATCTCTCCCAATCCTATAAGGACGCGATCTAGGGTTCTCCCCTAACGCTCAAGAGTTGCAAGATGCAAGATTGCAGATTTCAGTAAACCAACTGATATTTGCCTCTTGAAACTGAATTCTTGAATTTCTCCACCGAATGGCCGAACCGCTCGACTCATCACTCCGCAATCAAATCGCCTCCGTCACTCGAGCGGTGGAGTATGCGCGTCGAGTCGCGAACCTGGATGAAGGAAAACTCGAACTCTTGGTAGATCACCTGCATACCCTGGCGGAATTGCGTGTGCAGTCCCAGGATTTCCCGCGCGCAGAATCGCTTCTGCGTGAAGCTATGTTCCGCATTGAGGACGCCAACGCCAATCATCGACTCAAGCCGCGGCCGATCTTGGCCGCCAACGTTGCTTCCAGCCTGGGCTATCTTTATGATCGTTGGGAAAAAGAGGATCAAGCTAGGAAATGGTATGAGAAAAGTCTCGCCATGGCTACCGTTGGGGGATTCTTCCAATCCGATCTGGGAGCCAGTGTTTCCAACAATCTTGGCATGCTGGACAAGAAAAGCGGAGCCCTGCCAGCAGCGGAACAGCACTATCAGCGCTCCGTGGAAGCCTTTCGCACACTGAAGGGAAACGAGAGCACCGAAGTAGCCGCCGTCCTGAATAACCTCGGCGTGCTGCAATATAGCCAGGAGAAATTTACCGAAGCCCTGGCCACGCATCAACAAGCGCTAGCCATTCGGCAAACGTTGTTCAACCCCGCCACCAACGAAGGTTATCAAGACCTCTGCCAAACGTGGCGTAACCTGGCTGCGGTCCACAAAACGCTGGGCAACACCGAGCAAGCCTCTCTCCTCCTGCGCCAAGCCGGTTTGGCCGATGAACCAACCGAAGCCACCACCCCCACCTGGGTCATCAAACCCAGTGCGCTCCCGGGCACAGTTTCGTCCACCGCTTCTGCCCCGCAGCGGGAAGTGCCGCGTCCCAGTGCCAGTCAGTTCAGCGTGGATGTGCATCAAAAGTAGGGTGGTGCAGCAGGCAGTCTGCGGCGGGGAGCAACTGCCGGGCGATTCTTCGCACAGAGGAGCGAGCCGTCGCCAAGCGCTCGATCGAGGACACAAACTTCCTCGATTTTTTCCAGTTTCATGCCATCGTGAAAGACCACGGATGAAATACCCGTATCCACCCAAATGAAAAATTTCCTGCTGCAACACAAGTGTCTTGAATGGCTCAGAAATGGAGTTTTCCTAGCCGTCATTGTTACCGGAACGTGCCTCGCGATTGGGCGATTGTGGTCGCCACATCCACTGGTGGGGAAATCCGGACCGCAGGTTAAGGAATCGAATGCCGGGTTCCAGGAAACGGTGGCCAAGGTAAATTCCGCGTTTCAGGAGGAATGGAAAGCAAATGCCCTGAAAGCTGCGGAGCCTGCTCCGAATCTAACCGTGGCGCGACGCCTGGCGTTGTCGCTCGCAGGAACTCTCCCGTCGGTCCAGGAGATCCGCGCGCTGGAAGCCCAACCGGAGCCGGATCAGGTGGCGTGGTGGATTTCTCATCTGCTCTCGGATCAGCGCTTCAGTGACTATTTCGCAGAACGTTTCGCGCGGGCTTTCGTGGGCGTGGACGATGGACCATTCATTGTTTACCGCCGTCGGCGGTTGGTGGAATGGTTGAGTGCGGCTCTGACCAACAACAAACCCTACGATCAACTCGTGCGCGAAATGATCGATGCCAAAGGCGTCTGGACGACCCATCCGGAAGTGAATTTCGTCACGGCCACGGTGATTCCAGACAGAGGACCGGACAAAGCCAAACTCGCAGCGCGGGTTAGCCGGGCGTTTCTTGGGGTGCGGATGGATTGCGTTGAATGCCACGACGGCAAACTGGACCTCACTTGGAAACAGCAGGATTTCCATCGCTTGGCCGCATTTTTTGGCCCTGCGCAAATGGCGTTAGGAGGACTACAGGACGACCCGCAGCATCCTTACGAATATCGTTTCCTGAAAAAGAAGGAACCGGAAGTGGTGCCCGCCGTGGTCCCATGGTCGCCTGAATTGGTGCCGGATGCAGGCGACTCTCGCCAGCGTCTCGCAACCTGGGTCACAGCTCCAGGGAACCGTCCGTTCGCCCGCGCCATCGTGAATCGCGTGTGGGCCCTGATGTTTAATCGGCCCTTGGTTACGCCGGTGGACAGCATTCCGCTGGAGGGACCATTCCCTGCGGCTTTGGAAATCCTAGCCGAGGATTTCACCCAGCACGGTTGTGATTTACGACGCTTGATCCGCCTCGTGGCGAGCACGCAAGTCTTCCAAGTGGACAGTCGCTCTAGCAACGATGCCGAGCCGCAGACGGAACTGGCGGAAGATCACTGGGCAACCTTTCCTCTGACACGACTCCGACCAGAACAGATGGCTGGCAGTTTGATTCAAGCATCGTCACTAACAACGTTGGACGCGGAAACCCACATTCTTTACCGCCTCAAACGGCAAGCCGACACGGGTGAGTTCTTGAAGCGCTACGGGGATTTCGGAGAGGATGAATTCGGCAGCCAGAGCGGCACCATCCCGCAACGATTGCTGATGATGAATGGCAATGCGGTGCAAGATCACGTGAAACCCAATCCGCTGTTCAACGCTTCCACGCGCATTGCGACGGTGGCACCGGATAATACCGCCGCCGTGGAAACCGCCTACTTGGCTGTCTTCAGCCGTCGTCCCACACCGGAGGAAGTCGCCTATTTCATCGATAAATTGAACGTGGAGCAAAATCAGAAACCCGACATGATGGCCGACCTCTATTGGACACTGATGAATGCCACCGAATTCTCCTGGAACCACTAACCGACACCGCCTTATGAATCACCCGCACGATCCATTTCAAGCCTGTGGCAGCGCAGCGCATTTCTCACGTCGCTCGTTACTCAAAAGCATGGGCCTCCTGAGCGCCAGTTGGCTCACCCCGTTGGCCGATTTACTGGCCGTGGAAGCGGAGCAAGCCCCCAAGGGCAAGCCCGCCCGCTCCGTCATTATGCTGTGGATGGGCGGGGCGCCCAGCCAGTTGGACACCTTCGATCCGCATCCGGGATCCAAGATCGCAGGCGGGCTGGGAGCGATCCCCACCGCCATTAAGGGAGTGAATTTCGCCCCCGGCTTGGAGCAGACGGCTAGCGTCATGCAGGACGTTTCCGTGATTCGATCCATGGTTAGTCTGGAGGGCGATCACGAGCGCGCGTTCTACAATATCAAGACAGGCTATCGTCCCAATCCCACGTTGGTGCATCCCTCCATCGGATCCATCATTTGCCATGAACTGCCGGATGCGAAGATCGAAATCCCGACGCACGTCTCCATCATGCCCAACCAATGGCCCGCCCGTGGCGGCTTCCTTGGAGCGGAGTATGATGCGTTTCAAATAGGCGATCCGCTGAACCCCGTGCCGGATGTGCGCGCGCCAGTGGAAGGCAAACGCCAAGATCATCGCCTGGATGGACTGAGTGTTGTTGAGCGAGCGTTTGCCAAAGGCCGCCGCACTGATTTGGATCAGCAGACGCTGCATTTAGCCACCATGGACAAGGCGCGCAAATTGATGACCTCAGACCAGTTGAAGGCTTTCGATGTCAGCAAAGTTCCCACCGCAGAACGCAAGGCCTATGGTGACACATCCTTTGGCCGGAGCTGTCTGGCAGCGGTGCGCTTAATCGAAGCGGGCGTGCGCTGTGTGGAAATCACCCTCAATGGTTGGGACACGCATGCGAACAATTTGGAAGGTCAGGGCAAACAGGTAGCCGTGCTCGACCCGGCCTATGCCACGCTCATCAAGGAATTGAAACAACGCGGACTGCTGGAGCATACTATTGTCGTCTGCGGAGGTGAATTCGGGCGCACCCCGAACATCAATGTGGTCGGCGGACGCGACCACTGGCCGACAGGCTTCAGCATGTTAGTCGCAGGCGGCGGCTTTGCCGGAGGCCGCGTGATCGGAGAAACCGACCCCACGGGTGAAAAGAAAGATCCTAGCAATCCGGTCCGGGTGGAAGATCTCCACGCCACCGTGCAGAGCCTGATGGGAATCGATCACACCAAAGAAGTCATCACCCCCATCGGCCGTCCCATTACCCTGAGTGAAGGTCGGATCATCAAGGAACTAGGAGCCTAAGCGAACGACTATGAATCAGGAAATTGCACTTTCCGGCACGATGCTTTTGGAAGCCAAATCCGTTCCTCCGCCCCTGCCCGCCCAGGTCCGCGCAGTGAGTCGGGCTGTCCCTTGGTTCTTTGGTCGATTCTTTTCCATGGCCGACTGGGTCTTCGGATGTTTCTCGTTAGTGTTGGGTCTGGCGATCCTGTCGGTCATCCCGCTACTCAATTTCCTGAGCCTTGGCTACTTGCTGCATGTGAGCGGGCGCGTGGCCACCACGGGTCGACTGCGGGACGGATTTGTCGGCGTGCGGAAAGCTTCCGTGCTCGGAAGTTTCGTGGCCGGAACCTGGTTAGTCCTGTGGCCTGTGCGCTACGTTTCTGGCATGTGGCAGGATGCGAATCTCATCGCGCCTGACAGCCCAGTGACCCATCATTGGCGGCTGGGATTAATCGTGCTGACATTTCTCACGCTGTGGCACATCGCTTGGGCGTGCCTGCGGGGCGGGAAACTGCGCCACTTCCTCTGGCCTGCTCCGCTGCGCTTCTGGCGCTGGTTGCGGAGTCCTGACAAGTATCGGAAAGCAAATGAAGCCGTGAGCAAGCACATCGTTGGCCTGCGCCTGCCCTACTATTTCTGGCTCGGCCTGCGGGGATTTTTCGGAGCGCTGGCCTGGCTTATCGTGCCCGTGGGGATCCTGCTATTTGCCACCACCTTGCCGCCGAAAGCAGGCGCGCTGGTTTCTCTGCCGGGCGTGTTGTTGCTCGTGCTTACCTCCATGCACTTGCCCTTCCTGCAAACGCACTTTGCGCGCACGGGCCGTTTCTCCGCCATGTTCGAACTGCGGGAAATCCGCAAGCTCTTCTGCCGCGCGCCCATTGCCTACTGGATCGCGTTGTTCTCCAGCCTGCTGTTTGCGCTACCGCTGTATTTACTGAAAATAGAACTCACCCCCGCCGAGTTGGCGTTTCTGCCCAGCCTCGTCTTCGTCATCTTCATCTTCCCCGCCCGACTCCTCACCGGCTGGGCCATGAGCCGCTCCCTGCGTCACGAACAACCGCGCCATCCCGTTAGCCGATGGATGGCCCGCACCGCTATTTTGCCAGTGGCGTTAGTTTATGCGATGTTCGTTTACCTGATGCCCTATCTCACCTGGAATGGAGCCAAGAGTCTGCTGGAACAACACGCCTTCCTCGTGCCCGCTCCGATGATGGCGCAGTGAGCTGCAAGGATCGGTTCAAAACCGCGGCAACACACGCAACTAGGTTAGGGATACCGCCCTACCACTCTGTTCCCAGTTCCCAGCGCTGCGCCACGCCGACGAGATCTTCGCGCATGGCCCATTCGTCCGGACGAGTGCTGATTTCGTGGCGTTTGCTGGCTCCTTTGAGGGCCATACAGCCGGTGTTATCACCGATGACGCGGACGGCTTCGACATCCTCTGGCGTGAGCGGGTTCACTGCGGGCAGGTTGGCAATTTCCTTGATCTTATCTTCGATGCTGCGGGCGCCTTCGCCTGCTTCTTGGATGAAGGTGGGCACGACGCTTTCCACGGGAGATTGCGCCAGATTCCAGAGGCTGGCAAATTGGATCATGGATAAATTGTATTTCTTGGCGATCTCGCGCATTTTATCGGCCTTCTCGTTGGCATGTTCAACCCAACCCTGGGGACGATAGGTGCGGTGATCTCCCGGCTTGAAACCGTGGCCGGCTTTCACATCATCCCAGAAGACACCGCCGTAATCCACCACTCGGGTCAGGACATTGACGCCAAAGCGATCCGCCGCTGGCAACACCAACTGACCGGGCCAAGGCTCCAGCGGGTTGAGAATGATCATGGCCCAGTCGATCAATTCGCAGAATTCTTCGAAGCATTTCACCATGTCCAAGGTAAAGCCATTAGCTGGGCCAGGGGCGATGCCGAGTTGCTTGGTCAGGCCAGTGCTCTTCAGCCCGGCCATGGCCTTCCAGACCGCTTCACTAGTGTAACCGATTTCGTCCGGATTATGCAGCATCACGAGATCAAAATGATCCGTGCCGCAGCGGGCCAGGCTTTTCTCAGCCGCTCGATTCAGAAATTCCGCATATTGCTCCGGCCCGCGCAGCGTTGGGTCTGTGAAGCGAGGATATCCCGCCGAACCATTGCGGATGCCGTCATAGAAATCGTGACCCAAGCCCACCGCCAAGCTGTAGGAATCCCGTGAAATCCCCTTCAGTGCCTGCCCCAGCAACTCATCCGCCCGACCATTGCCATAAACGTCAGCCGTCAGGAAGGTCCGAATACCAGACTCATACGCTAACTGAATGGCCGCAATGAAACGCGCATCATCCAGCGCTTCGCCAAAATGCATGTATTTGCCACCACTCCAGGTGCCATAAGCTGTTTTCGTGAGATTCATGTGAGATAGTAAGTTGGGTTGGTTGCCGCCAAAAGGGGGATTCTGTCTGGTTGCAAGAACTGCCTTAGACGTGGCGTAACATCGCCACTAGATGCAACTGATTTCAAATCCAAAAATTCACAAACAAATGTGATGCACAGCAGGACAACTTTAGCACGTGGTTGCGGCCGTCTCAGCCGCAGCGAAATCCTGTTGCGGCTGAGACAGCCGCAACCACGTTCGAGTTTCCGTAGGTTCACCAGTTTCGTGCCAAACTTAGCCATGACGCCCGCTACTCCAAGCCAACTCCCTCGCACCGAACTTCCCCGCTGGTGGACCCGCATGGTCCGCTGGACTGCGCGCTTTGCCATGGCCTTGGCCGCCACGCTGTTCGTGCTCTATCCTCGGCTCGATCTTACCCTGCGGCAGATCGGTCATTTACAGGACTGGGATGCATTGATCGATCCAACCCTCCCTGCGCTGGCGCCAATCAATGCGGAAATCGATGCCAAACTCCCGCCAAACTGCCCACCAACGCAGGAAATGCAGCTCGTGCAGCAATGGGTTTACAAGAACATTTCCTATCGCTTCGATTGGGTGACCTGGGGCAACATCGATTACTGGCCCACCGTGGCCGAGGTGTTGGAAAAGCGCGTGGAAGACTGCGATGGACAAGCCGTGCTGGCCGCCAGTCTGCTGCGAGCGAGGGGTTTCACTACCGCTCACCTACAGGGCAACCTGAGCCACGTCTGGGTGGCATTGGCCCCAAATGATCCCAAAACGAAAGTGGATCGCCCGGTTACGGCCATGAGTCCGGTTGGCCGAGCGGTCTTTGCGCGTGACGGCGGGAAACTCGCGCTGCAACTGTCCGATTGGGCCAGTGTGCGACCGGCGTTGATTGATGGCGGTCAGTTTCCTGGATCGCGCATCGCGATCATTGCTGTCATCTGGCTGGTGGCAACCGTCTGGCCACAGAGGCGGTGGCACCGTCTCCCGGTGGCTGGAGCACTGGTATTTCTGGGCCTCTGGATGTGGACCTCTTGGTCCGCCCGAGTGAATCACTTTGGGAATGCAGCGGGTGATCCTGAACTAATCCTCGCAGCCCTGCTGATCGTGGCTGGTTTCGTGCTAGCGGGATGGCGGAGGAAGGATTCGAAAATGGCCCCTCCGGATTGATTTGCTGACGGCTACCGGTTAGCCCTGCATGGCGCGTCTGCGGCGGACCAGCAGCCCGGCGGACAGCACCAGTAAACCGATGCTAGCAGGCTCGGGGACCACGACCGTCAACAAGACTGCGGTGTCCCCGCTCCCCAAGGACAAGGTGCCATCGTAGCCTGCTATGTTGCCCGTGACGTTCGTTCCCAAGGTCCCCAAAATCGGCTGGGAGGTGTCGAACAATTTATACACACCAGGGGCGAAGGCTCCCGTGTGGGTGAATGTGAAATCATCCCATTCCAAGAATCCAGCCCCGATGCTCAGGGTGCCCGTGGAACCAAGTTGAATCCGATCACTGGTGGCCGGCGTGTCCAGTTCGAAGAGCATGACCCCGGTGCCCACTGGCGTCACGGAGGCGACGACGTTTAGGTTCCCATTGATGGTGAGCGTTCCGGGGCTTTCCCCTGGAGAAAGTTTGGAGCCTAACGAGGTGGAAACCATGCCGTTCACGATACCCGTGCCACTCAGCGTTTGAATGCTCGATAAGAGAAAGCCGGTCGCCATTGCACTGGTGTCGAAAATGGCCCCAGCCTTCACGATCACATTCGGAGATGCTAGAATCGAAGCGTTGGCCCCCAAGGCGAGCGTTCCGGCATTGATGATCGTGTCTCCAGCGTAGGTGTTGATGCCGCTCAGGCTCATGGTTCCGGCTCCATTCTTGGTCAGGCCACCGTTTTGCACGACGATGGGAGCCAGGGCATTACCGACTTCAAGCGTGCCTGCGGTGACATCGAAATTTCGGTTACCTCCATTGAGGTCAATTACCGCCTTGGGGCCAACCGTCGCTGCGTTCTGCCGCACAAAGCTACTGCTACCGGAGGAAGTAACGTCGCCCAACAGTTTCACGATACTACCTACTGAGGCGGCCACAATGGCGCTGGGACCGGCATTCAGATTGATCGTGCCTGCGGTCAAGGCGAGCCCACCTGCGCCTACCTCCAGCCTGCTTTCCTGGGACGCGGTGCCACTGCCGCCATCCAGACTAATTGCGCTGTTGGCAATGGTTACTTTATTGGCCGCCAGCTCTCCGCCGCGGGAAACCTGAGCCGTGCCACCGAGCAGCTTAAACTCTCCGGTCACGGTAAATGGAGTTGGCACCACGCTGACGACCGCTCCACGCCCGCTGATAAAAGATCCGCTGTTTACCGTCACGTTCGCAACGGTATCGCTGACGCCAACCGTGGGAGCCGCCAAGGTATTTCCCACGCCCGATCCAAAGGTGCCGCCGTTGATCGTGATACTGGCCGTGTCGGGAATGTGATCCTGCAACTGGCCAGCGGTCGTGCCATACGCCACGGTTCCTCCGGTTTCCACCACCAGATCGCCTCCGATGGCATTGATGCCGCTGGTCTTGGAGAGCACCAGCGTCCCTCCGTTCACGGTCGTGACTCCGCTGTAAGTATTATTTAAGGCCCCACTGAGCGTCGTGTTCCCGGCTCCCGTTTTGGTCAATCCTCCTGAACCAACGATTTGATTCGCGACCACAACGCCTGCCGCAGGAGTATCGAAGGCGAGGGTGGCATTGTTAGTGATGACGCCCGTGCCAGTGCTGCCAGCCGCAACCCCGTTGCCAACCTGGAGAATTCCCGCAGAAATGAGCGTGGTAGCCGGAGCATTGGCAGCCCCCGTAAGCGTTGCTGTTCCCGCTCCAGTCTTCGTGAGGGGAACCGTGATGTTGCCAGAAACGATCGTGCTGCCAGTCCCCGTGAGCGTAGCGGCGTTCGTCCCCCCGATGGCTCCAGAGATGGTTCCGCTGCCTCCGTTATCTAGAGTGAAATCTCCCCCTGCCGTCGTGATGGCCCCAGCAAGCGTGACCGCAGACCCTCCGCTAATTTTCACCTTCCCGCCACCAGCGTTCGTGTTAATGGGGCGATTCGTGCTGCCGGACGCAGCATTGAATTCCAGAGCCCCACCCGAGCCCAGGGTGATGGTCGTGCCTGCACCCAAAGGGCTGTTCACGCCACCGTCCGCCAATGCACTCACACTGACAGTGCCCGTGCTGATGCTAACAGGTCCGGTGAAATTATTCGTATTGCTAATCGTCAGCGTTCCAGAGTTGGTTTTCACCAATCCGGTGGTCCCCAGGATCGCCTTGGAACCACTCAGGCTGTAAGGAATGCTGTTGTCAAAAACCACACTAGCAGGTGTGACGTCTCCGACATTTAGAAGCACATTCGTGGTGCCGCCGAGCGCGATGTTGTCGTTGAAGAGCACATTGTCTCCGGTGATGTAATCGGTCGAACCGACGCCCACCACAAGGTTCCAATTCTTTACGCCTCCAAGCACCGCCGTGCTCCATTCCCCGCTGACGCCACCGCTCCAACGTGGCGCATCCACCGCCGTGACATTTAGCTCGATGCGCTTAGCCACGGTGTTATCAACCAACGAGGCCACGATCCGCGGATTGGGCAATGTGCCCAAAGTAAAGGCCGAGAAGCCCGTGCCGCCAATGGCTCCGTCATAGTCGATGATGGTATGTGAACCGACCGCTGGCAGGGTGGAGAGCAACTGTAGGGACACCGTGCCCGCGCCTCCATTGGCCACCAAGCCGCCAACGCCAGTCACATTGATATTTCCCGGTGAGGCATTGGTGGTGAAATTAACCGTGGCGATATCCGTGGCCGCAGCGCCAAAAGTAAGTCCACCCGTGCTAAACGTGCCACTGCCCAAGGCCCCAGGATTAAGCACGGCGGTATTCGCCACCGTGGTCGTGCCAGCGACGGAACCCGCGCCTGTTAAGGTGGTGGCCGATCCCAGCGCAAGCCCACCAGTCAACGATCCGGAGAGATTTAATCCGCCGCCACTGATCGTGGTGCCTCCGTGGGAATTGGCCCCAGCCAGAGTCAGGGTTCCGGCCCCGGCTTTCGTCAGCGTGAATCCGCCCGTCACCGCTCCCAGAATGGAGACCCCATTATTATTGGTGATGGTCGTGTTGCCCGTTAAAGTAGCGCCCGTGAAACTTGCTTTATAACCATTCCCTCCATTGATCGTTAGATTGGCCGCTCCGCTGGTTAGGCTCCCGAGGGCAAACGTATTGCCGGTGTTGACGCCACTGACCCGATCCAGGTCGAGCGTGCCCGCCGTTATTACAGAAATGTTGTTACCATAAGCCAAGATGCCATCCACCCCGGTCCCATTGTCGTTGAGGCGCAGAAAGGCGTTCGTTAAATTTACCGCAGCAGTGCCCAGGGTCTTGCCAGTTGTGGCCGGAACGCTGCTTAAACGCTGACCGGAAGCGACATTGAAGGCTCCGCTGAAATCATTCGTCGTGTTTGTCAGGATCAATGCTTTCAAGCCAGCATTGGCGGTCACCCCGCCGTTGATGGCCAAGGCACTGGAACCAGACAGTTTCCCTGCAATGGTGATACTCTGATTACTGGTCGGCGTGGTGTAGCTAATAATTTCAGCCGAAGAATTTGCAGTCACATTCACCGCCCCTGCGAACGTCCCCACATCCGTGCTGCGCGTTCCCAGAATCCCTCCAGCCAGCGTGACGTTGCTATTCGTCGTCAGTCCTCTCACCGCTACACGACCACCCGCATTCGCAGTGATGGAAGAGGCCGTGAGCAGGGACCCCGCCAAATTAAGTTCCAGAGTGGCACCCGTGTTTACCACTGTAGCCCCCGTTCCTAGCGCGCCATTGTTGGTGACCTCCGTGATCCCAGCATTTAAAGTCGCACCAGTGTTAAACGTGCTGGCCCCAGACAGAATGGAGCGCCCAGTTCCGGTTCTCACTAATCCGCCCGTGCCCACATTGTTCACGCCATTCAGCGTCGCGATACCGGCACCACTAACTGATAAATTCAAAGCTCCAACACTCGTAATCGCCCCAATCGTGGCCGCCCCACCGCCCGTCACCGCCACATTTGCCGCCCCGGAACTCGTGACGCCCGCCACAGTAGTTGGGCCTGCGCCGGTCAACGTCAGCAGATTCGATCCCACGTTCGTCGTTCCAAGGTTCAGCAGCGCATTGGTGGAGACCGAGAAAATGGCATCGCCCGTGAGCGTCGTCGCGCCAAAGGCAATCCCCGCCGTGGCTCCCGTGCTCAGGGCTCCGGGGGAAATCGTCAACGTTTGCGCACCAATACTCAAGGTGCCCAGCGTATGCACCACTCCTGCGCCACTGGCAATGCGGTCACTCTTAATGGTCGTGCTGGCAGTGACCGTCGTGTTCCGATTAAAAGCCAACGCCGTGTTGTTTGCCAACTGCAGCTCAGCCCCAGCCAGCGTTAGTGTCCCCGCCCCCAACGCTGCCGCATTCGTAGTCGCGCGCAGGATGCCCGCAGAGTGAGTCAGCCCTCCGGTGAACGTATTCACACCACTCAGAGTCAGGGTTCCGGCCCCGGTTTTGTTCAGACCGCGGGCCCCACCCGTTTCAGAAAGAATCGCTCCGATCGTCAGTCCCCCAGCACCCACATCTATGCTGCCACTGGCCGCAAGCTGGAGCGTCAAGGGCTGCACGGTGCCGGGCCCGTTCAGAGGAATGATGACCCCATACCCGGCCGTCGAAATCAGTGGAGTCCCAGCCCCCCGACCGCCGTTCAGCGTCAGCGTCATCGCGCTGCCAGTGCTATTGTTTTGCAAGGTAACCGTCCCCGTCCCAGCACCGGTGAAAGCCAGATCCTGAATCGTAGCCGCCCCTCCAGGCACCGATGAGCCGCGAATGTCAACTCCTGCCGCAGTCGCTCCGCCATAGCTGATGACAACGTTATCACTCGCACCAGGCAGCGCAGTCAAACTCCAATTTGCCGCCGTGCCCCAATTCGGGGTCGAGCCAGTGGCACCCAGCGTAGGGTCACCGGACGCAATAATCGTATCCACTGCCGCATGGAGCACCAAGGGAGCGAACGTGAGAATTAACGCTAGGGCAGAAGTCGGTCTAGGATGGCGGTTTTTCATGAGGGGGTAATTGCAGAATTTTACGACGAACTAAGGAGTAGGGAGGGAGACCCAAGTCATTGTCCGTTCCACCGGATTATCAGCTCTAGCCCGACTTGTCCATTTTTTTCGACTCCTTGCTCTACCTAGACACGGGCGAAGACCCTCCCAACCGCTGCCGGATCCGCATCATCGCCTCTGAGCGCATCCCTCCTAGCGCAAGCAGGCTCCGCTCAGCCATTTTACCCAAATCATTTCAAATCAGAAAAATATCAAACAAATGTAATCGGCATCAGCGCCAATAAGGCATACAGTTGACCACATTATGGAAAAATCATCTTACCCCTCCCCAGTCATCAATCAGCCTGATCCCGCGTGGAAAGCTTGGTTTGCGCAACACGGTTCACGACTGCTGATGTTTGCCCGTCAGCAGACCCGCACCGAGGCCGATGCCGAAGACGTCTTACAGGACGCCATGTTTCGCCTCTGGCGTTCCGGGATGACGGAACTCGGAGAAGACGGCAACGCCCAACCCAGCCTGCCGGGTGCCTTCACCCAGATCCGCCGCTCCGCGATTGACCAAGCCCGCAAGAACATCCGTCGGGCTAATCGCGAAGACCGCGCTTTGGAGATGGGAGAAATGACCGACATCGTGTGGTTCGACAGCACCTTGGAACAAGACGAACGCGCTGCCGCCATTGAGACCGCGCTAAAGACCCTGCCCGACTATTACCAAGAGGTTATTACTCTAAAAATCTGGGGAGATCTGACCTTCGAACAAATTGCCGAGACCCTCGACATTCCGATGAACACCGCCGCTTCCCGTTACCGTTACGCGCTGGAGAAACTCCGCCGCACCCTCACTCCTGCCAAACTTTCCTAATCAAGCACCATGAATCCAAACGAAGACCAAATGCTGGCGCAACTAGAACGTGAATTGTTCAGCCTCCAGCCCTTGCCGCCAGACCCCAGCCTGATGCTGCGCTTGGAACGAACCCTCCATGACCCAGTCCTGGATCGTGCCCCCGCTTCTCAGAAAATCGTACCGTTTCACAAGCCCATCGCTCCTGCGTCCGTTGCGCCGGGCCATAATCAAGTCGCTTGGAAACCATGGGCCGCCGTGGCCGCTTGCGCTGCCGTAGCCACCACCGCCGTCACTTGGAAGCACAACCAACTCAAAGAGTTGCAGGCCAACTCCCGCTTCGTCGCTGGTGGCAGTAGCAGCCCCAAGTCCAACTACATCCCCAGGAACATGGAGAGCAAGGTCCAGGGGGTCTCCTCCGGCGGATTAAAACTTGATCCGCAACGCGGACTGATGCGCGAAGTGCGGGTTGAATTCAACAACCATCAGGAATACGTGGACCCTGATACGGGATCTAAATTGGAGATCCGCTACCCTAGCGTAGAAGAAATTTTCGTCTTGGAACCGGTCCAATAAGGCTCCGCAACTTCCACCTCCATCCTTCTTATGAAATCGCTGTTACTTACAGCCGGGGCAGTGCTTTGCCTAGGACTTGCCCTGGCCGGTCCCTCGGCAGATCCCACCGCCCCGACCACGAAAGCCTTCCTAGGAGTGCACATCGTTGGCGTCCCCCAAGAAGTGCGGGCGCAGACGAGCTTGGATGAGAATGCCGGTCTGATGATTGATTTCATCCAACCCGGTTCGCCCGCCGAAAAGGCAGGTTTCAAATTATACGACATTCTAACCAATTTGGTAGATCAGAAGCTCTTCTCGGCCGAACAATTTACCAACCTCATCAAAGCCAACAAGGTGGGCCAGACGGTCAGCCTGGGCATCCTGCGGCAGGGTAAACCCCTTACCCTAGAGGCCACGCTCAGCGAGGCCCCGGCCCAGGAAATGATCCCCACCGCCATGTCCGCTAATGGTAAGGAGGTCTTGGCAGATTCTCTGGAGGCCCGCCGCTCGCTCTCGCTGTTGATGAACCAACTCGGTAAATCGCTCGGAAAACCAGGCATGACCAAATCCAACTCCGCCAGCATGAGAATGTCAGACGATGAGGGATCCGTGGAGATTTCCCGGAAGGACGAATCCTTGACCGCCTGCGTTAAAGACCCCAAAGGGAAAATCATTTTTGACGGCCCCATCAATACCCCCGCGGAGCGCGAAGCGCTTCCCGAGCCAGTTCGCAATCGAATCGAACAGCTTGAGCAATCGGCCCAAGCGGTAGGGCACCCTGGCAACTAACAGAGTGACAGGAACGTTTCCTCGATGATGGTTGGAACCGCATTGCCACGCTGCGGGTGGGTGGAAGTGTGTCCTGCTTTGGATTAGACCGGAGCTTCATCCCGAGGCCGCACCTTGGTTTCACTTTACAAGGGGCCGGGGGCGTGGAATGGATACTCATGACGGTGCACCTCACATCAGCCCAGAACCACTTCCCTGCTTACGATGGCAACTGGTTCGTGCCTAAGGAAAAATACAAAAGGGCTTATCGTGAAAGTGATGGCATGGGTTCGGAATGGGACCAAAACAAATGCACAAACTGCACGGAATGAACTCTCGCATTTTAACCGTTGCGGCCATGGCGTTGCTTCCAAGCTGTGAGCTACCAAATCGCCCTGACAATGAACCAAATGTGTTTTCCAAGGAAATCTACGGCATGGCCATGAGGAAGGCACATGATAAGAAGATACCACGGGAAGAAACGGACTTTTTCGTCGAAAGTTACACTGTTGGAGCATACGACATGCTAGTATCCAACAGTGAACTCGACGAAAAACACGGAACCCATCCCCTAAAGGGGTTCCAGGTTGGATCTGTGGATGCACAAGCAGCGATCAGATCTAACGAAAAGGAGAGATGGAGATTATTAAATGAATTTGGTTACAAAAATGGAAAAATACGAGGATTTTACTCTGGACTCGGACGGATCGAGATAGGGCCTAATGAGATTTGGCGGTTACGAAATTTTTCCGGAAACGAACTTCCCTTGGGAGATGTCGTCGTCCATGGCCTCATTAGTGACAAGCATCGTGTTTATTCTTCTAAATACCAGAGAGAGATTATTGCGCAGAAAGTAATCACAAATCGCCAGTGAGGGCATTCTCTTGACACAGGAATGGACGGGATTCATTAGCCTATTTATGACACTTCTATGAAAATAATACAAATCATGTTTGGCGCACTTGTTTTATCTGGATGCACTAGAGAAAATGTTTCAAAAATTCAAAACCTGCAGAACCGACCAGCTTCCTTCGTCATTCGTAAGATGGGACGATCCAACGAAAGGATTATTTTACCTGACGGGACAACAGTCATTGTATCTGGCCATCAAGGTGCTGAGACACTTCAGAAGAGACAAATTCGAGATCCTGGAGATTCTAGAATCATCCACATTAGAATAGACCGCATCCTTGCAGCATTCCAATTTTACGACAGCAATACGAAAAGATCGTGTGCAGTTTTTATAACTCCAGTATCGGGTTCCCGAGTTTTCATACCAACTTTTTTCGATCCAACACTCCCATGCAAAACAACCGAATACCGAAAAGCTGGAGTCTGGATAGATACATAAATTAATAACCCCAAGCGTCACAGAAATGCATTGAAGGATCCCTTTGCAGCGAAATCGGAAAGCACGAGGTAACGCGGCATCGATGCGATCCAAGTTGTGACAATCTGCCAGCCTCACTAATTCAAACAAAAACCGTGAGTCCATTGCGGAACAACACCTGCACTGCAACGGCGTCCGGAGCAGGGCCGGGTGCGAGGGAGGGATACTCATGACGGTGGACCTCGCACCAGGCCTGATCCACTTCCCGGCTTCCGGTCGAAAGTCTGGTTGCGAGACGGGTAAATGACCTTATTTGGGTTCATGCGAAATATCACGGATGCTCCTGCGGTAAATGGAATCAAAGCACGCTGGTGGCCCTGGGGGCTGGCGCTGCTGGGAGTGGCGTTGCTAGGCTTTGTTTTCTGGGCCGCGAAACAATGTTGGCCGCTGGCGCGGGCCATCGAGGATGCGGAACCGGAATTCAAGACGGATCGGTTCACGGTGGCTTATGCCAAATGGGGGACGTATTATGCGTCGCTGGGAAATGGCGTTTTGTTTCTCATCTTGGCGGTCACTTGGCGCTGGTGGGGACGCCCGTTGGCGGAACGTCCAGGACGCGTCCTCCCACCGATCGGCAAATGGGGTTGGGCAATTCTCCTGATCTCTCTGGTCGTTGGTGGATGGCTGCGGTGGGAGCGGGCGGGGCTGAGTCTCTATAATGACGAAGCGCATACCTTTAAACGTTACGTGGCGGGAGATTTCCGGCCCAACGACCAAAAATGGCGTCAAGTGCCTTGGCTCAAGACCTTCTTTTTCAACAAAGTGGGCAACAATTCGTCTCCCTGCTCGGTGCTGAGTCGCGTCTCCTACGAGACTTGGGCGAAGGCGACGAAGGCAGCACCGGGAGCAGTCAGTGAGCGGGCGATTCGTTTCCCGTCAATCGTTGCCAGTCTGCTGGGCTGCGTGTTGCTTTGGGCCACCGCGCGACGGCTCTGGGGGAATTATGCGGCAGCGGCGGTGGCGATTTTAAGTGCGGTTCATTTCTGGATGGTGCGTTATGGCAATGAAGGCCGAGGCTATGGCCTCACGCTGCTGGGGCTGGGGCTGATTTTCTACGGGCTCTGCCGCGCTTGGGAAACGCCGCGTTGGCGCTGGTGGCTGGTCTTTGCGGTCGGTCAGTGGTTGTGTTTGTATAGCTTCAGCGGATCGATCTACTTTATTCTGGTGCTGAATCTGGGGCTGCTCGGGAAATTAGCCTGGCGGGTCTGGAAGCATGAAGAGCCCAGGGAAACGCTGCTGCGCCCCATCGTCGCGTTAACCGCAGCGGCTATGCTAACCTTGCAACTGATGCTGCCTACGTTGCCGCAATTGGTGGCGGCCATTAACGCCTTGGATAGTTTGAAGGGCCCCATGGGCTGGCCGTGGTTCAAGGATGTGGTGAGCGGTCTGAGCAGTGGACTGAGTTTCGAAGACGTCGGCGGCGGGCACGCGTATGCTTATGTGCTCAGCCAATTCGCTGGCCGCTGGGTGCTGGCAGTGAGTCTCACCGTGTTGCTAGTGACGGGGTTCTGGCGGGCGCTGCGGGGGGATTTCTTGACAAAACTCATCTGTCTGGCCGGACTCATTTCCATTCCTCTCAGTTGGATCATGATGGGTGCGCGGGGACTCTATCTGCTTCCGTGGTATGTTATTTGTGCCTTGCCTGGGATGCTACTGCTGCTGGCGGGGAATTTCGCTGCTGGCAAAGGAAAATCCCGCTGCCTCAGCTTGGCAGCAGGCATCGCGCTGGTGGTGAGTTGGCTGGGCGTCAACCATCTCCTAGCTGGGCGACCCAAGGAAAGTGTCCGGGAAACTTATGAATTCGTGAGGGGCGCGCCCGATGGAGCCAAGCGTTTATTTGGCTCCTACAAGTCGGATGTGGATGCTTACGACAATAAGCACTTCCCTTGGGATAGCGTGGCGGGATTCGAAACCTTGGTGGAGAAAGCCCGCAGGGAACAGGCGGAACTCTGGATTGCCTACACCCGCGAACCGGCATTGAAAGCGCAATTTCCAGCGATCCTGGCTCGGTTGCAAGATCCGGCGGAGTTCCAGCTCGTGAAGACGTTCCCGCCCATGGATGAAGCACAGTTCACCCATTATGTGCTGAAGTGGGTTGGCAAATAGCCACCGCCGCATCTACGGGCCGTCCGCAGGGTTGGGTTTCGCTACTTTCCCCAACCGCAGCACCCGACCATCCTGATAGGTCTCCCAGACGTTAGGGCCGCGAACGAATGTGGAGTGGGCCGTGGGCAAGTTCGTGTCGGTGCTCCAGTGGGTATAACCACCCAATCGATGCCGGGCTGGCGGGAACGTTGCCAGCACATAAACTCCCACCAGCGAGCCCCAAGCGGCCCATTGCATAAGCGAAGTTTTTGCGGTGAACGAACCAACTAATTCCACCGCCCCAACGGAAGCCACGACCACCAACGGAGGCAAGGCATAAATCATATACCATTGGAAAATGGAATAATGCGTCATCAAGCCATGGTGCAGCAGGCAGAGGACTGGCGCCCCCACGCTGATGAAGATAACGGCCCGGGCTCCAGTGCCGCGCTGCCACAAGGTGCGGATGCCAGCAACTAACAGCAGCGGCACCAGCACCAAGGCCACGGTGAAGGTCACTGGGGCATGCATTAGGTATTCTTTAAAATATTGGAGCCAAGGCAGTTTGCCATCGCGCAGTTCGTAATATTCTGCATCCATCGGTTCATGCACGCCCGCGCTCATCCAATGCCAAGTCTGGGCAAACCACGGGGCTGCCAAGCCGTTCTTCTGGAATTGTGATTCCAGATTCTTCACGGCTTGCATAATGCCCGGCAGCATCAGAAACACCATCACGCCCAAGGCCAAACTTCCAGCCACGATCAACCGCACCACACTGGCGCGATTCTCGGGTGAGCGTTCTTGCCAGAGCAGCGCCCAGAGCAAGACCAACGCCCCCAAAGCGATGAAATACACGCCACCAGGAAAGGCGTAGAGCAGACCGGCGGCAGTAAACGACACCCCAAAGGCATTCCGCCAACTACCCGAACGAATAATTTCCCAGCACTGGGAGAGGAACAACGGAGCCAGCCACAAAACCACGGAATAGCCCCGCGCCTCCACAGAGTAGCGCAGGTGCAGCGGGTGCAGGGCACAGACGAGGGCCGCCGTAAAGCCGACTCCCGGTCCGCCAAGTCGCCTGCCTAAGCCCCACACGGTCGCAATCCCCAGAAGCCCGAAGCAAATGGCTGGAATCCGCATCGGCACCACATTAAAGCGATCCCGGGGAGTTCCAGTGACCGCCCGCCAAATGTCCAGCGAGGCATGCGCGAGCACACTGTAGAAGAACGGATTGTTGGCTCGCTCATTTTCAAAAAACGCCTCGCGATATCCTGCTTCATTCCAAGGATTTTTGTCAGGTTTGGCATCCAAGGCAGTGTAGCCATGGAAATTCCTCCGCAGATTGTCATGCTCATCCCAGAGAATCCCTTGATCCAGGTAAGGGACTCGCAACGCCGACGCAATTAGCAGAACCGCCAGCAACCCAGTCCATTGCCACCGTCCTTGGGGCCGATTCTGGGTCACCGCGGTCTCCGTTGGACGCTCCGACCAGCGGAACCACCATCGCAGCGTGATGAGCAGTAGCGTAATGATCGCAAAAACAATCCACCCGCCCTGCAGCAAGCCCTTCAAGGTATATTCCTCAACTCCGAACTCCCGGTTCAAACGCAAGGCCTTGGCCAAAGTTGCCTTACCGTGAGACGTCCATGCTATCAGGAAAATGAGGCAACTCAGCCAGGCTAATCCCAAGGCAACTAGCCAGCGCGAACGACATTTGGAATAGGGAGATTTTGAGTCAGGCAGCATGGGGAATTAATGGAAAGTGACGACGTTCCTATTCCCCCACCCTGAACAGACTTCAACCTGAAATCCGCTCCCCTGAGGTTGTCGTGGTTGTCGTCCGCTGGGCGCGCGAAGTCCAGAGCAAATAGATTCCCACGCATAGGAGAATCACGTCCCGGGTGAAAAGTTCCCAAGCATTCGAAGCTCTGTCAGAATGACCGAAGCAACCGCAACTGATATCGATCCCCCGTGCCATGGCCTGGCCAATGGCCCCGAGAAACACCAACAGGCTCACGCAAATGATCAACAAACCACCCCGCCGGCACGGGCCGAAGATCACGGCCAGGCCGGACAAAATTTCCAGCCACGGCAGACTCATCGCCACCCAGGCGACCCACGGATCCTCGATCAAATGAAAGCTGCGGATGTCATCGGTGAAGGAGATGGGTCCCAATCCCCAGAGCTTCATGACGCCAGAGTAAATGAAGACCGCGCCCAGCGCCAGGTGCAGGAACCAAGTGATGATTTCGCGGGGAGTGGTGGGGATTTTCATAGAAGTAAATGCTAAGCTAGAATGGATGCGGCAATTTGCTGCGACTTGGGTTCCCCGCACAAAACGGTCACCAGTTCCAACCCAAAAGCCAGAGCCGTCCCCGCCCCACGAGAAGTGATCAGTTGACCATCCCGAATGACCGCCTGCGATAAATCAGCGCTGGGAAGGACTTCAGCCGTCGAATCGTGAGCTGTGAAATTTCGTCCAGCCAGCAATCCCGCGTCGTGCAAGATCAACGGGGCGGCACAGATAGCCGCCAGCCATTTTCCAGCCGCCGCAAACTGTTGCGCCAGCACCGCCGCACGGCCATCCTGCCGCAGGGCTGCAACCGCCGGCCCACCGGGGAGCAGCAGCAAATCATAGTCCGCCCCAGCGTCCGCCAGTAAGCCATCCGCCACCAAGGTGATCCCAGAGCGCCCTGTCACCTGAATGTCACCGATGCTGGCCACGAACACGTCCACTCCAGCCCGCCGCAGCAGGTCCACCGGCGTGACCATCTCAATTTCCTCAAAGCCATCTGCCGTGAGGCACAAAACGCGTTTTTTCATCCCGCACTTTTGATGGCAAAGGCCGATTTGCGCAATGGAGAATTCCCCTGAGCCTCCTCAGCCACCAATGGCAATCATCTTGCGGTTCGGTTGGTAGTTATTGCGGAAGTCATGTTCCTTTGGTTTACGATCCACCACATGCAGAATGAACTGCCGCAGTTCGTCATCCGTCGCCCCATCGCGCAGCACCTTCAGGAGATCGAACTCCAGATAACTACCCAGACACGGACGCAGTTTGCCGTCGGCGGTTAGTCGTAATTTATTGCACGACTCGCAGAAATGCAGATTCGTCATCGCCCCAATAAACCCAATTAACTGATCCCTCCCCGGCACCGCAAAATACGCCGCCGGGCCATTCCCCTTCATTTCCGGACGGGCTTCCAGCGGGCCGTAGTGCGCCTCGATCTGCTTTCTCGCCACGCCAACACTCAGGAAATTACCTTCCGTTAACACTTCCTGCGTGGACACCGGCATCAATTCAATGAAGCGCAAAATGCATCCCTTCTCGTGGGCGAAGTCGATCAACTCCACCAACGAATCCGTGGCCTTTCCCTTCATCAATACGGCGTTCAGTTTCACCTTCTCGATCCCCGCCGCAAAGCACGCATCGATCCCCTCCAGGACCTTTGGTAAATAATCGCGCCCAGCCACCGCCGCGTAATCCGCGCGATCCAACGTATCCAAAGAAATATTCACACTGCGCACCCCGGCCTCCTTGAGTCGTTGCGCAGTTGTAGCACCTTCATGCAGAGCCGTCAGCAGCGTGCCATTGGTCGAGAGACCAAGATCGTCGATGCCCGGAACTGCCCCCAGTTCCTGAAGGAAATCTACCACATTGCGACGCGTCAACGGTTCGCCACCAGTCACGCGGATTTTGTGAATCCCCATGGTGGTCCCAACTCGAACGATGCGGAGGATTTCCTCGTAAGACAAAATCCCCTCCCGCGGCAGCCACTGCTGAACCTCTTCAGGCAGGCAGTAGGTGCAGCGTTCGTTGCAGCGATCCGTAATTGAGATCCGCAGGTAAGAAATTCGATGGCCAAAGCGGTCTTCCATAGTTATAATTAGGGCGATGTGTCACCGCATGCATCTGCTTTCGCAAACTAAATTCCCCCACCCCTCAGCCCATGAAATTCCTCCGCGTCATTCTAGCCGTTGTCAGCGCAGCGCTTCTCGCCAATTGCGCCAGCACCCCCGCCACCCGTGCCGAAAAGCGCCCCACGGCCTTCGCAGCCATCCCCAAGAGCCAACGGGATGCCGTGCTCGCTGGAGAAATCAAAGAAGGCATGAGTCGCGATGCGGTCTGGATTGCCTGGGGTCCACCCAATAACATTTCCTCCGCAGGTGAGGACGGCACCCATTACGAAATCTGGCGTTACACTGGCCTGCGTCCCGTTTACCGCAGCACCATCGGCATGGGCTTCGCCACCTATCCCCACGGGCGTGGACGGGACCGGCACTACCACACCAGCCCCTACTACGATTTCAACTATGGTCCCGACTACGTCCCCTACACCGAAGCCGTCGTAAAATTCCGCGAGGGCAAAGTCAAATCCTGGGAGCGCATCAATCGGTAGGCTGATTACCTTGCCGGGGCTGATTCCAGGGGCACGTTGCAGAATGTTAGCGCTGCGATGCCGTTGGTTCCGTTGAGCAGGGTTTCCTGCTTCCAGTTGGATTCCTTGAGGTAGGTGATTTTGGCGGCCTCAGTGGAGGCTTTTAGTTTTAGCGTTAGGGTATTGCCGACCACGCTGCCAGAGGCGACTTGGTCCTTGACCCCGTCCAGATAAAATTGACCTGCCAGAGCATCGCTCCAGACGACGGGTTGATCGAAGCTGAGAAGGATGGCATCTTTGGACCCTGGACCAAATGCGGCATGCTGGAGGTTCGGAGGGGTGATGGAGGTGGTCGGTTTCTTGCCATAGTGGTCGCGTTCAATCAGTGGTTGAATAAGGTTGGCAAACTGTCCCCAGCCAAGGAGCGGAAAGTGACATCCACCGGGAGGCACGATCCCCAGGGTGGACATGATGCTCATGTTAGCATAAAGCTGGGGCAGGGTGCGCTGCTTTTCACGCAGCATATCGCCTGAGCCTTGATTGCCGCCCATGCTGCAGGAGTTCGGCCAGATTTGGTAAACGTAGTAGTGCTGCACGTTGGGGAAATCTTGTTTCCACCCAGCGGACATCTCGATGAAGAGTTGCTGATAGGTCTCCCAGCCGTAACCGCCGGTCGGGCCATCGGATCCCTGATCATTTTCCCCCTGATGCCAAAGAATGCCACGAATCCCGTGGGTGAGCCTGGCCTGTTGGACGCGCCAGAGCATGCGGCCATAAATGGTCTCCAAGTCCGTGGGATTCGCCATGTTCCGTTGGTGCTGGTCGATGCGGGTGCCGCCAACTGCGGCATTGATGATGAAAATAGGAATCTTCTGGCTCTCGACGAGTTGTTTGGCCAACTCCATGCCCCACCAGCCCAGTTCGGCTTTTTCCCCCTTCTGTGCCTTCCACACAGGATTACACCAGAGGTTGCCTTCGTTGTCTTTGGGGTTGTTGGAGGGACGACCATAGCTGCGAATCCAGTCGTTAGTTTCAGGGGGGGACTTCTCGCCTGTATCAGTGGCCAAGGCATTGGATTGGCCGTCGATGATGTAAGCGTCGCCACAGACCAGATTGCCAACCGTTTGGTGCACGGTTTCCTTGCCGCCGTTGCTGCTGCCGAATTCGACTTTGTATTTGATCAAGCCGGGTTTCAGCTTGGTGGAGAGCATAAAGGAGTTGCCTGCTCCGGGTCTAGCAGTTTCGGTTTTGACGAGTTTATCGTCAGCATAGAGGCGGAGAAACACGGAGTCTGCGGCCAAGTCACCATTATAAAAGAGCGTTCCTTCGCCTTGCTCATCGCGGGCATAGAATTGGCCCTCTTGGGGCTTCTCATCCGCCGGGGGTGTGCGCGCCAGCCATAGATCACGCTTGGGTTCGGTTACGGCAATGGTCGTGCTTTGGGAAACAGGCTTACCGCCGTTGCTGATCGTTGCGGTAACGGTTAGGGACCCACTGTTCTGGGAACGCTTGAGCAACAGTTTACCGGGCGCGATTTCCTTAATGACGGCAAACGGAGTGACACTCCATTCAGTTTTCAAAGTGTCTGCGCCTTTTGCTTTCATGGCATCCAGATTCGTGATGCTAGGCACGACTTCGATCGACGTTCGGCCATCCCAAGTCGATGGAGCGGTTAAGTTGAAGACGGGTTCCTGAACATCTTCCTTAATCCCGATGACAACTTCCTTCGTCTGCGGCCCGGTGGGATAGATGGCCTGGCATTGCAGGGTGACGGAAGTATCCCCAGTGACACGTCCGGCCTCGAAGGTATATTCATAGCGATCCACCGCCACGATGGTCGATTGATCATTGCGTTTCAGGGTCCAATAAAGTTTCAGGGCGCCAACCGCCTGAGCCTTGAAGGTGGCCGATTTTCCTTCCAGCACGGTTGCTTGGGCAGGAGTAAGCTGGAGTGCCGCCACACTGCTGCTTGGTTTTGCAGAAATGACTGGTCCCACCAAGGTTTGCAGCGGCTTCTGGTTTTCGTATTGCAGTTTAATCCAGTCGGCGGAACGGGCCACTTTGGAAATTCGCACTTCATCCACATCTCCCACGAACTTGTAGTTGCCATACCAGCCGCCGATCCAGAGGCGGGACGTCTTGGGGAGATCGAGCACGGGCGTTGAGTTGCCATCCAACACTCCGTTCACATAGACCCGAGAGTCCTTTTCAGAATACGTGTGGACCACGTGATACCATTGGTTGGTGGCCAGGGGCGACTTTGCTTCCACGTCGGCAAAGTAACATTGGATGGCGATGCGTGGCGGGCTCAGGAAATTGAACATTACTTTGCAGGGCCGCTTTTCTTCGCCCCAGGCCAACACGGTGCCATTGGTCTGCTCTGCCCGGAACCATGCCTCCGTCGTCATGGGACCGGTGCCTGATGGATAACTGGTGATTTTATCCCCGCCGAAAATCCCCTGCTTCCCGCCCAAATGCCGCGCCTGCCCCACGATGCCCGGAGTTGGCGTCGTGCCCTCGTCTTTCGAGACAGTGCCACCGGCATCATCCACTACGGGATCGGCCATGTGCCAGACACTGGCATAACCGTTCGACTCATTGAAGACCGCCGTGGGATTCGATTCGCTGGCGGCATCGGATTTGCTCCAATACACCCGAATCATCTGCTGTTGGTTCCCCTCAATTTTAGGCACGCGGACCCAAATACTGGCGGTTCCTTTGCTTGGTTCCCACTCTTCAATCTGATAGGCCAGCGGTGAGCCTTGGCTGGTCGCAAAACGAACATCCTCCCCCTGCGGTTTCGCTTTGGAGAAATCGAATGACTGCTGATCCAAGCGGACCAAGACGGGAAATTGTTCAATGACCGTGCCTGCCGGAAGGTTGGCTCCATTTGGGGTGGTGATCAAAGCAATCGCTCCGGTCTGCTGCCATGCGGCAAAGGGCCCGGGCTTTCCCTCCTGTGCTGCTAGGACTACCGGAAGGCTGAGTGCAGCGAGTGCCCTGTATTTGCTGAAGGATCGCGAGAGTGCGGCGGAGGAAGATTTCATAAATTGTGACGATTGAACCCGAGTTTACCAAAGGTGGCGCGAACCACCGCACCAACTAAAATCCTAACTTGCTGCCGCAGGGGGCGGGCCCGCAGCCCACCAACCTACTTCACACCAAACTTGAAGACCGTAGTCTGCTTGTAAGTGTCACCTGGCTTCAGCACGGTGCTGGGGAAGGTGGGGTGGTTCGGGGAGTCTGGATAGTGCTGGGTCTCCAGACAGAACCCACCCCGATGCGGGTAGCGTTTCCCGCTCTTACCCACGATGGTTCCATCGAGGAAATTGCCGGTATAGAGCTGCACCGCAGGTTCGGTCGTGACCACTTCCAAAGTCCGTCCGGACTTGGGATCATGTGCCAGCGCAGCGGTGCGCATCCCACTGCCGTTGATGATGAAATTATGATCGTAACCTTTCCCTTGGGTTAGCGGCACATAGGCGTCATTGATCCGAGCGCCGATGACGTGGGGCGTGGTGAAATTCAAAGGTGTTCCGGCCGCCGGACGGATTTCTCCTGTGGGAATCATGGTATCATCCGTCGGGGTGAAGGTGTCGCAATTCAAGGTCAGCTCATGATCCAAGATAGTGCCATTACCCGCTCCGCCCAGATTGAAATAACTGTGATTAGTGAGATTCAGCACCGTTGCCTTGTCCGTGGTGGCGGTATAGTGCATTTCCAACTCATTGGCATCCGTCCAGGTATAGGTCAGCGTGGTATGCAGCGCGCCAGGGTAGCCTTCGTCACCATCCGGGCTGGTCATTTCCAAGGTCAGACTGGCTCCCGTGGAAGCACCCACCCGTTTCCATAACTTCTTGTCGAACCCAACTTTACCGCCATGCAGGCTGTTCGGACCGTTGTTCGTGGCGAGGGTGTAATCTTTGCCATCCAAGGAGAATTTCCCCTTGGCGATGCGATTAGCATAGCGTCCGGCAATGCATCCGAAGAACGGACTCTTCGTCTCGTAGTCGGAGAGATGATCAAAGCCGAGCACCACGTCGCCCAACTTGCCAGCCTTATCCGGCACCTTCACACTGACAATGGTCGCACCCCAGTCCATAATTTCCACTTCTGCCCCCTTGGGGTTGACCAGCTTGTAAATGGTTACCGGTTGACCCGCTGAGGTCTTGCCGAATGAACGGGAGGAAACGGTTCCAGAGCTACCGGAGGTCATTGAAGCGCAGTGAGTAAGGGTGAAGAGGCTGGTAACAGCAGTGGCGATGAGTGGAAGGCTGGGCAAACGCATAGGTTTAAAATTGATTGGCTAAGGAGGGGTTCATAAAGCAAACCCGCTGGGAACGTCCAGAACTTTATGAAACCTTGTCGAAAAAAGCCGCAAACCCGTGAGTTAACCGTTTTTCGTCGCAATGTTCATTAACAACTCGTTGTTGTTCTTGAAGCGGTTCAAGAAGTGAATCAGACGCTCGATGGCTTCAATCGGCTTGTGTCCCGCGAGCCCCCGGCGGATGACGTTGATTTTCTCCAACTGATACGGTGGCAGGAGCAGTTCTTCCCGCCGCGTGCCAGATTTGAAGATGTCCACGGCAGGGTAAACGTATTGTTGCGCGATCTTCCGATCCAGCACCAATTCCATGTTTCCGGTGCCTTTGAACTCTTGGAAGATGAGGTCATCGCCCTTGTTGTTGGTTTCAATCAGAGCCGTGGCAATGATCGTTAAGGAGCCTGCTTCACGAGTATTGCGAGCGGCCGCAAAGATTTTTCGCGGCATTTCCAGGGCCCGCGCATCGATCCCACCGCTCATGGCTTTGCCGCCGCCCTTGATCGCTTGATTGAAGGCACGGGCGAGTCGGGTGATGGAATCCATCAACATAAATACATGCTCCCCAGCCTCCACCAATCGCTTCGCGCGCTCAATCGCGAGCTGCGCCATGCGGATGTGAGCCCGTGGATCAGCATCGTTGCTGCTGGCCATAATTTCCGCACCTGGCAAGGCCCGGGTGAGCTCAGTGACTTCTTCAGGGCGCTCGTCCACTAGCAAAACTAATAATTTAGTGCCGGCGTAATTCTTCAAGATCGCCTGCGCCATGTGCTCCAGAAAGGTAGTCTTTCCCGCCCGGGGAGCCGCCACGATCAATCCGCGCTGGCCACGACCGATGGGAGCGATCATATCAACTAACCGCATCGTATTGCGACCTTCTTCGGTCTCCAACGTATAGCGTTTGTTCGGATTGATGGCGGTGAGTTCTTCGAAAATGGGCAACTGACGATAGTGGTCAGGCGGCAGTCCATTGACTGCTTTAAGTTCCGTCATCTGCGGCCCACGATTGCCGTTGAGGAAATCTCCTTCCATCCAGACGCCATCGCGCAGGCCATACTTACGCACCATCTCCGGAGTAACGAAGGTATCCGTGGGGCTTTGCGCATAGTTCTTTTCCTTCAAGCGGATGAACCCGAAGCCCTTGGGCGAAATTTCCAAAATTCCAGCGGTGGGCAGCGGAGGGCCGGAGTTCGGATCCGGACGACGGTCTTCCCATTCGTTATCCATGCTTTCGCGAGCCTCTCGGGGATCTCTTGAATCACGGGGTTCACGGGAGAAACGTTCCTGATCCCGCTGGTGACGCGGATGCTGGTGCTTGGGATGTTGCGGCTGGTTTGGATGTTGCGGACGCGGCTGATTCTGCTGCTGCGGGTGCGGCGGCCGCGGCGGGGCGGTGGCTGGATCGATGCCTTCTCCACGCATCCGTGCTTCACGCTCAGCCTTGCGCTTAAGATACTTTTCGTATTTCCGTTGTTTCCACGACTTGCGGAACTTTTTGCCACCACCTTCGTGGCGCTCGCCTTGCGGGCCCTCGGCAGGGCCGGGGTTGGTGGCAGAACCTTGGAAATCGGATGAATTCGGAGCGTCCGAAATTTCCTTCCTGCCATCGTTTGCATCGCGTCCGTTGTTGCCACCGTTTCCATGGTTGGATTCGATCGGGGTTCTCGGTGGATAGGGTTTGCGCTCCTGGCGCGGATACTGGCGAAACAACGCCTTCTCCCCCGCCGGAGCCTCTGCGAGGAGAGGTGCAGGTGCAGGTGCGGCTTGGGCAGGTTTCGATGCTGGCTCTGCGGTCTCTCCTTCTGCATTCACTCTCACAGCTTTACGTGCTGCTTTTTTCGCGGGAGCTTTGGGATCCGTGGTGTCGAGCACGGTGGAAGGAGCTGCCACCGCTGGAGCAGGCGCGGACGCGGCCTCCAGAGTGGCGGCTTTCTTCGTCGATTTCTTCGCTGGCGCAGCGGGAGCGACCTCCGCCACTGATGGTGCTGGTGCTTCAGCGATTGGGGCCTTGGCGACGACCTTCTTCGCAACCTTCTTGGCTGCGGGAGCTGCCACCGTTGCGGCCATCACCGGTGAGGGGTCAGTGATGGTGTCCGACTTTTTGGCGGCAACCTTCTTGGCTGCCTTGCGGGCTGGTTTCGCCTCAACGGGCGGAGTTTCAAATAGCGTATCGCTCATAACAAAAGGGTAAATTTCAGGGAAATATTTGGGGGTGGTGGTTGGGTGGGAACTAATTATTTAGTGCCTCCATGACCTCATCGGAGAGGTCGAAGTTGGTATAGACATTTTGACTGTCGTCGTATTCATCCAGCAGGTCGTAAAGTTTGAGAATTTGGGCCGCCACTGTGGCATCCGAGATGAGCGTGGTGTTCTGCGGCAGATAGGCCAGACGGGCGCTGGCCGGGGTGAGTTGATGGGTTTTGAGACAACCGACAACTTGATAGAGTTGGTCGATGGCAGTAATAATCGTGTGCTCGTCTTCGTCGGAAATAACATCATCCGCCCCACCTTCCAAGGCAAGTTCCAGAATAGTGTCCTCCGAGCCAGCACTGGCGGGCAATTTAATTTCGCCCCTCCGGTCAAACATAAAGGCGACACTGCCAGCGCTGCCGAGATTACCACCGTTCTTATTAAATAGCACGCGCAAATCGTTCACCGCGCGATTTTTATTATCCGTAACCACTTCAACCATGAAAGCGGTGCCACCGGGGCCGAACCCCTCGTAAACCGCCTCCTCAATAATTTCCCCCGCTAACTCGCCCGTGCCCTTCTTGATGGCGCGGTCGATGTTATCGGATGGCATATTCACGGATTTAGCGGCCAGAATGGCGCTCCGAAGGCGGGCGTTGCCGTCAGGATCCCCTCCCCCGCTTTTGGCTGCGATGGTGAGTTCACGGGACATTTTGCTGAACACCTTGCCTTTCTTGGCATCGACGCGTTCTTTGATGTGCTTGACTTTGGACCACTTATTGTGACCGGCCATGTTTTAATGAGAATGCTAGGAGTTTAACGGGAGAAGGGGAGACGGATCCTATCTCGAGAGACTGCGCCATCCAGCCCTGTAAGGGAGGAACTGCGGCTAGTCCACGAGAATTCAAGCGGGTATGCCGGAAGAAACCGTGTGCACAGGGAAGTGCGGGGGAGTAAATCTGACCTTGCCTGACGACGAGGATTCGGTCGGGAAGGGATAATGTGTCAATAACAACCAATGCGGGAAACCTTCAAATTACCAGCCGAGAGAAGCAGCGCACCGAAATCTTCGGAACAGACCAGTCCGCGTGCTTTTCCTGAACTACCGTGAGGAGTCTCGAACTCCTCGGGAAGGCTTACCTGACGAGAGTTTAGTCCGTTTCTGCAACGCTTTGCAAGTGTTTTGTGGAAAATTTCACTTTTGTTGAATTTTCGCAGGAGCACTGACGAATACAATTTAGATCACAGCACGCCCTCTGTGCGACAAGCTCAAGTATCCTTTAGGGTTTCATGCTTGCTGAAAGCCTGCGCTGCGATGACGTGTCTTTGGTCCCCTGCTGCCATCTACCTCCGCGCCATGAATCTTTTCCTCCCCCTTCTGCTAACCACACTATTCCTCGCTCCTGCGCCCGCGTTGGAGCCACTCACCTACAATAACCCCGGACTCATCGTCGATCTGGGGGTTGGTCTCTGGGCTTGGCCGGTGCCGTGTGATGCCGACGAAGATGGGGACTTCGACCTCATCGTTTCCTGTCCTGACAAACCCTCCAACGGCGTTTACTTCTTTGAGAACGTTTCGGGAGACACCGCCCAGCATAAACTTCCGGTATTCAAGCCTGCCCGTCGATTGAGTGCAACGGATCGCTATGTGATGCCAAGTTATGTGGAGGGGAAACTCCGCGTCCTCACGCCAGGATTTGAGCATCCGAATTTCGCCACCAAGGGCCTTACGGAAAAGGTGAAACTTCCCCTCAAGGCCAATTTCTACCAACCTACTGGCACGGCCAAAGGAGGACCGCGACTGCGCCACAATCAATGGCGTTATGCGGATTTCGATGGGGATCATCGGACGGACATCATCGTCGGCATCGAAGACTGGAGCGACTATGGGTGGGACAATGCCTGGAACTCCCAGGGCGAGTGGCAGAATGGTCCGCTGCATGGATTCGTCTTTGTGTTCCGCAACACAGGCGATGGAGCGTATGCGGAGGCATTTCAGCTGCAAGCGGGCGATGCCCCTCTGGAGACCTACGGCTGCCCGTCGCCTAACTTCGTCAACTGCGATGATGATGACGACCTCGACTTGATCTGCGGTGAATTTCTCGATGGCTTCACTTATTTCGAAAACACCGGCACCAGCTCCGAGCCTCGCTATGGCAAAGGACAGCGGGTGCTGGACGCTGCTGGAGCGCAGGTTCGCATGGACTTGGAAATGATCGTCCCGGTAGCGTTCGATTGGGATAAAGATGGCGATCCGGACCTAATCGTGGGCGACGAAGATGGACGTGTCGCTTTCGTGGAAAACTTGGGGCGAGTCAAGTCAGGCCAAGCGCCAAGATTTGCCCAGCCGATCTATTTCAAACAAGTAGCCGACACCTTGAAATGTGGAGCCCTGGCAACTCCGGTGGGAACCGACTGGGATGGCGATGGCGACACCGACATTGTCAGTGGGAATACCGCTGGCTACATCGAAATCTTTGAAAACCTCAGCGGCCCCAAAGTGGCACAACCCAAATGGGCTGCCCCGCGCAGACTGGAGGTCGATGGCAAGCCATTCCGGATCATGGCAGGACCTAACGGGAGTATTCAAGGTCCCGCCGAGGCAAAATGGGGTTACACTACGGTCAGCGTAGCGGACTGGGATGTGGATGGCCTGCCCGACCTCCTCTTCAATAGCATTCTGGGCAACGTGCAGTGGCTGCGCAACATCGGCAGTCGCAAGGCCCCTCAGTTTGCCCAACCCGCGCCAATCGAAGTGGAATGGACTGCTACTCCCCCAGCCTTGGACTGGGGATGGCGAAAACCGCAAGGCAAGGCGCTGCTCACCCAATGGCGCACCACTCCAGTCGTGCATGATTTCAACCAGGATGGACTGCCGGATTTGGCCATGTTGGATCAAGCGGGCTACCTGGCATTGTTCGAGCGCATTAAAACCAACGGCATCCTGACCCTCAAGGCACCGCGTCGAGCATTCCTGGATGAACAGGGCCAACCGCTGCGGTTGAATCCCAAGACCGCCGGAGCCAGTGGGCGGCGTAAGCTGTGCCTCACAGATTGGGATGGGGATGGCAAATTTGATTTGCTCCTCAACTCCAGCAATGCGGATTTCTATCAGCAAACGTCATCCAAAGATGGCACTTGGACGTTCAAAAATGCGGGAAGCCTTGATAAGAAGAACATCGAAGGCCACGACGTCAGCCCTGCCGTGGTGGATTTCGATGGCGATGGCACCCCAGATTTCCTAGGCGGAGCCGAGGATGGGCGATTCTATTTCCTCAAGCATCCCGGTTAGGGCGTTACGCGCTGGTCATCACGCGGAGCGATGATGACTACTTTACGCTTCATCGCTCCGCTTGACTGCAATCTCACTGATTTTCTCCTTGGAGAAAAATTCGTTAACGAGTAGGGATAACCCCTATGAACTCCCGACTCCTCCGATGCTCTGTTGTTTGGTCCCTCATGTTTGGCTCGCTGCTGCGGGCGGAGCAGGAAATTGGCTTCGTGGAGAAATTCGCGCTGGCGCAGGATCGCGCAGCCGTGCTCAAGGAACTGGTGGCGGGCACCGAGGATTACTATTTCTACCATGCGCTGCATTTCCAAAACACCGGAAAACAGGCGGAGTTGAAAACGCTGCTGGAGGAATGGACCGCGCGCACCAAGGAATCCTCGTTGCGCAAGGAGATCCAGCGTCGGCAGGCACTGCTGATTTATGAGACGGACCCGAAGGCCACGCTGGCTTACCTGACAGAAGCGCTGAATTTGCAATTCAATCACAACCAGGAGGTCCCCAATGCGAAGCCGAATCTCCCCGCGAAATTGGATCCTGCGCTCATTGCCAGGGATGTTTTCCTGAAGCAGGCAATGGATGGCAAAGAGGACCTGAACGGACTGCAACTACCAGCGTTGGAATCGCTGCTGCGGGACAAGGTGCCGCTCACACCTACTCAGCGTCGCTATGTGCTTCGCAAACTGGAACGTCCGGATTTACCGGGACTGCAGGAGTTGGTGCTGGCGGACTTGCAGACCAAGGCATCCACGGGGTTTGGTGAGTTTCCCCTCCACGAAAATTTGCTGATCCCGCAACTGGAAACGCTCAGCAAGGCCAAACCGGATTTGCTGCTATCCACCAAGTTCATTCACGCATGGCTGCGGAAACTTCAGCCCAGCGAGGAAGTGAATCTGGCCACCAACACCGCCGCACGCGAGCAGTGGCTCACTACCGCGTATGCCTTTGTAAAGCCACTGGCGGCAACGTTTAATTCGTTGAAAGCGCACGTGCTCTATCATCGACTGGATCATGATTGGCGTCGGGGAAAGCCAACGATTGATCTTCTTCAAGCCTATCTGGCGCTGCCATGGAGCACGCCGCACCTCAGCACGTTCAAGGCCAACGAGCAGACGCAGCCAAGCGACTATTTGAAGCTAGGCGGAGACTTTCAAGCCATCACCGGGTTTCCCAATGTGGGAGCAGATGATGAACTAGTGCGGAACTACCTGCTGCATTTCCTGGCAGGAGCTAAGCCGGTTCCTGACCTCGACCAAGACGTGGTGAAATCGATCTTCGCTGAAGCCAATCTCACCGCCGGAACAGGTGATGAGGAGAAACTGGCGTCGATGGTAACTCCAGCGGAAATTGAGCGATTGCGGGATCGAGTGGACATTGATTTCGCGCCCACCAATCCACTGGAATTCGCTCCTGACCAAGCAGTAGCCCTGGATTTATTCATCAAAAATGTGCCGCACCTGGCAGTGCAGATTTTTGAACTAAACACGCTGAACTACTATCGCGGCGGAGCCACCAGTCTTGATCCGGGCATCAATCTGGATGGGCTGATCCCGAATCTCACGCAGCAGGCAGATTACGCGGAACCACCGATGCGACGGATGTCGCGGCATTTCGCATTCCCTGAGTTAGGCAAGAAACGCGGGGTGTGGGTGATCGATTTCATGGGCAACGGGAAATCCAACCGCGCATTGATTCGTAAGGGGAAGCTAAAAGTCATCAGCCGCGTAAGTGCTGCCGGCACTGCAATCACGGTGCTGGATGAAGCGCTGCAACCCATCCCCCAAGCCACCGCCCTGGTCGGAGGCCAGGAATTCAAAATCAAGAGGAAAGTGGAGGGCGACGTTAGGAGACCAGCAACACCCGCCGCCGCCCCCACAGGTGCTGCCCCGGGTCTCGTCACCTCGCCCTCCACAGATTTTGAAATTTTCCTACCCTTCTCCAGTAAACCCGGTCCGCAGCCAATCATCGTCACGGATGGAGCAGGCTTTGCTCAAGTGGAAACCGTGAACCTCGCAGGCGAGGAATACAGCCTCCGAGCAGGCTTCCACGTCCCCATGGAATCGCTCGTCAGCGGCCACAAAGCCACCGTGGCCATTCGGCCCAGCTTATTCATCAACCAAACTCCCATCGACATTTCCCTGCTGGAAGAGGTGAAACTCACTGTGAGTGCCAATAACCACGACGGCACCGAAACGAGCGTGCACGATGAAACGCTAAAGCTCAAAGCCGATGCAGAAGCCACATATGAATTCACGGTGCCCGAGCGCCTGGCATCGCTGCATTTCAAGCTGGAAGGGAAGATCACCAGCCTGACCACGGGAGGGAAGCTGGACTTACACGCAGAGACTTCGGTTTCCGTGGCGGAGAATTTATCCGAGGCAAAAATTCACTCCCGCATTTGGCTAACGCAAATTGATGGCAGTTATTTCATTGAGCGACTTGGGCTGTCTGGGGAGCCACTGGCCGGGGAGCAATGTGAGATTGGGTTATATCATGGGGAATTCACGAATGTTGTAAAAGTGAATTTCACGACCGACGCTCGCGGCATGGGGGAACTTGGAGCGATGCAAGGAATCCAGGTCATTGAGGTAGCCAGTGGCGGGCATCGTGCCAACTTTCTCATCCCCCACCCCAAAGCTTCCTCCAGCAACGGCAACGTGATACAAGTAACCGCCGGACAGCCGATAGTGTTGCCATGGTTGAGCATGGCGGAGAAACCAAGCGCACCTTCAGTCTCCCTGCTGGAGAGAAATCGCGGCCTTTTTGTGAAGGATGTTTTGTCGGATAAAACTGCCAAGGTGAAATCGGGTTATCTTGTGCTGAATAGTCTTCCTCCTGGTGATTACAGCCTGCGGTATGGGGAGCCTTTTCAGACCTACTACATTCAGGTTTCTTCCGGAAAAAACGTGGCGACGCATCTCCTGGGCGAGGCTCGAACCATGGACGCAGCCGAATTTGGCACCCTGCAAATCATCTCCACGAAGCTGGACCCTGGCCAGTTGGAAATTACGCTGGGTGGAGCCGGACCTGAGGCGCGATTGCATTTGTTGGCGAGTCGATTTGTTCCGGAGTTTGATGGTTTTGAGTCTATCGGAGAATTGATAGGCCCGCCCCCGAATTCCTTCTCACCGTGGACTTGGGACGCATTGCCAACCAGCTTCTTGCCCTCCCGCACCTTGGATGCGGAATACCGCTACGTCATGGAGCGGAGAGGGGTGAAGAAGTTTCCGGGGAATATGTTACCAAGGCCGGGCTTGCTCTTGAATCCCATGGCAACGGGTGAAACGACCACGCAGGACTCGGGTTTTGGTCAAGGCGTCGGTCCCGGCCATGGTTTAGGTTTTGTTGGCATGCTACCGCCAGCAATGCGGAGCCGCAACGAACCCTCGCATCGCGATCCGCTCAGTTTCGACCTCAGCTTCCTAACCCATCCCGGCGTGACCATGTTTAACCTGAAGCCTGACAAGGACGGAAAGATCATTGTGAAACGCGCTGCGTTGAATGACGCGCAGTTTATCCGTTTGCTGGCAATGGATAACCAAAGCTCCATCGAACGTAACCTGTCGTTGCCCGCAGCCAAGACGGAGGTGCGGGATCTGCGTTTTACGAACGGGCTGAATCCCAAGGCGCATTTTGCGATGCACAATGAAATATCTATTCTGCCCAAGGACGTGCCCGTGACGATCCCGGATGTCTCGAACACGCACTTCGAAGTCATGGAGGACTTGGGGAAAGTCTTCAATCTCTACGAGACACTGAACGAGGAGGCGAGGCTGCATTATTTCGATTGGCTGCCGAAATGGCCCACGTTGAAGCCCGAGCGGCAACGCGAACTCTACTCCCAATACGCCTGCCACGAACTCAACTTCTTCCTGCAACGCAAAGACCCCGAGTTTTTCAAGGTCGTTATTTTGCCCTATCTGAAGAACAAACGGGACCAAACATTCCTCGATCACTACCTGCTGGGCGATGATCTCAAATCCTATCTCACCAGTTGGAACTATCGGCAACTCAACACGCTGGAACGCATCCTCCTGGGCCAACGCCATCCCGAAGAAGCCGCTGCCACCGCACGGGAGATTCGCGAACTCTGGGAAAACACCACGCCAGATGTCGCGCAGTTAGGAAGAATGTTCGATGCCGCGCTGGGTGGTTCCGCGCTGACTGGTGGCTCGGCAGCGGAGATGGGGGTGGCTGCGGCGGCATATGCTGCACCTGATGCCTCAGCTTTTGCGGAGCAAGGAAGCGCCAACATGCTAAAACTGAGGAACACGAATCTTCCACTGCTGAGCTTCGATAAAGCCAGTATCGAGGAAGTGATCTCGTTTCTCCGCAGCAAATCCATCGAACTGGATAACCTAGATCCAAACAAGGCAGGGGTAAATTTCATCCTGGACACTAAAGGCAGGCCGACCGCCCCCATCACCTTGGAGCTACGAGATGTGCCCTTGATCGTTGCCCTGGATCAAGTTTGCTCACTCGCTGGTTTAAGCTACCGTGTTGATCCCCATGCTGTGATCATTTCCTCGCTTGATGGAAGTAGCAACAGCTTGGAAACTAGAGTCTTCAAAGTAGCTCCTAATTTCCTCGGAACTGCTGGAGGAGACGGCAGTGGAATGGTGGCGGATCCGTTTGCTCCAGCAACTGTGCATCCCGCGAAAAGAGGCCCCCCGCCCACCGCCAAGGAAGTTTTAAGTGCCCTCGGGGCCAATTTCGAAGCGTTAGGATCGAGCGCTACATACCTGCCCGGTAGCAATCGACTGATTGTAAAGAATACCCTTCAGCAGTTGGATTTCATCGATAAAATCACCGATGACCTGGGTGCCAGCAAGGCTCCCAATCTCAAATCACCAACAAGAGGAAAGCTGCCCAGTTTTTCTCCACCAGCGGCCGCCGATCCCTTCGCAGCACCAGAAGAAAAATTGAGTGAAGCAGAAACCATAAAGCGCCTTCAACGCATCGAAAATGGAAAGAAATTAGAAGCCGATGCAGATCGCATGATGGCAGATGGGGATTACGAAGGAGCACTCAAAGGTTACCGTGCCGCCTTGGGAATGTATCCAAATGCTCCAATGTCTGCCGAGGATCGAGCCCGCACAGTGACTAAATTTTCCAACGCCAGCGTTAAGCAAGCGGACAAGCTTGGGAAAAACGGGCGTTTCGATGAAGGGAAGAATCTTTTAGCCGAGGCGCTGGATTTTGATAATGATAACGGGAGCGTAAAGACTTTGCTAAAACGCTTGGATGATCCTGATTACTACAATCCGTCGATGACCGACCGACATTACAAAAACACCGAGGAAGTGGCAAAATATTTGAAGCAAGGAAGTGGCTACTTCGACCTTGGGCAATTCAATGAAGCGGAAGACTCGTTCAACAAAATTCTCGCGATTGATCCCCACAATCCAGATGCGCGAAGATGGCTGGAAAAGACCGAGCACGAAATTGATAACTACCTCGTGAGCGCTCGGGATCATACCCGCGCCCACATGTTGCGGATGGTCGATGAAATCTGGGAAACAGGAGTGCCGCGAGGCACAACAAACCGGGCCGCCGACAAAGCGGAGCGACGCGAACAACTGCAACGTTTCTACCGCAAGCAGGAACCCACGCAAGAGTGGGCGGAGAACAATTACTATCAATTACGCAGCAGCGACACGAAGACCGAACTGATCTCCGTGAATGCTTTCTGGAAGGACTATGCGGCATGTGATGGCAAGGGCGGATTTCTTTCGACGAACCTCTTGGAAGCCAGCGGCAACTTCACGGAAATCCTCTGCGCCCTGGCCGTGCTGGATCTGCCATTTCCCAGTGAGGCGACCACTGCGAAGTCATCGCTCAAGGATAACACGTTGACCCTAACTCCCGCACACGGAACGCTGCTCTTCCGTCGCGCACTGAAGCCCGCAGACATGGCGGCCGAGGGCAAGCTGCTGGTGCGGCAGAGTTTCTTCCGGGCGGATGATCGGTGGAATGAGAACGGTCAGGAAAAGGAACTGAAGCGTGTGACGAAGGAATTCCTAACTGGGGTGGTGTATGGTTGCGAGGTGATGATCACCAACCCCACCGCCAATCATCAGACCACGGAAGTTCTGCTACAGATTCCGCTCGGAGCATTGCCGGTGCTGGGCGGCAAGGCCACGGCCAATGTGCCATTGCATATCGAAGCTGGCAGTGCGGCGGTGCAGGAACACTATTTCTACTTCCCGCAACCTGGCACCTATCAACATTTCCCAGTGCATGTCTGCCAAGGGGAAACGGTGTTGGCCAGTGCTCCGGCCACTTCCTTTAAAGTGGTGCGGGAACTGTCGGACCTGGATCAAACTTCCTGGCTCTACGTCAGCCAAATGGGCACGGCGGAGCAAGTGTTGGAGTTTATTGCCAAGCGGAATTGTCAGGGCCTAGATCTATCGCAAATTGCTTGGCGCTGTCAGGATGCGGCATTCTTTGCCAAGCTCATTCCAGCGTTGGAGGAACGTCGACTCTATGACGACACGATTTGGTCCTATGGAATCAAGCACAACGTGCCGGAGGTGATGCGGGAATATTTACTGGGGCAGGCTGATTTCTTGAATGGCTGTGGACCTGCGATGGAAAGCAAGTTGCTGGTGATCGATCCGGTGGCGTTGAAAAATTACGAGCACCTGGAATACAGCCCGCTGGTCAATGCGCGGGCGCATCGCATGGGATCGAAGCCGGTGGTCTTGAATGATGCCTTGGGGAAACAATACGCTGCGCTGCTCAACGTGCTGGCGCATCAGCGGGAGTTGCGAGCGGAGGATCGGCTGGCAGTGACGTATTATTTACTGCTGCAGGATCGGGTGGACGAGGCGCTGGACATGTTGAACGGTGGTAGCGCGCTGCCGCGCGCTACCCCAGAACCGTCCCAACAACAGAAGAAGGGTGACGCGCAGCAGCGCATCACCACCGATGATGTGGCTGAGCGACTCCAGATGGACTACCTGCAAGCGGTGCTGGCTTGGCAGCAAGCGGATACCAAAACGGCGCGCGCGCTGGCCACGCTGCACATTACGGAGCCCGTTGATCATTGGCGGGAGAAATTCCAAGAGGTGCTGGCGCAACTGGACGAACTGGAAGGCGGCAAGACGGAGGCCATGAAGGCGGACAGTCGAGAGCAACAGCAGAACCAATTGGCAGCTTCCGAACCGCATTTGGAATTCAAGATGGAAGGCACGAATGTGGCGTTGAAATATCAGAAGCTAACCACTGTGACCGTGAACTATTACGCGATGGATCTTGAGTTCCTCTTCAGTGCGGCACCATTTGTCAGCAGTGATCCAGCACGCTTTAGCTTGATTCAACCTAGCAAAACGGAGACGCTTCAACTGGCCGCCGACCAGACCACGCATCGTTTCGCCTTACCCAAGGAATACCATCATGCCAACGTGCTGGTGGAAATCACGGGCGGCGGGAAGAAGCAAGCGCAGGCGCATTTCGCCAATGAACTGGAGGTAAACCTAAGCCAAGCCCAAGGGCGACTTCAGGTGCTGGCGGCTGAGGGGAGCGGGGGCGCTCCAGTTACAGATAAAGGGAGCGAGGGCGCTCCCTCTACGAAGGGGCATCGGCCACTGAGCAAGGTCTATGTGAAAGTTTACGCCGAAGTCAACGGCACTCCCCAGTTCCACAAAGACGGCTACACCGACCTGCGCGGGAAGTTTGACTACGTGAGCGTCAGCACGCCGACCGCAGGCATCACCCGCTACAGCCTGCTGATCATGAGCGAGCAGCACGGAGCCACCGTGCGGGAAGTGGCTCCGCCGCAGGAGTGAGTAGCGATGGAGCTCGAGGTCGCTGAATCGTGCGACAACCTGAGGAGCAGCCCAGCGGGCAGCTCCACATTCGCATGGAGGTGGAGGATTTCCCAGTTTCCTTCACGAAAGACGCTTGAGCCCGCAAGATCCTCCGCTAGGCTTGCGTTTGGACATCGTCCCGCTTTCATCCGCCTCTCTGATCTTCGACCACTCATCCTTTGAAACACCCTCCCCCTCGACACATCGCCATTATCATGGACGGCAACGGCCGTTGGGCCAAGCGCCGTGGCTGGATGCGACCGCAGGGACATCGGGCGGGAGCGGATGCGGTGGAAAACTGCGTGGACGCCTGCCGGGAGCTGGGGGCGGAATTCCTCACCCTCTACGCCTTCAGCACCGAGAACTGGAAGCGTCCTGCCCTGGAGGTTGCCGCGCTGATGAACTTACTGGAGAAATTTCTCGTCGAGAAAACACCCTCCCTCATCGAAAAAAACGTTCGCCTGCAAGCCATTGGCCGCATTTCCCAACTCCCAGCCAGTTGCCGGGAGAAGCTGGCCGAATCCATTGCCGTTACTAGCAAGAATACCGGACTTACCGTCGTCCTGGCCCTCAGTTACGGCTCCCGGGAGGAAATCCTGGATGCCGTGCAAACCATCATTTCCGAAGTCCAAGCCGGCACCCTGGATCCCGCCGCCCTCACCTCCGAAGTCTTCAGCCAGCACCTCTACACCAAGGCCTACCCAGACCCGGAACTGCTCATCCGGACCAGCGGGGAGATGCGCATTTCCAATTTTCTGCTCTGGCAGATCAGTTATGCGGAACTCGTCGTCATCGACAAACTCTGGCCCGATTTCCAGCCTACGGATCTCCTGGAGGCGGTGAAACAATACCATCAGCGGGACCGACGCTTTGGCGGGGTGTGAGCGGCAAATGCAAAAACGGACCCTTTAGTCCCCTCATATTTGTAGGGTTCCCTTAAATTAAATCGCAAGATTTGGGGGAATGAAACAAATGTTATACTCGTTCTTTTGCACGCCCCAGTAATGCACGCTCACTTAAGTTGGCGCGTAAGCCTTGCTGGGCTTGGTTCCAACGGATTGAGCCCTGCGGCTGCCATGCCAACGTGGTGCAAGCCGCAGTCTGCACCACGCTGTGAATCATCGCTTTTCCCTCGTGTTAGCCGCCTAGGTTCACAGCGATTTCTGCGCTCCATTGGCCTACTTGATTGTCTTCCACGCGATACATGGCGCTGTATTTCCATTGGGTTAAGGTGGCGGGAGGCGGAGTGGTGTCGGTGTAACCGGGGGTGGTATCGAAAGTTAGGATAGTCCAACCGTTGCCGCGATTTACTTGGATCTCGCACATGTCCAGCCATTTGCCGTAACCCTGCCAATTCCAGTCGATGTCCACCACGCCGCCGCTGAAGGTGGCTTTGAGCACGGGGGCCAGGGTGACGAAATCCGGTCCCGTGTCTTCCTGACCGATGATTTGCAGGTGCTGGCCGATGGTTCCGTTAAAGTTGGGGAGGTCTTTGATGTCCTGCACCGTGTCGAAGATCCGGTTCAGCCCTCCCGCCGGCCGGGGCACCACTGCTGGCAGCGGCGGCACCGCGGTGGGATCCGCGGCTTGCAATGGTGGCGGCAGGACAAAGCCCCCAGGCGCAGTGCCGAAGAGCACCTCCTGCACGGCCTGGGTGTCCGCCTTGGCATGGGCGCGCTCGTTGGGCAGCCACGAGCCCAGCACGTAGATGATCCAACGGGCGTCCGCCACATTGTCCGCACAGACGGCGGTGGTGATTCCCAGGGCGGCGCTGTGGCCTTGTAGCTTGTTCCAGTAGTTGCCCAGCCAGGCGAGTTGATCGTTCAGGGAGGATGGGTAGTAGGTATTGCTTTTCATTTGTTTGGTTTTTTTGGTTTTGGGTTTCTCTGGGGGCGGATGCAAAGGCGGGGTGTAACCGGGGTCTCCCGGTTCCAGGACGCAACCCCATCGAACATTCGGAGAATCATTGGTATAGGGCAGGCCGGTAGCGGGATCCGTGCTATCCCAGTGGAGTGTTTTCATGGCGGTGCGGTGGTGGTTGGTGGGTGCTTTTTCCGTTGGAAATGAAGGGTTTGCGGCGCGCCCCGCGCGCTGCGGGGCAAATTTTCTGCTCCATGGGGCGCGCCCCATGCGGTATGGGACGCACCCCGTGGCCCACGGGGTGAACTTTTTGCTCCATGGGGCGCACCCCGCGTTCTCCGGGGCGCGCCCCGCGCGCTGCGGGGCGAACTTTCTGGGCCACGGGGCGCACCCCGCAGAGCATGGGGCGCGCGCCATGGAGCACCGGGTGCGCCCCGTAGAACAGTTCGGCCACCCCGCGGAGCAGTTTGCGCGCCCCGGAAGGCATTTCACCAGTCCCCAAACCGGAACGGGCGCAGCACAACATTTCTCCGCCACCGCTGCCGGAGAGAATGGCTGCGGTTTCCTCTGAAAGTGACAATCTGAATGGCTGGAGGTCCATGGCTTGAAGCAGGGGAATGTAACAAGCGGACGAATGCTAACGGATCAGGAACTTGGTGGGATATAGCCAGACCGCTGCGGGCGTCAGGTTTTTTTGAGGCATTCGCCACATCGCCAGATCTGTTTGAATGCGGGATTTATCGCGCCCGCATCCCGTCAAGCTGGACAGCCGCCGGCATGGGCAGCGAACTACTGTCGGCCTAAAGCTCGGACTGCAACGGATGCGGCACCTTCCCGATCTTATTTAAGAAACTCCACCTGAACCTTGGGCAGTTCCTGCTGCAGACTGTCCCGGGCATCCACAGATGTTTTCTCCGTCAGGTTTTCTCCGTAAAGCACGACTTTTTCGACGCCAAGGGCGGCCGAAATCATCTTGGCAAAGCCTGGGATATCTGAAGCCACAGCACGAATATGAAGCCGGATAAATTTCAGAGGTGTGAGCAGTTCGAGCCCCTTCAGGTGGGCTGCGGGGGCTGATGCTGAATACAGGTGGAGCGATTTAAGGCGGCTCATCGATGCCAGCGGTGCTAAGGTTGGGTTTTCGGCTGGTAGGTGCCTCAATTCCAAGTATTCGAGCCCCTTTAGTTCGGCAAGGCTCGCAAACGCCTCAGGCGTGAGCACGGTATTAACGATGCTGAGTTGGTTCAGCTCAGGATACTTCGCGAGGGACTGACATACCGCAAGGCTCGCGGGGCCATGAATGCTAATCGAATGGATGTGCTTCAATGGAAGTAATGCAGCAAAGGCCTCGGCCGTGGCGCCGCCGCTGAGACGAAGGATTGTCAGGTTCGGCAACAGGACTAGGGAAGGGATGTGCTCTGAAGTAAAGCTGCCATCTGCTATATTGAGGCTGGTCAACTTCTGACAACTGGCCAATGTGGCTAAAAATGAGCCGGTGAACCCCTTACGCCCCTGAAGTCCTAGGTGGGTCAAATCGGTCATGCCGCCGAGTTGTTTCAGCTCGTCGTCAGAGATCAAATCATGAGTCTCAGGACGTTTATCCAAACTTATTTCGATGATTTTGAACGTCCCAGAGGGAATCTCTGTGGACGATCTGATCGTGCTCGGTTGATCAGATGTTTCTACTGTCAAAATTCCTTGGCGTGAGAAGACCCAGTCCGCTATTTCCGCAGGGGACAGCATGCTAGCAGTGGCGGAGGGTTCAGTCACCTGCGGGGCCAAGGAAGGAGATGCCGTTTTTGCTGACGCAGAGCCGGGTGGCTCATTTACCTGGACCGTGGGCTCGGTTTTCTCCTCTGTTATAGGAGTCCCCTCGTTGCCCTGATGGTTCTCCGGCTGTTTACCAACCCGATTGACGGTGACCCCAGTGATAATGACCGCTGCGCCACCGAGGCTGACGAAAAGTGGCGTTCTGGATTTCCGCTTAGGGACTTCGGAAAAGGGGACTGTCGGGGTGTCAACTGGCGACGGCGGCTTGCCCGTGGGCTTTGGCTGCTTGTTCTGTTTGGGTATGGCAGCGCTGCTGGGGCCTCCGTGCTGAACCATGGGAGTGGTAATTATCAGGTCCAGGTCACGGCGCATTTCAGCGGCAGTAGCATAACGATCATCTGGATCATATTTCATGGCCTTGGCGATGATTTTATCGAACCTGGGGTCGATGCCGGGAATCATCAAGGAAGGCATGGTAAACATCCCACGGGGAACGTTGCCTGTCAGCATGTTGTAGAGCATCACTCCCACAGCATAGAGATCCGCGCGCCCATCCACCTTCATGCCGATGGTCAGCGCTTCTGGAGCCACATAGTCGGGGGTGCCCAAGGTAACTCCGGATTTGGTCTGCGCGCCCGCACCGGGATCGTCCACTTTTGCCAATCCGAAGTCGGCTACCTTTACCGCTCCATCCATATTGATCAGCACATTACTGGGCTTAATATCACGATGCACCACGCCATGGCTATGGGCATAGTCTAATGCATCGCAAACGTGCGCAGCAATCGCTAGAGCATGTTCTGGCGGGAGACGTCCTTGGTCGTGGACCATTTTCTGCACATCGCTGCCGTCGATGTAGCCCATCACAAAGAAATACTGCCCGTCAGCAGTCTCCCCGAAGTCATACACTGGAACAATGGCAGGATGATCCAGATTGGCCATGATCTTGGCCTCATTCTTGAACCGCTTGGTGTAACTACCATCCTCGTCATCGATATCGGCTGGCAAAATCTTGATCGCCACGGGACGCTCTAAGGCTTTCTGCATTCCTTTATAAACGGCCCCCATGCCCCCAAGCCCCACCATTTCCTCGATATGATACTGTGGCAGAAGTTCTGCCAATTGCTCTGCCGTGGGAGCTTGCCACCGATACCCTTTACCACCAGTGGTCCTCTGGTAGCCGGAGGGAGTGGGGTCTAATGAAGGATTTTGGGAGTCTGGCATAATGTCGTTTAACTAAGAGTTTTCCTATGCAAATCAAGTCGCATTTCTTGGTGGGAATTAAAACGATAGTTAAGAGTCTTCCATTTGCACAGGTTCGTGGCAAAATTCCCGGCTCCAGCAAAAATTATCAAAAGGTCAAGATTTTTCTACTTGCAATATTTAAGGGGCCGTGTTTCATGCGCACTCCCCGCGAGCCATCAAATTTTGCCGTAGGTCTCTGCAGGTCGTGAATCCACTCACAACTTGTGCTCGTCAGAGGTAACCCGGCAACTAGAATACTACCACCCCACCAACATGCCTGTTCGCTTAGCCCGGTTCGAAATGCCGAATCGTCTGCAAAAAGACGATGCCACCGCAACTGACACTTTTTCCAAATTCGTCGCTGAGCCTTTTGAAGGCGGTTACGGTTACACGATTGGAAATTCCTTGCGCCGAGTGCTCCTTTCTTCCCTCGAAGGTGCTGCCATCACTTCTGTCAAAATCAAGGGTGCGCCCCATGAATTCTGCAACCTGCCCGGCATCGTTGAAGACGTGACGGACATCGTCCTGAACCTCAAGAAGGTCAAATTCTCCCACTCGGATCTTAAAGAGCCAAAAATTCTGACCATCAACGTCGAGCGCGACGGGGTGGTGACCGCTGGTGACATCCGCGAGGACCTCCAGTATTCGGTGATTAATAAAGACCAGCACATTTGCACCTTGGACCGCAAGGTGAAGTTCGAATGCGAACTGGAAGTCCGTGTGGGCCGTGGTTTCTCCTCTGGCGACGAAAACAAGCGTGCGGACACCCCAATCGGGATTATCCCCATTGATTCCATCTTCTCCCCCGTGACCCGCGTGCGTTATGGCGTGGAAAATACCCGGGTGGGTCAAAAGACGGACTATGATAAGTTGAACCTGGAAATCTGGACCGACGGTCGCATTTCCCCGCATGACGCGCTGACGCAAGCCAGCGCCATCCTGCGCAAGCACCTTGACGTCTTCGTTTCCTACGACGACAACCAAGTCGAATTCGAATCCGCTCCCGAAGCTCAAACCGAAGAAAATTCCGAACTCCGCAAGCTGCTGAATATGAGCGTCAACGAGATCGAACTCTCCGTCCGGGCGGCCAACTGCTTGAACAACGCCAACATCACTTCCGTGGGCCAGCTCACGATGAAGTCCGAGGCGGAAATGCTCAAATACCGCAACTTCGGCAAGAAATCCCTCAACGAGATCAAGGACAAGCTTTCCGAGCTGGGCCTCAATCTTGGAATGAAATTCGACCACGGACTACTCGAACCGTTTGGTGCTGGTGCGGCCCGCACAGGCATCTCCGCCTTCAGCTACTACAAGGAAGACGATGACAAAGGCGGCGGTCTCGCTGATTTGATCAATCAAAACCTTGACGGAGACGGAGACGACGACTAGAATCCGCGCCCCTTCCATACAACCAATTTTCCACCTTTAAAACCCTACTAATTCTATGAGACACGGTCGTAAGACAGTAAAACTCCAACGCCGGGGAGACCATCGTGATGCGCTTCTCGCAAATCTCGTTGTCAGCCTGATCGAGCACAAGCAAATCAAAACCACCCTCGCCAAAGCCAAGGCCGTGCGCCCCTTTGCTGAGAAAATGGTGACTCTCGGCAAACGTGGCGATGTCCACGCCCGCCGACTCGTCAAAGGTTACATCCACAGCGACGACGCGGTGAGAGAACTCTTTGCCGTCATCGCTCCCGGTTCCAAAGACCGCCAAGGTGGTTACACCCGGATCACCAAACTCGGCCAACGCCAAACCGACAGCGCCCCCATGGCGTTCATCGAGTGGGTGGACCAAGTGGTGACCCCAGCGGCTGCTCCTGCTGCTGAAGAAACCTCTGCAGCGTAAGCTTCAGGTTTCAGCAAATTCTGCCAAGGGCGACTGGAAACAGTCGCCCTTGTGCGTGGGTTGGTGTGAGCCGAGAACCAAGCTTCAGAGGTTCCCCCTCTCGCGCGCACCGACAATTTCCTGTCCGCACCTTGACACCGGGCAGCGGCGGTTGGATGATCGAGCGAATTTATTTTCCCCTAACACCCGTTTCCATCATGCAAATCAACGTTGAAGATTATGAAAAGCTAGGCAGCTTCTATCTGGGTCGTGAATACGACCAGAAAACCAAGACCATGGAGGACAAGTTGGTGATGTATGATTCCAAGGATCTGGTGACTCACGGGGTGGTCATGGGCATGACGGGTTCCGGGAAGACTGGCCTTTGTCTCACCTTGCTGGAAGAGGCCGCCATGGATGGCATTCCGGCTATCGTGATCGATCCCAAGGGAGATATCGCCAACTTCTGTCTGACCTTTCCCGATCTGAGTCCGTCTGAGTTTCGCCCTTGGATCAACGAGGATGATGCCGCCAAGAAGGGGCTGTCCCCGGATGACTTTGCGGCGGCCCAGGCCACCATGTGGAAAAAGGGCTTGGCCGACTGGGGGCAGAGTGGGGATCGCATCAAGCAGATGCGGGACAAGGTGGATATCACGGTTTACACTCCGGGCAGCAATGCCGGCATTCCGGTTAGCATTCTGACTTCCATGCAGGTGCCGGAGTTCGAAATCTTGGATGATGCTGAGCTGCTGGGTGATCGCGTGGAAAGCACCGTGAGCAGCATTCTGGGGCTCTGTGGGATCACCGCTGATCCCATTAAGAGTCCGGAGCACATCCTGCTCTCCAACATCCTGAATCACTGTTGGCACGAGAACGAGAATTTGGATCTTGGCAGCATCATCGAATACGTGCAGAAACCGCCGTTCCCCACGATCGGGGTCATTGCGGTGGACGATTTCTATCCGCCCAAGAAACGCAACGAACTCGCGATGCAGATCAACAGTTTGCTCGCCAGCCCGGGCTTCGCCACGTGGATGACAGGCGAGCCACTGGACATCAAGAAAATGCTCTACGGGGAGAAGGCCAAACCGCGCATCGCCATCTACAGTCTGGCGCACTTGAGCGACAGCGAGCGGATGTTCTTTGTGTCCCTCCTGCTGAATCAGACAGTCGGCTGGATGCGTGGGCAATCTGGCACCACCAGTTTGCGGGCCTTGGTTTATATGGATGAAATCTACGGCTACCTGCCACCGACGCAGAATCCGCCGTCCAAAAAGCCGTTGATGCTGCTGCTGAAGCAGGCCCGGGCATTTGGCGTGGGGATGCTGCTGGCCACGCAGAATCCCGTGGATCTGGACTACAAGGCGCTGTCCAATATCGGAACGTGGTTTCTGGGTCGCCTGCAAACCGAGCGGGATAAGAATCGCGTTCTGGATGGCTTGGAGGGCGCGGCCAGTTCGCAAAACGCCAACTTTAACCGCGCCAGTCTGGACACGCTGCTGGCGGGTCTGGGCAATCGGATTTTCCTGATGAACAATACGCACGAGGACGGCCCGGTGGTCTTCCAAGTGCGCTGGGTCATGACTTATCTGCGCGGACCGCTAACACGAAACCAGATCAAGAGCCTGATGGACCCGCAGCGCAAGAAATACGCGGCTCCTCCAGGCGCAGCCAAGCGCAAGCCCAAGGGCGCCTTGAAAGGCAAACCGGCGGACTCCGATGCCGCGGAAGCCGAACCAAACGAAGATGAACCAGCAGAAGCAGCCACTCCATCCGCCAGCGCAGATGGTCGGCCCAGCGTGCCAAGCACGATTGAGCAATTCTATTTCCCACCGATCAAGGATTCGGATGACACCATGATCTACCTTCCGGCAGCCTTCCGGGCGGCGGAAATTTCCATCAACGATGCGTCGAAGGACGTGTTCGCGAAAAAGAAGGTCATCCTCGTGAACAAACTAACCGAGGACATGATCACGATCGATCCCGACAAGGGAACGCGCATCGAGTTCGACCCCAATAAACTTTCCCGCCAACCCGTGGATGGCCCGGTGGAGTGGGAGGCGCTGCCCGACTTCGCCCGGCAATCGAAGACTTACACGGCGGCCCGCGATTCCTTTGCAGCGTGGGCTTCGGAGCATGAGACGGTGGATTTGACCTACTGCGCCATGACGAATGATTACAGCACCGCAGACGAATCGGAGGACGACTTCCGCAATCGCATCGGCCAGAAATTACGCGAGGTGCGGGATGAGAAACTGGACCTGATCCGCAAGAAATACGGGGCCAAGGTCGCCTCACTGCAAGACGATCTCGCCCGCGCGCAGGCAGGCGTGGACAAGCAGCAGGCCGAAGCCCGGGCGGCCAAGGTGAGCACGGCAGTAAGCATTGGCCAGACGATTCTCGGAGTGCTGTTTGGTCGGAAGACCAGCAGCTCCACCATCACCAGTGGGGCCCGCTCGGCGCGCGGTGCAGGCAAGGCATGGAAGGAAACCGGAGACCTGCGAGCCGCCGAAGAAAAGTTAGCCGAAGTGGAGGCGGAGATTGCCGCCCTCAATGAGGAGGCGCAGGAACAGATCGATGAAATGAAACGTCAGTGCGATCCCGCCAACCTTGAATTCACCACGGAAAGCCTGCGGCCGCTGAAAAAGAACATTGTCATCTCCGCCTTTGGTCTGGCCTGGTTGCCTTATCTGAAGACCGACAAAGGGATGCAACAGAATTGGCAGGCCTAAGGCTCACTACCCACAGCCCCAAGTTATGTCTTTCAGCCCACGCGAACTTCATCGCTACGCCAGACAGTTTTCGATCCCCGAATTCGGGATGGAAGGCCAGTCCAGATTGCGTCGCGGTTCCGTGCTGTGCATTGGAGCGGGCGGGCTGGGATCGCCAGCACTGACGTATCTGGCGGCAGCCGGAGTGGGCCGCATCGGCATTGTGGATGCGGACCGCGTGGACGCCAGCAATCTGCATCGTCAGTTGCTTTACACCTCGGAGGACGTGGGTCGCTTGAAAGCGGAGGCCGCCCAGGATCGACTCCGCAGCGTGAATCCTGATGTCACCGTGGAAATTTTCCCCGAGCGATTCACCGCCACCAACGCGGCGGAGCTTGTTTCGCGCTTCGATGTGGTGCTGGATGGGTCGGATAATTTCGCCACGCGTTACCTCAGTAGCGATACCGCGGTCTGGCAGCAGAAGCCCAACATTTACGGCAGCATCCTCCGCTTCGAGGGCCAGGCGACGGTCTTTGCGCCGCATCTGGGCGGGCCGTGTTACCGCTGTTTCCTGCCTACACCACCCGCTCCAGGCATGGTGCCGACGTGCGCTGAGAGCGGCGTGCTGGGGATTCTACCGGGCATCATTGGCTTGATCCAAGCCACCGAAGCCGTGAAATCTCTCACCGGTCTGGGCGAGAGCCTGGCCGGAAGGTTAGTGCATTTCGATGCTTTGGCGATGCGCTTCCGTGAATTCAAGCTCCGCCGTGACCCTGCCTGCGTCGTCTGCGGAACCTCCCCCACCCTCCCCCAACCCATCGACTACGACTCCTTCTGCGGAGCCGCCGACAACTGCGCCATGAAATCTTCCACTCCCACCGAAATGACTGTCCAGGAACTCGCCAGCGTCCTCCAGAATCCGCCGCCAAATTTCCTCCTCATCGATGTCCGGGAACCATTCGAACTCGCCATCGCCCAACTCCCCGGCGCCCTGGCCATTCCCCTGGGAGAGATCGAAAAGCGCCTCAGCGAGATCCCGCAGGATCGCGACATTGCGATCCATTGCAAAGCCGGCGGCCGCAGTGCCAAAGCAGTGGACATTCTGCGCGCCAACGGCTACCCCAACGTCCGCAACGTCGCTGGCGGCATCAACGCCTGGTCCAAGGAGATCGATGCCAGCGTGGCTTGGTATTGAGGATCTGAAGGCCGAGTCCACCTCAAAATGGGCGCCCCTCGCCAGGCACTGGCTCTCCGTCGGTTGGTGGCACGGAAGGATTCTGAGCGGGAGGATCGGGCAGAGGTGGGGCTTCGGCGGTTACGGTTTGGCGTTTGGGGATCTTGAGTCGGAACTCTTGAAATGCTGCTCTCAGGCGGATGCGGGCTTCTTTGACGCGGCGTTCGTTTTCTAAACGCACGGGATTCGAGATGGGTGGATACAGCGCCATGGAGTCATACATTTTGGCCAGATCCACCAGTCCATCGGCGTAAGCCTTGGCTTCAGGGGGCAGGAGCGGACGCAAACGGTCGATCTGAATCTTGCACTTGTTCCATGGGGTGGCGCTGAGTTTATCCTTCCAGAGCACGTTCGGGTTGAAGTTGCGCCCGCCCGCCTGAGTGACGGGGGTGCCAAGTCGGCCCAAGACATTCATGGCACCGCCGAGGCTAAGTTGCGCGGGAAATTTCTTGAGCGCGATCATTTCCAGCACCGTGGCGGTTTGATCGTTGGGGTAGGATTTCAGCAACTGTGCGAGCGCCATGGTGGTCGCCTCGGAGCGCAGACTGACCATCCCACCTTGGCGGACGCGGTGGATGATGGAGGCTCCATCCTGCAAAGTCCGCTGCAGGGTGGGTGGTCGATCATTGGTGAGCAGCGCAGCGCATTCGCTAAGGTTCCGCGCCACACACCAATGCGCCGCCAGGAATTCGGTCCAGCGGTCGGGGGACACGATCAACAAGTCCTGCACTTCGGTTAGGTCCAACTCCGACACGATGAGGAGGGCATCGGCCGGCAGGGTGGCGGAGATTTTTAACAGGGCCTCGGTGGAGAACGTGCGCACGATCTTGCCGGTGGAGGGTTCCAACCCGCAGGCGAGGTAAGTCTGCGGCTCCAACTCATACCCACCCAGGAGCGAATCCAAGAGCATGGCCAGACCGAGCGGCACTCCGGCCTGGGCTGTATTGGGAACCCCGAACTCGGAGACATCCACGCGCCATCCGCCCGGCCATTGGGGATGCCTCAGTTGCAGCAATTGCTTAATTTGCGGCAGCGCAGCCTCGGTGGCTTTATCCAGGTTCTTCGGCAACAGCAACTCCAGCGACTGCCGAGCCCCATTGGGCTGCCGACTGGCCTCACAGCGCGCGGATTGCAAGACCGGCTGATTGGGGCCACGAGCTTCTCCAAAAAGAAACATTTGGATGGCACTGCTGGTTTTCCGCAAATCCGGCGTTTCCTCATCCTGAATCGCATTCCGATTGGTAGGACGTGGCACGAGGACGTTCCATTTCAAGGGCGGGGCCTCTTTGCTAAAGGATTCCTGGACCAACCGATTCGATTTATCAAATTGGGCGGCAGCATCGAGCAGATGCCACCCCAGCACGTAGTTGGGCGACGTCTTGTCGTTGGCGTTGTCGAGGAGGAGGGTGGCAAATTTCAGGAGCACCAACGCCGGCCGATCCAATGGCGGGGGGGATGCCTGCAATGGCTTGGGAACCACCCCGCGGGCCAATTGGCCGCAGGCGATCAGACCATGGCGATGCAGTGGACGCAGCCGCAGCAAGATGGCGAGCAGGCGCGATTTCCATGGCAGGGTGACCGCTGATTGCGAGGGATAGTCCCGCACCAAACTGGCTAACACTTCCGTCAGTTCATCCTGTTGTTCCTCATTCAACGTCACCCCGCCCAAGTCCCACGTGGCAGGATTGAGGTCCGGTCGGACAAAATGAACTGGAGCCGGGGGCGGAGCTGGAGCTGAAACCGGGGGCGGGGGCGCAACCGCTACTTCCGGCACTTGAGCCCACAGCGCCACGCTACTCTGGAAGCAGAGGACGCAAGAAACTATGAAAGAGCGAACCGAAGGCATGGAGGAGGGGCGGGATGGCTAAGGATACAGCAAAAAGGCTTTTCTGCGATCCATAAATGAACGCAAATCTGATTTCCACAATTCCTCAATCTCCCGGCGGGTTTTCCCCTGTCCGATGCCTTGGAGGACGGCGGGATGGGCCATCAATTTGGACATTTTCTGCCATTCGAAGGTTGCTCCGCCCTGGGCTTTCAAGGCGACGGCCACCGCAATGCCCAGCGACAGGGGCTCGAAGTGAGTCCGATCAAACACCACGAAACGCACGCCATGGCACCGCGCTTTGGCGTGCACACTCGCGCTGGGAGTGAAGTCCACCGGGAGGAAATCTACGCCCGGTAATTTCTCCGCCCGCAGCGCGCGCTGGAGCTTCTCCGCATTGATCCAAGGCGCTCCCACCAAACCAAACGGTTGATCCGTGCCGCGGCCGACGCTGACGTTGGTCATTTCCACCAATCCCAAGCCCGGATAGACGGCTGCGGCCGTGAGGCTGCGCATGTTGGGGCTTGGATTAGTCCAGGTTAGGCCCGTTTGATCCAGCCACTGATCTCGCTTCCACTGCTGCAACGACACCACCTCCAGCGGCAAGGTCCATTTTTCCTCAGCTTTAAACATCGTGGCCAATTCGCCCACCGTCATCCCGTGCCGCACCGGCAGGGCGTGGCACGATGTAAAGGCCCACGGTGGCTGGGCCAGCGGACCGGCTACCTCAGCCCCCGCAATTGGATTCACGCGATCCAACACCATGAAACGCAAGCCCTGGGCATTGGCCGCTTCCATGGCCCCCTTCATGGTGCCGATGTAAGTATAAAAGCGGGTGCCGATGTCTTGAATGTCGAATACGAGCGCATCCATCCCCTGCATTTGGGTGGCGCTTGGTTTGCGACTCTCGCCATACAAACTGTAGATCGGCACCCCGGTGGCGGCATCTTTCTCATCATTAATTTTTTCCTGATCCAATTGCCCACGGATGCCATGCTCCGGGCTGAAGAGGGCCACCAACTTGACATCGGGCGCATTGGCAAGCAGATCGATGGTAGATTTCCCGGCTCGATTGCGGCCCGTTTGATTGGTTATCAACCCGATCTTCAACCCTTTCAGCGCAGCGAAATTAGCCGCCTCCAGCACGTCGATCCCATTCAATACGGGGGCGCTGGGCGGCGGTAGCGTCAGGCCCATGGCCAAGGCGGCTTGATTCGCCACACTGATGCGAAGATCATGAATCTTACCGCTCTCCTTGGGGTGATTGCGATTGGCCAGCATAATCACGAACGACTGTGACACCGGATCGATCCACAAGCTGGTGCCGGTCCATCCCGTATGGCCATAGCTTTTCCCCAATGGGAAATAGTCGCCTCGCAGGCTGGAGTAACCGGTGTCGATGTCCCAGCCCAACCCACGTTGTTCAGGAAACGTGGTGGGACTTTGACGCGAGGTCGCTTGCCGCACGGTGGCTTCACTGAGGATCCTGCGTCCACCCTCCCCGACTCCCAACTTAAGCATCATGCGGGCATACTTGGCCACATCCGCAATGGTGCTGAAGCAGCCGGCATGCCCGGTGACTCCAGCCATGGCACGGGAGGTGGGATCATGCACCACGCCGCGCAGCACGCCGTCCTCCAGGAGAGTGGTGGGCGCGATCCGCTTGCGCAGGCTGGCGGGAGGCACGAAGCGGGTCTCCTTCATGCCCAGTGGCTCCCAGATCTCCTGAGTAACGAATTTATCCAAGCGCTGGCCGGAGACGCGGCAGACGATCTCCCCCAGCAGGATGAAATTGATATCACTGTAAACAAATTTTGTGCCCGGTGGCTGCCGCAGCGTTTGCTGACAGGCGCTGGCGATGCCGGCTGCATAGCTCTTCTCAGTGAGAGGGGCGATGCCGGGAGGCAACCCAGAGTTGTGGGTGATCAGATGACGCACCGTGACTTCCGGATGATTGAACTCCGGAAGGTATTTCTGGACGGGGGCTGCCAGATCCACTTGCCCCAGCTCCAGCAGCCGCAAAATGGAGGGCGTGGTCGCGACCACTTTTGTTAGGGAAGCAAGATCGAAGATGGTATCGACGGTCATGGCCTCCTGCGACGGCTGCAACTGGCGTTGGCCGAAGGCCTTCACATAGTGCTGCCCGGCATGCTCCGCCCAGACCACCGCTCCGGGGATTTCGCCCAAGCGAATCGACGTTTCCACCGCGCATTCCAGTGCTTCAATCGCGGCAGGTGCAAATCCAGTTTCTGCCGGGCGAGCCCATCCGCACGTCAGGAGGAAACAGAAAATTAAATGGAATCGATTCATGCTAGAGAAAAAATTTAACAAGCCGCCCTTTCAATCCCCCGGGCAATTCAATCTGTCCGGCGGTTTTTGCGAGCGCCAAGGAGGCGACTTCGGTGAGCCATTTTTTGGAAGTTTCGAGTGACACCACTTTGAGGAAATCTCCCTCGACCGCATAGGTCAGCTCCACGGCCACCGGGGCGGACTCCCCTTCGAGTAAGAGTTCAGCGGTGAGCCGCTTCTCCTTGGGACGGAGTTGTAGTGATTGGAGCTTCAGCCAGTCCATCCCTGCGGAGGCCAGCTTGGCTTCGATTGCTTTCATGATCAGATCCATAGTATTAATTAGGCCTCAGTGCGGCGGGTGAAATTTCCCAGATAATTGTGAAATGGGGTGCGCCCCCAGAGCGGCTTTAGTTCCCCCTCCATCCCAACTTCCCGCAAAACGGCCTGGATTTCTTCGGCGGTGGGATAGTGCACCAGGGGACTGCTGATCCAGCCGATTTTGCGCGCAAAGTGATCCATGGAGCGTCCCCACCGATAGCGCCAATGATCTGCTTTCAATCCTGTTCGAATCAGTAAATGCGCTCCGACCGGCACGCGGGCCGCCGCCTGGCGCAGCATGGAGACTTGCTGTTCCTCCGTGAGGTATTGCAGCATGTCCAGAATGCAAACATGCCCCGCATGTTCCGGCATCTCGGCGGCGGCATCAGCCGCTTCAAACTTCATTTCAGCATAGTGGCGATGGGCGATCCCTTGAGCCGTGGCAATTTTGTCCGCATCCACATCACACCCATGAATGGGCGCAGCAAACCCATGTTCCCGCAGCCAGAAGGCCAGCAAACCCAAGCCACAGCCCAAGTCCAACAAAGGATAAGTCTTGCCCTGCAAGATTTGTGACACGGCAGGGTAAGCCGGATCCAGCAGCATTTTACTATGCGCGTAGCAATAGTTCCAAGTTGAGGAATAGCGATTCGCGATGACGGAGGAGGGCGACATGAGTGACGAAAGTAAAATTCTAGCGCTCTTGGATGACCTGACGCAATTCCGGATCGTCCAGCGCGCGATTGACCACTTCCTCCAGCGCCGCCGCAGCCAGCGATTTGATCGCTTCATTACCCCTGACGGCGGCGGAGGTTTTTTCTGAGGTAAAGGATTTGTTAAACAACGGAGCGGTTCCACCGGCCTTGAACAACCGCACGCGAATGTCCACGGAAGCGCCAGCACGGACGATCTGGTTGCAGCTAAACTCCTGAATCTCCCCGGAGACAGTCCACGCTGCTTCCTTCTGGTCGGCTTGCATGTCCCGCACCTTGAGTCCGCTTTGGAAACTCAGCCCGACAATATCCGCCACTGGTTGGCTGGTCTCGATCTTTTGTTTCTCGGCCGCAGGATCAGCCGATTTGATTTGCCCGAGGAAATTCGGCGGCAGGCCCCGCGCGTCTTTGAAGTCCCCGACCTTGACGTTGTGCGAACCCAGTCCACGGACGTGATGGGTCTCCGGGGAGGAACTCTCCTCCTCAAACTGACCATCCGAAGCACAGGAAGAGAGGAACGAAAATGACAGCAGGGCTAGCAGGAATCGAATCATAGAATGCACCCATAGCCGCAGAGCAGGGCTGCTGTCAACGTGCGGTGCAGAGGTCCCTTAATGTTGTTGTCATCCATGGCAACTTGACCATCGGAGAATCCTTTCTAGGATGAGCACACTTATGAAATTACCGCCACGCGCTCTCCTAATCTACTCCTCCGTCGTCTTGGCGGCGGCCATCGCGTGCTTTTTTGTCGCCAAAGCTTGGAGGGGCAATGGCAAGGAAGAACCTCGCCTCAAGGACAAACAAGCCACAGGTCAAAACATCAGTGTGCAGAGTTATGTGGCGGTGTATGGCCCCAAGGCCCTCTATGCCAACAGCGCGCTCTGCCTGCTCCTGCTGGCGCTGGGACCATGGGCCACGCGCAGCATGCAGCGCACCCCGTCTTTCGCTCCCGTAGCTCCCAAAAAAGAACGACGACTGACCCTGGCCATTGTCGCTCTGGCGGTGATTGGCAGTGCCATCACCGTCACTCCGCGGCTGAAACATAGTTTGTGGGCGGATGAATCCACCACGATGCGGAAGTTTGCTGTGGGCGAGTATAAGCGGGGCGCGGACGGGAACATGGCGCTGACTCCAGTGACGCAACAGTATCGGCAATTCGCGCTCAAGACCCCCAACAATCACATGCTCTACAGCACGCTGGCGGGCTGGGTGCATGGCAGCTTTTTCCAGCAGAGCGATGCTCCCGAGGCCCCATATTTCAGCGAAGTATTATTGCGTTTACCCGCCTTTCTGTTCGGCCTGGGGGCGCTGCTTGCGGTCTGGTGGTTGGCCCTGGAAATGGGGTTGAAACAATTGTCGTGGTTGCCGGTCGTGTTTCTGGCGCTGCATCCCTGGCATGCGCAATATACTGGCGAGGCCCGCGGCTACAGCATGATCATGGCGTTGGTGCCCTTTTCCCTGGCTGCGGCCTTGGCGGGCCTGCGCACCGGTCGTTGGCGTTGGTGGCTGCTGTATTCGCTGGCCCAGGTCATGATGGTGGACACCTGGCCGCTGGCCGTCGATGTCCTGCTCACCAGTAACGCCATCGTCTTTTGTGCCATCGTCGCGATTTATCGGGGCACAGCCGACGTGCTGACTCAACTCGGGAGATGGGCCGTTTGCTGCATTCTGTCCGCTATGCTCGCGCTACAATTGCTGCTGCCGGCCTACCCGCAGATTGCGCAATACATCCGGGAGAACCCAGCCTTCGTAGAATTTCACCCCATCTATTTCCAAGACGCCGCCATCATGATGTTAACCGGTTCCCGTTGGGGCGATGGCGACCCGTCGAACCCATACCTCTTTTCCTGGGCCGCCCAAGTGGCTCAGCATCCGCTGCTGGCGGGCGGATTTCTGGTGGTGCTCATCGGCTTGATAACCCTGGGCTTCTGCCGCCTCTGGCGCGCTTCCCTGGCCGCACGGTGGATGGCCTGCCTTTTCGTCATTATCCCCTCGTTCATCATTCTCCATTTGTTCTTTAAAAAGAGCATCTTCCTGCCTTGGTATTGGGTCCCCGCGATGCCCGGAATCCTGATCCTCCTGGCCGCTGGAGTGCAATCGCTCGCCCAACGATTTGCTTTGGGCTATCAACTGCTCCTGCCCGCCAGCATCGTAGCCTACGCCGTGGCGCTTTTCCCCCAGCACCGCAACCTCCATGCAGCCCCACTGCAGCAGAATCGGGAAGCCGCTCTGCTAACTCGCAAGGTCATCAACCCGACCCACCCGGATTTCGGCAAAGAGTCCATTACGGCCTCTCTTGCCATGTTTTACAAGGGTTATGACTCTGAATGCGTCTTTCTGGACAGCCCGGCCACACTCCAGAAGCTCATGACGCAAGCAACCCAAGAAAAGCGGCCACTCTATGTCAATCTTTCCCGGGCCAACGTGCTCGACGATAACGGACGTGCCATTCTGGCCATGCTGGACGATGCCGGGTTATTCAAAAAATCCCCTCCGCTCTATGGCACGGACCTGGAAAGCACGCGCTGGGTCTATGAATACGCCCCGCAATAGCTCGCGTCATCTCTAGAAGAATAAACCTCGTGGAGGGCGAGGTAACGAGACCAGCACCACCCCAAGCTGGCCCCACTCAGCATGTCCCTGGTCCTAACGTCGCCCTCCACGTTCTTAACACTGTGGAGGGCGAGGTAACGAGACCAGCACCACGCCAAGCTGGATCCACGCAGCATGCCCTCCAGCAGGCCAACCGCCACGAATCCTTGTCATAAATATTTCATGGCCCTACGCTAACTGAAAGCACCACTTTGCCGATCGTCCATCGCTCCGAATCCTAACACCATTTCCCGCTTGCGCCAGGCCCATCCCCCGACATCGTCTGCGCTCGGCAAGTGTCAGATTCATTAAACACCAACCATTAATCATTTTGATCCATAAACTAAACAAATTGCAGAACGAAGGCGGGCGCATTGGCGTCGGGGTCATCGGTTGTGGTGCCATGGGCCTGGGCGTAGCCCGGCAAACGGCACGCACCCCGGCTATGGACGTGGTGTTCGTGGCCGATATCGATGCGGCAGCGGCAGAACGGGCGATTCGGGCCACGGGCAAGCGCGCCATCACCGTGACTGACTCCAGCAAATTGCCCTCCCGGGTGCCCTTCGAGGAGACTTACGTCGTCGTCGGACCGACGGAATTTATCCTCGAGGTCCTGCGCCAGGCGCAACTTGACGCGTTGGTGGAATGTTCCAATGCCATTTACGAAGCCTACCTTTACTGCGAAGCCGCCATCGCACAGAAGGCCCATGTCGTCCTGATGAATGCCGAAGTGGATCTCGTCTTCGGCCGCACCCTGGCCCATCTGGCCCAACCGCAGGGAGTCGTGGTGACTTCCGATGCAGGGGACCAGCATGGCGTGCTGGCCACCATGGCGGATGAAATTAGGCTCTGGGGCTTCAAGATCGTCCAAGCAGGGAACATGAAAGGCTTCCTCAACATCCGGGGCAATGCTGCCAGTTCCAAAGAGTGGGCGGACAAGCAAAAGCTCAGCCTGGTGCAGACGGTCAGTTACACGGATGGCACTAAAATGAACATTGAGCAGGCGCTGATCGGCAACTATCTGGGACTCACGCCGATCAAGCCAGGCATGGAAGGCCCACGCTGCACCGATATCCGGGAAGTGCTGACCAATTTCGATTTTGACTCCTATCAAGGGCAAGGCCGGGTCGATTACACCGTGGGAGTTCCCTGGCCCGGTGGTGGCGTTTACATCGTTGGGGAAAGCCATGATGACGACCAACATTTCCTCCTGGATTATTACAAGGTCACTCACAAGCGCCCCTATTACTTGTTCTTCCGCCCCTACCACCTCTGCCACCTCGAAACTCCTCGCGCCATTGCGCAGGCCTATTTCGATGCCAGACCAGTCATCCCGCCATCCACCCGTAAAATGCGCAACGACGTTTACGCCTACGCCAAGACCGACTTGGCCGCTGGCACCGTCATCGGCCACGCCATCGGAGGCGACGAGTTTTACGGCATGGTCAACGCCACGGCCGTGGCCTCAGCAGATCACCATGTTCCGATCTATTGGTTCGAACATCAGGAAGGCAAGCACGCGGTGCTGAATGTTGCCAAAAAGCAAGACGAACCCATCCGCTGGAGCGACGTCACCCTCCCCGACACCAAGTTCCACCGTCTGCTGAAAGCCCAGGAGGAACTTTAATTATTGTGACGAGCAGCCCTCCATACCAGGCCACTCACGACATCAGCCACACTCGGGTCGGCATCGTTGGCACGGGCTTTATCGCCTCGGGGCTCGCCTCCCTGCTTGGCGGGACCCCTGATTTAATCCTCCGGAAAGTCCTCACGCATCGGCCCTTCGAAACCATCGCCCACATCGATCCCTCACTGCTAACGCGGGAGGTCGATGATCTCGTGGACTCATGCGATCTGATCGTGGAATGCAGCGGAGACATCCATCGCGCCTGTGAAGTGGTGGCCCGCGCCTTTCAGAAAGGCCTGCCCGTCGTCACCATGGGCACGGAATTTCACGTCACCGCTGGTTCCTACTTCGCCACCCAGGGAATGCTGACCGAGGCCGAGGGAGATCAACCTGGCTGTCTGGCCGCCCTGCACGAGGAGGCCGTTAGCATGGGTTTCCGCCCGCTCGTCTATGGTAACATCAAAGGCTTTCTGAATCACACTCCCACGGAGGAAGACATGCGCTACTGGTCGCACCGCAATGGCATAGCCTGGCCGCGGTGACCAGTTTTACCGATGGCACCAAGCTCCAACTGGAACAAGTCCTCATCGGCAACGGCATGGGCGCTGGCCTCGCCCAGCGCGGCATGACCGGACTGAAAGATCTTCCACTCCTGGAATCTGGCCATGCCCTGGGAGCCAAGGCCAGGGAATACGGCGGCCCCATTGCCGACTGGGTGCTCAATCCCACCCTGCCTGCCGGCGTCTTCGTCGTAGGCGACCACCCCAGCGCCCGCCCCGAGGTGCTGCGGTATTTAAAACTAGGCGACGGCCCCTACTACACGCTGCTCCGTCCCTATCATCTTTGTCATTTCGAAATTCCCCGCACCATCCGCCGAGTGCTGCGTGGAGACGGCGCGTTGCTGAATAATGGAGCCATCCCCACGCTGCAAGGGGTGGCCGTGGCCAAACGAGATCTCGCTGCAGGCACCCGGCTTGAAAATCCCATCGGCGGCTGGGACGTGCGAGGCGAAGCTGTGCGGATTGCGGAGGAACCCAACACCCCACCAATCGGACTGCTTGATGGCGCCATCTTGCGCCATTCCATCGCCCCGGGCCAGACCATCCGCCTCAGCGATGTGGATCTCCCCGATTCCCTCGCGAAGCAGGCTTGGGATCACGTCCGCCTCCAAGCATCCGCCTGAAGACTTTCTTCTGGAGGTAGTCGAAGGCGTGGCTGCACGGATTTAGAATCGTGATGGAAATCATTTTTATGAAACAATTCCCGTTAGGTCTGCTCAAGGAAATAAAGGCCCGGATCTCAGCAGCCGCTTCAGTCGCTTGGAACTAGCAAATATCTTCCAACAACGACACCTCTTATCGCCAAATCCATGAAACTCACCCCCTTCACCTTTTGCTGCGCGTTATTGCCAGCTACAGCCAGTCTCGCATTGTGCGCTGACCCAAGCTTGGAGACGCGCCTCATTGCTTCCCAAATTCCTGAATCCAGAGTAGCGGAAATTTTGGCACAGATGTCCAATGTAACCAACGCACCTGCATTACCCGCAGCTTCCGGGACTTTCCTGACATCAATCATTGACGGAGATTTCAGTGAGTGGGCTTCCATCTCCCCATCAGTAACAATAGCCGGTTTACCGGTAAACGCAGGTAGTGCCCATATAACTTCTGTCCTTGTCGGTAACGATACGGCATTTCTTTACATTTACCTGAGCTACTACAACCAAGCTGACGGCTACGATATTGTCACGTTTTTGGACAATGACGCCAATAGTTTCACAGGGGAAAGTGATACCGGCTTCGAGGCACTTTGGGTCCACGACTCGGCCTATGACTATCGTAATGTGCCCAATGGATTCGGCACGCTGATTAATGGAGACACCATCAGTTCCGTGACAGGACATAATGTCGCACAAGGCCGGGAATTTTCGATTCCGCTGAACGCCACGTTCGCCTCCGATGGCAGTCCGGTGTTTCCATACAGAACTTTTACACTCGAGATTTTTGATCCATTGAGATCATATTCAGTGCCATTCACCTACACTCTCGCCATCCCCGAGCCTTCGCCTTTGTTAGTCACGGCGGGGCTGAGCCTTTTTTACCTGCTGCGAAGAAGGCCAGTCCGCTGCGGCTAGTTTCTTTGAGGAAAATAGACGTGTCTCCGTTCCCTTTTTCCTAAACGGGTTTCCGCGCCACGATCTACCCGTTTCCCACGCTGGTGCGGCGGTTTTCGTCGGTTACTTCCACGGTGATTTCATAACGATAATCTTCATCTGGATGCAATTCCTTGGAACAATCACCCCTACTCTTTTCAACAGAGCGGTATCCCGAGCATTGGGATGTTGACATTCAGCCTACGCTCGCCAAGAAAGATGGAACACAGCCGCGTCACGTTACCCTTGAAATTGAGGGAAGCGAGGAAGCCGCCCCCTTCTTACCCAGTTATGATTCAAGGAAAAAAGATCGCCGTCACCATGCCCGCTTATTTTGCGGCCAAAACCGTCGGCAAAACCATGGCAGACATTCCGCGTGACTTCATCGATACGGTGATCTTGGTGGACGACTGCTCCAAGGATGACACCGTGGCAATTAGCGAAGGATTAGGCATCGCGACTTATCGCAATGAAAAAAATCTCATGTATGGCGGGAACGTGAAGCGCTGCCTCCAATTGGCGTTGGATTCCGGGGCGGACATCATTATTCAACTGCACCCGGATTACCAATACACCCCGAAACTGACCTTGCCCATGGCGGCCATGCTCAACACCGGTTTCTACGATCTCTGTCTAGGCACCCGACTGAACGGCCGACGGGACAATCGCGTGGCCATGCCATTTTGGAGACTGCTGCCGAACCGCGTGATTACTCACTACATGGACTACTGCCTGCGCACGAAACACACCGAATTCCACACCGGCTATCGCGCTTACACGCGGAAGCTCCTGGAAACGGTGCCGTTCCACACCTTCTCCAATACGTTCCTCTTCGATAACGAAATGCTTTTGGGCGCGCTGCGGGCAGGCTTTGCCACGTGCGAAGTCAGTTGCCCTACCTCCTACGATGACGACTCCTCCAGCATCAGCTTCAAGCGGGCACTGCATTACGGGATCGCCTGTTGTAAAATTTCCACCACCTACCTCTGGGATCGGATCTGTGGCCGCATCAAGCCCCCGATGATCCGTCAAGAAGCCACCGGCGGGGAGTGAGGACATTTCCATTGCTGGAACTGACACCGCCCTGCTAGCCCAGCACGCCCGGAATCACACTGGCGTTGCCGAGGATGCCCGTCAGCCGTTCATCGCGCGCCCCGTTTTGGAAGGAGAGCAATTCGTTATCCAACCCGAGCGCAGCCAAAATGGTGGCGTGGAGATCCTTGAAGCCGTAGGGTTGTTCGGTCGCCATAATCCCGATCTCATCGGTGGCCCCAATGCTCCCCGGCATGACCCCACCGCCAGCCATCCAGACCGTAAAGCCGGCCGCATTATGTTGGCGGCCATGCTCAAGTTGCATCATTGGCGTGCGACCAAATTCTCCCGCCCAGACCACCAGCGTTTCATCCAAGAGGCCGCGTTGCTTTAAGTCCGCCAGGAGCGCAGCCACCGGTTGGTCCGACTGCCGGGCGAGGCGTTGATGATTCTCGGGCAGGCCCGTGTGGGCATCCCAGCCGTCCTTGTCATACATCGAATACACCTGCACGAAACGAACCCCGCGCTCTACCAAACGACGGGCCAGCAAACATTTGCGACCAAACTTCACCAATTCCTGATCCTCGTGATCAAGTCCATAGCTGGACTTCATCGCTGGCGATTCAGACTCCACGTCCCCTACCTCCAAGGCCGCCGTTTGCATCCGATAAGCCAATTCGTAACTGGCGATGCGGGCGTCCAGTTCCGCCACATTGGGACGGCTCGTCCGGTGCTTGACGTTCAGGCGGTTGATGAATTCCATCGCCTCCTTCTGGCCTCCGGCCAGTTGTTCCGGCGGGGTCAGATTCAGCACTGGACTGCCTTGGGATTTAAGCCGGGTCGGTTGGAAGGCTGGCGGCAACACGCCATTGCCGTAATTCCCTGGGCCACCATAGGGACCAGCTTCAAATAACACCACATAACCGGGCAGGCTTTCATTCAGCGTGCCTAAACCATAGGTCACCCAGGAACCAATGCTGGCCTTACCCACCACCGTCTCCCCCGTATGCAGTTGGTAGCAGGCGGGAGCGTGGTTGTTGCTGTCCGCCTGCATGGAATGAATGAAACACAAATCGTCAACGTGTTCCGCTACTTTGGGGAACAGCTCGGACACCCATTTCCCGGTCTGCCCGTATTGCTTGAATGCAAAAGGGCTGGCCATCAGATCCTTGCAATCGGTGAAGATATTGTGAAATTTCGAAGCTTCGACTGCACGCCGGAAGGATTTTGGCACCGGTTGTCCGTCCAATTCTTTAAGGAGTGGTTTATAGTCGAAGGTATCTAATTGGGACGGCCCCCCGACCATGTGCAGAAAAATCACCGACTTCGCCTTGGGAGCAAAATTGCTGAGCCGGGGAGCGAAGGGCCTGATGGGATCAATCAACATTTGCCTCCCCTCATGACTCTCCGCGCGGGCATTCGCCCGTGTCAACGCCTCCATCGCCAAGGCTCCAAAGCCACCGGAAACTTGCTGCAAAAATCGCCTGCGATCATAGGGCTGACAATAGTAACTTTTCATCCTCCCAATCTGGTCCAAGCGGAGGCAGCGTCAACTGCATTCATTGTTGATACCAGCATCTGCGCTGGGGATAATTAAGAAAAATTCACAATACATTTGCGTTGATTCGCCCCCATTTCCTCATACCATAGCCGAGGCGTCCCTCAGGCGATCTGAATCCCCATGGCATCGGGATCGACTCCTCTGCTAAAACTACATGAAACAGCGATCCTGGCCCAGACTGTTCCTTTTCACCCTCCTGCTCGCTGGCGGCGGCGGCGGGTGGTTCGTATATCGGCGCGCCCAACCTGCGCGGGTGACCGCCAAGACCAGCTTGGATCCGCAGCAAATCCTGCAGCGTAACTGCTTGAAGTGCCACGGGGAGAAGAAACAGGAAGGCGGCTTACGTCTGGACACCGTCAAATTCATGTTAGCAGGAGGCGATACCGGCCCAGCCATCGTGTTGGGCGAACCGGAACACAGCCTGGTCATGCAGAAGCTCCGCCATAAGGACCGGGATGAGCGCATGCCTCCCAAAGGAACCATGGAGAAGCACGATATTCTGGCGCTGGAACGATGGATCCAGGCCGGTGCCCCCCTCAGCAACGAGAAGGAAGCTCCTCAGGAGATCATTGGCAACGCGTGGACCGATGAGCGGAACCCCATCCGCAAGATTTTCTCTGGCAAGCGACTGGATCTTTGGTCCATGCAACCAATCGCAGATCCCCCACCCCCAGCCGTGAAGAATCAGTCATGGGTGCGCAATCCCATCGATGCCTTCGTGCTCCAACGGATCGAAGCCGCGCAACTCCAGCCCGCCCCCGAGGCGGAACCCGCCACCCTCATCCGTCGGCTTTACTTTGATCTCACCGGGCTCCCGCCCAGTCCTGAAGCAGTGGCTGCTTTCGTGGCGGACAAGTCGCCTGAGGCGTATGACCGCTTAGTGACCCAACTCATGAATTCACCCGCCTATGGCGAACATTGGGCCAGCCTCTGGCTGGACCTGGTGCGCTATAGTGATAGTAACGGCTTTGACTACGATGAATTCCGCCCGACCGCTTATCGCTATCGCGATTATGTGATTAAGTCCTTCAATCAAGATAAGCCCTTCAACCAGTTCCTCCAAGAACAACTGGCCGGGGACGAGTTGGTCGCAACCTACCCCCGCACCGAGGCCGAGCAGGATTGCTTGACCGCCACCGGATTCCTCCGTGTGGGCCCTTACGATAACAGCGCGATAAAATTTGGCGAGCAGGATCGGTGTCGGGCCCAAGTCATGAATGATTTGGTGGAGACCACCGGTTCTGCCTTGCTGGGACTGCCGCTTTCCTGTTGCCGCTGCCACCATCATAAGACCGATCCCATTTCCCAGGAAGACTATTACCGCCTGCGGGCCATCTTCGAGCCCACCGAGCCGAACGATCAACTTTTTCTGGATCTGGAACCACAGCAAAAGCTCATTGCTCATGAGATTGATGATTTACAGGCAGCTCAGGCGGTGATCAATGCCATCAATGAGCCGGTGACCGAGCGTGCGCAGAATCGCAAGATCAAAGCTCTCGACCCCAGCGATCAAACCTTCCTGCGGGACTACCTCAAGAAACGCACCCCCGAAGGCAAGGGACGTTACAAGAATCTCCTCGCACGCATCAAGCCCAACGCAGCAGAAATCCTGGACGCGCAAACGCCCAAGGAAAAGGCCAACTATGATAAGGCTCTGGCTCACTTCAATGATCTGAAAAATGACCACAAACAGCCGGAGCACGGTTTTCTGGTAACGGATCAAGCACACCCCCCGCTCACGCATTTACTCTATCAAGGAGACTACACCAAGCCTCGCGAGATCATTAAACCGGGCACCTTTTCCATGCTGGATCCCAATCCACTGCCCCCAGCCAAAACCGTCCGCAAGAGCAGCACCGGCCGTCGCACGGCTTTTGTAAACTGGCTCTGCGGGGAATCCAATCCACTCACCAGTCGCGTGATTGTGAATCGGCTTTGGCAGGCTCATTTTGGAGAGGCCATCCAGTCGAGCACCAACGATTTCGGTTTCGGGGGGACCAAACCCACGAATCCGCTGCTGCTTGATTGGCTGGCTTCCAAATTCCGCAAGCTCGGCGGATCGTTCAAAGCCATGAATCGGCTCATCGTAGAAAGCGCCACCTACCGCCAAGCCCTCCACCCGGATTCTGCTGCGCATCGCGACCTCTGGCTGGGAAAAATGCCCCAACGCCTTAAAGCCGAATCACTACGCGATTCAATGCTGCAAGTTTCCGGCCTGCTCAAGCCTCGCCAAGGTGGCCCCCCACTCTGGCCAACCCTCCCGCCGGAAGTGCTGGGCACCAACCCTGGAATCCTGGTTGAAAACGACGAGAAAACCCGCGGTTGGTATCCCTCTCCAGAAGCCGAGGTCAACTCCGCTCGCAGCATTTACTTGGTGAACAAACGCAGCCTGCGAAACCCCATGCTGGAAACCTTCGACCAACCGGAAAGCAACCTTTCCTGTGGCAGACGCCAAGTCTCCACCGTGGCGCCACAGGCGCTCACCCTCCTTAACAGTGAGTTCGCCATGCTCACCGCAGATGCTTTTGCCACACGAGTGGCGAACGAAGTCGGACCCACCCAAGAATCCCAAGTGCACCGTATTTTCCTGCTGGCACTCCAACGCACACCGGCACCAGACGAACTGAGGGCATCACTCGATTTCCTCAAAACGCACCCACTGCTGGACCTCTGCCGCTCGGTGCTGAACTTGAACGAGTTCTGCTATATCGATTAATCTCGGCCTTACGCCAGAATGCCTTTCACCACTTTTCCGGCAATGTCTGTAAGCCGATAGTCGCGCCCTTGGAACCGATAGGTGAAGCGCTCGTGGTTAACCCCTAACAGGTGCATCATGGTGGCATGAAAATCATTGACATGCACGGGATCGGTGGCGGTGCTGAAGCCTAGATCGTCCGTCTCTCCGTAGCTCATCCCGCCTTTAATGCCGCCGCCAGCCATCCACATGCTGAAGCAATCCCGATGGTGTTCGCGTCCGAATTCGATGGGGTCATTGCGATATTTCCCCTGGCTGTAACAGGTGCGGCCAAACTCCGTGGCGAAGATCACTAACGTATCCTTCAGGAGGTCACGATTCTTAAGATCCTGCAATAGGGCGGCAGCAGGCTGATCTACTTCCCGGGCTTGGTCCGTCATCATGCCGCAGAGTTTGGTGTGGTGGTCCCAGCCGGGATGATAGAGTTGCATGAAGCGGACGCCCTTCTCACTGAGGCGGCGGGCGAGGATGCAATTGGAGGCGAAAGAGCCTGGTTTCCGCGCATCAGGACCGTAGAGATCGTAGATGGAATCCGGCTCGTGGGCCAGGTCCGTGGCATCCGGGATGCTGGCCTGCATGCGGAACGCCATTTCATATTGCTCAATGCGCGCGGCCATCTCGGCCTCACTGGCAGTTTCAGTTTTGGCTTGCAACAGCTCCTTATAGCACTCCAGTGCTTGGTGATCGTTCGCTGCCGTGATGCCCGGTGGGGCGTGCAAGTAGAGCACAGGGTCCTTGGCGGCCCGGAATTGCACCCCTTGATACTGCGTGGGCAGGAATCCGCTATCCCAGAGGCGGGACGAAAGAGGCTGGTCAATTCCTCGTTTACTCACCATGACGATGAACGATGGCAGATCCTTTTGTTCGCTGCCCAAACCATAGGAAATCCACGACCCCATGCTGGGACGGCCCGGAAGCTGACTACCGGACTGCATGAAGATCATCGCTGGATCATGATTCACCGCATCGGATTTCATGGACTTGATGATGCAGAGGTCATCGGCCATTTTTGCCAGATGTGGATAATGCTCGCTCATCCAGAGCCCGCTCTGGCCGTGCTGGTTAAACTTCACGGCTGGGGCGGCCAGCGTAAAATGCGCCTGGTTCCCCGACATCCCCAGGAGCTTCTGCCGTCCATTTTTCAGGGAATCCGGCAGTTCCGTCCCGGTCCGTTTCTGGAGTTCGGGCTTGTAGTCGAATGACTCGAATTGACTAAACCCTCCGCTCATAAACAACACGATAACGCGTTTGGCCTTGGGCGCGAAATGGGGCAAGCCTGGCAGTGCGCTACTCGCAGCCATAGCCGGGTTCAGACAGTCGGCCATGGCCAGGCCGCCCAGACCATAGGTTAGGCGATTGAGCAAACGACGGCGGGTAAGATTGGCGAATGATTGCATGGTCGGGGGGCGGGGTTATTTCTTCATCACCGTGTCATCATCGCTGAGAATGGCGCGGTGCACCATGGTCAGAGCGGCCACGGCGGGCGCAGGTAAATTTGGGTCAATGGGAGTCTCGCCACTTTTCATGAGGAGCGTGGTGGCCTCGTCTGGATGAGCTTCGTAAAATGCCAATTGCTCGCGGTGCAGTCGCTGCAGGATCTTCATTTCGCCCTCGTTCGGAGCGCGAGCCGCAAAGGCGCGGTAAGCTTGGGTAATCAGGGTTGCCACGGGGCGGGCAGGTCCTGCCAGCGCCTTCTGCGCCATGACGCGGCAAGGCTCCAGGAAATCCGGCGCATTCATTAGTGCCAGCGCTTGCAGCGGGGTTGCGGTCGTTTCCCGCCTTACGCGGCAATATTCCCGCGTGGAAGCATCGAACGTGGTTAAGAACGGCAGCGGTAGCGTGCGCTTGCGGTAGAGGTAAATGGAGCGTTTCCACAAAGCGGGACCGTGATCCTGCTGGTAGGTTTCCTGGATGCCACTATCCGGATACAGATTCTCCGGCAGATACGTATGCACTGGCTCGCCACCCGGTTCCTGAGTAATCATCGTGGCCGCTTGCAAGGCCAGATCCCGCATCATTTCCGCCGTAAGGCGCACCCGCGGACCGCGGCTTAGCAAACTGTTGTCGGGATCAAGCCCTAAGCTCTTGGCATCCTGCGGCATCGAGGTTTGTTGATACGTGCTGGAGAGCACGATGCTCCGCAGCAAACGCTTCACGTCCCAGCCATGCTCCCGAAAGTCACACGCCAACCAATCCAGCAGTTCCGGATGGGTGGGCAGTCGGCCCTGAATCCCGAAATCTTCCGGCGTGCTGACTAAGCCTTTGCCAAAGCACATTTGCCACAGGCGATTCACCTGGACCCGAGCGACCAGCGGATTACGTTCATCAATAAACCATTGCGCCAACCCCAGTCGGTTCTTCGGAAACTCTGCTGGCGCCTCCCAAATGCTACTGGGCATGGAGGGCGTCACTTTGTCCCCCCGTTGATCAAACTGTCCACGGAGCAACACAAACGTTTCCCGTGGCTGCTCCCGTTCCTCCATCACCATCAGTTCATGCGCCTTGCTGACAAAATCATCCTCCGCGGTGCGCGCTTGATGTAACTGCCCCAAGGCTTGCTGATAGGTCGCATCCTGATCTCGCAAATAGCGTTGGTAACCATCCGCGTCATCCGCGGGCAACTTTCCACTGTGCAGGGCGGTCACCTCACCAGCGGTCAAGGTCAGAGGGAAAACTTGCCATTCATCCACGCCAAGATCCCGCGCGCCCATGTCTTGGTAACGATTTCCCAGCGTCATTTCCACCGTAGTATGGACATTATTCTGCACCTTGGCGGGATCGAAGTCCCCCCACTCTTCGCGATAAGTAATATCCTTGTATAAATGTTTACTGATGATCTCCACGGTCGCCAACGATCCATTCAAATAGAGTTTCAGCCCCTCGACACGACTGGAGCCATCATAGGTGGCGACCACATGCGTCCATTGATTCAATGGCAACTTCTCCTGACTACGGATGCGGATACTGTTTCCCGGAGCCACATGGCTGAGAGCAAAATCTACGTGCATTTCATGCAGAATGATCTCATAGCCCCGGCTCGCAGCCTCCAATCCAGCCACGGAGCGATGCATGATCACGGCTCGCTCCTGGTTCTCTGTGGGTCGCAGCCAAAGGGAGAAACTGAACGGATCAGACCGCCGGAACTGCCCCCGGCCCTGCACCAGCAATGCATTGGCACCATCCAGGATCATTCCCTGGCCCTTGACGCCCGGAAGGTGTTCGAAATTGGCTTTGAAGAGATTCACTTCATCCTTGGGTCGGGCCACGTTGGGGGCTCCGCGCTTATTGGGCTTCTCGCCCTTTTTGTCGGATTTTACCGGCGGCTCCAACGGGAAATAATCACTGGGAGCGGCAGCAGCGGGCAACCCATGAGCCGATTTCCAAGCCTGCCAGCGCACTTGACCAGTCTTTACCACGTCGTTCAGATGGGCTTCCGCCTGTCCAATCTGGGACACCAGCAGGTCATGCTGCTTGGTTTCCTCCGCACTGAAAAGATAAATCGTGGGAGCGGGAACCCCAGCGGTCGCTTCACTGTATAACCCCAGTTCATTGATGTTATTCAAATAGGCTGCAAAACTGTAGTAATCCTTGGTGGAAACGGGATCATACTTATGATCGTGGCAGCGGGCACACTCCATGGTCAGACCCAGGATCGTAGTGGCATTCGTCTTCACCCGATCCGCAATAATGTCCTGGCGGAATTCCTCTTCATTACTCCCAGCCTCATTGGATTGATTGGCCAAGCGATTGAAGGCCGTGGCCACTTTCTGCTCCTGCGTGGACTCTGGAAGCAGGTCGCCAGCCGTTTGCCAAAGGAGAAATTTATCGTAAGGCAGGTTCTCGTTAAACGCCTTCACCACCCAGTCCCGATACGGCCAGACTGGACTGTCCGCATCCTCATGACGACCATAAGAATCGGCGTAACGAGCGGCATCCAGCCATTCCGTAGCCATGCGCTCCCCGAACGCCGGACTGGCCAGCAACCGATCCACCACCGTTTCCCATCGCGCAGGTGACGTATCCGCCAGCATCGCATCAATTTCCGCCAGCGTCGGGGGCAACCCAGTCAGATCCAGCGACATCCGCCGCAGCAGGGTTTCGGGAGCAGCATGCTTGGAAGGCTCCAAACCTGCTAAACGCAATTTCTCCAGCACAAAAGCATCGATGGGAGATTTCACCTTGGTTGCTTTGGCTGCGGGCTCGGCTGCTTTTTTGGAGGACGTGCCTTTCGCCTTGGGAGTGGGTTCCACCGCTGTAGCAAACTCAGGCACGGGAGGTTTAACCGGAGGGGTAAAGGCCCAATGCCGCTCATACTTTGCGCCCTGTTCGACCCAAGTTTTCAGCAACTGGCGCTCCTCATCGGTAATCGGCGTGGGCTGGTCAGGTGGAGGCATCATCTCATCTTCGTCGGTGGAAAAAAGCCGGATAATTCCTTCGCTCGCCTCAGGATGCCCAGCCTTCCAAGCCTTCTTCGCGACCGCTTCCTCCGCCACATCCAATCGCAACTTAGCCTTCCGCGCCTTCTCATCTGGTCCGTGACAGCGGAAGCAATGATTCGCCAACACGGGCTTCACCTGGAAATTGTAGCTCACCTCCCGGTGCTGGCGTGCCTCCGCCTTTGCCTCTGTATGGCAGAGACTTAGCAATCCGACGAATAGACACGTTATTCTTCTCATTTGAGGTAAAAAAGCGCAATATCAACGCGGATTTTTTCCCGAACGCAAAGGATATTTCGCCCACCCTGATGACATCCATGCCATACGATACATTAAAATCTACCAAGCAAGCGCCTCCCATCAGCAAACGCCCAGCTTAGTTCGGAATCTCATTCAGCGTATAGTAAACTTTCGGATGCAGCAGGCCGGCCCCGCTCTTGGATTTCACTCCCGGAAACTCGATCATGTGAACGTGGCCTTTCGTGAGCGGAGTCAGTTTCAGACGCACGGATTTGCCATCTGCGCTAACCGTGGCTGATTCCACCACGGGGGTTACCTTGTCCACCTCGGGACTGCCGTAGCTGCTTTGGAAAATGTAGGTCCACGCTTCCGATTTATACGATGCCACATTCGCTGCGGTCTCGGCATCCACGGGCTCGGTGAAAGTCAGATTGAAGCCATCCTTCTGCGCCTTGATGTCCAACAACTCGAACGGCACCTGACCCGTCCAGCGCACGCGTTCCAGCGTGTAAGGCTTCCCGCCTTTACTCCCCCACCCTCGATCCGCCCCACCGATGTAAACGGTGCCATCCGCTACCTGCAACGCAGGAATAATCCCGCAGCGGAACCCTTCACGGAAAACAACGCACCCGCCCTGCATCACGCCATTCACCGTCTCCAGCGGGCAGCGCACTAAGTTAGAATAGCCCTGATCCCCCACGAAAACCTGTCCGGCAAAGGGGCCGAATTTCCCCGCCGTAGTATCTTCAAAGAAACCTGAAGCCGATTGCCCGACGCGACCATGCGGCAGCATCACCACTGGCGGAATCAGTTGAGGAACTTTCGTGCGCTCCAACACCATGCGACTCAAACTGGTCGGCTGCGGCACCGCATCCCCCATGGCTGCCTTAGCCTCTGGCTTGGCATACCATTTGTTGCCACCATCGTGACCAGCAAACGATCCTGGCTTCAAGTATTTCAGCGAGCTGGAGCCATTCCACGGCCCCTGGTTATCGGTGAAAAAGCACTCACCCTTAATGAAACCAATCCCACCCGGACTGCGCAGGCCGCCGCAGGTGGGAATCATCTTGCCTTCCGGCGTGATCCGCAGACACCAGCCCCGCCACTCGATATTGCTGGAGAATGATCCCGTTAGGCACAGCACCGTCCAGATGTTCCCTTCCTTGTCGAATTTGGAACCGAAATTGTATTCATGATAGTCACCCGACTGCCCCCAGCCATCGTAGAAAGTCTCATAGACATCGCATATGCCATCGCCATCCGAATCCTTGGTCTTCGTGATTTCCGGGCGCTGCGTCACGTAAAGATAATGGTCCTTGGCATTGTAAGCCAACCCCAGAATCTCATGCATCCCGCTGGCATAACGGGTAAACTTCACTTGCGCCAAGTCCTCCGCACCAGGATTGGCCACCGAGTAGATTTCGCCCCGCCGTGTCCCCACCATCAGCACCCCATTAGGCAACATCTCCAAAGCACTCACCTCTAAGGAAACCCCATTCGGCACGGGTAATTCCACGCTCGGATAGTAATCCTTCTCCGTGAGCTTGGGCGCGGAATCCGCTGCCAGAGCCAAGGAACCAGTGGTGAGACACGCGCCAAGCAAAAGGGAAAATTTCATAGATCGCCCTCCGTAGAACATCCCACCGCCAAGGCAATCTGCGGATGGTCCGTGTTTAAGGTGAATCGCTTTCGATCTCGTAAAAAATTAGTGACATTCGTGGTTTGAAATTTCCTCCGTGGAGGGCGACGTAGGGAGGCCCGCAACTCACAGGTTGCTGGTCTCCTTCCGTCGCCCTCCACATTCCCCATGTCCCCCAAGCCCGATCTCATCAAGAAACTTCATGAAGTGCCGCATCAGCCGGGCATCTACATGATGAAGGATCGGCTGGGCAGTATCATCTACGTGGGGAAGGCGAAGAGTCTGCGGAAGCGACTGAGCAATTATCTGACACCAGCGGGAAGTCGGCGGGCGGACATAAAGACCCGAGCATTGATTAATAGCATTTGGGACTTCGAGATTCATGTGGTCCGCAGTGAGACGGAGGCGCTGTTACTCGAGGGAAAATTGATCAAAGAGTATCGTCCGAAATATAACGTTAGCTTCCGGGACGATAAACGTTTCCTGATGCTGCGGATCCACCTGGAGGAGCCATTTCCCAAGTTCTCGCTGAGCCGTTACCGGAAGGAGGACGGGGCGCGCTACTTCGGGCCGTTTGCGCATGGCGGAAGCCTGAAGAGCGCATTGAATAAGGTGCTGAAGGAGTTTGGTCTGCGCAGCTGCAAGCCCCTAACACCCACGGAGTTCGACTACAAACATTGCTCCAACACCATTCTGCGGAACTGCTGCGCGCCTTGTATTGGCAAGGTGACGCGCGAGGAGTATCTGGATCGGGTAGAGCAGGCGTGTGCGGTGTTGGACGGAAAAGGGAAAGATTTTCTGGCGGATATCGAGATCGAAATGCAGAAAGCGGCAGCGGCCCAGGACTTTGAAAAGGCGGCCCAGTTGCGGGACATTCTGCTGGATTTCCGCAAGACGTTGCAGCCAGTTAGGAAATTCCGTGGACGGGGCGTCACGGGCGAAGGCGTGGTGCCGCTGGATGACGTAGCGGAACTCCAGGAGGCGCTGCAATTGGAGCGTCCGCCCATGGTCATGGAGTGCTTTGACATTTCCAATATTTCCTCGAATCACATCGTGGCCAGCATGGTGCGATTCACTGGAGGCAAGCCGGACACAGCCAACTACCGACGCTACCGCATCAAGACCGTGAAAGGCCAGAATGACTTTGCCAGTATGGCGGAAGTGGTGCGGCGGAGGTATCATCGCATCCTGCTAGGAGGGAAGCAATTGCTGGGCGAAGCAGCGGACCACACGCAGGAAGACCCCGTGGAAATCATGCGGCGGTTAGAGACGGAAATTCCACCAGAGCAGCAGGCCACGTTCGTGCGACTGCCGGATCTCATCATCGTGGACGGTGGGAAAGGCCAACTTTCCAGTGCCGTGGAAGAGCTGCAACGCCTGGGTCTGAGTAGCGTGCCCATCATCGGCTTGGCGAAGGAGCACGAGGAAATTTATCGCCCCGGAGAAACGCTGCCAGTCATTCTGGATCACGATACCGGTGCGCTCAAGATGCTGCAGCGCATCCGGGACGAAGCCCACCGCTGGGCGAATGGCTACCATCAGATCCTTATGAAACGCCGCGTGGAGGAAAGCATCCTGGACGACTGCCCGGGCGTGAGTGAAGCACGCAAAATGGCTCTACTAAAGCGATTCGGCTCCCTAACTCGACTGCGCAAAGCGGATGTGACCACTCTCACGGAGGTGACCGGCATCAGCAAGAAGGTGGCGGAGGGCATCGTGGAGTTCCTGCGCACCCACTGATTCGAAGGCTTTGGTCATTTCCGTTGGAGTTCGGGCTTAAGCCCAATGCCTTTAAGGATTGGTGATGGTGATGGTTTTGACGAGCGGTTGGGAGCTGGGGATTTTGGTTTTGGGCCAGGCTTTGACGGGTTGGCGCAGGGTGCGGGGACAGCTC
>JANOAV010000100.1:0-2208 GCA_031411295.1 Verrucomicrobiales bacterium | reverse complement strand
CGCCTCGCTGGGTTCTGGAGAAGTGTCCAATCCATTCAACAAACCCAAGACGCTCTTCCCCCGCGTGGTTCGTGGTGGCGGATTCAAGTCCGTGGCGGAAAATTGCCGCAGCGCCAAGCGTCGGGGCAGCGCGGAGTCTTGGAAACAACAGGATCCCCAGCTTCCGAAAAGCATTTGGTATCACACCGATGCGCAATTCCTCGGCTTCCGCCTGGTGCGTCCGCTCAAGGTTCCGTCAGCTGAAGAAATGCACGCTTACTGGAACCTCGGGGTCATTCCGCCACCACCGCTGCCTGCGGCAAAGTAAATCTGTCCAGCCTTGCGCATGAAGCGTCGCCAATCCCTAAACACACTGACAGGACTATTGGGAGCGGGCTTGGCAGGCTGCCAACAAGTTCCCGACCGCGGATCTGACGGAGGAGCGTTACCTCTCAGTGTCACGTTTAGAGGACGGGATAAATTTCAATCCTTGGTGGCGCGAGCGCAGGCTGGAGGCTGGGCCGGACTGCCACTGCCGGAACGCGTCGTGACCGTCGGCAAGGCGCTGGTCGGCACCAGTTATCAGAATTTCACCCTCGAACTAAGCGACTCCCAAGAAAGTCCCTGCGTGAATTTCCAAGCACTGGATTGCTGGACGTTTTACGAAACCGCCCTCGCCTTCGCGCGGATGTTGCGGCGGCCGGGGCCCTACCAGCCGCAGGACTTACTGCGCTTCATCGAACTGGAGCGGTATCGTAATGGACGCTGCGATGGCACCTACTTGAGCCGGATGCATCACTTGGAGGAAGTCTTCGCCAACAACCAGCAGCGGGGACTGGGCAGAAACATCACGGCGGAGTTGGGCGGCGTGCCGATCCAGCGTCAGGTGCGGGAAATGCAGCGGGATCGCAACAGCTATCGCTCACTGGTGGCTAATCCCAGCTACCTAACCGCCATCGCCCAGATCGAAGCCCGGGTCTCCCGGATGCCCATTGTTTATTTGCCTAACGCCCAAGTGCCAGCGGCAGAATCCAGCCTGCGCCACGGGGACATCATCGCCATCGTGGGCGCGGATGCGGATGCTTACACCACCCATGTGGGGTTGGCGTATCGGGACGGAGCCAGCTGTCGTTTCATGCACGCCACCAGTCGGTTCGACAAAGGTCGGCAGGTGGTCATCGATGGTCCCATCTCAGGCTATCTTGCGGAATCCCCAGACCACATCGGCATTATCGTCTTCCGACCTTACGAAGGTTAGGAGGTTGGGCTCACTTGAAGAAAGCGATCGATAAAGGATAAGGCCAAACCGTGCCTTCGCTGGCTTTGATGGCTCCCAAAATTGGGAAGACCACCCCCAAAATGCCAAGCGTGATGAGGACGAGAAAGCCAACCCCAATGAAGAGGAGAGGAATGGCACACAGCCCGTAGATGCAAGCACTAATCAGCCAATTTGCCACCACCTTGCCGTGGGGATCCAGCACCGGAAGATCGGCTTTCTTTAATTGCCAAATCAAGATGGGCACCACCAGGCCCGCAAACGGCACCACATAGCCGGCAAACTGCGACAAATGCAGCGCCAGCACCCAGTTCTTCTCCGTGTCCAGCGAGCGCAGCGTTTGGTTGGGCATGGGAGGAGGAGGCGCAGGCGGTTCGCCATTGATCAAACGCTGCTTGGCAGCGGCAAATTCGGCTTCTGTCATGGCCCCAGAGGCCCGCAGTTGCGCCAGACGTTCAATTTCATCGGATAAGCTCATAGCGCAAGGTTGCCACTAATCTGCCCGGAGGCAAGCACGTAAACGTTGGCAGCATGCAGAAGTGAAACGAGCGGCAGTGGAAGGGCCGATTTGCCTGAATTTGCTAACGTGATACACCCCTCCGACGGCGGAGCACGATTCCGCCTATTCCCATGAGCAGAACAGAGCCCGGCTCTGGAACCGGGCCTGCACCGTAGCCGTATTGGAAGTGGTCAATGGTAAGTCCCTCATGGAAAATGATCGCGGTGATTTCTTGATCTGAAATGAACCCTTGGAACTTGGCAACAAATGGCGCTGCATTTACGCCGTTGTTTAGGTCGGTAAGTGTGATGGTCTGGATGATCGAACCCCCAACGCCAAGAACGTCAATCGCTGGTGGTTGGTTCAGCGGCGTTGCAAATAGAGATGCAAACCCAAACCACTTGGGCAATTTACCATCGGAGGTCGGACTGAAGCTCAACATGAAGTCAACGGG
>JANOAV010000099.1:0-39890 GCA_031411295.1 Verrucomicrobiales bacterium | reverse complement strand
AGCGAGGCTGTGCCCGAGCCCGTCGTCAGGTTGTTTTGGCGAGTTCTTCATGGTCGTGGGTTGCGGAATTCGATTTTCGCTAGGCAGGGTTTTATTGAACTCGGATGGTTCCTCTCCCGACTGGCTCGGGCGCAGCCTCGCTCCACCTTGATTCATGGCATGCCCTCCGCGGCAGCGCACATGGGGCACTTGGGTTCGGCGGCTTCCGAGTGGAGCGTTTGCAAGCGCCAGACGACCATGACTAACGCAATGAGAGCCACGGAGCGTTGCACGATCCGCAGGCGCTGGGGCGAAAGTTTCAAGCGCAACTGGCCCCAACCAACATGTGAGAGCCAGAGCAGCGGCATGGTGCCGAGGGTGAAGGAGAAGGCAAATTGTCCGCCCAAGGATGCGGATCCAGCCACCAGACAGGCTGCGAGCATGAGGTAGAGCGGAGCGCACGGCAGCAGAGGGGTGATCAGGCCGAGCATGAATCCTTTGGCGGGGCCGTGTTGGATGGTCCAGCGGGCGGTGAATTTACGGAGAAACAACGGTTTCGGCAGCCGAGGTTTCCAGCCGATGATAATCGCTACGAGCAAAAGGACCAGCATCCAGGGCAGGGCGATGAGTGGGCTCTTCATGAGCTTCTGCAATGGCACCATCCCCAGTGCGCCTGCCACCGCGCCCAGCGTGGTGTAGGAAATCATGCGTCCGAAGTGATACCCCAGACTGGGCTTTGGCAACGCTGCGCAGAGGAGCGGGCCGCACATGGTGGCGCAATGCAGGCTGGTTAGCAGCCCGACCACAAAGGCCCCAGCCACGGTGTTCATCGCGGGACTAGCCATGAAGTTTAGCGGGCATGGGGATGACTTGCGGCGGATTCTTGGAGGCCAGCGTGAAAAATGTAATCCAGACGCTGATGAGCACGAGAAATGCGACCCAGAACCAGATCCAGGGGTTTCGATAAAACCATGAATCATCGTCATTCCTCGGACTGGCAACAGGGCCTCCCGCTGGCAGAGAATCTTCCCGGTGGACCTCGCTGCAGCAAGATCCGCGATCCTGATGACAACAGGAAGCCTTGTCGCAAGTCCGACGAATGACGATGGGGGTGTTCATGGTGGTGGTTAGTTGGGTTTGATTTCGTCCAGCAGGCGAGCGTCCGGGCCGGTGAAATCGAATTCGATGGTTTGTTCATCGGGGTTGGTGACGCTGTGGACTTCCAGTTCCATCGCTTGCTTTCCTTGATAGGATGCTTTGGGGATTTCGATGACAAGGATGCCTTCGTATTCCTGCTCTGGGGCCAGGGAGATGGATTCGCTGGAGCCACTCATGACGGTGCCGGCGGGGGCTTTATTGAGTTTGAGGCGGAATTCAGCGGGAGTCTGACGCTTGTTCACGAGTTGAAATTTGAACTGGTTCCGCACGCCTTTTTCACCGACATAATACGGTGCACCGGCCATGCGGGTCAGGGTGGGTTGAAAGGAATGGAGGCGACGCAAAGAGAATCCTAATGCAGCGGTGCCGACGGCCATGAGGATGGTGTAGGCGATGATGCGGGGGCGAATCCATTTGGTCTTTTTACCTTGCAGTCCTTGGAAGGAATCGTAGCGCACGAGGCCTTTGGGACGCTGCAATTTCGTCATGATGTCGTCGCACGCATCAATGCAAGCAGCACAGCCAATGCATTCCAGTTGGAGGCCGTTGCGGATGTCGATGCCGGTGGGGCAGACTTGGATGCAGCGCAGGCAGTTAATACAGTCGCCCACGCCTTCGGTGCCAGCTTTGCCGCGCGGTTCGCCCCGGACTTTGTCGTAACCGACGGTTAGGGTATTGTCATCGGTGAGGGCGGATTGAATCCGACCGTAGGGGCAGAGGACGATGCAGAATTGCTCGCGAAACCATGCAAAGCAAAAGAAGAGCGCACCGGAAATGAACATCATGACCGTGAATGCGAACCAGTGCTCGGTGGGGTTGCTGATAATCATGTGCCAGAGCCGGGGGATCGAAATAAAATAGGCTAGGAAGAGATGGGCGATGACCATGGAAGCCAGGAACGTGACCAATAATTTCCCGCCCCGACGGAGGATTTTCTCCCCGTTCCATGGCATGCTGTCCAATTTCCGGCGGTTGGGCGCGTCCCCTTCAATGAATCTCTCCAAGCGGCGGACCACATGTTCGAGAAAGACTGTATAGGGGCACGCCCAACCGCACCAGAGGCGGCCGAAGAGGGCCGTGAGATAGAACAACGCAAACCCCACTCCACTGATGGCGAAGAACGCCACCCACAAGTCCTGAGCCAGAAAGGTGAGTCCAAATAAATGGAATTTCCGGTTCTCCACATCCAGGAACACCGCAGGATTCCCATTGAGAGGGATCCAGGGGAGGAGGATGTAAACTGTCAGCAAACCCGCCACGAAGAGGCGACGCAACAGGGTCCATTTCCCCTTCACATCGGAAGGATGGATCATGTAGCGCGAACCATCTTGATTGATGGTCGTTACCGTATCGACGGTGGGTCGCTTGAGTTTGGTGGGTTGGGACATTGGGGGGATGTTGGATGGCCTGGAGGGGGCGCAATATTATCTACTGAGTAGGCGGCACCGTGGGCGCTGGAGCCGGGGCCGCAGCAGCAGGAGTTGCTGGAGCAGGCGCTGCGGGAGGTGCGGCAGGAGGCGTCACGGGCGGAGTAGCACCAGGAGCGGGGGCCGCACTGGCTGCTGACTCTGGTGGAGCCATGCGTTCCTTGCCGGGTTCATGCTTGCTGCAGATGTAAGCCACGACTTCGGCCACTTTCACGCCACCGATCTGTGGTTCCCAAGCGATCATGCCTTTGGCAACATCGGGAGAGCCCTTGGTGACAATCTTGAAGATATCCATGGGCTTGCCGCCGTATTTCCATTCATCGTCGTTGAGCGGGAGACCGGGGAGTTTAATTCCACCGGCCATCGTGGCTGTCATGTCTTTGGCATGGCAGGCGGAGCAGATGGTATCGAACGTCAGTTGTCCGCGAGCGATCAAGTCTGTGTCTTTCGACATTTCCCAGAAGCGCTTGTCGTCCAGTGTGCTCAGCAGGCTCTGCATGTTGTCGGCCTGCTGCTTTTTCACGGCCGCTACTTCTGCACTAACGCGCTGGGCATCGGTGGTGGCGATGTTCAACGGACGAGAGACTTGGAAGTCCCAGATCCAGGAGAAGAACGCCCAGAGGATGGCGATGTAGAGCGTGGCGAGCCACCAGTTAGGCAGGCGCTGATCGTATTCTTGGATGCCGTCGAATTCATGTGGCCGCAGCACGGGTTGATTGGGGTCAAGCTTGGCGGCGGGAGGATGGGTGGGTTCAGTGGCCATGTTCTTCAGTAGTGGTAGGAGTTTCCTCGAGGGGCAGGTTGGCCATGTGCTGGATTTCTCCCTTCTTCATCCGCAAGGCGCGGATGACAATGATGGTGAAGGCTACCGCGGTGAGTGCGAATCCCACCATGGGGGTCCAACCGTCCCAAGTTTCGAAGCTGAGTCTTTTAAACATTGCTTTAAGTTAGGTTATGGTTGTGCGGTGATCGGGACCGGAGTTCCGGGGATGTGCTCGGGTGGAGTGACCTCATCGAATTTACCCAACTTCTGCAGGTAGGCGATGAGGGCGACGATTTGCCGGTTAGGATCGACATACAGCCCGTTCGTCTTGAGTTCCTGCGCGATCGCCACGCTTTGCTCAATGGCCTTTTGGCGGATGACATCATCGGTCATGGGAGGATACGGCACGCCCAAGGTTTGTTGCACCGCAATGCGTGCCGGCAGCGTCTTGAGGTCGGCTTCGGTGTCATTTAAGAAATGATAGGAAGGCATGTTGGAGCCTGCGCTGAGCGCGCGGGGATCCATCAAGTGCTGAAACTGCCACGTGTTGTTGCGTTTGCCCCCTTCGCGCGCCAAATCGGGACCGGTGCGCTTACTGCCCCATTGGTGTGGGTAATCGAAGATGGATTCGCCCAAGCGGGAGTAATCACCGTAGCGGAGCACGTCTGGGACTAGCATCCGAATCTGCTGACTGTGACAGTTGTAGCAACCTTCACTGACGTAAACATCGCGTCCCATGAGTTCGAGCGGCGTGTAAACCGTTTGCAGGCGATCTTCCACGTTCTTGGCGTGGTTCATCATAACCGTCGGAATGATCTGCACCATCCCACCAGCGGCCGCAGCCACAAACACCAAGATGGAGAAGGGCGCCCAGTTTTCCAACAGACTGTCATACCAAGCAGACCACTTTTCTTTATGGCGAATGAATAACCAAATAGTGCGCCAAGTCATATCGACGCCCAGCACCAAGCCCGCCCAAGCATAAACGCCAGGGAGCAGGAACCAGAGGCAGTAGCCAGTGATGGCGAACACCGGGAAGAGGACTGGTTCGGCAAAGATCATTTTCCAGAACGAGGACTTCGGATTGATTGGTGCCACGACGACTTCGATGGTGCCATTGACCGGGGCCTTCTTGCGCACCGAGAGCCAGACGTTCACGACCATAAGGATGAAGCCGCCGAGATACAGCGTGCCACCAATAGCGCGGAAGAGCATGAGCGGGCGGATGGCCTTCAGGGTGTCTAGGAACTGGTATTTCAAGCTACCGTCAGCGGCTACTTGGTTCAGCATCAGGCCTTGCATGATACCGCTAACCCACATGGCGGAGATGTAAATCAGGATGCCGACAAGCCCGAGCCAGAAGTGCATGTTCGCCCAACTTGGCTTGGCCAACTCTGTTTTCCAGAGACGGGGAACCAGATAGTAAATCATCCCAGCGGCCATGAAGCCGTTCCATCCTAGCGTTCCGGAGTGCACGTGACCAATGGTCCAATCTGAATAGTGGCTCAGCGCATTCACGGTGCGGATGGCCATGAGTGGGCCTTCAAAGGTTGACATGCCGTAGAACGTCACACCCGCCGCGAAGAACTTGATCACCGGGTCCGTGCGGAGTTTCCCCCAGGCCCCACGCAGGGTCAGCAGGCCGTTCAACATGCCACCCCAGGATGGCGCCCACAGCATCAAGCTGAAGAGCATGCCCAACATTTGCAGCCAGTAGGGTAAAGCGGTGTTCAGCAAGTGGTGTGGACCAGCCCAGATGTAAATGAACACCAGCGACCAGAAGTGCACGATGGACAGCCGATAGCTATACACCGGACGTTCCGCCGCCTTCGGCATGAAATAATACATGATCCCGAGAATCGGAGTCGTTAGGAAGAACGCCACGGCATTGTGACCATACCACCACTGGACCAGCGCATCCTGCACGCCACCGAAGATCGGGTAGCTGTGAATCCAGCTGGTGGGAATGGACAGGTGGTTCACAATGTAGAGCATGGCCACCGTAATAATGGTGGCGATGTAGAACCACAGCGCCACGTAGAGCGAAGGCTCATTGCGGCGTTTCAGAGTGAGGAAGAAATTGATCGCAAACACCACCCAGATCAGCGCCACCAGAACGTTGATGGGCCAGATGAGTTCGGCATATTCCTTGCCACGAGTCAGGCCCAGCGGCAACGTGACCGCCGCGCAGACAATGATCGCCTGCCAACCCCAGAAGTGGATGCCGGAGAGCAGATCTGAAGCCATCCGGCATTTACAGAGTCGCTGCGTGGAATAGTAAATGCCCGCAAACATCATGTTGCCCACGAAGGCAAAAATGGCGGCATTGGTATGCAAAGGGCGCAGCCGACCAAAAGTCAGCCAAGCGAGGCCTTCGCCTCCGCCAAATTCTTTGCCGTTTAACTGCCAACGATGAAGTTGGAAGGCGATGATGACACCGACGAGCAGCGCGATGACGCCCCACAAGAGGGTCGCGATCAGAAACCGCCGCACGGAGCGGTCATCGAATTCAATGGTAGTTTTATTTAAGTTCATGAGTTGCCGAGGTCAACCACGAGGGCTGATCTCCGGCCGGAACTTCGGGCGCCAATGGCAACAACGACTCACGTTCCCAAGCCCCGGCATGGCGGTTCTGCGCGCTGCGCACAAAGGCGAGCGTGAACAGCGCTGCAAGACAGAGACTTAAAAAGACCGTGAGGAGGAGAACTTCCATAGCGTTAGAGGTAACCGAAGTGGCCGGGAAACCACAGGTGGTGATGCGGTCACCCTACGCAGTTGCGCCCCGCGTGCTGCGCATGGATTCCGAATCACTGCGCAGATATTGCGATCTCAAAATTGATCACGAGTCGGCAGCCGAATCGGCGGCCCGCAGTCTTCTTAGGATGCGGTTCAAACTTTCCATATGTCCGATGGAACGTCGCAGCACACCCTAGTGCAGCTGGTGTGCTGTGGTGGCACCGAGGGGGATCGAGCGTTGGCCCATGGGGGCATACGCGCAACCTAAGTATTCGATCCTTATCAGATATAGGATCGAGCGACCCGGAGGGTCAAAAGATGCTAGCTGGGGGTGACCGAGGAACGAGGGAACCCCCGGTATGTCAAGGATTCGACACCGCCCCGGCAGGGGCGGGAGATAGCTCGCGCCTAAGTCTCAATGGATTTGGGCGGATTCAGACGTCTGAGTCACGGGGAGGGTTCGACGGGCTGAAGCCCTAGACTACGGTGGCTTTAGGTGGTATTGGGCTGCAAGTCCCCGCCACCTTTCATTTCGGCACGATCCTGATTGGTAAAAGATTTTTGGTAAAAGATGAAGCCCAGCTCAATCCAGTCTTCAATTCCCCAAGCATTTTTTACCAAAAAATCTTTTACCAAATTCTCCGCGATTGGGAGGAGAGAATTCCCACAAGCAGGGCCGTTCGACGCAGGGCGATCACGCGGTGCTAATTGGCGGAGCCCAACGCAACCCGCTTGCGATGGGCGGAATTGCAGGGCAACGATAGTGATGCGTTCCCCCGCTCAAGAACTTGCCGATTTGGAAGCTGCCTCGCTGCGGCGGAGATTGCGTGCCCCGGTGGTGGCGCGGAATTTTTCGGGCAATGATTATCTGGGATTGGCCAACTCGGAGGAGTTGAAGGCCGTATTTCAGGATGCAATTTCCCGCTATGGAGTGGGTGCCACTGCGGCCCGGTTAGTTTGTGGGACGCATGCGCCACACTTGGCCTTGGAGGCTGCGTTGGCGGAGTTCAAGGGCACGGAGGCTGGGCTGAGTTTCTCCAGTGGTTATGCTGCGGCGGTGGGAACCCTCAGTGCCATCCTCTCCAGCGATGACATCGTGATTTTGGATAAACTTTCCCATGCCAGCCTCGTTGATGGCGCGCGACTCAGCGGAGCCAAGCTGCGGGTCTTTCACCACAACGACATGGAGAAGCTCGCCAGTCACTTGCGATGGGCGAATCAAGTGCGGACCGTCGATACCCGGGTGTTAGTGGTGACCGAAAGCGTCTTCAGCATGGATGGCGATACCGCCCCGCTGGCGGAAATTGTGAGGTTGAAAAATGAGACAGACGCGCTGCTACTAGTGGACGAAGCCCATGCGTTAGGCGTCCTGGGCAGAGATGGTCGAGGGTTGGCAGATGCTTTGGGAGTGGCGGATGGCGTGGATTTTCATTTCGGAACGCTGAGCAAGGCGGTTGGAGTTAGTGGCGGCTATGTCTGCGCCAGCCAGGATTGGATAGATCTCCTGATTAACAAAGCCCGCAGTTTCATTTACTCCACCGCGCCTCCACCCGCCGTGGCCGCCACGGCCGCCTATGTGCTACAGGAAATTTTTCCACGACCAGCGGGCGCAGCATTACGAGAAAGACTCTGGGAGCATTTGCGGGCACTTGCGACGGCCCTGCCGGAAATGTTTCCTGCTCCGCAGAGCGCGATCCTGCCGCTCATCCTCGGGTCGGAACAGGCTGCCCTCAATGCCAGCCAGTGGTTGCTGGAGCAGGGCTTTCTGATACCCGCCATTCGCTATCCGACGGTAGCCAGAGGAGCGGCCCGACTGCGCATTACGCTGAGTGCGGCTCACGAACCATCGGATGTGGCGGCGTTAGCCACGGTGCTGACGCAGACGGTCCGCGCTTAGCTGAAGCGGTATTTTCCGCTAATTGAAAATCGTGGTTGGACCTGGAGACTTTGTGTGCAAGTTGGCCGATTCTTTCCTCCTAATTTTACCATCCTTATCACATGCTCTCACCCCAGAACTTCCACATGCCCGCAGAATGGGCTCCGCATGCCGCTACTTGGATGACTTGGCCTGCGCGGGAGAATACCTCGTTTCCTGACGGCACGCATCACGATGATGTCCTGCCCACCTTCCTGGCCATGATACGGGCCATCCTCAGCTCGGAGCGGCTTTATCTAAACTGTGCCAATGCCGAGGATCGGAAATACGTGCTGGCAGGCCTGACCGCTGCAGAGCAGGAGCGGCTCATCCTAACGGACATTCCAGCCTACTATCCCTGGTGTCGGGATCATGGTTCCACTTTTGTCCTGAGCGAGGCTGGGGAACTGGCAGCCGTCAATTGGGACTACAACGCCTGGGGGAATAAGTATCCGGAAATCCTCCATCATGACGCCCTGATTAACCGGGAGATGTCCAAACTCCTGGGCATCCGATCCATCGTCCCGAGTGTGGTCATGGAGGGTGGCTCCATTGAGGTCAATGGGAGTGGCACGGTGCTGACTACTAGCCAATGCTTGCTCAATGAAAATCGCAACCCGATGCTGACCAAAGCGGAAATCGAAGGCGTGCTGCGCAACCACTTGGGCGTGAGCAATGTCTTGTGGCTGGAGGAGGGGATCGCTGGTGACGACACAGACGGCCACATCGACGATATTACACGGTTCGTAAATCAGGACACGGTGGTGACGGTGGTAGAGGATGACAAGAATGACGCCAACTATCACGCGTTGCGGCAAAATTTGCACGCGTTACGGAAGATGAAAACGGAATCTGGGGCAGTGCTTAATGTGATTGAAATGCCCATGCCGAGCGCGGTGATCACGGATGGAGTTCGTCTCCCCGCCAGCTATGCCAACTTCTACATCGGCAACGGGATTGTGCTCCAGCCAGTTTTTGGGGACAAGCACGACGACACTGCCGTAGCGATCATTGAAAAGTGCTTCCCGACTCGTCGCGTGGTGCCCATCAATTGTCGCGAACTGGTTTGGGGGCTGGGCACGTTCCATTGCCTCACGCAACAAATGCCGCTCGGGCGCGTTAGAAGCTGATCTCTAAAACAATGGCGTCAGCCAGACCTTGGAGGATGCGGGCGGAAGGCTCTAACGCAGCCGGAACCAGCACATGGTCACCTGCTGTAAGTTCACATCCGTCCATGCGGATACTGCCACGAACAATCGCCAGCAGCCGGAAGTCGCCTGGCTGCGCAATCAGCACTTCTTGTCCGGCCTGCACGGTGTGCTGTCTGGTGACAAAGTAATCGCAACTCACGAGTTCGCCATCTGCACCATGGCTTACCGCTGGATGGCTGTCTGTAAAATCAATGCACTGGAGGGATTCTGCCACGTGCAATTGCCGTGGGGCTCCGTCCAATCCCACCCGGTTCCAATCGAAAACCCGGTAGGTGGTATCACTGTTCTGTTGGATTTCAAAGATCACCAATCCGCCTCCGATGGCGTGCAGGCGGCCACTGGGGATGAAAATGAAATCACCAGCGTTGACCGGCAGCCGATGCACGGCATCCGCCACGGTTCCTTTTGCCAAGGCCTCGGCAAACAACTCTCTGGTCATGCCTGGCTGCACACCGACGGCAAGGGAGGCTCCCGCTTCCGCCTCCGCCACGAACCACATTTCCGTTTTCGGTTCACCTCCCATGCTGGGCGCGAGATCAGCTGGTGGGTGGACCTGGATTGAAAGGTCATCGCGCGCATCGAGGATTTTCAACAGCAATGGAAACCGCTCAGTGTTGGGAGCGTCCGCACCAAAAATCTCTGCTTTGCGTTGCTGCCACAACGTGTGCAGCGACCAACCAGCGAATTCTCCGGCGGCCACGATGCTTTGAGCTTCCGGCCGATCGACCACCTCCCATGACTCTCCATACGGTTGTCCATCCGGTGGCAAGGCCCGGCCAAACAAAGTTTCCAGTTCACGTCCGCCCCAGACGCGGGTTTGATAAATCGGCTGTAGTCGAATCAAATTCATAGCGCAGCATAACAATGGTCCGAACTCTGTCGAACGATTCCGGAAAGCAAAACGCCCGACCCTGTGGCAGAGTCGGGCGTAAAATGCGTTGCCACACCAGGTGGAAAACAAATCAAGCCAGGGATATTACAGGCCCTTCTTGATTGCGCTGGAAGCGACGAAGCGGATGCTCTTCGAGGCTTTGATCTTCATGGCTTCGCCAGTCTTGGGGTTACGGCCCTTGCGTGCTGCGCGGGAGGAAACCTTAAAGGTGCCAAATCCGATCAGTTGAACGCTCTTGTCTTTTTTGACACCTTTAGCGATAGAGTCGAGAACGGCTTCCAAGGCTTCACCTGCGTGCTTCTTTGTGGTTTCGCCACCAAGAGTTTTCTGGATGGATTCGATGAGTTGTGCTTTATTCATGTTGTTGTTGAATGGTTGTTAGTTTCAATTGCCAACGTCGGCAACCTCGCAAAACTAAGGAATGAAGCGATTCCTGTCAAGATTTTGAAAGGAAAATTTATTCTAAAAATTCCACCCACGCAGCCTGAAACCCTAAAAAAATCAATGATCCCCGCACCCTCACATTTACTCAAGTCTCCCCTCGTTCATCCGACCGCATGGGTGGCTCCCACCGCCGCCGTGCTGGGGGACGTCACTCTTGCGGAAAACGTTAGCGTGTTTTACAGTGCAGTCATCCGCGGAGACATCAACGAGATCCGCATCGGGCCTGGATCCAATATCCAGGACGGTTGCGTGCTTCACCTGTCGCGGCAGCACGGCTGCTATGTTGGCAGCTATGTGACGGTTGGTCACAAGGCGGTATTGCACGCGTGCACGATTGGCGACGAGTGCCTGATCGGTATGGGAGCGATCATTCTGGATGGAGCCGAGATCGGTGCCCGCAGCATCATTGGGGCGGGATCACTCGTCACTAGCAATAAAAAAATTCCGCCTGGTTCCCTCGTGATGGGATCGCCCGCCAAAGTCGTGCGGCAACTCAGCGAGGAGGAACAAGCAGGAATTAAGGCCTGGGCGGACTCCTACATCGGCCTGTTGCCGCACTATCGGGCAGGTCTCGCGCAGGTCTGGACTGCTTCCGCTAGTTGAATCGCAGACCAGATTGCACCACCTTAATTACCAGTTTACGAGGTGAAGACCAAGGCCTAATCAATCGCCTCCCTCCTCTATTTTCCGCACTTTTCCCCATGAGCCTTCATTTCGATCTCCTGCAAATTCTGCCTGCCGACCAACTCAGCGTGAGCGCACCCGTCCTCGCTGAGCACAGCACCGATAAGTGGTTCGCCTCGGCCAAGCCAGACATCGTCGCTTTTCCCACCTCCACGGACCAAGTCAGTGCGATCATGCAATACGCGACGAAGCACCGCATGCCAGTTACGGCCCGGGGCAGCGGAGTTGGCTACGTGGGCGGCTGCGTGCCTTCGCAGGGAGGGATCGTCCTCTCGCTAGCGCGGATGAATCGAATTAAGGAGATCTCTCTGGCGGATGGCGTGGCCGTGGTGGAACCGGGTGTCATTACTGGTGACCTCCAAATGGCCGTGGCGGCAGAAGGTTGGTTTTATCCACCGGATCCAGCCAGCCTAAAGGAATGCAGCTTGGGAGGAAACATCGCCACTAACGCCGGCGGCCCCCGTTGTGTGAAGTATGGCGTGACGCGACATTACGTGTTAGGTCTCGAAGTAGTGCTGGCTGATGGGCGGGTGCTGCGGACCGGCGGTCGATGCCATAAGAACGTTACGGGGTTCGACCTCATTGGCCTGTTCGTTGGTTCCGAAGGGATGCTGGGCATTGTGACCGAGATGACGTTGAGATTGATTCCACATCCGCCTAGCCGCCAGATGTTAAGCGCCGGATTTGCCACCTTCTCAGAAGCCGCGGTAGCGGTCCAGACGATTTTCAGCAGCGGCTTCCTCCCATCCGCCATAGAAATTGCTGATCGCTTCACCCTCCAAGCCGCCCGGGCTTACAAAGGCGCGGAGTTGATTCCAGAAGGTCAGGCGCATCTCCTGGTAGAACTTGACGGCCACGAGGAGGCCGTCACGGCCGATCTCCGGAAATTAGGTGCATTGGTGCAGTCCTTGCATCCCACTAGTTTAACCACCGCGGTCACTCCGGACGAATGTGCTGCCATCTGGACTCTGCGAAGGGAATTCAGCTACAGTCTGCGCGCTACTGGGCTGATTAAGTTGAACGAAGACATCGTGGTGCCACGCGGGCGACTCGTGGACCTGGTCAATTTCTGCGAAGCGCTACAGGCGAGCAGCAACTTTCCCATTGCCTGTTTCGGTCATGCCGGGGATGGCAACATCCATGTCAACATCATGGTGCCGGACATGGATGACCCCACGCAGCGAGCCCGAGCCGAGGCCGCCTTGGACAAACTTTTCACGCAGATCCTGGCTTGGGATGGCGTCATTTCTGGTGAACATGGCATTGGCCTGGCCAAGAAACGTTGGTTCGCAGCAGCTACTACAGCGGTTTCTCGTTCCATCCACCAAGACCTGCGAGACACCTTCGATCCGCTGCATTTATTAAATCCAGGCAAATTCCTCGATCCGTAACCCCGGCATCGGCCCAACGAGCAAACGAGAAAACGAGGTGCTGCGCGAAGAATGATTGATCTTCCTCGATAATCCTGCATGATGCAACCCTGACATGGCAATTATTACTTGGAAGATCCTGACTTGCAGCCACTGCGGCAAACCCGCCAAATTACCGAAGGACCTCGGTAACGCACGGGCGTTGTGCCCAGCCTGCAAGCATCCGCTGACGCTGGACGAAGCACCTGAGTTGAGCGAGGCGAACCTCCCCGAAGCGATCCCAGGAGAGCCGCTGCCGCCCCCCGAACTACCGCCAGTTCCCATCCCGGTCGCCCGCAGCTTCAATCCCGATGCGCCAAAAATCCGCACCAGTCGAGAATCTTGGGAACCCAAATCTCCCGAGCTGCGGGATATCGAATTCAAAGATCGACTGTCACGCACGACCGATCCGGGGATGGTGCAAGGTCCCAACGATCCACCGCCGCTGAAGCGAAAACGGATCTCACGGCATGAGTTGCGGGAACGCAATATGGAATGGGATTCTGGCGGAGAACGGTCCCGCACCACGACCACTTGGCGGGCTTGGAAACGAGCGTTGGAGCGACTCCCTTGGGGATTGATCCTTACCGTGGTGGTGGCTCTCACTGCGCTAACTTGGAAAATCATCCAAGTCCGGCAGAAAAACACCTTAAGCTATGCCCCGAGCGAAGCTCGTGCAGCGACGCCAGCAAAAGAGAAACCAAGCGGGTTAGAGTTGCGTCCCAAAACGGAATTGCTAGCCGATCTCCTGCCTACCCTCAAAGCCTTCGTGGATGCCAAGAGCCCGGAAGCGATGAAGTCGCTGGTGCGCGAGCCCGAGCGCGTCCATCCCCTGATGGATTCCTACTACCAGGAGCAAGGGGCTTTCCAGCCCGGTGATTACAATGCCCTGCCGCGCTTTGATGCTCTCTTTGTGCATAAAAATTTCATCGTGGCCTCCCTGGAAACCAAGCAATACCGCCCTTTCACCATTTCACTGGAGAAAACCCCGGAAGGCTATCGTGTCGATTGGGAAAGCTACGTCGCCTATGGCGAAATGCCACTGCGTCAGTTCCAGTCTGAGAAGATCACCAAACCCACACTTTTCCGATTCACGATCGAGCCTACCTCCTACCCGAATCTCGATTTCCCATCGAGCGAGACCCACCAAGCCTATAAACTTTACACCAAAGATAAGGAACAGATGCTCTACGGTTACGTCCTCCGGCAGTCTCCCGCGCATGAGAAATTCATGTCGGCCTTGCTGGGTAAACAGAGCGTCTTCTGCGTCCTGCGTATTAAGTATCCAGACCACTCCACTAACGACAAGCAGGTGGAAATCACCCACTACGTGCAAACGGGATGGGTGCTGCGAGGAGAGGATTTCGTGACCCCGGAGGAAACTTCCGTCAAAGGCGTCCTCGGAGACTAACCACCCAGAACATGAACTTCAAACCCATGCTCGCCACCGATGGCAAACCCCGCTGTGCTTGGTGCGGCGGGAGTGAGCTTTACGAAGCGTATCACGATGAAGAATGGGGTGTGCCCGTTTATGATGATCAAGCGCTCTTTGCGAAGCTCATCCTGGACGGAGCCCAGGCCGGGTTGAGCTGGATTACCATTTTGAAAAAACGCGACAACTACTACCGGGCCTTCGACAATTTCGATCCCAAGCAGATCGCCAAATATGGGGACAAGAAATTTGCGCAACTTATGGCGGACGAAGGCATCGTGCGGAATCGGCTCAAGATCAACGCCGCCATCGTGAACGCGCAGGCTTATCTGAGAATCCAACAGGAGGAAGGTAGCTTCAGTAAATACCTTTGGTCATTCGTCGGCGGCAAGCCCATGGTGAATCAACGCCAAAGCATGACCGATCTGCCCGCCACCAGCCCAGAATCCGATGCCATGAGCCGGGATCTCAAAAAGCGCGGCTTCAAATTCGTTGGCAGCACTATCGTCTATGCCTTTATGCAGGCCGTGGGCATGGTGAACGACCATCGCGTGGGGTGCTTCCGGCATCGGGAAGTGCAGCAGTAGCAAAGAGCTGCGGACCTTCAAGCTGTCGCAGAATCCGGTGTGCCAGACGAGGTTTCCTTTCCGGTTCCCACACGGAGGATGTTTGCACGGGCTTCTTCCCAAGGTGCGGGGCTTTGCAAGCCCCGGCATCATGATCGGAACTCAACTCACGCCATGCCATACCCAGGCCTGTGTGTGGGGCTTTCAAAGCCCCAATCCTTGAGCGTGCAAAAATCCGCCGTTTCGGTTCCCACGGTTCCCAAGATTGTGCGTTTGCGTGCTTGCCATGGACTCAGGAAATTCGTTTGATGGATAACCTATGTCTCATCAGTCCTCTCTCCTCACCTTGCTCCTCGCAGTCACCAACCTTCACGCAGAAGCTCCCGCCGTGGCCTTGGCTCCAGTCTTTGCCGACTTGGAGACCCCACGTCCCATCGTGCTGGTAACACCACCAGATGGTTCGTCCCGGCTGTTCCTGGGGCAGCAACGGGGACAGGTTAGGATTTTACCGGCCGATGAATCGAAGCGCGAAGCCACGATGTTTCTCGATCTATCTCCACGGAAGATGGAGGCGGATAAGACGAGTGAGTTCGAGGAGGGACTGGTGGGCATGGCTTTCCATCCCCAGTATCGGGAGAATCGCAAGTTCTACCTCTGCTATACCCAGCAAGGGCCCAAACGACTGGTCCTCAGCGAAATGCAGGCCAGTGAGAAAAATCCAGATCAAGCCGATCTCGCGACCGAACGCATCTTGTTGGAACATCAACTGCCCTATTGGAACCATCATGGTGGCAACCTCGTATTCGGACCTGATGGCATGCTGTATCTTGGGATTGGGGATGGTGGTGGGAAGGGTGGGGACCCGACTCGGTTGGCTCAAAACACGTTCTCGCTCAACGGTAAAATTTTGCGACTGGATGTGGATACCCGCAGCGGAGTGCGGGCCTATGGGATTCCGGGCGATAATCCTTTTGTGAAAAAGGAGGGTTATCGCGAGGAAATCTATGCCTTGGGTATCCGCAATCCGTGGGGGATGGCCTTCGATGCAGAGGGTTCTCTGTGGGTGGCTGATGTGGGGCAGGAGTTGTTCGAAGAAATTAACTTGATCGAGAAAGGTGGCAATTACGGATGGAGCTTCCGGGAGGGCCACGGAGCCTTTCCCGGCCGCACCGATGCCGCCCCAGCGGACGCGAAGTTTGTCGAACCGATCCACGTTTATTCCCGGGATCAAGGCATCAGTATTACTGGTGGTGTGGTGTATCGGGGGAGCAAAATCCCCGCGCTGCAAGGAGCCTATGTTTATGCAGACTGGGGCAGTAGTCGAATCTGGGCCTTGCGCTATGATAAAGCAGCCAAAAAAATGGTGGCGAATGATCTGCTGCTCCAAGCCACCGACGCCAGCAAAGGCCCAGTCTCCAAAGCCACCGGTATCTACGAGGATGCTAACAAGGAGATTCTCGTCCTCGATTGGCAGGGAAAAATTGCCCGACTGGTGCCGCGTAATTGAGGGGCGGCAGCATCGTCATATCTGTTAGCTAAATGTCGGCCCGGAATCTACTCGCGCTCGAATTTGGTCTGGGAGGATGGCTGATCCAGCGAATGGTCTGAACGATCCAAGCTGCTGGACTCAGGATATTTCACGCCACCGCGCAGCAAACGCAGATGAGTCTGCACGCGCAGATAGCCGTCGTCCTCAGCAAATTCTGGTGGGAGCAGTTCAATCGTGTGCATTACCGCCGCTGCCGCCGCCAGCAAAGGAACCACAAGGCTCCAACTGCAGTCAGCGATCCAGGTTCCGGCACTGCGACCGCATTGAGGCTATAATAGTTGATTCCAACAGGGCCAGAAGATACAAGGGTTCCCGCAAAATTCCCGACTACAAGGTCGGCCGGGTTTAGCTCCAGCAAGCTGTCGGAAACGATCCCCAGTTGATCACCGGAATCGAATAGATTGATCGAACCTGTAACATCCGCGTCAGGTGGCAGAGTTAGTAAATCGGGAGAATTCCCGGCCACCATGGTGGAACCAATTAACTGGCTCCCAATGCCGCTCGGGGCGAGGGAGCCTCCCAGGGCGGTAAGAGATAGTCCGGCTACAGATCCAAAGGTAGTGCCCGCAGGCAGGGTGACGGGGTTGCCACTGGCATCTACCACGGTGGCACCAGATTGGGTGATGGTGATCAGGCCAGCGGTGGCGCTCAGGGATCCGTTGGAGGGAAGTTCGATGCTTCCGCCAGCGGGGACAGTTATGGTGGTGGAATCAGGTAGCGTTAGGATTGCCCCGGTAGCGAAAGTTAGTCTGCTGACGCCGCCGATCTGGGCGGTTCCATTGTTAAACGTAATGCGGTTAGTCCCTGTGAAAGTGTTGGCCAGGGTTAAGTGGCCTCCATTGAGCACCACGGGGCCGCCGTTGAGGCTTTGGTTTACTATCAGAGTTCCTCCGTTGATCGTCGTCGCTCCAGTATAGAGGTTGACTCCAGACAAGGCCAATGTCCCTGTTCCTTCCTTCGTCACGCCAGCGACACTTGTTCCAGCAATCCCTCCACTGAGTGTTTGGGTGAGGGCTGAATTGACGGTAATAATCCCACCGGAAAGCGTCGCTCCTGTCAGAACCGTCGTTCCCGAACCCACCAGGCCGCCATTATTCAGAAGGAGTGATCCTCCGCCGATGGTGGAGGTCATAGTCCCTGAACTGCCTCCGATCAAGATGGTGCCCGCGCTAGTTCCTCCGGCAGTTCCGCCACCCGTTTCTCCACTGTTGTTTGCGCCGCTTGCGGCTCCTCCAGATTTTCGAACTCCTAGCACCGCAGCTCCGGCTTCCGCTGCACTATTGCTGGACCCTCGAGTGGAACCGCCAGCACTGCCCGAGCGGCCTCCTCCGCCCGAAGGCGCGCCCCAGAAACTGGACGTCAGTGAACTGGCAAAGTCATCATGCGATTCCGACGGCTCGCGAGCGGGGGCGTTTTCGATGGCCGCTCCGCCCATGCCGCCACCTCCGCCACTTGTGGTTTCGGTGGCTGGCTCATCCTTTGCTTCGTCGGATTTGGAATCATCTGCTTTTTCAGATGATTGCTCTTCTGTGGACTCTCCTTTGGCTGGTGTCTCCCTGCTCGATTCAGCCACGATGCTTGTCTCCGGTGCGGCAGTGCCAGTCAAAGCCTCCGCGCTCAGAGCCCAGCCACTGGTAATGGCTAATGCGATCCAAGCCGTGGAATGGAAATTTAATTTGGGAGGCATGGTAAGTTCATAGCAAATCCACCGCGTTAGACAAGAGGAATTTCCTGTCAGCGAGGGTGGAAGCAGTCCGCTGGACTGCTTTAATTCCACCGATCAAGTGTCGCCCGGTGGAACCGAAATTTCCCAATAGCTAGTCACTCCACGACCCCAGCTATCCTGCCGGTATTGAAATCATAAGGAGTCATCTCCATCCGGACGCGTTGCCCTACGCTCAGCGGCGGAATCTCGTCCTGCAACCATGGCGGAATGTGAGCCAGGCAGCGTTTCCCGTTCGGCAAGGCTACAGGGTATAGCCGATCTCGTCCAGGTTCGAGGACGATGGCGGTCGTGAGGATGGGAGTTTCGTGTTGCATGTTAGGAGCTGGCTTGCAATAAAGTTTCGATCGTGGGGAGTCGATGTTGCTTGACTCCCAAGCGGGGCACGCAGGCCAGCAGGGCCTTGGTGTAGGGGTGGGTGGGGGAGTGCAGAATCTGGGAGACCGGTCCCTGCTCCACCAGATCTCCGCGAAACATCACGGCCACGCGATCCACCACTTTGCTCACGATCCCCAGGTTGTGGGTGATCAGCAGAACCGCCATGCCGTGCGCGGCTTTGAGGCGTGCGAGCAGATCAATAATCTGCGCCTGAATGGTCACGTCCAACGCGGTGGTAGGTTCGTCGGCAATTAACAAATCCGGCTGCGCAGCCAAGGCCATGGCAATCATGACCCGCTGCTGCATCCCGCCACTGAGTTGGTGCGGATAGGCTTGCAGGCGACCGACCGGATCGGTGATCCCCACTTCGTGCAACCACTTGAGGATCTCGCCATCCCGGTCGGTGATTTCAGGACGATGGGTTTGCAGGACTTCTGCAATTTGTTGTTTTACCGTGAGCACCGGATTCAGAGCGGAGGCGGGTTCCTGGAAAATATACGCTATCTTCTTGCCCCGAAGTTTCCGCAGGGCTTCTGGAGCTAGCTCAAAAATATTCTGCCCTTCCCACAAGACCCTTCCCCCTTGAATCACCGCTGGAGGCTCCGGCAGCAGGCGCGCTAACGACAGCGCGGTCACGCTCTTGCCGCTCCCGCTTTCACCTACCAAAGCCAGACCGGCTCCGCGTTCCAAGGTGAAATTGAGATTCCGCACGGCGGAGGTAATGCTGCCGCGGGGATCACGGAAGCCTAAGCTGAGGTTTTCGACAGAGAGGAGTGGCATGGAATATATCTCGTTAGCTTAGCGGGGGCATCGGAGGGGTAAAGGGAATTGTTGCATCCGAGCTGCAGGACGCAGGAGTCCATGGCTTCCATCGGTGCCTCCGACCAAGTGGCTACTCCGTCGCTCTCCAAGTGAACAAACGCTCGTCCAAATACGCCAAACGTTGGTTAAGTTAAAATGTCGTTGTCATGCGGGCAGCTTGCGCCAAGCTGCCACACGATGGTGCGCTTGCCTTAGGTTATTAGCATGGCCAAACTTCGCTGCTCCATGATCGGTTGTTTCAGTATTACTAACTAATAATCAATCCACCCTTATGAATAAGCGACTCGTTCTATGCTTCGATGGCACTTGGAATAAACCAGATGCCAGTGGCGACCCACTGGACGAAAACACTAACGTTGTTAAACTAAGGGATAGCGTCCTGCAGGGCCCTGCCGCTGATGGTAACGAGCAAATCGTCCATTACGCTACTGGGGTTGGCACCACGCCGGCCACGTCAGTCTTCGGCGGTGCCACGGGCTTTGGGGTCTCGGATAAAATTCTCGACGGCTACAAGTTCCTTTGCGCCAATTATGCGGAGGGAGACCAGATTTACATCTCTGGATTCAGCCGGGGTGCGTTTACCGCCTGCAGCTTGGCAGGGATGGTTTGCGATATCGGGCTAAAGTTGGGTAACGTCAAGGATGTGGAAGCGGCAGCCATTTATATGGACTACCTGGATCGTGGTTCATGGTTGCATGGAGTCACTGACGTTTTCAATCGTCTCTTCACGCACAACGAAATGGTCAAGCCGCCGATTGAATTTCTCGGAGTCTGGGATGTCGTCGGTGCCTTGGGCGTCTCCGCAGCAGTGGGCGATCTGTTCTCCAAAAAATTCACCTCGGACTTCTCTGACGAACTCGATAAACTCCACGATACGAATCTCCATCCGAACATCAAACATGGCTACCACGCCATGGCGATTCACGAGAACCGCCTCGATTTCAAGCCCACTCTGTGGACTTCTGAGCCCACCGATGAGCAAAAGGTGCAGCAGGTGTGGTTCACGGGGGCTCACTCGAATGTGGGTGGTGGCTATGCCGATCATAGCCTCTCCAATATTCCGCTCCGTTGGATGCTGGAGAAGGCGCAGGGCTGTGGGCTTGAACTCAATGCGAACAGTCTCCCGACTATTACCGCAGCGAACGTGGTGCCTGATGCCACTGACTCCTATGCCCAATTCATGGGTGGAAAGTATGCCTTGATCCCTGGCAACTCACGCCACTTCCGCCCGATGGGTGATCTTACCAACGGCACCGAATTCGTGCATCCTTCGGTGGCGGATTGGCTGGCGGCCAAGGCTGACCGGAGCATTACGAATCAGCTCGTGGACGGGGGCCCGCCCACGCTGCCCTAAGAGACGAGTGATCCACCCGTGAAAACGACCCTCCCTGCGGTCGCTATAATCTCATGAGTCGCGCCCCTCAGATTATTTGAAGAGGGGGGCTTGCAAATTTTGACTCAGGCTGGGATCGTCAGAAAACGTATAATTTTCGTGACGAATTCCCTCGCGCCTGCCACAAGTCTCGCTACCATCCCGCAAATCCCTTTTTTACCATAGCCATTAACATGTCGGAAATTGCCATCACCAGTCCTGCCGCCCCCGAAGCCGATGTAGCCGCCATCGACGAGTTGCGCGTCCTTTTTACCAAGATCCGCGCGGAATTGTCCAAAATCATCATCGGTCAGGATGAGGTGATTGAGAAACTCCTGATCTGCATTTTCGCCCGCGGCCATGCGCTCCTGATGGGGGTGCCCGGTTTGGCCAAGACGCTGTTAATTCATTCGCTGGCGGATCTGATGAGCCTTAATTTCAACCGTGTGCAATTTACCCCTGATTTGATGCCGAGCGATATCACCGGCACGGAAATTCTGCAGGATAGTGACATTCCGGGCAAGCGGGCCTTCGAATTCGTCAAGGGACCCATCTTCGCCAACATCGTGCTGGCGGACGAAATCAACCGGACTCCGCCGAAGACCCAGGCCGCGTTGCTGCAGGCAATGCAGGAGCAGAAGGTGAATGCCGGGAAACATAGTTTCACGCTGGAGCCACCATTCTTCGTGCTCGCTACGCAGAATCCAATCGAACAGGAAGGCACCTACCCACTACCAGAAGCGCAGTTGGATCGCTTCATGTTCCTCATTAACGTGGGCTACCCCAGCGCCAGTGAAGAACTGCAAATCGCCAAGGCCACCACTGGGGGCGCGCCTCCGGTGTTGAATAAGATTTTGAGCGCAGCGGATATTCTTCGGTTCCAGGAGATCGTGCGTCGGGTGCCAGTGCCTGAGCATGTGTATGAGCGCTGCGTGAACCTGGTGCGGAAATGTCGTCCCGCCGGAGCCGAAGCTCCCGAATGGATCAAAAAATGGGTCATGTGGGGCCCCGGTCCGCGGGCGGTGCAGTATTTGGTGCTGGGTGCCAAGGCGCGCGCCGTCTTGCAAGGCAGCTACCTCGTCCGCTCGGATGATGTGGATGCAGTGGCCGAACCCGTGCTGGCCCACCGGATTCTGGTGAACTTCCATGCCGAGAGCGAAGGCATCAACAGCCAGGAAATCATCCGCCGGATCGTGGCGGAATCTTAGCGCAACTCCACCCCCACTTTGACATAGCCGCGTTGGTTGGCGGGCTCGCGGCTGCGGTAGAGGTCGGTGACGGTGCCATCGCCATTGGGCGTGGAGGAAACCAGCACGCCGTCTTCGGCCCAATCGTTCAGGTCCGTGGAGAACATGGGGTGATAAATGATGTCATCAGCCATGAGCACGCGGCGGAAGGAAACCGTGAGGCAGGTGGAGGGGGAGCCTTGAACTACAAAGCTCTGGAACGAGCCTACGGGAAGTCGGCCAGTGTTAGGCTGACCGGGATTTCCGCCGAAGGCGTATTCCATGAGATTGGTCAGGCCATCGTGGTCTTCATCAGAGCCGGCCGCAGTTACGCCATACGGGCTGGCCCATTGTGCGAAGCCGAGGCTGTCCACGCCTCCGGGGTCGCCTCCAGTGGCCAGACTGGCGCGCCAGTTTTCCGGCAGGGCATGATCCGGCAGTGCATAAGGATTGCGCAGCACGAGGCTGGCACCGGTAGTGCCGATGGCGGGCCAGGGAGCAAGGCTAGTGTAAGTGAACGTGCGGATGGTGGTGCCTGCGCCATAGCTCAATTTAATTTCTTCCCCGCCGTTGTTGAGCGATCCGGACAGGAAGACTCCGGCAATGGGTTTGCCGCTGCCGTAACGTGAGTTGAACGCAGCCAGGTTCTTTACGACGAGTGCGGCGGCTCCAGGGGCCAGCGTGTAACCAACTGGGAAATCGAAGTCGATCCCCTTGGTGAAACGCACATCGGTTAGGTCCAGCGGGGTCGTGCTGACATTACGAAGTTCAATGTATTCGAAATCGCTATCAACATAGCCAGCGGCAAACTCAGCGGGAGTGACCGGCGTGGGCGCATAGAGAAATTCTGTGATCACCAGACTGGAAACATACGTGTCCACATTGGGCACACTGGCCACGAATTGCACCGCCGGAGACCAGCGACTCCACCGTCCCGTGTTATCCTTCAGGCGCACGCGAGCCCGGTAGGTGTGGCCCGGGCGCGCTATGCTGCCGGGCACACGGATATCGCTGGCGTAAATGGGAAGCTCTCCCGAGGTCCAAACGGTGGTCATTTCATAGGTGTAGGGATCGCCCGCCACGTAGCCTGTGACACCGGGTGCAGCGATTTCCCCCAAGCGCCATTCCATGCTGGCGAAGGTGCCATTGCCCTGCGGATCGGTAAACGCACTGGCGCGGAAACGAAGATCGTTGGCAGGATAGTTAACGGATCCAATAGAAGCGAGGCTAGGGCGATTCGGGATGGCGGCATCGGCGGCTTCCAGTTCCAAATAGTTGTAAGCATAGCCGCGCTGATCGCCATCGCCTATAGCAAAGGCATCGGGATCGGTATCCGTGGCATAGGCCACCATGTAGTCGCAGATCCCGGAGAAATCAGCGGTGGTGTAAGTGCGCGTCCACGTTCCACCGATGCGGCCATCCGTGGTGGGATTCGGTCCATAGAATCGGCCCAGATGTCCTCCGGTGGTGCGGGGATGGTAGTTCCACAGGTATTGGTCCATCAAATCCCAGCCAGCGGCATGGCCGGCCGGCCGAATGATGGATTTATACTCCCTGACGATCTGCGCGAATTGGCCCCCGGTGGCACTGGCGTCCTCACATAAGAGATCCAACATTTCCCGCATCCGATTCTTGGCATCGCGACTGATGTTCGCCATCAGCAGGCAGTTCTTTTGATCGATGGTGCCGCTCCAGTGGGTTTCCGGGAAATACATCATATCCAAATCCCACGGGACGGGCAGGAATCGGTTATCGCTGGAACGATGATAGAAATAGTGGTTCCAGCCTTCGCGTAAATCCACGTTTCCAGTGATGCGGTTCCCCCCATGGAAACTGGCATACACATTGATGTCCAGATTCGCGCGCCACCAGGCTTCGTTAGTTGGATTGTCCACGGTATTGGCTTGGGAGGCATTGCGGAAGGTGTCCCAGTCGGCGGTGGTGGTGGGCTGGTTGAGTCCCTGATGCGTCTTGTCGCCCGCATTACTAGCAATATGGTAAACGTTGCCGTCCGGGAATCCGTGATCATCTAGGAAGGAGCCGTCGGGATCTTCGATCGCCATATAAAGTCCCCAGAGATCCCCGGAATATTGACCGTCCAGACTGCCGGAGGTTCCCATCGGATCCGTCACGGTGGTGCCCGCCGCCGCAGATTCATTGGCGCGACGAATGACGCGGAATTGCAAATGATGCATGTTGGATGCGGGCACGCCAGCGAGTTGATAGACGCGGGCGGAGACCACTTCATCCAAGCCCGCCCAGCCTCGGAAGACTGGGTTCCACGGACTGGCGCAGGCGTGCATGGTGAAGGTGTCCCAGGGGCTGGCATATGTTTTCCCCCAAGAGTCACGGGCCGTGAAATCCCGGGCCCGATTTAGGTGAAAGCGCCATTTATTCTTGCCCGATTGATAGGTCGAGGCGCTGCCTTTGTTGTGAAACAAAATATGATCATAGACCTGCCCTTCATAGATCATGGTGCCCCACATGCGCAGGGTATCGAAGGCGCTGTTGTATTGGCTGTTGATCACATCCGTCTCATTGGCGATCAGGAAATAGGCTGGCAGGGTGGTCATCAAGCTGGTGGGGAAGGTCGTGGTCGTGCCGCTGGGAGGCTGATTCCGCCCAGTCCAGGCAGGGATGCCGTTGTAGCAGAAGTAAGCGAAATTTGGCTGCTCATCATCCTCATACGGCACGCGGATGGTCGCACTAAGACTGTCGGTGGCGACGATGCGATAGCGAATCAACCGACGATGCGTTTGCACGGTCCCCGGCACGACGGCCGTGTAAATGCCATCGGCGGCCAAGAGGTCGCCAGCGGTGCCATTGTCCACCATGGCGATGTTCGTCCAGGCCGTGGTGTAGGCGGCATCGATCTTGCGGATGTAAGCCCCGGGGTCCACCGTTTGATATTGCAATTGAACGCTGGCGACTCCGTTAGGATCAGTGACCTTGGCGGTTACTGTGACCGGCACGCCGGCGGTTGGTTGCACGGGGAGATTTTCCACCTGCCGAATCGCTGGAGGCGCATTGGCAACGAAGGTTGAGTTGGCTCCGCCCGGCGTGCCGTCATCCGGAGCTGCGGAGAGAAGTTCGGTATCGATGTAAAGATCCGAGCTTGCGAGCGAGCTGTTGAAGACTTGAATCGCCATCACGTTGGTCCCCACTTGGAGAATGCTATTGGCATTGAGAATGGAAATGTCCGGCTCCCATGCCAATGGAGGCTCCACCGCATTAGTGATGGTCATGCCTGTGGTGTTGAACGTTGGGGTGGCGGCATCGACGCGCACGCGGGGCGCGATTTCCACGCCGTTGAGCCAGACGATGCACCCATCGTCACAACGTAAACGAAGTTTCAGCGAAGGCGGCACTTGGCCGGGGTTGATGGTGAAGGTTTTCCTGAGGAATACCGAACGATAACCATTCTGCATCCCAGTGATGGTCGTGGCCACATCCACGTTGGCGGTGTTGTTATCAATGTCTCCATAGCCCAGCGGCAGGGTCACATCGCCGCTCCAGGTGCCATCTTCCACGAAAGTGAATTTCCGCCAATCCGAGATGGGCGTGGAGGCCTCGGTGGAGCCCGCCCGCCAATGCCAGCCGCTGCTGCCAACGGGGATCAGTGTGGAGCCGACGAACCCAACGCCTGAAGCGCGCCAAGAACCCGCCAAATCATTGTCCAGTGAAGGATTAATTAGTTCCATCGATTTCCCGCCGCCGCGCGATCCCGTGGGCCAGGGGAAGCCAGCGCCATAACTCACTTCATCCACCAGGGCGGCGGTCGTGTTTCGCAGTTGAATGCGCTCCCCATCCGCACTGAGCGCGCCCACCCAAGGCCCCAACGGCGTGAAGCCAAAGCGCGCTTGAAAGGCCGCCACATTTTGCGCCACCACCAGATACCCATTGGCGGCTATGGTGGTGTCGGCCGGAATAATGTAATCCACCGCATCTTCCAAATGCCATCCCGCCACGGAGACCGGTGTTGCCGTGGGATTGTGCAGTTCAATAAACTCGATCAGCTTCGTGTTATCGTCGGGATCAAAGTGAATTTCATTGATGACAATTTGCGCGCCCGCTTCGTTTGCGAAAGCAAGTGCGAGGAACGCTGCGGCCACGAACTTGAGGAATTGGGGGGCACGCGGGGAGGAGGAGAAATAACGCATGGATGATGTTTCTCAAAAAGCGCGGCTCCCGACAAGCTATTTCTGCGGCGGCTTCCCATTCGCTTGCTCCCGCCAGCGTTTCGTGATTCTATCATTCAACCCATTCCATTGCCATGAAATCATTGCTCCTCCTTCCGTTGCTGTTCCTCACCAGTTGCTCCATTAATGTAAGCATCGATCACGAAAAATTTTTCCACCATGTCGTGGTGGTCTGGCTCAAGGATCATGGCAATGCTGCACAGCGGAAGCAGTTGCTGGACGTGGGTGCCAAGCTCCGCCGCCTCCCCGGCGTGCAGGCCATCAGCATGGGCACTTGTGTCCCTAGTGCGCGACCCATCGTGGATTCCACCTACGATGTCGCGTTTGACATGTCTTTCCCTAACGAGGCGGCCATGAAACAGTATCTGACGCACCCGGATCACATCAAGGCCGCCAACGAATCCCTCAAGCCGCTGGCTCAGAAAATTGTGGTGTATGATTTCCAGTCGAAGTAGGGAAATGGCCAGGGAAGGACAGGATTTGAGGACGGTCTGGCCCGGAAAGCGGATTCCCTATTTACAACCTGCCTCGTCCGCGCCATAGATCGCGCACCATGAGCAAGGGAGATCATTTTAATGTCAAACCCATCGCGCACCTCGCGCGTTTGGACCTTACAGAAGCAGAGTTGGCGGAATATGCCGTGCAACTCGAGCAGATTCTTGGCTACGTGGCCAAGTTGGACGCGCTGGATGTTACTGGTGTGATCCCCACGGCTCACCCGAATCCCATTACCGATGTCACGCGACCCGATGTTTCCCGCCCAGGCATTGGCGCGGAACTAGCGCTGCTCAATGCTCCGCGCTCCGCTCAGAATCAATTTGGGGTCCCCAAGGTCGTCGAATAATTCGTTCCCCTCTTTCCCTATAAATTTACCCCGTCCCGCATGTCCGCCCCCTTGCATCATCTTGATATTTCCACGCTGCGCACCAAACTTCTCAGCAAGGAAATATCCCCGACTGACATTGTCACAAGTCTGCACCAAGACATCCTCGCTCGCGATGGTGCGTTGGGCGGCTACCTGAGCTTCGATCTGGAGCGGGCTCTGCAAGACGCGGCCACCGCAGATCTCTCCCTGCCGCTGGGGGGCATTCCCATTGCCATCAAAGATAATCTCAATGTCCTGGGGCAGCCGACCACCTGCGCTTCGAAGATTTTATCCGGTCACTATCAATCGCCCTACGATGCCACGGTCATCACCAAGCTCCGAGCCGCGGGCGCCATCCCATTTGGCAAGACCAACATGGATGAATTCGCCATGGGCTCCAGCACGGAAAATTCCGCTCTGCGGCAAACCAAGAATCCGCGTGATCTCACGCGGGTTCCCGGCGGGTCCAGCGGTGGTTCTGCGGCGGTGGTGGCGGGAAATTTAGCGGTGGCTGCGCTGGGATCTGATACCGGTGGATCCATCCGCCAACCCGCCTCCTTGTGTGGCTGTGTGGGCCTGAAACCAAGCTACGGACGCGTCTCGCGTTTTGGGTTGGTGGCCTACGCGTCCTCCCTTGATCAGATCGGCCCGCTGACCCGCACGGTGGCGGATTCCGCCCTGCTGCTCCAAGCGATTTCTGGTGGCGACATCAATGATAGCACGAGTCTGCCGGATGCGGTTCCGGATTACACCGCTACCTTGCGTCAAGGTGTTAAAGGACTGCGCATTGGTCTGCCTCAGGAGTATTTCGTCGATGGCATGGATGCGGAGGTGAAGGCCTCCGTGGAATTGGCGATTCGGAAACTGGAGGCGCAGGGCGCAGAGATCGTGCCCGTTTCGCTGCCGCATACCGAATACGCTGTGGCGACTTATTATATTATTGCCACCGCCGAGGCCTCCGCCAATTTGGCCCGGTTCGACGGCGTGCGCTATGGGCATCGCTGCGCTGATCCCAAAGACATGATTGATCTGTATAGCCGCAGCCGGGACGAAGGCTTTGGGCCCGAGGTCAAACGTCGCATCATCCTCGGAACTTACGTGCTGAGTGCGGGCTTCTACGATGCCTTTTACATGAAGGCGCAGAAAGTGCGCACCCTTATCCAACGGGATTTCCTGGAAGCATTCGCCAAAGTAGATCTCTTAGCCTGCCCCACGTGTCCCTCCCCGGCTTTCAAGATTGGTGAGAAAACCAGTGATCCCCTAACGATGTATTTGGAGGATATTTTCACCATCGCGGCAAACCTCTCCGGCATCTGCGGTATCAGTCTGCCCTGCGGGGAAACATTGGCCACTGCGGATCGGCCCGCGCTTCCCATCGGCCTCCAATTGCTGGGCCCCAGCTTGGGCGAAGCCACGCTGCTGCGAGCTGCGGCAGTAGTTGAGTTGGGATAGATGGGAGCCTCTCGCAAAGAGGTGAAGTTTCTTCTTGAGAAATGGGTTGGTTGATACCTAGTGGATTCATATGCGCATGATACCTCAATTGTCGGATCGTCCGCTGCGCGGACACATTAGAAATTTGGCACTACTAACGTTATGCGCCTTGGGGATGAGCCTGACGGCCTGCACTCCGAACAAAATGTATCATCAGGGGGCGGTGAAACTCTGTCGCGACGAACTGGGCGTCAGTGGTAGTAGTTCTGATGTTAGTGTGGTGGAATTCGACGAGCAGGGAGATGCCTGGGATCACAAGCAATTAGGCCGTGCCATCAAGCGTTTGGAGCAGTCGCCTGGGGTGCCATTGGTGGTGACCTTTGTCCATGGCTGGAGGCATGATGCCCAACCTTGTGATGAAAACTTGGAAATGTTCCGCGGTCTCATCGCCACGCTTCAGGATAAATTGCAAGCTACCTCATTCAAAGTGCACGGCGTTTACGTCGGCTGGCGAGGGGGCGAAATCAAGGAATCCAAGGTGCTGGGCCCGCTGAATGACGTGCTGGCTGCGCCCAGCTTCTTTAGTCGTCGCTCGGAAACGGATCGGATTGCCCGGGTGCCGCTGACCAATGCCTTGCTCAGCCTCACGCAAGCCGCGCGCAAGAAGGCTGGAGGCAAGGCGGTGATTGTGGGACATTCCTTCGGAGCCCGCGTGGTAGAGCATGCCATGTCCCAAGCGATTGTGACCACCTCGGCTCTTAGTAGCTCTAAGCAGCGGTTGCCCATGCCAGCAGATTTAGTATTCCTGATCAATCAAGCTTCCGAATCCCTCACGGCCCGACAATTGAAGGTTGCTCTCACTAACTGGCCCAAGGATTCCGCTCCCGCCGTGGTGGCAATGACCTCGGAATCGGACTCGGCTACCGGAGGTATTTGGCCGCTGGGGTTGAAGTTGGCGACGCTATTTGGCGGTGGTGGCAAAATGCGCGATTACGAAATGAAGATTCATGATAAACCAAAATTTGAATCTCAGAGAAGCTACTACACGACGACTACGGGGCACGATGCACGCCAGATTACCCATCGGATGTGTCCGGCTGAGCCCGGACAGGAAGTGGTGCAGCAGGGCGGAAATGTCTTGGGCGAGGTGGTGCGGAGGATCCCGCTCCAGGGGAAAACGTGGGAGCTACGCAAAGCGGCGGGGAACGAAGGAGCCGATTTCGTGATCTACAGTGATGCTTATTGGGTTATAAGTATTCCCAAAGAGATCCTCGACGGCCACAGCGGGCAGGGAAAAGAGGGCATCTTCAATGACAACATGCGGGAAATCATGGCCAATCTGGTGATGTATTCCGTCCCCAAGACAGGTGAGTCCAGTAAAAAGGCACCACTACCACCGACTCCCGAGCAAGCGCAAAAGGCCCAGGCTCAAGGCGGTATCCACTAACTGCACCCCTGAACGCTAATTGGAACCAACTGCCCCACATGTTGAGGTCAGGGGGATTTATCGCCCCACGGTCGGCGGGCGTTTTTTCTAACTTTTCAGCCTCCCGACCCCTACGTAGAAAAAGTCTCCTTTTAGTCTTGCCATAAATAATTCGTCTGATTAAAATTTCGCCTCCATTACCAACCATGAGCACTTCTACGCTTCCTCCCTCCACCAACGACTCCTCTCCTAACTCAGACCATCCTGCAGACCTGCAAGACGCCGTGATTCGGCTCGCAGGGAATTCGCAGGATGGAATTCAATCCATTGGTGGCTTCTTGGCCCGTCTAGCCGGGCGCACTGCTCAGGACGTCATGACTTACATGACAATTCCTTCCACCATTTCCGGTGGGCCCTCCATTTTCCAGGTGCATATCGGTTCGGGGGAAATTTTATCCGCGGGCGATGAAGCGGATTTCCTGATGGCCTTCTATCAACACAGTTACGAAGGACATATTAAAGTCCTGCGCAAAGGTGGCATCTGTCTCTATGACAGTGACCATGTGCAGCCGAATTTGGAAGACAAGGACCACCACTACGTGGGTGTGCCCATTACGGCAGCCACGGTCGAAGCCATCGGCGGCACGGCCAAGGATAAAGGAAAGAACCTTTTTGTGCTGGGGATGCTGTGCCAGATTTTCGGGCTGGATGTGGTGAAACTGAAGGGCATCATCGAGCGCCAGTTCGGCAAGAAGAAGGAAGAAGTATTGCGGGTGGCCAACTTGGCCTTCGACAGTGGCTATGCCTATCAAATTGGCGATCTCAAAAAGGCCTACCATCTTAAGCCCGGTCATGCCGGAGACGAACATCGTTTAACCACCGACGGCAACCAGATGATGGTTTGTGGTCTGCTGGCTGCTGGCGTGCGTTACGGTGCCGGTTACCCGATCACACCATGGTCCAGCATCATGGAAAGCCTCCGGGCCGAGCTGCCACGCTACGGCGGACTCTTTGTGCAGGCAGAAGATGAACTTGCGGCCATTTCCATGGCGTTAGGATTTGCTTACTCTGGCCACGTTGCAGTTACCGGGAGCGCCGGTCCGGGACTTTCCTTGAAAATGGAAGCGCTCAGTTATGCGGTCATGGCAGAACTGCCTGTGATCGTGATCAACGTCCAACGCGGCGGTCCCAGCACGGGCTTGCCAACCAACGTCGAGCAATCGGATCTCATGCAGGCCATTTATGGCAGTCATGGCGATGCTCCTCGCGTGGTCCTCGCCCCAAAGAACGTGGAAGACTGCTTCTACATTGCCGTGGAAGCGGTGCGCATCGCCAAAAAATACAGCTGCCCCGTGATTATTCTCAGTGATCAATCCCTGAGCAGCCGGATCGAGGCCTTCACGGAGCCCAGCCTGGCGGAATGGATGACCGAGCCCACGCTGGATCAAGTTTCTCGTGACGAAAACTGGAAACCGTATCCTCTCACTGGCGAAACCGGCCATGCGCCTCCAGGCACCAAAATGCTGGGCGGCAAATATCCCGTGGTCACAGGTCTGGAACACGACGAGTGGGGCCACCCGACCGCCAGTCCCAAGTTGCACGTGGAAATGACGAATCGTCGGCGGGCCAAGCTAGTTCGTTTGATGGACGAAATCCCGACTCCTGATGTCCATGGTGACACCAGTGGTGACGTGCTCGTAGTGAGCTGGGGCAGTTCCTGCGGCCCGGTTAAAGAAGCCGTGGATCGTCTCCGCAGCCAAGGCCAAAAAGTAAGTTGCCTCGACCTGCGCCATATTCATCCGCTGCCGCATGGGTTGGATAACATTTTCGGCCGCTTCAAGAAAGTAGCCGTGGCCGAACTCAACGACCGTGGCCTCTACGGCTACGGTCAACTGGCCTCGCTCCTCCGGGGCGCGCTCTCCGTCAGTAATATCCGCAGTATCACCAAGACTGATGGCTTGAGCTTCATGGTGCGCGAACTCATCGCAGGCATTGAGCGCGTCCGCACGGAAGCTTAAGTCCTTAATCTCTTATCTTCTAACTCTCTTACTTTTTTCTTCATATGTCCACCGACCTCCTCCTCCCGCCTCTTCCAGAAAAAGTCACCAAAAAGGCCCTCACTGCCGACCATCCAACATGGTGTCCGGGCTGTGGTGACTTTGCCGTGCTCGCGATTTTCTATCGGGTCTTGGAAAAGCTCCAGATTCCGCATGAGAAAATCATTACCATTGCCGGCATCGGCTGTTCCAGCCGCTTTCCTTATTTCGTGAATGGTCACGGCGTGCATTACATCCATGGTAGGGCGCTGCCTTTTGCCACGGCAGTGAGTTTGGCCCGTCCGGACTGCCATGTCTTTGTCTTCGGTGGTGATGGCGATGGCTTCTCCATTGGTGGAAATCACTTGAATCACGCGGCTCGGAAGAATCTGAAGCTGACCTACATTGTGATGGACAACTTCGTTTATGGTCTCACCAAAATGCAGACTAGTCCAACCAGCCCCATCGGTTACAAATCTAAGACGGATCCCACGGGTTCCATCGACCAACCGATCAATCCCATGAAACAAGTCTTGGCCGCTGGAGCCAGCTTTGTGGGCCGCACCAATGCCACGCAGGTCAAGCACATGGAAGAAATCTTCGAGCGCGCGATTCGCCATGAAGGTTTCAGTATCGTGCAGGCGCTCAGCGAGTGCGTGATGTTCTACGCCGGCGCGTTCGATGACAGCACCCCGCGGAAGGGCGGAGTATTTGACGTCATTCAGGAAAAGAAACACGACGGCACGCCCGAGGACGAAGCCCGCCACGATGTCACCGATGAAATCGCGGCGTATAGGCTGGCTGACTTGGATCATCCAGGGAAATTCGGCGTCTTCTACCAAAAGGAACGCCCCACCAAAAACGCTCTGGAGCAACGCTGGATCGATTCCACCAAGGAAAAAATGGTTGGCGTGACCGATAAGGAGACGCTCCAGAAGCGTTTCGACATGATGAAGTAGCCTCGCATTCCCAAGTTAAAAGCAGCGTTAGAGTTGGGGCATGAGCGGCATTAGCCTGGTGCGATTAAACTCATTTCGTGGGAACAGCCTAAAGTCGGCAGCCCCGGACTACGGTGGCTTGAAGTAGTGTTGGGCTTCAGCCCGCAGACCTGTCCCGAGCGGAATCAGACCAAATACATTTAGTAATCGGTAAATTGGAATTCCATTTATTTCCAGCAGATTCGGGGAGGACAGCAGATTGGGGATCTGAGACCAATTCCATTTGCAAATCGGTGAATTGTAGTGGCCGATTTTCTGAGGCCAACAACAAGCCAAGCCGACTCAGCATGACGCAGGCCTCCGAAAGTCGGCCACTACTCAGGTGGAATCTGCCGATTTCTACCTGGAAACGGTCTGAGAAAACATCCATCTGCTGTCTTGTCTGAATCTGCGGGAAATCTGATCACCCACGAAGCAATACAAATGCTAGTCCCGAATCAGTTTGGGCGCGCCAAAATCATGAGTTCTGATTTCTCGGTAAATACCCATTTCTTTTTGGAAACGGTCTCAGACGTCTGATCGACGGGGAGGGTTCGACGGCTGCCCCCCCGGACTGCGGCGGCGGTAATCATGTAGCGCATCCCCCGGGCTTGTCGTCGCGATATTGGAATGTCACGCTACGCAGGAAAACGTTCTGCCAAAACATCATGCAACATCCGCTCCAAAGCCAGGGTGGGGGAGCCTATCGTGCTCCGCAGGTTCTGGAATTCAGCCCAGCCGGCCTTGTTATATCTGCCCCGCCGCTCCCCGAGGATCAGCCGATTCTTCGGCGTGTGCGCAGAGGGAATGAACTCCGTGGCCGTGGTCTCATAGCCGAGCGCTCGCATCAAGGCTAAGCGCAGCGCATCCGTCATGGTGGAGGCGGCATCCCGTCGCAAGTTAGGGGAACGCAAGATGACTCCCAAACCATGATTCAGATCCGCTCCCAGTGTCTTGAAAAATTGCGCCAACTCCGCTTGGCAACACGGAGCCACCGCCAGGAGATCCGCTTGTTTGCGAATCCCCAGCGCCAGCGCATCATCGGTGGCGGTATCGCACGCATGCAACGCCATCACGGCGTGCAACCGTTCCGGCAGTGCCGCCTCCTGCAGCGGGCAGCATTGAAAGGACATGGCATCCCCCAGTCCCAGCGCTGCCGCCCGACTTGTGGATTGTGCGATCACAGCGGCATTGGTATCTACCCCAATGACATGCAGATCAAATGTCGTATCCTGCCAATCCTTAATCTGCGAAGCCCGGCCCGACGAGGCTTCGCGCGCCAGAAAGGCAAACGCCAGGGACAAATAAGAATTGCCACAGCCAGCATCCAACAGAGTGAGGGCCCGCCCCGGCATGGCTTTCGCCAGCGCCCGGAACGGAGGCGCGATGAGGCTGATCATGTGGTTGATCTGGAGGTATTTCTTCACCTGTCCCGAGCTGACCGAAGCGTCATCCGCCATCAAACCCGTGACATGAAGGAAGGCGCAGTGAGTTACCGGATGCAACGGCAACCGCTTCCCCGAAGTAAGACGGGACAATCGATCCGACGACCAATGGGATTTGGCGCGACGGGCTAGATCAGAGTAGAATGAGGTATCCAAGGGTAATTATTGATTGGTGGCTGACTCCGGTCAGCACACCACAAGCTCTGAGCGGGTTGGCAAGGATTATATTGCTGCAAAAATTTCAGCCTGCGACTGCTTGCAACGTCAGATGCCATTTGGTTCCACCGGCTGGACCAGCATCGGATCCCTGCAACCAAGGCCACGATTTCGCCAACCGCCCCATCTTCTACCGCGCCCGCCGAATGTGGAGCAGCCCGCTGGGCTGCTCAAACCTCCGGACCACAGTCCCGCAACGCCTCCACCTGCGCCCCTGACACCGCGCTTCTACTCGCTTCAAGCATTCTCCAGCAGTTTCTGCAAACGTTCAGACTGGCCTCCAGGCGTGATATGGGCGAAGAACACTTCATCAGCGAGCGTGGCCACAAGGGAGTTACGACGTGCCCCGAGTTCCATGGTCATGCGTTTCGCCTTTTCAGGAAAGCCAGAGAGGATTAACAGTCGCCCCTCACTAATCGCGGTTTTCCAATCAGGAGGCGGTCGCTTTGGCAAGGCGCGAGCAGGGCAAAGGATGATGGGGGAAGAACCGCGCATGAGGATGCGGAGACATTCCTTTTCCACTGGTGAGTGGAATCCACTGATGATGCAGCGGTTATCGTCGCGCCATTGAGCAGCTTGGTCGTAGGTGCGAAGGATAGCACTACCGGGACATCGAGTGGAACAGAACAGGGCGGTCTTGGGTAAATTCATCAGTTCCCAGTTACCGTTGAACACGAGATCCGGGAGCGGGTCCACGATATTCGTGAGCCGCAACCTTGCGGGATAGCGGCTGTCCGTCGGAGTGATAACCGAAGGTGTCATGTGGTTGATTGCTTATTTTTGACCTTGTTGTTTCAGCCATGCCCGGCCCGCAGACGAAATCTCCCAAATACCACGCGGTGATTTCTCCTTCATTCTTCCGTCTTCATTGGCCATGTGATTTCGTGCCCACTGGGCCGTATTTCGCCAACGAATCTGTTTGGAGTCAGACTCATGAGGCTCGTAATCTTTTGCTTTCAAGAGCGGTTTCATTTTGGCACCAAGTCGGTCCAGCACTTCTTTGGTCTTGCCTGAGCCACCCATTTCCACGAGCACCTCCAGCAGTGGGCGGCAGTAAGCCATGTGCGGTGTGATTTCGCCCTTCTTTTCCTTGCCGAAGAATCTTTTGCTGACAATTTTTTGCACCTCCACCGACGCCTTGTCCCGCAGGTCTTCCAACTGCTGCCATTCCTGCCCGAGGGCATCCACTTTACTTCGAAAGGCCGTGAGGCGCTTGGCAAAGTCGATCACTGCTTGGGCGGTGTCGTAGTCCCCGCCGTGCATGGCTTGGGCTCCTTCCGCGTTGATTCGTTGCACTTCACCTGCCAGTGATTCGGCCAACAGGTTCAGTGCCGCGGAGACATCATCCGAGTCCCCTTCGTTCGTTTGCTTTGGTGTCATTTAGCGGTGCCCTCCGGGTTTGGGCTTTCACCTGCGGCCTTGTAATCATGAAATGGCTTGTCCCAGTCAACATCCTCGAAGGCGTTTCGCAGCGCGTTGCCGAAGTCTGGATCGTTCAGAGTTTCCCACGTCACGTCTTTGAACTGGGCGTCCAATCGCATTTCTTGAATGAGCTTTTCAGCGGTTGGAAACGCCTTGTCCAGCTCCCGCTGAAGCCACCGCTTCACAGTTTCCTCGTTCACAGGATTCACGCGAGCAAGCAAGGCATCGGGAGGCTTCGCCAATGCGATGGGCAGGAAGTAATCCACCACCAAATCGCGTGATTCATCCAGCTTGGTTTGGAGGTCTTTTTTGACCTTCGTTTGGAATGTGACCTACTCGGCTTTGAGTTCCTCCAGACGTTGATCAAAGAGCGGGCGGGCGTTCTTGAGCATGACCCGACCCAAGCGCTCTCCAAGCGATGGCGTGAAGGTTTTTCGCAATTGCCCCACTTTGTCGTCGATATCCTTGGATGAGAGAGCGCTACCTTTCTCGATCAGATCGAACGTGGTTCGCAAGCGAGCACGAAGTTCTTGACTGGTGCCGAGCTGCTGCAAGGACTTTGGGATGGCGACTTTGTTTTTTTGAATCGCCGCACCGGTCAACTTAATGTCCACGTATTGCAGATAAGGTTCGAAGACCCGGACTTGACGGACGACATCGAACTTCACGGGCGGTGCGATCTTAATGGCCGCTTTGACCGTTGCCAAATGAGCCGGGGCAACGGCAGCAACCCCAAGCTCCGTCGTGAGTTGGGCGATGGCTTGCCCTTCTGCGGGGTTCTCCGCCTGCTCGATGGCCTCTTTCTGCGCGGCGGGGGATAGGCGGATGGCCAGTGCCTTCACTTGGTCAGGGGACAGCTCCACGGCATTCGGCGTTTCATCGCTCTGAGGCTCGGCTTCGAGGTAGAGGGCAGTGGGGCTGAAAATCCAACCCCGGTCATCCACGATCAGGATCCCGCTGCGGAAGCCGGGGGAATGCGTTGGGATGATCCCGGCAGCAGACAGAATTTCCACGGCTTCGAGAGTGCCGTAACCCATACGCAGGGTGTGCTCGTCAAAGTCGAGGCTGACCGTGATGGAGGTAAGTGGGAGGCGGGAGGACAATTCCGCCAAAGCCGCCGCTGGCTGAGGGTGAATGCCGGGCGCGGCATACACAACGCGCCGCTGCGCCTGGCTGACCCATGCGGCAATGCTACGCGACGATAATGCGGTGAGGATGGATTGCTGGCTCATGGCTTCTCACCATCCTTCGGCAGGCGGCCCGCCCGCTTCTCCAGTTTCTTCTCCTCGGTTTTGACGCGGCGTTCGAGTTTCTTTATGTCTTCCTCGGGTGGCAGCGTTTCGGGTTTAATGCCGCGTTCGCCGAGCATCTGGCGGACGCTGGTGTTGTTTTGGATGTGCTCGCGGGTGATGGAGGGCTCTCCCTGCATGTCAGCCTGCTGCACGTTGTGGTTGGTCATTTCGGTGGCGAGGTTTTTCGCGGCGATGGTCAGGGTGGGCAGGAAGTCCGCCAATGGCCTCGTCTGGGTGATGCCGAACTTGTCCTTCATGGCCTGAGTGGTGTGCCCGCCGAAGAGGGCGGCATCGCCCTTGGAACGGATGCGACCAAATCCGGCGTCGTCCACGCCGCGCTCGAAGATGTTGTCGGACAGGGCTTTTTCCGAGGCTCGCAGCTTCTCTCGGGCTTCCAGCCGTCCCTTGAGTTGCATCCGCTCTTCGATCAGTTCTTGCTTGCGCGTCTGCACGGCAAAGTAGCTCTGGGCAAAGGCGATGGGCTCCTTCCTCGGGTCGCCGTTCTGGGCGATTAGGTAGCAGGCGTAGCGGGTGAGCATGAAGTCCTCAATGGGACGCTCCGCTCCGCTGCCGAGGGGGACCATTTTCGTGACGCCACGAAAATGGTGTTCAGCTTCGTAACCCGTTGTTTTGCAGGACTCGATGGCGCGCTGAATGGCCGTGAGGAAGTTCTCCCACCGGGCGTAGCCGAGCGGCTCCTGCAAGTCGCGCGCAAACCAGAATTCCAGGTTGGCTTCCTCGGGGTGAGTCTGTGCCAGTTGGTCAAACTGGCTCTGCATGCGGATGATGAGGTCTTTGTTCATGGCTGGTATGAGAGTCTAAACTTTCCCCTCCTGTTTGATGATGGCGAGGAGGTCGGGGCTGTCGGCGGTGAGGCGGAGGAGGCGGAGGAGGCGGTTGCGGATGGGGTGCCCGGGGGCGTTGAGCGTCTGGTGGAGGTGGGTGAGGTAGGCGCGCTGCTGGGCGGCGCTGGCCTCGGGGGCGTAGGCGGCGAGGTGCGGGGCCACGGTGTTGTGGAAGAGCAGGTCGCGCTCCGCCATGTGCTCGCGGAAGTAGCTCTCCATCACGCAGGCGTCGATGAGGTCTTCGAGGAAGGTGGCGGCTCCGGGGCTGGATCCGGCATCGGCTTTGGCGAACTGGATGAGGGGAACTAACCGCTCAAACAGGCTCACCTCGGCGGCAGTGGGTTTCTTGACCGGGATTTTGTCCATGAAGATTTTGCGGACTTCGTAGGTGTTGCCCATCAGCTCCGGGAAATTGTCGCTAAAGCAGCAGCGGAACAGATGTGAGTTCAGGAATGCTGTGAGGTAACAGAGCGACTGCGTTTCCGAGTTGATGGTGAATCCCTTGTCGTTCGTCAGGTAACCTCCGCCATTATCGAAGTAGAACGGCAAGAACTTGGTCATGTTCGGATACATGATTTTCGGTGCTGCAAAGAGCTTCAGATTTTCGTCGCTCGGATTGTTGTCCAACTCCAGCCAATGGTGTTGGCCGGGATACTTCTTGTCGGCGTCCTTGTTTTTGCGCTCCCGCCCGTATTTGCACTGCCCACGCTCCTTGAGCTGCTTCTCGAACTGCTGGAGATGCCGAAACACTGCCGGGTAACGCTCCTCCAAATATTCGTGCGCTCCAAATTTGATGACGAGTTGGTATGTCTCATTCCAGTTGACCGCGTAACGCTCCACGTCGCGGCCTCGAAGTAGCCTGCCAATCAGTTCGTCGGACGCGGGGTCTTCTGCGATTAGGGCGTTACGCTGTTCAGCACTGAGGTAGAAGGCGTCGTTGAGCCCAGTGATGATGCCACGTGCAATTTGGATGTCCCATTTTTCGAGGGGGATGCCTTGGGCCTCGACGAGCTTCTTGATGCGGAGTCGGACTCCCGAAAGAACAATCCAAGTGTCGGCGGCAAAGTTCGTCTGCGGGACGGCGTTCTCGGCGAAGTAACCACCGGGATCGCCGATAGCGGCCCGGTCATCCGTAGCATAGCAGGACATGACTTTGCCATCCGGCTTTTCCTTCACGTAGCGAGTGATGCAGGTGTAAGTCGTGGCCGCACCGAAGTTCTGAGCCATGCCAAAATCGAGCACGGCCTCGGTGTTGACTTTGGAGGAGAGGAATTCCCGAAGCCGTTCGCCGTAGCCTGTCCGCATCCACTTGTTCGAGGTGATGAAGGTGAGGTTGCCTCCCTTGCGCAGCAGATCGGCACCACGCTCGTAGAAGAAGCAGTAAACATCCCCGCGAGCGGCATACGTCTTGAATCTTTGCTGCCATAGCGCCTGAATCGGAGTGCCTGCGAAGCGTTCGACGGAGATGTAGGGCGGATTGCCGATGATGATGTCGAAGCCCTCGGTGAGCGAACGTCCAAACATCCAATGCGGATCGAAGAAATCAGCGGAGGATTGTGGATCGAAGGGGTCCCATTCGGCGACGTGCTTTGACTTTGCCGGGGACATGAGACTTTCGGCGAGGAGCTTTGCGAGTTCTTGGCGAAGGCTTTTGACCTTTCGCTGATTGGCTAGTTTGCGGTCGCGGCGCTGCTCGGAGAAGTGGCTGTGGTAGAGGGATTCGATTTCCTTTTCGATGAGGCCGACGCGGGGATCGACGAGCAGAGACTGCGTCATCTCGGGCAGGCCGATGAGGGTGTCGGCGGCGACGAACTTGGTTTCCAGATTGGGCAGCGGGCGGATGCCGTGGTTGTCCTTTTTGTTGCGGTTGGTCTTCTGGTCGCAGACGAGGGAGATGAAGAAGCGGAGCTTGGTGATCTGGATGGCGATGGGCTGGATGTCCACGCCGTAGAGGCAGTTTTCGATGAGGTAGAGCTTGCGGCCGTAGTCGTCGTTGTTGTCGGCGAAGGCGCGTTCGAGTTCCTCGCGCATGGGGGCGGAGTCGAGCTTG
>JANOAV010000098.1:0-53307 GCA_031411295.1 Verrucomicrobiales bacterium | reverse complement strand
GCAAAAATGCCGATGAGATTTGGTAGGTAGGTTTTCATGGGTGGAGGGGGAGTTGAATATCGAGCAGATTGGACCAAAGTTTGGTGTCATCCGTGGTGCCGCCGGGCACGGGCGCTCGCGTCCTCGCGGTGAGGTGGAAGGGGGCAGTCAGGATTTTCGTGGTGCCAACGGCTAAAAACGTTCCTGCGGTAGTCAGGGCTGCCGAATCTGGCTCTACTGGAGCACCGTTGTTCAGCGTTGGGTCATTGTAATAGGTTTCAGAATTGGCCAGTGCAGGGGGACTCAGAATCCACGTATTGGGAGCGGATCCAGGGCTCAGGCTGGGCATGGGTATGGAAGAGAGCAGGCCCTGCGCTTCCAATTGTGACTTGAAGGCGGGTCTCCGCCCCGCGAAAAACCCTCCCGTGTTAAGGGTCACGTTCGTGCCCACGGCAAAGGCCGTGCCAGTTGTCTGTCGGGGCGCTGCCGCCGCGGTGCCTCCCCAACCGACGCCCCAGCGCAAGGACTCGCTCAGGCGGATGGCTTCGAACTCCGCAGCTCCTTCCAGAAAGCGCGTTTGCGCTTTGCCTGTGGGGTTGTCTCCCGTCAGTGCACCATCGTCAGGACGGTTTTGCCAGGCCGTGGGCATCAAACAAAGCTGCCATGCGCGATCCCCAAAGCGCTGGGCAAATTTGGGGTATTTTGCCAAATCCCACAGGAGGGCGGCTTCTGAATTGGCATACGGTGCAATTGGGCGGGGTGGCGCGGCCCCTGTTCCCCACCAAGTTTCAAAGCAATTCATAGGACCTGGAGGGCCGCTCAGCGCATTAATGTCAGCCCCCACCTCCACGTCATAGGCAAACCAAGTGAATTTCCCTGCCGTTTCTGCTGGAGCCCCCACTTCCTGCATTTTACGATACACTCGTCCGTTATTCGTCATGGAGTCGAAATTTCCCAGGAAGGCGTGGAAGATCGTGTAGTCGATAAAGGAGCCCAAGTTGACCAACTTGTCCACGGCCTCATATTCTGCCGATGCGTCCAGCGGCGGGACGGCCGTCGCCTTGGCGGCCACGGCACGGCCAGCATTCGCCATGGTCAACCATGTCGCGGCCTGGGGGGTTGGCAGGCCGGCTGGCAGGCCGGCTATGGGATCACCCACGGAGTCGATTCCCTTGGCGTCTTTCCACACGTAGTAATTACCTGCCCCAAATCGTCTTTCGCAGGTGTCGGGATCTGCCCGTTCACTGAGTAGATAGGCACCCCAGTAGAGCCCGTTAAGATACACGTGCACCCACTGGTAATAAAGCTGGGGAGCACCCAGCAGGGCCAGGGTCTTACGGGCATAGGCGTCCTTGGCGTAGGTGGCATTCACTGGATTTGACTGCCAGGGCAGCCCATCCGTCATACTCCAGGTATCGAACGTGGGGTTCCGTAGAATCAGGTTATCGTATTTAGCATTGATGTCTGCTTCAGGGGGAAAAGGTCTGAACTTGGGCTGATACTTCGATGCTCCAAATTCCTTTTTAAACGCCAAGGCTAGCGAGTGCTTCTCAGTTCGCCACCAACTGATATTCGTGTTTCCAGAAATAGAGACACCACAATTGATATTCCCGGAAGTAGCCAGCGCAGGCAGCGCATTGCCCGGGTGAAGCCACTCCATACTACCGGCGCGTTCCCACCCCGTTCCTTTCGGATCATATGAAGGAGTGCCAGTATGCATCGAGCAGGCGTAGCTCCCCCCAGTATCCCGGTCAAAGAAGTCTAACGCTGGCACCACGATGGAAAGAGTGGGCAGGGAGCTAAGTTGGGCCATTAATGCTGGACGATCTTGGCTGAGGATGACGGAACTGACGCCATAGGGGATAGTCATCCCGTTGGGGTAACCGTCATTGACTTGAGGGAGACTATATTCCGGGTAATGCTCGGGCCTGGCCTGTGGTGGCAGTGCAATACCGGGGTCTCCGGTGACAGTGCCCAGCACGCTCTCCTTAAAGAGAAAACTCTGAGTAACAGATTGTGAAGGTAGCATGCCGTCCTGAATCGATGCTGCCCGAACGATCACGGAGCGATCGAATACCGGAGGATGATTTGGATCAAACACCGCAGACCAACCCGTGGGCTCTGCGCTGTTGGTCGTATAATGCAGCACCCCACCATTCCCGCCCGAAATGTTCAGCTGCAGGGCCTGGTGCTCATTCCGTGAATAGACTCCTGGAGGCACGGACGCCCCCGTGTTTGCATCGGTCATGGAGATCGTTGGTGGGGAGGTGACTCCTCCTGCCATTCCGGGGCTGTTTTTGGCCATCGGGGTAGGGGCTACCAAATACCCCCATTCCAATGCGCTGGCTCCCAGATGGAGCGGATTTAAATGCCTGCCAAAGGTAATGTCCGTGTATTGTGGACCAGGACTGGGAGTGGTGTCGATAAGATCGAACGTGCCAGCCACCGCACCTGGCTTGTGCAGACTGATCGCCTCTCCATTACCGTCAGGACTGATTTTGAATTTTGTGTAATGAGCAGAGGCCGTATCCACTGCGTTATTACCTGGGCAGAAAACCACCATAAAGCCCCCGGAGGGAATGATGTGACTGATCGGAGACCCTGCCAAAAAAGTATACCAAGATGCCGCAGATCCAAGGTCCCGTAATTGCCAACCCGTCAAATCGACCGGTGCCCCGGAAATATTATACAGTTCCACCCAATCTGGGGAGGCCCCATCCGGGGAGCGATAACTTCCCGAATTGCTGGAGCAGACCTCATTAACGATGACTGAGAGTCCAACGCTATTCCCCGCCCCAGAGAACGTATCGTAGCCATTTGGAATGCCATCCCCATCGTCATCCAGATTCCACAGCCAACCGTCAGCCGTTGCAGTCGTCAATTCGTTCGCATCATACGAGCCATTAAAATTCGAGTCGAGGGCGGTTCCTCGGACTCGGAAAAATTCCTTCGTTTTCAGAGTCAGGTCTCGGTCTCCTAAGGCGGAACTTCCAGCCTGGATCGAGGCCTGGGATGGTGGAATAAAGTTAGAGATGATGTTTTGCTTAATGATGGCAGCCTGTTTTTCGAAAAGGACCCTCGCAATGTATTCGCTGTGGGTCGAAGGAACAGAAGCGGCCATTTGGGCCGCATTGGGTGCACCAATTCGAGAGGCGTGAGTCCCAATAGACATCTCGATATTCGTTGGGCCGCCAAAGATTGGTAAATCTGCGGGAGACTGGACCCCCGGTCCAGGAGCGGGGAAGTTCCGATAAATTTCGGTGTAACCAAAATAGTATGGATCAGGCACGCTCGGAGTGCGGCGGAGATCAAAACCAGACGCCAGATAATGAGAAACAAAGCTTTCCTCCACTGGGGACCACCAAGAAATCAACGCACCACCATTATTGAAGCTAAGCACTGAATACCAGCGCGTGAATGGTTCACATTTATTAAAAAAATAAATCGGCGTAGCCCGGATAGGGTTACTCTGGCCCAGGGCCCTCCAAACATAGCGGTCTGCTGAGGCCTCGTATGCTAAAACTCCCGGTGCCGGTGTGTAGGTGCCCGCCCCATCCCAGCTAACACCAACGTTGGCGCTGGCGGAGGCACCCGCCGAGGCTACGGCGTATAAGTAGCGGGGATTTTTCGGGAACGTCCATCCGGCAGTAAAATTGAAGCGCACCGTAAAATTAATTGCTGCACTGGCACCGGGAGCTAGCGAATCTGTGCCATCGAGCAAACGGGTATCCGTCAAGCTAAGTGTCGTGTTCGGGCTAAGTGGGGTTGTGGACCCGGGAGCAAGGACTGGCTGTTGTGACACTGCAACCGTGGCCGCAGGGTTTGGCTGTATCCGCAACGTTGAGAATGCCAACGAAAGCGGCACATTGACCTGAACCTTGTTCAAGGTCGTTGTGCTGCGATTTCGGAGCTGCACCGTCATTGGCATATCAATTTGCCGGAAGGAGCTTGCGCTGCGGTCCACAGATTGCACCTGTAGCAGAGCTTCGATTCCGGGGACACCAGCACCCAAAACCGCCTGGGCGGCCAGCGTAGGCGGTAGGACATCCTGAGGCGTCAGGTGTGTTTGCGGCGTGATTGAACCCGGGACCTCAGGCGTGAAGTCCTCGTGCAAAAACTGTGTGATGGTTTGGCCGACCCCGAAATACCGTTCCGGTAGTGCAATCCAGTGATCCATCCCCGTGGACCTCTCCATGCGGTAGATCAAGCCTTCCTTAGCCTTAAACTTAGCCGTCCCATCCACGTAGGGTTCAACGAATCCCCACGGCAGGGGTTGAGGGATCTGGGCTGGCAATAAATTGGCCAAACAGGCCAAAAAGCAGAGGAAGAATTTACGGATGGGATGGGCCATGGAGGTAACGCGGGTGAAGAGATTAAATTGAGGGAACTGATTATTTTCCCCTCAGCCCCGCGAGTTTAGCCGAGATCCGAGATCCACGTCAATCAAAAGTTAGGGATGCAATGAAATGAGTTCAAAGTGATCCCTATTTCACTTTGATGTCGCCACGGCAAAAATTTTCTTGCCAAAGGAGGCCGGATTGCTATTTTGCAAATTCATGACGCGTTTATTCATCCTCGTTACGACACTTGGCTCCTCACTCGGGGCAACGGGCGTATTAGCGTCTGGGGTTTTCATGGGGGAAGCTGCCGCAATACCGGCAAAGGCGGTGCAAGCGGTTCAGGCTGTGGGGGTTATGAATTCGGATGGCCTTAAATCTGCGGCAGATGTAACTTTATCCGCCGTAGATTTAACTTCAAATGCGCCGGATTTAACCTTAACTGTGACGGATAAAGGTTTAACTGCGGCAGATAAAACCTTAAACGCCTTGGCTACGGTTTTAAACGCGGCGGATCAACTTTTAAGTGTCATAGTTAAAACTTTAACCAGCACGGATAAAAGTTTAAATGCGATGGCTAAAATTTTATCCATCTCAGATGAAGGTTTAACTGCGGCATTTAAAACCTTAACTGCGACAGATAAAACCTTAAATGCCCCGAAAATCAGCTGCGACAAGGCGCATGGGGGTGTTTTTACAGCCAATTTTAATATTGCAACCACTCACCCAAAACCAAACACATGGCACAAATACCAATTACCTGGGATGGAACCGATGCGAATGGCCAGCCGTTGCGCTGGGATACGCCCGGGCTCCGCTGGAATGGATTTGTGCCGCAACCCACACCCAAACGTATGTCTCAGCTCCGTGTCCTCCTTGGCTTTGCCAACGCCCCCGATCATTCGCTCGACGAATTAGCCAGCGCGGTTTCCCAGAAACTCTATGGGAATGCCCTTTACGATGCCCCGCCTACCTTGGTGCCGCCAGTGACTCAGGCCGCACTGGATACCGCCCAGACCAATTTCTCCGAAGCCGTGGCCACTGCGGCCCTGGGTGGTCCGGAGGACACGGCGGATAAGAATAACAAACGGGAGATTCTCATCGGCCTGCTCCGACAGTTGGCCGCCCACGTGCAGCCGCATCACGGGAATGATCTGGCCAATCTGCTTTCCAGCGGATTCGATGCCGCCAGCACGAACCGGGCTGCCACCGCCTTGACGACGCCTGCGATTCTGGATATTCGTAATGGGACCACTGGCCAGTTAATTCTGAAAGTAGCCCCCATCGCCAACGCCAAATGCTACGAAGCCCGCTGCTTCCACCTCTCCCCCGAGGGCACTCCGGGCGTGCCCCAAAGCGCAGGTCTCTACACAGATTCGCGAGGCATGAAAGTCGGCGGCCTAACCCCCGGCCAAAACTACCAATTCCAAGTCCGCGCCATCGGTGGCAGCACTGGCAGCAGTGACTGGAGCAATCCAGTGAGCCATAGGAGTCTGTAGTGAGGAAGCCGCCCACATCCCTCAGCGCTGGGCAGGGTCTCGGCTCCGCCCAGCCTGAGGTGACTCCCAGGGCCAGATTTGCATAAATTTGCGAAATGGATAAAGCCGATCATGGCCCTCCCAAAGCCAGATCCATGCATTATCATGAATTCCTTGCCATCAACTTGCGATTTTCGCTTTCCCTTTCTCGGTTCCTGCTTAAAAGCAGAGGCCTATGGCATCACTACCAGACAATCTAACAGCAGTCTTATTCAGCGGGGGCGACGCGCCCGGCATGAATTCCCTCTTACGGGCCATCGTGCGCTTGGCCAATAATCGATATTCTCTGCCCGTGTTGGGCATTATTGACGGATACAAGGGGCTGGTGCGGACGGCCAACCGGGTGCGCAACGGAGAAGTCACCATCGCACAACTGCAGGAGCAAATCCTGCACCGCCGAGGACAGGAAGGACTACTGGGGAACGATCAAGACTTGGTCTTGATGACCAATCCCAGCGTAACCGGGCTCGTGGTCACGGGGGGGATCCTGCTGCGCAGCGCGCGCTGCAAAGAATTCCGCAACGAGCCGACTCTGCGGCAGGATGTGGTTAAAATGCTCAAGGATCTTGGGGTAAAAAATCTCATTGTCTGCGGGGGCGACGGCTCGCTGGCGGGCGCGCAAGCGTTGGTAGAGGAGGGTGGCCTGAAGGTGGTGGGCATTCCCTCCACGATCGATAACGATTTGCCAGTGACGGACATGGCGCTGGGCGTGCACAGTGCGGTGGCGACCGTGGTCTGGGCGGTGGACCATTTCAAAGACACCGCTCGGAGTCATCGGCGGGTCATGGTGCTGGAAACGATGGGCCGTGCCAGCGGACAGCTCACGCAGTTGGCGGCCATCGCCTCCGGTGCGGAATACGCCATCATTCCAGAAGAAGGCGTGCTGACGATGGATCGCATCCTGCGCATTGCCCAGGAAGTGGAGGCGGCCATGAAACGCGGTCGGACCCACACCATCATCCTCATCGCAGAAGGCGTGAAATTTGATCCGCCCACCAAGGATTACCCCGCCTATGCCCTGACCAAGGAGTTCGACAAATATTTCTCCTCCAAGCCAACAGGCGAAGGGGATGCGGACGTGGAAGTGCGCCCCAGCGTGCTCGGTCACATGCAACGTGGCGGTCGGCCGGACCCGGCGGATGCTATCCTGGCCGCGCGTTTTGCTGAGGCCGCGTGGAACGCCATCGTCGATTCCAAGGCTCCCAGCGGCGTGGTGGCCATGCGCGAAGGTCGGATCCGCGTGGTGCCATTTGAAAGCTCCTCTGATCAGCGCGACGGTTCCCAGTGGCGCGAAACTGCGGCCTTGCAACGCGCCCTGTCCGGCTGGTAGGATGGCCGCGTCTTCTCGCTTATGCTGTTCTTCCTGATCAAACGCCTCGGCTCCATGTTGCTCGTGCTCTTCTGCGCGATCACGGCGGTGTTTTTCCTGCTGCAAGCAGTGCCGGGCGGTCCGTTTGACACGGAGCGGAACATTTCTGAAGAAGCCCGCCATGCCAAATTGAAGCAGTTCAAAATGGACGGCACCAAGTGGGAAAATTACGTCAGTTACATGGGTGATCTCTTCCACGGGGATATGCGGGAATCCATGAAAGCGCAGAATTTCAAAGTCACGGAAATCCTCGGAGCCGCGCTGCCCATTTCCTTCAAGCTGGGCAGCATCGCTTTCCTGCTGGCTGCCACTGGAGGGATTCTGGTGGGCGCTTATTCCGCCTCCCGCAAGCAGCAAATCGGGGATCGGTGGACGCAAACCTTGGCCATGTTGTGCATTTCCACCCCTACTTTTGTCACGGGATCCCTGCTCGTCATGGTGTTTTCCATCTGGTTAGGATGGTTTCCCGTGGGCGGCTGGTTCGGCTGGAAATACGTCGTGCTGCCGGCCACTTGCTTGGCCCTCTACTATGGCGCCAACGTCGCCCGACTCATGCGCAACAGCATGGTGGAAGTCCTCCAGAAGGACTACATTCGCACCGCGCGAGCCAAGGGTTTGCCGGAGCAGCAAGTGATCTATCGCCACGCGCTGAAGTCCGCCATTCTGCCGGTGATAAGCTATCTGGGGCCCATGGCCGCCTATCTACTCACTGGCTCCATGGTGGTGGAAAGCATCTTCGCCATCCCCGGGATGGGGCAGCATTTCGTGAACGCCACGCTGAATCGGGATGGCTTTCTCCTGATCGGAGCGGTGATCGTTTATTGCGTGCTCATCGTCCTCTTCAATTTGCTGGCCGACCTCGCGCTCTGCCTGCTCGACCCTCGCGTTAGACTAACTGATGACTAGTTCCCTCACCACCGCCCTTCCGGTCGCTCCTGCGGCCGCCGCGCCTACGGGCTGGCAGCGCCTGCGGAGGAATCGCGTCGCCATGGTGGCGCTCGGAGTGTTAGTCTTCATGATCCTGTTCAGCTTCCTGTTGCCGTTGGCGCTCCACCCGGCCCGCAGTGATGTTTCAGCGAACAACTTCCTCCCACCGAGCAGCAGCGGTCAGGTGAAAATTGGCGAAGAAATGGTCGCCATGCAGTATCCCTGGGGCACGGATGTCAATGGACGGGATTTGTTCACCCGTGTCGTTCAGGGCGGTCGCGTTTCCTTGCTGGTGGGCCTTTGCGCGGCGGGGATCAGTTTGTTCATCGGAACCTTCGTGGGGCTGACGGCAGGGTATCTCGGTGGCAAGGTGGATGCCGTCTTGATGCGGCTGGTGGATGTGCTCTACGCGGTGCCCCGCTTGCTCTTCATGCTCGTCATCATTTCCGCACTGGACCGGCCCTTTCAAAATAGCCTGGACGAACTCCGTCAGTGGTCGGATGCCAACGGTCACACCTTCATCAAGGCTCGCGTGGACAGCCTCATCCCTTACTCCCGCATCGTCCTGATGATCCTCTGCCTGGGGCTGATGGAGTGGCTTACCATGGCCCGCATCGTGCGGGGCCAAGTGCTCGTCCTGAAGGAGCAACTCTTCGTAACCGCTGCCAAAGCCCTCGGCCGCGGTCCGTGGGCCATCATGCGCAAGCATCTCCTGCCCAACCTCTGGACCGTGATTCTCACCTATCTCACGCTCACGGTGCCAGTCGTGATTCTGGACGAAAGTTTCCTCAGCTTCCTCGGCCTCGGCATCGAAGAGCCCGCTCCCAGCTGGGGCGCCCTGCTCAAGGAAGGCGCCCAGGCCATCAATCCGTTGGAGAACCGCTGGTGGTTGTTGATCTTCCCCTCCGTGATGATGACCACCACCCTGCTGGCGCTGAATTTCGTAGGCGACGGCTTGCGCGACGCCTTCGACGTGCGTTAGGGCTTAATTGTGCTGCCGCGCACGCGGGGTTGTGCTCGCCCCCACCGATGCACGAGCATGTCAGTCATGAAACGCCGCACCCTCCTGCAAGCCACGCCCAGCTTGGCCTTCCCTTTCCTCCTCCCATCCAAAGTGTGGGCCAATCCACCCAGCCGTCGTCTGGCGCACGCTTCCATTGGGGTCGGAGGCATGCAGGGCGGCAGTGATCTGGGGGCGATGGCCGCCAGCGGACTCGTGGAAATGGTAGCCCTGTGCGATGTTGATGCCGGCCACTTGCACAAGGCTGCCGAAGCGCATCCTGGAGCCAGGAAATTCCAAGACTATCGCGAACTACTCAGCGCCCTGGGCGATAAAATCGACAGCGTGAACATCGCCCTGCCGGATCACATGCACGCCACCATTGCTCTGGCCGCCATTGCCAGCAAGAAGCACGTCTATTGTCAAAAGCCGCTGGCCCACACCGTGGCCGAAGCCCGACAGATGAAACTAGCCGCCGCGAAAGCTGGCATCGTGACTCAGATGGGCAATCAAATCCAGAGCGACAGCACCTACCGCACCGCTGTGAAAATGGTGCGCGATGGCGTCATCGGAAAAATTAAGGAAGTGCGCTGCTGGGTGAATTCCGCCTTCCATCACAATGGCCGCCCGGAAGGCGCGGATCCCATTCCCGAAGGGTTTCTCTGGGATCAATGGTTGGGCGTGGCTCCCACCCGACCTTACAAAAACGGCATTTACCACCCCGTGCAGTGGCGAGGCTGGCAAGACTTTGGTGGCGGCACGCTGGGGGATTTTTGCTGCCATATCATGGACACGCCCTTCAAAGCCCTGGACCTCACGGCCCCCATCAGCATCACGGCCGAAGCCCCCAAGGAATGGGCCGAGAACCCGAAGCTGAATCGCGAAGTCTGGCCGACCTGGGAATCAATCACCTATGAATTTCCCGGCACCGCATTCACCGCCGACAAGACCCTGAAATTAACTTGGTCCGACAACGACAAACGTCCGTCCACCGAAGGCGTGCCGCTGGATGCAGGCCGGGAGTTGCCACCCAGCGGAGCTTTGTTTCTCGGGGAAACTGGCGCGCTGCTGCTGCCTCACGTCGCCCGGCCCCAGTTGTTGCCCTACGCTGCGGACAAAGCCTATAAGCAAACGTTAGTCCCTGGCAATCCCCAAGAGCATTACACCAAATTCGTGCAAACCTGCCTCGGCCTGCCCGACGCGCAGACGACCTCCAATTGGAACTACGCCGCCCCCTTGGCAGAAACGGGATTGCTCGGACTCATCGCCCTCCATTTCCCCGGCCAACGCCTCGCTTGGAACGCCGAAACCATGGAGTTCCTGAATAATCCCGCAGCCACCGCACTCGTGAAGCCAAGCTATCGTGAAGGGTGGGGGAAGTAGCGAGGATCACCGAAAGATGCGCCCAGGAATCCGCTTATGTCTCTCTCATGATCCACGAACCCGAGCGAATGGCTCCGAGGGCACGCTCGCTTGCGGCACTTTATGGTTGCTTATTTCGACAGTAAAGCATCGATCAGATATGCGGTGGGAGTCGCGTGTTTGATGTTCGGTGCGCCCGGATAAACCAGCTCGCAGGGAACCTTGCTAGTGGCGCAATGTTCCTGGAGTTTCACGCCGAAATTGGCGGTGTGCGTGGGGTCCTTTTGCGTCTGGCCCAGTGCGGGCGGTGCCGGGTAGATCAGATAAATCGAGGCATCGTCTGCGCTCACCAAGGCATAGGGAGAATACTCAGCGATCCAAGGCAGGATCTTATCCCGACCAGCGAGGAACGCACTAAATGAACCTAAGCCGAAGGCATGGTCCCCATAGGTGCTGTTGGGTGTCCAATCCTTCATTTGCTGAGGATCAAGCGAGGTTTGCGCGGCCGTGACCGCAGCGCAATGCAGTCGGGTGGACTCGCGTGCAATGGGATCATCGCTCTTGGAATCGGCTAGGTCGTTATGAAACGCTAACCACAAACTGGAACAAGCTCCAGCCGACCCGCCTGCCGCACCGACGCGCTTTTTTTCCAGATTCCATTCGGTCGCCTTGCTGCGCACGAATTGCAACGCACGGGCGCAATCCTCCATCGGGGCCTTCACGGGCGGGGCGATGTCTGCGGCCATGGTGGTATAACGGTAGTTGATGGCCGCCACGGAAATGCCAGACTTGAGCAAGGCGGCCACGTCCACGGCACTGGTGACGCGCTCCTTGGACCCATTAACCCAACCTCCACCGTGAATGACAAAGACGAGCGGCGTTGGTTTGGTGGCGTCTGCTTTCCAGAAATCCAGCACGTTGCGTTCATGCGGGCCATAGCGCACTTCGGAAGCAGTGGGTTTGGGCACGGTAGGAGCATACCCTTGCGGAGTTGCGGGCTTCGCTTTGCTCTTGGGAGCGTTGCTGGCTTTTGGTTGAGTTGGCGCAGGCACGCTTTTGGCAACCGGTGGCGTCCCATCGGCAGCGTGGAGTGAGGCCAACGGGGTCAGGACCAGCAAGGTGAGGGTTCGTAAGGTTGACATGTTATTTTAGGTTTTTTCTTCCGACTGAGGTCGTGCCCAGCATGACCCGATCTGCGACGGCAGCTCTTAGCAGGGATTTATCGGGCTGTAAACCTGCCGTAGTCCTAATTCACTCGAATGGTCTCGCAACGGACGGCACAGTTTCCTGTGCGGTTCAACCCGCAGCTTACCAAATACTGCACCCAGAGGCCTGCGCGGCCCACCTCAGACGGGGCGTCCTTTTGTGTCCCCTGCCAATCCATACCCACCTTAGTTCACCTTCATCGACATGAGGAGCTTCATCAAGGCTTCTCCGTTCGCCTGGATGGATTTCTCCGGGGCCTGAGTGATGATGACGATGAATTTGTCGCTGCCTTTTTTCACCAATTGAGCCATGCTTAACCGCCTCTAAATGCTGCTCCGCATTGACGGTGGATGCTTCTTGGCGTCAACGGCAGATGTTCGTGATCGGATAACTTTAGCATAGTGGCTGACTGACATCCTAGGCATCGCGCATCAGGCCGCCATTTGCCAAAAAAGATTCACGATGTTAGAAGATACTATTTGGCAAGGTTTGGCGGAGTCATCTGGCAAGCGGACCGTAAACTACAAAGCGATTAAATTGGCAATCCAATTGACAATTGGCAAATCTCATGACAAGAATCCCCTTATGACACTCACACTCGACAAAATGAGCCGCCTCGTCGTGCCTAAGGGCCTGCGAGATCGCTTCGGTTTGCAGCCCGGAGATGATCTGGAAATTACTCTGGAAGCCGATGGCATGATGCTGCGGCCCATCCATCCCGTTGCGGCCCTCGGAGAGGAAAGCGGCGTCATGGTCTGCTCCAGCGAGGTGCCTGTCTCTGCCTGGGATATCCCTGCATTCATGGAAAAGCAGCGTGATCAGCGCAGCCGTGACCTCGGAGGTATCTAGGACCGATGAACGTCTGTTTTGACACCTCCACGCTGGTGGCTGCATTGCTGGAAAAGCATCCGCATCACGCGTTGGCCTTTCCTCACCTGCAAGCCGCTCACAAAGGTAAGATCAAAGCGCATCTCACCACCCATGCTCTTGCCGAGTTGTTCGCCACGCTCACTGCCCTGCCCTTAAAGCCCCGCCTTTTACCGCAAGACGTCCAGCGCCTCATCGAAAGCAGCATTCTGCCGCACTTTACAGTCATCCCACTCTCCGCCGCAGACTACCAAGCAGCCATGGCCACGACCGTAAGCCAACACCGCACCAGCGGAGCCATCTATGATGCCCTGCACATCATTGGAGCCCGCAATGCTCAATGCAAAAAGCTCCGCACGCTCAACCTGAAGCACTTCAACGCCTTGGCCCCAGGAGATGCCATGATCGTGAGCCCGTAGCCGCCGCCAGCAACGATGATGGGGATGTCTCTCAGGTGTGTCTTAAGCCCATACAAACTTGAAGAGAAGGATTACGGGTGTTGTGCCCTTAGCAACTTCAGGTTCGCCTCAGCGAAGGCCTTGCCCATGAGGGCGAAAGTTTTCGCGCAGCCGAGGTAGTGGTAGCCGGCATTCGAGGCTCCACGTTTCCAGACAGCAACCTCCTCAGGCGAGATGAGTTTGGCTTCGAATGATTTCAGATACTCTTGTTTTTCTGCGTCGGTCATGTGGCCATCAGCGTTCGGATGGTCCTTGAGCTTGGAGTCTAGGAAGTGTCGCATTTGGTTCACCTGGTCGCGTTTATCTGCGATGGCACCCAGTTCCTCAGACCAGAAGGGAGCAGTAGGGACAGCGGCAACGGTGCCTTTAAACTCCGGCAGCAACGAGGGAGCGGCCATGGCCTCACGAAAGGCAACGACATCAGCCCCGGCTTTGGCTCCGCCGACACCCATCACACCGATAACGAAAGGCAGCTTTGGCGCCTTGAGATCTTGGCGCACGTCACGAATGAAATGAGCGAGCAAATCCGAATAAAGGGCGAAGCGGTCCGGCTTGTTGTGGCCGGGATAGACGTGACCGTCAACCATGTCGTTCCAGCCCTGGAGCCAGGAAAAGCCTGCGAGTTCGTAACCTTGGGCGGCATCGTATGGCGGATAGACTCGCTTCACATCGGCTAGCACCTTTTTGATATGCTCCATCATCAGCTGATAGTAATGGCCGGTCTCCTTCACTTTGTCGAGTTTCCACTGCGCGAAATCCTTGGGAATCCCATGTCCTTCCTGCTTGGGATAGTTTTCCTTCTGAAATGAACTCAACTCATACGGTCCCGCACTGGGTGGGCGGAAATCCGTGTGCAAACTCTTGCCACCCCAAGCGGCCTTGATGATCAGGATCGGCTCATGCAATGCTGCATCCATGGTGAGGCCAAAGGTGAACTCGGGGCCAATCTTATCGCCTGGCTTGGTGGTGTCCTGACCATAAAGGGAGCCATAGCCCGCCGTTAATTTGCCGTTGAGTTCGAAATTTTTATCACCGGCTCCGGTCAGATAGGAAATCCACGCGCCCTCGCACACCGTAGGTATTCCATCGGTGTCACGCATCTGCTTCAGCAGCGGGGCGGTGGCGGGATCTTCGCCAATGTAGTCGAACGTCTGGATGTTCGCTGGGCCTTCCATGTTGGATTGGCCTGTGAGGATGAAAACTTTGAGCGGCTTGGCTTGTAAAGGAAAAGCGAGGCCGAGGAGGGTGGAAAGGATCAGTGCTGTTTTCATCACGTAGTTTGTTGAGACGTCGTTACTCCAAGGATGCTTGGTCGAAACTCCCTATTTCAACGGGATGAGGGCCGGGGCTTCCGTTGAGGCCTCGATGGCAGCAATCGTTTCCCGCACACACTTGGCTTTCATGGTCATGAGTTGGCGGGGAAAGTCCTTTTCGTCCTTGTCGAAGTAATCACCGATTTTAGCTAGTTCTGGAATGATGGCCTTGGCGTGGGCTCCGTAGCTCAGAAGAATTTTCATTAGTTTTGGGGTTCGTTCCTGGCTGGCCCATGGGTTCTGATCTCTGGTGTATTTTACGCAGGCGTTGATGCCTTCTGTGACGCGGTTTTTTGCGAGTAGTTCCAGTCCTTCCACCCGGATGGTGTCGGCAAACATTTCCCCGCTGGGGGCAGGGTCCATGATGGCTTGATAAATGGCGGGCAGCAGGGGTTTGATTTTCTCTGCGGAGAGATTCCGATAGACAGACCCGATGCTGCCGCGCGCGCGGCCATCTTGATTTTGGAGGCCGGCTCTAACTGCTTTGTAAAGCGCCTCGGGATCCACTCCTTCGAGCGAGCGACTCAGCATGCCGTCACCATGCTCGCCATTGGTATCGAAGAGGGCGAAGGAAAGATACCGCTGCTGCATCCCCCGCGGATCGCCTTTAGGATCGACCTGCGCCAGCAGTTCCAAGAGTTCCGGCACAGCGGCTATGGCTGGCTTGCCGATGCTTGCCAACGCTTCGGCGGCTTTGGTGCGCAGCCAGAGATCCTTTGATTTCAAGGCTTTCCGCAGGGATTCAACCGCCGGAGCACCGCGGCCTCTCACAGCGGCCAGCGCTTGGCAGGCTCCGTAGTTGGACTCGAGTTTGGGGGAATCGAGTAACTTGATCAGGGCTGGGATTGTCACCTCCTTGCGGCGGCCCAGGGCAATCGCAGTCCGCTGGCGCACGATGGGCGACCAACTGCTGAGTCGCTCGATGAGCTGGGGCTCGTCGAGTTGTTCGTAGGAGTTGCTGCGATCTTTGTTATTCCATCCGCGTCCGTCCGCGATCAGAGCCTGGGCGGCAGCGGCATTTAGTTGCGGGGTTTTGCCTGGTCGCTTTCCAGTTAGGTAAATTTTCTTCAGCGGCATGGCATAGGCCAACAGATAAGCACCCGTGCAGTCCCAGCCCCTATAGCTATCATTTTCTGGTTCCGGCGGTCCTTGGTGAACAAAGCTTCCGTCCGCTTGCCGGGCCAGATCGAAATACCACGCACCGAACTCTTGCATCCAAGCTCCGGTGGCCTGCGGACCCGATTGAGCTACGCCCGGCATGGCCCAGAGAATGTTGAAGAAATTTCCCGTGTGCCCGGTGTCGCGTTCTGGTCCGTGGCAGGCCACACTCATGCGGGAAAAGAACTCCGCACCATTGGTCTCATCCAACAGATGAAACAACACGGCAGCCATGCCGCACTTGCCGTTGTCATCGTGATTCTGAATCCACGGATGGTGGTCGCCATAAGGAATCGCTCCTTTGCCGATGTAGAAACGCAACAGCCTCGCACTGCGTTCGATGGCCAAATCCATCGCGGGGTCTTTCACTCCGGCCGCACGAGCCATTACTAGAGAAATAGTAAGAGGTATGCCGGGAGAGTTCATCATCCCGTAGCCGCTCAGTCTCCCGCTGGGGAGCGCAAACTTATGGCCCCAGGATCCAACCGCACTTTGACCGTTGGCTGCTTCCAGGGCGAGTCGCTTCAACCCTGGCATGACGGACTGATCGTTGGTGGCCATGACATACTCGGAAAGCAGCATCATGACGTAACCGTAATACCAAGTCTGCATGGAATCGGCTTTGAATTCGGAAGCCCACTCTGCTTCCGATTTCACCAGCGGCAGGTAAACCGGATTTCCACTGGCCAGCAACGCCAACGCATTCAGGGATCGCGGAATGGGATCCAAGCCTTTCGCATATCCTTGCTTGATCATTCTGGCCGCAAGGGTGCTGCATCCTTGCTCCAGGATCCGCTTGGATTTGGGGCAATCATAAGGTGCGGTGGCACTGTATTTGCCGAGCACGGGGAGTTTGATGGCGACCTGCTCCGTCTGACCAGCGCTCCATCGGGTCACGGTTAATTTCCCTGCGCCCGACTCAGATTCGGCGGCGGTCAGCGCCTGACCCAGTTCGGTGCGAGGGTCGGAGGAAAATGGTTTTCCACTGACTCCTAGCAGCACGTCACCGACCGCCAAGGTTCCATCCGCAGGTGAGCCCGGTTCCACTTTGGTGATGGAAATCTGGCGGGCATCGGTGGTCACCAGTTTGTCACAATAGATCCAGCCCCGAGCACCCGTGGCGCCTAAATTCCAATCGTGCTTGGCTTTGGCGGGAATAGCTTCGCCCTTGGTAAAATCTGGCGGTGGCGGGGTTGGGTCCTTGGCTGGGAGCTGGGTTACAATGGCAGCGAGGGCCAGGGTGATGAGAGTGAGTTTCTGCATGTTGGATGTTTTTGGTAAAAGATTTTTGGTAAAAGATGAAGAGTGATTATTTTGGCTGGTTGGCATTTTTCACCGGTGTTGTCAAAAAATTAGCCAGCTAGGGTGGTGAAGGTGAGCGTCTTTTGGGTGATGTTTACCCAGTGAACGGCTTGAAGTGTGGTGTGTTGGATGACCTTTCTGGCGTGTCCTTCAAAATCCCCGAGGCGGTCTAATAAACCAGTAATCTTGAAGGCGACATCAGGGGCGATGAGGCGCATTCGTTGCTGGCCCACCTCCCCATACTTACCAATGACAGGGACCGCTTGAACCACCGCAAGCTCTCCCCCCAGCAAGTGCGTGATGGCGTCTTCATAAAGCGCAGTATCCAAACCAGCTCCCCAATCGGCAATGAGCGACATGATTAGGTCGCGGAAGGTGTCCGCCCCTGGAACTTGGCGGTTCCAACGGTTTGCGATGATGTTGGGCTCTTTCAGATCAGAAAGGAGTTCTGGGCAATTGACGAACTCGTGCTCCACACTGTCTGGCCGAAGGTTGATGACCTTGCCGTGCGCCAATTCATGCAGCAGCAAATAGTTCAAGGTCTGTCCCCGATGACGAGGATGAAGCGCGTCAGCCAATTTAAACTCAAACAATCCGCTGCTGTTCACTAGCATATCAGAGAAGTAGGTTTTGGAGAAACTACCATGCGTCAGCGTGGTGGGGACTTCCAGTGTCACGCCGTCGATGCGCTGAGCCAATTCTTTCTTGTAGATCATCTCTTCGAAAAAACCACCGAACTCATTGCGAACGGCAAACACGTGGTTCATCACGTGGTTGGCAAGACTCTTGAACTCTTCCTGACTAATGCGCTGAGTAACGGTCGAACGGAGAATCGGCATGATGGACGAATCTGGGTGAAACGGTTTAGAGGAAATGAAAATTGCTAGGCTCCGAGTTAAGGCGATGAGGAATAACCTCTGCATGTCGCTCTGCATGTCGGTTTTTCTGGTAAAAGATTTTTGGTAAAAGATGATGAGCGAGTGCTTTGGGTGCTTGGCATTTTTTACCACGAATCTTTTACCATAATTCCGCCCCTCTCGGGTCACTTGGTTGCTTTAAGTTGCTTCAGTTCCACCATGGCCTCAGCCAAGCCTTTTCCGACGCCGCCGAGGATCTTTGCCGACCCCAGATAGTGATACTCTTGGTTGGAAATTCCTTTCTCCAAGATCTGCCGCTCGCGTTCTGTGAGGCCTTCGTTGCGCATTTTTTCCATCGCGGCTTTTTCCTCAGCGGGCTTTAGTTTCCCATCCGTGGCCAGTTTCTTCGCCTTCTGCTTGAGTTCGTTTTCTTTCGCCTTGGCAGCGGTCAGTTCTTGGTCCCAATATTTTTCTGCCAGCACGGCAGCCACGTTGCCTTTGAACTCGGGCAGGTTGGCGGGAGCGGCCATGGCATCACGGAAAACCTGGTGCGTGACCTTGTAGCGCTGCTGATCCGGACCATAAAGTGCGGTAGGGCCGCCGACGCCCAACACCCCAATGACAAAAGGTAATTTCGGGGCCTGTAAATCCTTGCGCACATCGCGAATGAAATGCGTCATGCCATCGCTGTAGGCATCGTAGCCACCCGGTTTGTCGCGGTTTGCATAAGTCCCGCCATCCACCAAGTCATTCCAGCCTTGGAACCACGCAAAGCCTGCCAGTTCGTATCCTTGCGCGGCATCGTAGGTGGGCACCACGCGTTTGAGATCGCCCAACACTTTCTTCACATGTTCAATCATGAGGCGGTAGTAAACACCGGTCGCTTTTTCCTTTTCCGCCTTCATGGCCGCCAAGTCTTTTCCTTGCTTCTGAAAGCCCGCCAACTGCGTCTCGTTGAAAACATACGGCCCGGCACTGGGCGGACGGAAATCAGTATGCAAACTCTTGCCGCCCCAAGCGGTCTTGATGAGCAGAATGGGAGCATCCGTAGCCTTTTCCATATAAATGCCGAAGGTAAACTCCGGCCCGATCTTGGGCCCGCCCGCGCTGGCGCCAAAACCTGCCGTCAGTTTGCCGGTTTGCTCCTGATTCTCCTCGCCACAGCCTAACGCGGAAATCCACACGCGTTCGCAGACCTTGGGCGTGCCGTCCGCATTCTGCATGGCCGCCAGCATCGGCTTCGTGGCCGGGTCCATGCCGATGTGCTCGAACGTAGTCACCTTCGCATGACCTTGCATGTTAGACTGGCCGGCTAGGATGTAAACTTGCAGCGGTTTCTTCTCCGCAGCCATGACCGACGTGGAGAGGATGACTAGAAATGTCAGGATAAATTTCATGGTAATTGTTTGAGGTGAATTTGAAAACCTAGAGTTTCATATAGAAGGGCCTTGCGTGAAGGGAATTCTTTTTCCACACCAACCCGGTTTGCGGGTTGGCTTAGGAAAAATGATTGGAATTCACCGCTGGGCACGTGCTACGTTAGGGATTGGTCGCCTTCGGTTGCGGGCGGTTTTTCTGATTGGCACCGCCGGGACCCCAGTCCTCGTTTTTGACCGAACTGCCGGGAAAGACTGGGGCAACGAGTTCCTTGGACCAGTTTTCCAGCGTTGCGGTTAGGCGTTTGGTGACTTCTGAGTTCTCGGTGGCCAGATCCTTGGACTCACTGATGTCCGCCTCGAGATCGTAGAGTTCTGGTGCGGATTGGCCGATTTGGATGAGTTTCCATTTCCCTTCACGGATGGCCAGCGATGGCTTGTTAGTATGCCAGAGGAGATTCTGGTGCGGCGGGGTTTTGACTTCCTTGGTCAGGTGCGGGAGCAGGTTTACGCTGTCGTATTTCTTATCCGTCGGCATGGGCAGACCTGCGGCCGCGAGGGTCGTGGCGAGAATGTCCACGGAGGAAACGGGTTCAGCATAATCCACGCCCGCAGGCAGCTTGGCGGGCCAACTGATGAGAAATGGCACCCGCACGCCACCTTCGTAAAGCGTTCCCTTGTTGCCCCGCAGCGGAGTGTTATCAGGGCCACCAGCAGGGCCACCGTTGTCACTGAAGAAGAAAATCAGCGTGCGTTCGTTCTGACTGGTTTCTCGAAGGGCGGCTGTCACGGTGCCAATGGCGTCGTCCAGCAGACTGATCTGCGCGAGGTATTTGCGACGTGGCACATCCTCAATGTGGGTAAATTTTGCCAGGCGCTCAGCGGTGGGTTCATGCGGTGTGTGAGGAGCGTTAAATGGCAGGTAGAGCATCCATGGCTTCTCCATATTGCGCCGAATGAATCCAGCAGCTTCGTCGCCTAACGCAGTGGTGAGATGCGAGGGCACGTCCGTGAAATTTTCTCCCCTGTGAATCAATGGCAGCGTGTATTGGCGCTCGTTAGGCTGCCATCCGATGAATCGATGCCCGCCGCCAATGAAACCATACGATTCATCGAACCCACGTTTCCACGGAGCAAACGAGGGAGCCGCGCCCAGATGCCATTTACCAACCCATCCCGTGCGATACCCCGCTTCCTGGAAATATTGCGGCAGCAACTTCTCCGTCAGTGGCAATCCTTCCTTCTCATCCAGCGGATCATAGACGGGATTATTCTCATGCCCGAATCGCGCCTGATAGCGGCCGGTCAACAGCCCCGCCCGCGAGGGCGAGCACACGGGAAACGTCACGTAGCCGCTGGTGCAGCGCACGCCGGTCTTCGCTAGCGCATCCAAGTGCGGAGTCACGGCCTCCTTGCTGCCTTGGAAGCCAGCATCGGCATACCCTTGGTCATCGCTGACGATGATGAGGATGTTTGGTTTGTCGGCGGCAGTGGCGAAACCACAGCAGACGAAAAAGGTGAGGAGAAGTGGAGGGACTTTCATGGAATGGAGCAGTGCGATTTATTTAACGGTTGAAGGGTGGCTTAGGAAGCGCTGCCAGCGCACAGGCACGTCGTTTTGTTGTTTCGCACCGGGGGTGCTGCGACCTTCATTCACGAGTCGTGTCATCGTGGCGGTTAGTTCTGTGACGAGTTCAGGTTTCTCGGCCCAGAGATTTTTTGTTTCACCGAGGTCGGTCGCGAGGTCGTAGAGTTGCCCGGTTTCGGCCACGCCAGGTGCGCCACCGAAGCCGCCGCCTTTTTGGCCGAAGATGATTTTCCAGGATCCTTTGCGCAGGGTTGGCAGGCCGCTGGAGGCGTGGCTGATGGCGTATTCCCGCGTGGGCTTGTCGCTGCCTTTGAGCAAGGGCATGAGACTCACGCTGTCCTCGCCTGCGGTGTCGGGGAGCTTGGTGCTGGGGGTTTCCGCCAGGGTGGCCATGAGGTCGGTCTGTTGCACTAACGCATCACAGCGCGTGGCGGGTTTGATGATGCCGGGCCAGCGCACGATGAACGGCACGCGGTGTCCGCCTTCCCAAGCGTCCGCCTTGTAGCCACGCAATGGGCCACTAGGGAAGTGGCCTTTCTCCTCCAGTTCTTTCGCGCCAATGTAAGGTGCACAACCGTTGTCGCTGGTGAAGATGACCATGGTCTTCCCTGCGGCCCCGCTGTTCTCCAATGCTTCGAGCACCCGCGCTACAGTGGCATCGGTCTGCATCACAAAGTCTGCGTATTCATTCAGATTGCTCTTGCCGCGCCATGGCTCGGCCACGGAGATGGGGGTATGAGGAGCGGTTAGAGGCAGGTAGAGAAAGAACGGTTCAGGTTTCTTCGCTGCGTCGGTGATGAATTCGCACGCGCGATCCGTGAGCGTTGGGAGAATGTTCTCTAGCTTCCAGCCCGCCAAGGCTGGGCCTTGCAGGCTGGCTTGATTTTTCTTGAGGGCCGCTGCCGGAAGCAGTTCGCTGGGGATGCCCACCGTGCGATCATTTTCGATGAAACAATACGGCGGCCAGTTAGGGACATCCGTGCCCAAATAGGAATCGAATCCCACGGTTATCGGCCCGCCACGGAACTGTCGGGAGTAAATTGTTTGCCATGCGGAACGGGCTTCGTCGTTGGCTGCAATCTTTGCTTCATCATCGCCACCAGCCTTGCCTCCGTGACTCTTGAGCAATTTACGCTCAGCGGCGGTCAACTGAAAGTCCCAACCCAGGTGCCATTTCCCAATGGCGGCGGTGCGATACCCCTGCTGCTTGAGCAGGCCCGCCAGCGTAAGCCGATCAGGCACAATGAGTGGCTCTTCCAGATAGCTCACGATGCCCTGCTGCAAACGCGAACGCCAATGATACCGGCCAGTCAGTAAGGCGTAACGCGTAGGTGAACACACCCCGCTGGAAGTATGGGCATCCGTGAAACGCATCCCCTGCGCGGCCAGGCGATCAATTCCGGGCGTGGGGATTTTCCCCCGTTCCGGGTTGTAGCACTGCACATCGCCATAGCCAAGATCGTCGGCTAGGATGATGAGGACGTTGGGCTTGTCTGCAGCGAACGAATGACTGCAAGCAATAACGAAAAGGAAGCAACAGAGGGCTCTCGTCATAATCATGGGTGTTCAGGGATAATTGAAATTTCCACATTATGGTCGTCCAACACCCTCAAGTCGATGGTTTTATGCAGCCAGATGACAAGCTCCTGCCCCTGCTCTGTCTTTGCAAATGCAGCAGCGTCGGCCATCCCGCTCCGCCGGGTCCACAAGCCACGCTGCCAGGGACATGGGTGGATTAGTCATGGGGGAAAGGGAGTGCCCTATTTGGTTAGATCGATCACGAAAGCCGGCCGGGACAGCACGCCTTTGGAAATGGCACCATAATGATCTGAGCGCCAGAAGTTCTTGAGGTCATCCGCGGTGATGAGTTGCAGGCCGGGGCTGGCGACGGCGGGATTGCAGAGGATGTAGAGGTTCTCCGCTGCGATGTAGCCACAAACATTGAGGGTGTGCCCGGCACTGCCGTTGGGGTATTGCGGGCCGATGTATTTGAAATCAACCACGACGGGGCGACCCGCATCCAATTCACTTTTCAGCAGGGTGGTGGCTTGATCGAATCCAGGATCGTCCGGCGTGAAGGTGACGAGCTTCCATTTTTGCCCGATCTTACCGGAAGCATCCAGGAGATGTCCCCAATCGGTGCCAGTGCCAAGGGGCGATGGACAGAGGCGTTTGTAATCCCAACCGCCGATCTTGCTGCCTTGGAATCGGGCGAAGGTGGCGCAGGCGGTGGAGCCGCAGTTGTTGTAGCCCTGATGGATGTGCGGCATTTGCACGAAGGCAAATTTACCCGGCTCGCCTTTGCGCTGGCGGTAGTCGATGAGCCTCAGCAGGTCTGCGCCTTGTTGGGCTGAGGCTTCTGCGGACGGTTGTGCCGGATGTCCGGTGGGATTGGTGGGGCGAAGTTTCGAGGCCTTGCTCCAGTTGGCTTTGGCCGCGTCCAGTTCTCCGGCTTGAAACTGCATTTCGCCCAAGACGACGAGTCCCGAGGGATCGTTCAGTTCTGCGGCTCGTTCTGCTAGTTTTCGTGCTTGCACGAGATCCGGGGACACGCCTTCGCCAGAGAAATAAGCCATGGCCGCACTGGAGGCGGCTCGTCCGTGGCTCTTGGCTGCGGCCTGCTTCCAATATTCCAGCGCTTTGGGGATATCCTGCTCCGTGCCCTGAGCCCCGAAGTAGCATTGGCCGAGGTTAAATGCCGCCTGCGAAGATTCCGCTGCGGCCGCTTTGAAATATGCAAAAGCGATGGCTGGATTGCCCCTAACGACTGCGCCACGCAAGTAGGCAAAGCCCACGAAATCCATCGCATCGGCATTGCCTGCATCCGCCGCCCGGTGGGCCCACTGCAGGGCTTCAGCGTCATCTTTCGCCACGCCCTTGCCGTCGCGATACCGCACGGCCAGTTCCGCTTGAGCTTTGGCGTTGCCGCCTGCGGCTTGGCTGCGGAGAGTTTCCAGATCCGCTTTGTCGTCGGCTATCAGGGTGGACATACTCATGAGCAGGGTGAAAATGACGGGGTATGGTTTTCGGGACATGGAGGTAGTGATTGGGCTGATTTAGACAGGATGATGACGACCTGGAGATAATTCAAGACACGCGGATTTCATTTATTCGTCAATTTAACAATGACGTATCGTTCGCTGAACCTACCCCGCGCCACCTATGGGAGGGCGCAGTTGCCACTTTCTCTAGGGCACGATGATTTTCAGACGGGCAAATATTTTTCCAGTCAGGGAGGAGGGGAAGGTGAATTTCAAATCGTTGCCTGTGAGGCTCACATTGGTGCCGAGGGGTTCCGTGGTCCAAGTGCCAGTCAAGGTGGATGACGTTTCGACGACGAAGTCAGTGCCGTAGCTGCCAGTGAAACCAGCGGACTTGGTCCAGGTAAGGCATTGATCTGCGCCAACTTTGGCAATCGATGGAAGCGGGGTGCCACTGCCGAGGAACCACTCGATGCCATTGGGAATGCCGTCTTTGTCGTGATCTTGGTCAAGGGTTAGGCTGGTGCTGTTAGCGGCCTGCCATGCGGCAAAGCTGCCGGGTGCCGGAGTGGTGGATTCCAACTCGACCATGGCGCGGCCGAGGGCGTCACCGACGAGCAGATAGGTCTCGGCGTTCCAGTTGTAGTGGTAGCCTTGCCCACTGGGGGAGATTGCGGTGTCCCGCCAAAATCCGCGGGCTTCCATGGTTTTTACGTTTCCTGCGAACTCGGGGTAGATGCCTTTCGCGCCATCGACGTTGAGCTGGGCTTGTGCAACTTTGGCGCTGCCTACATCCGCATTTCCCCAGCCGCCGTTCGTGGCGAGAGTCGCGAGCACAAACGGCGCGTTCGGGATCGTCTGGGTCGGGTAGCGATTCTCGTAATAGGAACGGATTTGTTTGATGAACTGCACCAGGTTCGGCTCGTAGCGGGTCGCTCTGGGTTCGGCAGTGTCATCGTAGCCCTGCCACCAGACGAAGCCAGCGATCTGGAATCCCTGCGCGGCCCATGATGGATATTCGGTTGTGAAGTTGTCGAGAATGTCGGCGGTATTGAACACGGAATACACGCTCCAAAAGGTGGACCACGTCGCACCCACGCCGGGCTCCGATGTTGCGGCCGAAGTATGCGCCGATTTGCTGAGATAAACTACGCCGTTGCTGCGGACTTGGCAGGAAGCGGGATAGGCAAGGGCGGTGACCCAGGCGGAAGGCCCCATGTCCGTCTCTTTCAGGAAAAAATCGTCGTATTGCTTGCCGGCATACCAAACGAAGGGCGTGGGACCGCCGCCCGCCGTAGCCCAGGTTTCGGGTGATTCACCGTAGGCTGGGTAGGTAGTGGCACCGAACACGGTGCGCGGGCTTCCGGGTGGAAGGATGTCCCACATCAAGCCGCGGTTTCCTTGCGAAGCCTTGATCAGGAGCACGGGCTCGTCGTGATACCAGCCCATGACGTATCCGAAGCCAAGCTCGGGACCGTATTTGTCGCCCGCCACGTCCGGCTTGAGATTCCCCTTCGCGATATCCGATATGACTCCTTGGTATTTTACATCGTTTCGAGTCGTCCAGCCGCCGCCAGCAGCGACGAGGTTTGGAAACTTTTTCTCCGTGCCAGATATCGTCTGAAGCGTGCCCGGTCCACTGCCTGCGATCACGCCGAAGCCGACCATGTTGGATTGGCCGGACATGATATAGACTTTGACGGGCTTGTTCGTAGCGCCCGTGGAAGCACTGGGAGCCGGCAGTGGATAGGGGATGTTCGGCTTCAAGGCGGCATTGTTAGGCGAGTTCGGCGGGCTGCCAAGGGAGGGCTTCTTGTCGATGATGGCGACTTCATACCAGTCGCCTGCCCCGTCCGCATCGGAGTCGGTGAGCAGTGGACTGGTGCCCGTGTTGGTCACACTCGTGTAGGTGCCAGTGTTGGTCTCGACCCCGTCTTTGAGACCGTCAGAATCGGTGTCCGGTTTGATTGGATTCGTGCCTGTGTTGGTGGCGTTGACCCAAGTTCCGGTGTTGCTTTCGGCACCGTCGTTCAGGCCATCGCCATCCGTGTCGGCCTTGAGGGGATCGGTGGCGGGGCGCGATCCCACGCCAGCGAGTTCAGGGCCGTCATTCAATCCGTCACCATCGGTGTCAGGGTTGCGGGGCAGGGTGCCGCGTTGAAATTCTTGGATGTTAGTAAGGCCATCTGCATCCAGATCATCACCCGGATTGAGCGCAATGTTCGACGGCGGAGTCGTGTTAACTAGCTCATAGGAATCCGGTAGGCCATCGCTGTCGGTGTCGGTTACAAAAAATCGGAACTGGGTGCCGGCAGATGGGGTGCCAGTTGGGGTGCCGTTAAGATAGGAATCGATCCGCCAGTAGTAAGTGGCAGAGGTCGAGGCACTGACGGTAGTCGTGGTGGTATTCAGCCCTGCGGCAACCACCTTGGTGAGCGAGGCCGGATTCGTGCCGAACCAAATGTCCACCCAGACGTCTGTGCCCGTGGTCGGTGTTTTGTTTCCCCAACTCAATACCACATCCCCCGCAGGAACCGTGGCACCGTCTGGCGGCATGGGGTTCACCGGATCCTGAAGGTCCACATGGAAAACTCTGTCCCTCGCTGTAGTCGTGGTGACGGTGGCAGCGCCTGCGCCCAAGTCGCCTGAATCATAATAAACTCCCACATTGGTGGCGGTAGCGTTGCCGGAATAGGAAAGGTAAGGAATGCCCGTGGTCCAAGCAACCCCAGACACCATGCCAACATCCACGGCGTAGGTCGTATTCGGCAACAGGGACACCGGCGTGGTCAATGTCCAAGTGATGTAGGCACCCGTCGCAGTGGTCACGGTCTGCGTTGCCTGCTCACTGGCCAATTGGGTGAAATTTGTTCCCGAGAGCGTGCCCACGCGGATGGTGTAAGTGGTGGGTGCGGCTTTGTTATTCCCTGCGCTGATTTTATAGGTGAGCGCTTTCAACTGCAGCGGTGCGGCCCCCGTGGTGAAGGTCTGTCCTTTTGCTGCATCTGAAGGGTTCGCTTCGTTGGCCGTCTGGAAAAACCATTTATCCGTGCCGGTCTGGGCCGCCAAATTTGCCACATCGGTGGAGTCCACGGTGGGCGGGGTGGCGCTGCTGCTGAACGTGGCAGAGCGAGCGAATTGGAAAGAAGAAAGCGCGAGGGCTAAGCAGAGAATTGGAGCGAGCTGTTTCATGGGGGAAGCGGTGTTAGGTAAGTTTTGATAAGTGCCTTTAAGGCGCGGCCTGGACGCGGACAAAGCGCTTGGGGCCGGTGCGCAGGGCGGAGCTGATTTTGACGGTCACAGTCTGCACGTTGGCCACGGTGGAGGAGATCGTTTGGGTGGCTCCGGTATCTTGAGTCCAAATCGCCAAGTCAGGCGAGGTCCACACGGTAAACGTTAATGCCGTCAGCGTGGACGTGCGTCGGGTATAGGTGAAATTTCCCGTGGTCTTGAGGGTGGCGGGCACGATTACAGGATTTGAGGAAGCCGCTTTGGTGGGATCCAGACCCCAAATGCGCTCGTGGTCGTTGGTCATGCCATCACGATCCAAATCAGCGTCAGGGTTCGTGAGATCGACTCCCGGATAATAGGCATCCCAAGCCGAGTAATCCGTGGGGCGGCCCGTGGGATAATAGAGATCGAGCAACTGCTGGACGCGCGCATTCACTTGAGAGGCTGCGGTCTCGTCATAGATTTCGGTGGGGAATCGCGTTTGGGGAGCGGTGCCATTTTGCAGCGTAGTGCTCAACTGACGCGCATGCTCGCGTTCCACTCCGTAGCCGGTGATCACGGGCAGCGTGCCGCCCCACCAACTGGTGCACCACGTGCGAAAGGTGGCGTTGTTCGTGGGAATCAGCGCTTTGTATTGGACGATGCGATCATAGATTTCCTGCGGCTTTTTGAGTTTCAAGGCCGTAATGGAGGTTCCCAGTGTCGTGGCATTCGCAGGGTGGATGCCCCAGAAGTGCAGCAGCGGGCGCACATCTTTGCCGTAGGATTTGCAAAGCTGCAGGATCAGGCTGTCGGTGTCTGAGGCATAGGACTGACCTTTATCATCCTTGTCATTGTAGTAGCGGTAAAACTCATTCAGGCCGCTCCAGCCGAAGAGTCGGGCGAGGTCGGCAAACTTGGCGTGACCCTGCGGTTGGTAGGATTTCTCCCAGTCATCCATCGGGTCCGCTTCGGGAGAGAAGTTGAAGCTGGTCATCCACACGACAGCGGTGTTAGGCAAGGTGCAGAAGGAGTTGTAGCCATTCGACTCCTTCAGGGCCGTATCAAAGGTAACGCCGAACTTCTGGGTCTGCACCGCGATGTGCAGCAAGTTCACCGTGGACTCCTGCTCTCCCGAAAATTTCGGAAAGAAGAAGCCATGCCCGGCCTCGTGAAACTCGTAGTCCGGGGCATTGCGCGGTCCAGTAAGGAGATAATGATTTTGGTTTCCAGTATAGGTGGTGGTGGGATTGTAGCTGCCATTCACTGCCGGATAGCCAGGGGCATACACCGAGGCCCGCAGTTGGAGGTCGATTTGGTCATACATGCTCTCCTTGCCGCGCACGTTAGGGAATCCCATCAAGTCCGTGATGGCGTCCATGGCCTTGTCCCAGTTTGCCATGTTAGTGACGGGGTCGGCGTAAGCGTAAATCCAGCTCCGGGGCACTTGAAACATGAATTTCTCGGATTGGAAATCAGCCCACGGTCCGGGCTGGGTGCGCTCGGTAGCCTGCCATTCGGCCAAGGTGGTTTGCCGATGAGTGGTGGAGGAGAAGAAGGGCGAACGCGCTGCGCCAGTGATCGTAACGTTGACGATGCCCTCATTCTTGAGCCGCGGCACTTCAATGTAAATGCCGCCGCCCAAGGGGCTGGCGATCTTGGTGGTGGTGGCGTCGATTTCGTAGAGCAGGGAGACCCGATCCAGTCGCTTCACGTTAGGACGATTTGAATTATCCCAGGAATGTGCGCCCACCCGGATTTGGTAGCCCTTACCCACCAGCGCAGCAGGGACGGTTACGGTGGCAACGGTGCCTGGCGAGAGATAGGTGCCCGTGGGCCTGCGCGCTGGGTCGCCCCACATCTGCGTGGTGCGGCCGAAGCTGTCGGGGAAACTGGCATTGATCGGCAACGTATAGGTTTGCGTGACGGGCGGCACCGGACAGGTGCCTGGGAAGCGGGACGAACAGGCAAACTTGTAGCCCTTGATCAAGGTCTCGTTGAGCGCCAGCGTCGGAGCGTTATAAATGGAGTCCATGATCCCCTGCATCGTCCGATAAATCGTCCACGGCACGTCATCGGCCTCGAGATCGCGATCCAAGTCACCGCCCACAACCCAGAGCGGTCCAATCGCGGTTTCATGAGTTTTAATGAGGTCGAAAAGAGCAGTGATATTTGCTGCATTGTCCCCATAGCGAACGGACTCGCTGGCCATCGTGCGACTATGCGTGGCGATCTGCGTATCCGTGAGCACTGTCGTGCCATTGATGTGAGCCTTCAGTGCAGCGATAGCGGCTAGCAGAGGGTCCGCCGCACCCATGTTGAAGTTCCACGTGGTATCATCCGCCCAGCCTGGAAAGGCCACGCCACCAGTGCCCAGCAACGCTCCCGCAGAAATGCGAACGGAATATTTGATGCCCCAATCGAACAAGCCAGCGGAGGCGATCTTGAGATTATTGGCGGAGATGGAAATGCGCGGATCGGTGATCGGAACCGTCACGCTAGTGATGGCAGCCGTGTTCGTGATGTTGCGAATGATAATGTTTCCGGTGCCCTTGGTGAGATTCTGATTGAATGTCGCAATGACCTCAGGCCGAACTAAATTTCCGCTCGTGCCATCCGGTGGATTACCGGCAATGAAAGCCAGCGTGGTGCCCGTGGGAGCATCGAGATCCAGATGGAACACGCGATCCCGATTCACGGTAAATTCCAGGGTATTGTCACCCACGCCAGCCGTGGCGGTGCCAGAAAGGTAAAATTGTCCGCCAAGGTAATCATTGGCCGTGAGAGTGAGGTAAGGAATCCCTGTCTGCCAGGTGGAGGTGCTGTTGGTCATGCCGATGTCCAGCCCGTAAGTGCTATCTCCATAGAGCAGCACCGGCGTGGTGAACGTCCATGTCATGTAACGATTCTCCAGCCACTGAATGCTCTGCGTAAAGGTTTCCGTATGCACCTGAGTGAACGTGGTGCCGGAAACTTTGCCAATGCGGACGACGTAAGTCTTGGTGGGATCCGCTTCATTCCCAGCGTTGATTTTGTAAGTGACGGACTTTAGCCACAAAGCCGCACTGCCGGTGCGAAACGTCTGACCATGGGCACTGCCAGCCGCGGTGCCGCCTTCCGCCCAGAATTTATCCTCTCCCACCCGATCTCCAAGATTCGCGATGTCGAACCCATTGACGGCGGGAGCACTGGCGCTGGACGACATAGTGCCAGCTAAGCCAACCTGGAGCGTGGCGAACAGCGTCAGGCAGAGGAGGAAGAAGTGGTCAACACGAATCCGTCGCAGAAAGTGGCTGCGTGGCGATCTGGCGAGAAGTAAAAACGGTGGGAAATGAAGGTCTCTCATGGTTGCGGTGGGGGGATACTACCAACACTGCAAGCAATACGCTCATCACCCTCAGATGGAAACAAAATCAGCGCTGACTACTGACCCAGAAATGGGGCAGGTAAGGTATTCCTGCCAATTTCCGCAAGGCACACTTTTGGTGAGCAACGTAGGGTGAGCGCCCTCGCTCACCGCACTGTAAAGGGAGCGCCCCCGCTCCCAGTTCCCACTAGCTGAACTCTGGGGACGAGGGCGTCCCTGAAACAGAGAATGGGAGCGAGGGCGCTCCCGCTACGATGATTAGTTATCAAATACAGCCTGGCTTATTTCCAGCAGAGCGCGTCACTCAGCTTGTTCAGGTTATCGCAGCCGTTTTCAGTCACAATGACCATGTCCTCGATGCGCACGCCGCCAAGGTCTCGGCGGTAGAGGCCGGGTTCGACGGTGAGGGCTTCGCCTGCGAGGAGGGCGGGGCCTTTGATGTCCAGCAGGGGCGGTTCGTGAACGTCGAGGCCAATGCCGTGGCCAGTGCCGTGGGTGAGGGCGCAATAGGAAAGCAGTGAGTCTTCTTTAGGCAGGCCGAAGGCGTAGCCTGCGTCGAGCATGGCTTGAATGGTGGCGCGGTGGACGGCTTCACCCGTGGCTCCGACTTTGATGGTTTGCTCGGCGGCCAGTTTGGCGGCTCGCACGGCGGCGTGCATGCGGGTGACTTCATCCGGGATGTCGCCATGCACGACGGTGCGGGTGCAGTCGCCATTGTAACGTGTTTTGCGATAGCGTGGAAAGATATCAACGATGACGGGCTCGCTGGTGCGGAGTTCTCCGAAACCATAGAAATGACAATCGGCCGCGGAGGGACCACCAGCAATGATGGACATGGGATTGACGAAATTGCGATCCAGCAACCAATGGTCCACAGCGGCCCGCACGCGCTCGGAGGTAAGTGGTTGGCCTTCATGCATGAGCACACCATCGGCGCGCGCATTGGCGTGGGCGATCATTTCGCAGGCAAGTTGAATGGCTCCTTCAGTGATGCGCTGGGCTTCACGCAGGTGCTCGATTTCTTCGGGGGATTTCTGCCGACGCTCTTTCACGCAGCGCTCGGGATCGCACTCGATGGTGATGCCAGCCTTCCGGGCGAAGTCTGCGAAAATGAGCGGCAATGTGCGATCGCCCACCGCGTGAGTGACTCCAGCACGACGCAGGCATTCGGCGGCGGCTTGGGCGTTGGCGGTCTCCCGATCTCCTGACAGTCCACCTTCTGGTGTAAAATGCGCAGGGCAGGCGACGCGATCAACGCGGGCGTGTTGCCGGGCGCGATCCATTTCGATGTCGCGCAGGATCAAGATGGATTCGCTGCCAGTTTCCTTGGGTAGCTCAATGAGGACGACTTGATCGCCCACGGAGAAGCGAATGCGCCAGTAAAGGCTGCTGTGGACTTCGGGGATGCCGGCGGCAATGCGAGCGGGAGCGGAAGATGATTCCATGTTAGGAAAGGAGGGCGGGAGTTAAGGGGAGGTGATCGCCAAGATAACGTGTCAGCGTGGCGTAGAGGTGACGTTTTGTGTTCTTGTTGTTGTCGAGCGCGTGGTCACAGTTGGGATAGGCGATTTGAGAGAACTGTTTGTGGTGGGTGATCAGTTCATTGACCATGACCTCACAGTTCTGGTAGTGGCAATTGTCATCCCCCGTGCCATAAACGAGCAGGAGATTGCCCTGTAGTTGATGCGCAAAAGTGACGGGCGATCCGTGCGTGAAGCCGGCTTCGTTGTCGGAGGGCAGTCCCATGTAGCGTTCCTGATAAATGGTATCGTAGTAACGCTGGTTGGCCACGAAGGCGATGGCCATGGCGGTCTGGTAAAGATCCGGGTGACGGAAAATGGCATTTAAACTCATGGAGCCACCGCCACTCCAACCCCAGATCCCGACGCGCTGTGGATCGAGGTAGGGGCGCTGACGAAGGATCTCACGCGTGGCTGCGGCTTGATCCGCTGAGGCGAGACTGCCGATTTGTCGATAAACACTTTTTCGCCAAGCGCGTCCGAGCGGAGCGGGGGTGCCACGGTTGTCGATGCTCATTACAACATAGCCGCGCTGGGCCAGCATGGTGTGCCAAAGATAATTTTCCCCGCCCCAGGTATCGAGCACCGTGGAGGCGGCAGGTTCGCCATAAACATGGATGAACAGGGGATAGCTGCGGGCGGGATCGAAGTCGGGAGGCTTGATGCACCAAGCATCGACTGCGATCCCCTCACCGATGTCCACCTTAAAAAACTCCTGCGGGCAAGGCGTGATGGAAGCCAGTTTGACCCGTAGGTCATCGTTCCCCGCCAACACGCGGATCAATTTATGATCCGGGAGACTAACTAATTCAATGACGGGAGGTTGACCGAACCGCGAGAAGGTATGGAAGGCCCACAGACCATCCGTCGAGAAACGATACGCGTGGGTGCCTGGTTGTGCTGCGGGGGTGACGCGCTCCACTCCGCCGGTCCCGTCCAATCGGGCACGATATAGATAGCGCTGGGTCGGATTGTCGGGCGAGGCAATGAAGTAGGCGCAGCCGATTTGTTCATCCACGCCGACCAGACTAACCACATCGAAATCACCCGGGGTGAGCAAACGCACCGACTGATCTTCGATGGAAACAGAGTAGAGATGCTGCCAGCCATCGCGTTCGCTTAGCCAGAGGAAACGAGCCCCACCTTCGATCCATCTCCAGTCGGTCATGACTTCCACCCAGGTGTCATCACGGTCGGTGAAGATCACTTCGATCTCCCCAGTAGCAGGATCCGCGCTGATAAATTGATTCGTGTTTTGGAGGCGGTTCAGATGTTGGAAAAGCAGGCGAGGGGAGACGTTCGACCACTCCATCCGGGGGATGTAATGATTTCTGGGATCTTTGTTGGGACTGAACCAAGTGGTTGCTCCGCCGCTCGCGCTGACGACACCCACCCGGCAGGCGGAGTTGGTTTCGCCTACTTTGGGGTAAGCGTAAGTGTTGACTTTGGGATAAAGTGATTCGGTTAGATTCACGAGCGGAAATTCCCGCACCCCAGTGGTATCGAATTGCCAGTAAGCGATCGACCGGGAGTCTGGACTCCAGCGCAGGCCGTTACGCAGGTGGAACTCCTCCTCATTGACCCAATCCGCGGTTCCGTTGATGGTGGTGGTGGAGCCATCGGAGGTTAATTGGGTAATGGTCAAATCATCCAAAGTCTGCACGAAAAGATTGTTCAGGCAGACATAAGCCACCCGGGTGCCGTCCGGGGAGAACGTGGCGAACATCATCGTGGCTGGAGCGGCATCGCCACCGAGCTGTCGGAGCGTTTTGCTGCTGCGATGCAGCAGCCAGTAATCTCCGCGTGTCTTTTCGCGCCAGACGCGTTGAGCATTGGTGAAGATGAGCAATTGTGCGCCATCTTCGGTCCATGCATAGTTTTCAATCTTAAGAGGCGCATCCTGACCGACAGGAATAAGATCCTCTGCGGGCACCAAGATTTCGCGTCGGCCGGAAGCGGGATCATATTTGACGATGTCCTTAATCTCCTTGGCGTCTTCCAGGTGTTTGAAATTTTCCGACACTTCCAAGGTAGTATAACCAGAACAATCCTTCAGCCAGTGCGCAGGGCCCCAGGTTTCCGACTTTAATTCCTTGTCCGCGCCAAAGATGCGATCCACGGACAGCGCCCCGCTGGTGGCTAGGTCTGAGGGAGAGTTTTTGGGGGCCTGATCAGCGGCCTGCGATGGCGGAGCATCGCAAGGAGCTTTGGCAAGAAGTTCGGTATTGGACATGGCTGGAGCGTTACAGTTGGGAGGCTTAAATGACAACAAATTTGATGAGGAACGTGGTGAAGATGGCGAGCAGCGTTTTCAATGGTATTGGCGTGGTGATTACTGGGCTTCTTCAGATTGCGATGATGGAAACTTCGGTCGGGCCATCGCCAAGGATGGACAGCACCTTGCCAGTGGCATCGAGCACGACCACTCGCTCCTTCTGGAAATGCATTCCATCAGCCGGGGTGGCTGCGAAATATTGGTCGAAAGTCAGTTTGAGAGTGACGACATGGACGTTTGCGAAGGTTTTCTCGCCCAGCTTAAACTCTTTGTGAAGCTGAATTCCGGCGTGATAGTCGAGTTGACTGAACGGTTCCGCAGAGCTTTTGAGGACTTGTTTGCCGTAGTTTCCCACCAGGTCGGAATAATAGGTCACGGCATCAGCCGTGATCGCAGTCGGCACCCGCACGCCGAGTTGCTCTTGCGACCACCAAACTTTAGGGCCCGCCTCAGCGGCAGCAATCATGGCGGTCTGCGTGGCGTCACGGCCATCGCGACGGACCTTGACGATGTGTTTAGCCGGAGCGGCCGGCCAGTCCTTTGGTTCAGATTTCAGATTCAAGGCGCGGAGAATGCTGCGGATGATCAGTGGTTGCAGCGGGATCTTGCTGTAAAAGGGACTTGGATCCCCTCTGGTGGTGGCCGCAAGCGCAGTGGCGAAGGAGTTCATGTCATTGATGGCAACTCCGTTCGTGGTCATGATGCGGGCGGCTATCTCATTGTAAGCAACTTCCGAACCGGCGTCATACAATGGGCCGGAAGTTTTGATAGGGGCGGTATTGGCCCAGATCAATTTCGCGCCAGTAGCCTTCAGTCGCTTGACTATCTCTTGCAGATTCTTGCCGTATTGGTCGGGCGGAGTGACGAGAACACCGCCAGCTTCCTTGCTCATCAGGCGAACGGACGTCGTGCCAGGGTCTCGATAGTGCAAATCGGCCAAGCCAAAGTTAAAATGAATCACGGCCCATTTGTCCTGGCCGAGCAGTTGATCCAACTGCGCCAAGGCCGCGCTGGTGCTGCCGGGATGTTTGTAAACGACCTGCACTCGCCCCTTGAGTTCGTTTGTTACCAACCCGGATAACCCGCTGTAAAGGGTGTCGCCAAGGATCAATGCTTTGGGCAAGTCTTCCGCGCGCAGCACAGCGCCAAGGCTGACGAGCAGAGTGACGCTGGCAAGCAGCAGGGCCTTCAAGGCCTTGAAGGTATGGGTGAAGCATTGCATGGCTATCCAAAGAGAATCGGCATCTCACCGGTGCTGTCGGCAAATTTGGTCACCGGGGCATCCACGGCTTTGAGCATCGAAACGAACGCGTTAGCGAGCGGCACTTTCTTATCGCCCTCGAAGGCGTGCAGCTTGCCATGTTTGAACCCAAAATTGTTGCCGCCTGCCAGTTGCAGCGGGTATTTCTTGCCGGTGTGGGATTCGTGCGGATGGGCTGAACCCCAGAGCACCACCGTGTTGTCGAGCATATTGCCATCACCTTCCTTGGTATCCCGCAGACGTTTCAGGAAGTAAGCGTGCTGCTGGGCGCGCCAGTTATCCCAGAGGCCGGATTCGGGCGGTCGCTTGTGGGCGATGTCATGGGTGGCCCCTTTATAGCCCAAGGTATAGGTCGCATAGTTCCACAATTCACTGCCCTGCGAACTCTCACTTTCCAGCATGAGGGTCGCGAAGCGGGTGGAATCCGTCTGAAAGGCCAGATAGATCAAGTCATACATGCAGCGAATATATTCCAGCGGATCCTTGTGCGACACTTCCAGATTTAGACCCTTGGTATCGACCTTTGGCAGCGGCTCCTGCGTCCAGCGACTGGTGCGTTCGACGCGTTGTTCGAGGGAGCGGATCGAATCCAGATATTCATTCATTTTCCCCTGATCTTCGTGGCCGAGGCGCTGCTTCATGCTTTTGCTTTGGGCCAGCATCATGTCCAGCACGCTGGCCTCCCGCTTCAGCCCTGCGCGAATCTCCTCGACGGTTTTGCCAGCATAAGGCTGGAAGATGCGGTTGAAAATTTCCTGGGGCTTTTCCATGGACGGGATCGGCCGACCGGGTCCGTAATGGGACAGTGTCTTGCACGAACCATAGGAGCCGGTGCCGCCCTCCGTGCCTAACACCAAGGACGGATAACGCGTTTCGTGCCCGCGGATGTTGGCAGCCACCTGGTCGATGGAAATGTTGTTGGTCTTCTCCGCGTTCATCATGTCCGCACCAGTGGCGAAGACATCTCCACTGCTGTGTCCACCGAGCGCCCATCCGCCTGCGTGATCAAGTCCGCGCAGATAAGTCACATAATCCTTGAGCGGTTCGAAGGGGGCCGCCGATTTGGTAAAGGTCAACGGACCGGGATCCTTGCAGGGCCACCAATTCCAATCATGATGAAGATCCTTCTCTCCCTTGGGCTCATAAACACCGTAAGCCATGTAGCCGATCATCATGCGTTTGGGCATTTTGTTGGCGGGGGCCGTTTTGCCCCAACTCATGGCATTAAGCAATGGCAGGGCCAACGCCATGCCGCCTCCCTTGAGGAATTCACGCCGATCGAGATGCCAGGATTTTTGTTTCATGGGGTGGTGCTTGCTGATGATTTAATGGGATTGCCTTGAAAGGTCTTGCTTTGACAGACCGCCACGATCAGGTCCCGCAATTTGTAATCGTTCGTTTTGGCCTGCTGGAGCAATGATTCCACGGTGAACCGATCCCGGAAGGTGAGGGGTCGGCCGATTCCGTAGGTCAGGAGCCGACGAATCACATTGGTGACTATTTCGGTCTTTTTCTCACGCAGCAAGTAGGCTTTGAGTTCCGCCACCCCGTTGATCTCCGGCCCGCTTGGCACCCGTGCAGCGGCCTCCAGTTTGACGGTATTAACCGTCTTGAGATACGCCTCATAGCCGGCCAAATCTTTATCCTGTTCGAGGTTAAAACCCCGCAGTCTGACGCCGTTTTTCGGAACCAAAGGTTGGTAGCGGCCAATGGAATTATACTCCTCGAACGGAATTCCCCAGGGGTCGAGGCGCACATGGCAATCACTGCAACTCTCCACCTTGCGGTGCTGCCGCAGCATTTCTGCGATGCTGGTCGCATTATCCGCCGCCTTGCCAGCGGAATCGGACAGCGCGGGAACTTCGGCTGGCGGCGGCTTGACGTCGTCACCCAGAATCGCTTCGCGCAACCAGACCGCGCGATAGATCGGATGGGGCGCGGACCCGGTGGAGTTGCCAACCAGAATGGCCCCTTGGGTTAAGAGTCCGCCGAGATGATGCTCCGGCTTGATCGCGACGGCTCGCAACGCCAATCCTTCCACTCCCGGCACGCCATAATGCTGCGCCAGGGGTTCGTTGAGATAAGCGAAGTTTGAGTCAACGAGATTCAGCACACTGGCATTTTGCCGGATCAGTTCTGCAAAAAAGCCCGCCGTTTCCTGACACATATAATCCCGAATGGTGGGGCGATAAGGCACCTCCGTGCCTGCTCTTTCGCCATTGATGACCAGCGCGAGGAAACGGGGAAACAGATCCCGATTGATACTCACTCCTTTGACTTTATTGGTCCCCAACCACTGCGAGGTGAAATTTTCGACGAACGCCTCTGCGCGTCGGTCCGCCAGCATCCGCAGGACTTGCTGTTGCACGACGACTGGATCACGCAGGCGGGCTTGGGCGGCCAGACTCATCAACTCGTCATCAGGCATGCTGCCCCAGAGAAAATAAGAGAGTTTGGCAGCCAACTCATAGTGGCGGGTCGGGGTTCCGTCGGCTGCCGTGTCCGTGTGGTAAAGAAATTGAGGCGAAACCAGCACCAACGACAGCGTGTCACGCATGGCCTCTTCAAAGCTGGAAAAGGTCGCTGCCGTTTGTTGATAGTGCTCGGTAAAAAGCGCAATTTCCGCCGCCGCCACTGGACGGCGGAAGGCCCGTGGGAGGAAGCGTGCAAGCACTTCCCGGACATAGGCCGCCGGATCGCTTTCCCGCAGCGGGGAGGGAAATAGAATCCGCGTGTGGTGCTCGGGTGGCCAAACATCGAGGATGGGCGCCTCGAACTCGACCGACGAGACCACCGCCCGCGGCAAACTATATTCGATGCCCCGCAGGTTATCGTTAGGACGTCCATTACTATAGAGGTTCTGCAAAGTAACCGTCATCGTTGGCGGTTGCACCCCTCGACGCTCCACGTTGATTCCCGGGCGCACCGGATAATTCTCAATCCGTCCCCGCAACTCAAAGGTTTGGGGATGATCCAGATTGTTTTTCAAGGTCACGGTGCCGACCGGCTCCATCTGAAACATCGAACTGTTTTCATCCAGATTGTAGCCCATCACCAAGCGCAGCGGCATTTCATGGATCCCTGCGGGCAGGATGGCAGAGGCGGTGAATTGCATCCGAAACTCACCAGTCTGCGGCCAACTCTTGAGCCGTAAACTCTTATTCTCCGCGCCCGGAATCACTTCGTCGGGTTGAACTCCACTTTCGGCCGGCCGATCCGATTTAAAGTCCACCTTCGTTCGATGCACCTCCGGTTTTTCCGCCGCCACAATGGCACTAGCCAGCACCCGCTGGGCGCACTCCCGGTAACGGTCCAGTTGCTCCGGGCCCAGCAGCATGAAGTCGGCGGTGTTGTTGAATCGATAGGCCTTTACTGGATCCACGGGCAGTTTGTCGCTCAGCTTGAGTTCGAAACCGAACAGATCCCGCATTGTGTTCTGATACTCGAAGTTGGTTAGGCGGCGGGTCGTGGCCACGGGTTCAACCTTCTGATTGGCCTCGATGTAGCGACGTAAACCAGACTCAATCCAGCTTGCCACGGCCAGACGATCCTCCGCTTTGGGTTGCGGTTCGTCCTCGGGGGGCATTTCGCCACTCTTGAGCGCTTCTAGAATTTTTTCCCATTGCTCGACGTTGTGCCCGCCGTTCAGGTTCCCGTCGAGCGTGTGCAGGGTCATCTTGCCCTTACTTTTCTCAGGGCCGTGGCATTTGACGCAATTGGTCTTAAAGAAGGGCTGCACTTGGGAATTAAATGCCGCAGCACCAACGCCTTCCGCGTCCGCTGCCAGGGCGACAGTGGAGCAACAAATCATGCTAAGGGTGAGAATGCAATTCACGGGTTTAAGACTGAATTTCTCTGCATCCCCAGCACATGCAAGTTTCATGAACCGAAGTAACCTGCCCCTAAATGGGGTTGGGTGGGGGAGTAAAGTGGCCCCATCACTTAGGCATCTCCAGCAGTCGATTGATCGCTGCGGAGATGGTTCCCGTTAGTTTGCTGGCTCCGCTGACGGTGGGCAGCAGACCGTCGCTGGTCACATCTTTAGTGGCAGCCCATCCTGCATTCGGATCTGCCAAAACCATGGGTTGCAGGCTCGAGGAATGGGATTGGGTGTATGTTGCAATCTTCTCATTCAGGAGATCGATGACAGCTTTCTTCCCCGGCAGGGGGAGAAGTTTGGAAAGGACGATTTTTACATTCGCGTTTTTTGATCTGAGCGCTGCGATCACTTGCTTCAGGTTCAGGATCATCTGGTCGGTCAGTGGACCAGCGGCAGTCTTGCTGGAGGCGATCTCATCGGTGCCCAACTGAATCACTGCCACATCGGGCACGTCAGTAGTAAGCAAGCCTGGCAAGTGTTCCGCCATCCAAGCGGTATCTTTGCCCCAATGGCCCTCGTGATCCACGTCGTATTGATAATTGTCCGGTTCTGTTTTGTCGTCATGGTGTTTCTTCCGACTGCCTATGAAATCGATCAGATGCCCGCTCCTGCGCAGCATGCCGTCTAAATAACGTCGGTAAGAAGCATTTGAGTCGGGCCCTTCGGTGAGAGAGTCCCCGATCAGCATGATCTTTTTCGGAGCAAGTGGCGGGGCCTCCATGAGTTGCTGCACCACGGGTTCGATGCCCTGGGCCCAGACGCGGTATCCCTCCGTCGTCAAATGGATGCCGTCCGTAAACAAGCTGGCGTTGAGCGACCTATCGGCTTGGAGAAATTTATCCTGGAGATCAAGGTAAACCACTTCATCCCGATTGCTCACAACGGCCGCGTTGCTGGCGTTGACCTGCTGGCACTTTGCCCATTTAACTTTATCGGCCACGGGCAGGATGCCTAACAAGATCAGGCGAGTCGTTGGCAAGCGACGGCGGAATACTTGAGCGATCGCCCGTTTGCCCTCAGCAATGTCCACCGGAGGACACTTGGCTCCCAGATCCCACTTCTCCTTGCCGCCGTCACTTTGGGTCACCATGAAGTTGTTAACGCCGCAGAGCAGCACGGCTACTTTCGGGTGCTTGCCGACGACAAAATCCAGATTGCCGTGAGTCACCCGGTAAAGCATCACCGGAGTGATATCACCAGAGTTGCCCATGTTGATGGGATGGTAGCGGGCATAGTTTTCCTGCCATACCTCCTGGCCCTTGGTGCTGCCTAACGACCAATTCCAAGTGATCGAATCGCCAAAGAAAACCATCGCTGTCTGCTGGGCCTGGGACACCTCCCGGTTGACCCGTTGAAACTGCCCGCTCCAATAGTCGTCCTTAACTTGCAGCGGCATCAGGGTGCTGGGCGAAGCTGGAATCTCGTCCCAGAAATTCGCTTCCGCACCCAAGGCGTTAGTCCCGAGGCAAAGCAGGCCTTGAATTGGTAAGGTGGCAGCAGCGATGATGGAGAATTTCATTTTATAGGCCAGTGATTTGATCCAATTGATTGTTGGCTTTGGGAGATTTGGCATCTGACTTTCCGATCAGGGCTGCATTGCTTGGACGCGAATGAAGCGGCGGCTGGCGTTCTGTGGCACGGTGTCACGAAAGGTGACTTGCTCCGCCCCATTTCCAAGGTCGGTGGTGGGGCCGACTTGTTCGGTGGTTGGAGTCCAGGTCCCATCGAGGGTCTCGGAGGTCTCGATGGTGTAAGTGAGATCGAGTGCTTTATGCCGACGGGTGAAGGTGATGGTGAGAAACGTGTCGGGACCAACCGTGGTGGTCCCTGCGGTTGTGAGACCGTAGTTGTCCTGCGCTCGGGCGTTGCGACAGAAGGCATATTCGCCAAGATTATTGAGGCCGTCTTCATCGGCATCGGCGTCAGGACCGACGAGCGCAAAATTGGCGGTGCGGCTGGGGTTGGGTGGGGAGGGGAGATAAATTTCCGCCTCGGTGAACTGATCCCAAAGCCAGCCTTCGAAGTGGTTGGCGAAGTCGGCATCCGTCATGCCAGGTGAGCCGTTCACGCTGCCACTGATGGCCCAATGCGTAGGCGCATCGTAGGTCGCGTAGTTCGGCAGCGCGTTGCGGACGACTAACGTGCGACCAGTGCCATCGGCCGGTGGGAACCAACTGTTTTCGTAGCGAAAATCGAGGATGACTTCTCCGGTGGGATCAATGATTTCGATTTCCTCGCCAGAGTTATCGAGGTTGCCAGCGAAGGTTCCAGCGATGGTCGCACCTGCGCCATAGCGTCGGAGGAACGCGGGTTGGTTGGCGACAAGGATCACGCGGGCACCCGCAGCGATCGTAAAGCCGGTCGGAAAGGTAAACGTGACGCCTTTGGTAAACATCGCCCCGCCTACGTTGAGAGCGGCCCCGGAATTCAGGATCTCAATCCATTCGAAATCGCTCACCCCGACACCCGGCAAGGCCGACAGTTCTCCAGAGGTTGGGACTGCGGGATTGAAATTTAGTTCAGTGATTCGCAGTTGCTGCTGTCCTGCGGTGGGATTTGCCGGAGTGTTCACACTGGTGACCAGGAGGCTGGCGGGATCGCGCAATTGGATGATTTCTCCGCGGGCGGAAATCTGACCACTATAGGGCCCAACGATAAATTTACCTTCGCCACCGCGTGGCGTGGTGGTTCGCGCGCGGAAGCTCTGCTGGCGTGGCGAGACGTAAATAGAAGCGCCTGCGGGGACGACCGTGCCACCTTTGAAAGTGAAATTGACTCCGCCGGAAAGCGTCCATCCGCTGATGTCCGCGTCAAAGGCGTTCGGATTCGTGAGCTGAATCCATTCCGCATTTTGTTTGCCCGCATCTGTTGGATTGTAGTCGTAAGCCGTAATGGTCATCGGGAAGCTCGCGGCCTGTGGGGCGCTGGGAATCCCAGCGCTGTTGGTGTTCGCGATGCCAACATTGGTCATGGAGGTGTGGGTGGTGAAATAGTGGGTGCGACGGGGTGCGATGAACAGCGTTTTGATTTCATTAACTGCCGTGGTGAGGTCATCGTTGCCCAGCCCGTAGGGTCCTCCGACCGCCGGCCAGCCCCATTGTGCCTTGTCCTGCGCCACCTCGGGCGCGATGCGGGCAATGTGCGCGTCGAGCTGCTGCTCGAAGAAGCCATTCACTGTGCCGGGCGGCTGGAGATAGGCGTCCATCAACGAGCGGATCCGGCGGAGGAGCATGGCGCGAGTCCGGGGCAGGGAAATGATGGCGTCATAAAATCGATTGTAGCCCGCGCCAGCGTAGTCTGTCGTCTGGCATAAAGAGTTGCCGTAAAGCGGATGGCTCTTGTTGCCATCGGCGGTGGCAAAGAGCGTGGTGTGGTTAGTCTGCTGTCCGTAGTAGAGTTGGCCCCACGAGAGGTTCAGATCATACGGCACGATGCGCCATTCCCCAGTGCCATCGCTATCGCGGTGAATGCACATATTCGCCCACACGTCGTCGGCCTCCTGCATCATGCGAGCGGCTGCGAGGTAGTTAATGACGGCGGGCAAGTCCACTTGATCAAAGACGTTGTTCTCCCGCGTGGTTAGGTTCGTCTGGGTGATGGCAGTGACGAAGCTGGCCATATCCGTGGTGCCTTCGGTCGTGCGAGTCTGCTTTTCTCCGGCGGCTCCGGACATGGTTCCGATGCTGCAATAGAACGCGCCATTGGGGTCTAGGCCAAGATTGTCGAGCAGCTCAAAGTCCTGCGTCTCGGTGTGAAACGCGAGTTGCCAAAACACGCCGTTGAGGTGGCAGCGGACGGGGAAGTGATTCGCTCCGCCGGTGCCAGAGAGACGGTGGAACCACATGCTGAGAAACTGCCGCGAGTAGCTCGGGTCCACATACTCCGCGTTCAGATTCAGCTCCCGCAGACGTTTCTGACCGGGGGCCCAGCGGAGTTGGTGTCCGCTGTTGAAATCCACGCGATGCGCCCGCTTCAGGAGGTTGCGCGTGGTGTCGCCTTTGATGCGGATAAAAACATTGTCGTAGAGTTCGCCATCATAGAAAAAGGAGGCGCGCCCGCCCGTGTTGCCGTCAATGGGACTCGTGTTGTTGAATGTGTAAGTGCCGGAGACAAAGACATGGTAAAGGGGAAGCTGCGTCGAGGTGCTATCGACCGCTACCGTTCCATAGTATTGGTCGGAGTCAGTCGTGCTGAGATAATCCGGAGCTGTCGTGGACACGGCAGTGTTGTCACTCGCAAGAATCCGCCAGCGTAGCATCTGCCCCGCCGTGAGGCCAGTGGTGGGAATGCTGGCGGTGTAAACGCCGCCCGCGCCTGCGGTCATGTTCACCACCACCTCAGCGTTAAACATGAGGCGATAGGCGAGTTGCACCGGATTCGACGCTGCCAGCGGGCGCAGGCTCGGCGTGACCGTGGCTTTGATGGTAATGTTAGGGCTGCCAGGGCCTCCGGCAGGACGCGGCACGAGGTCACCAGGCGAACCCGTGACTTTGCTGACGAACGGGCCGATGGCGGTGCGAATGCCACCATTCGCTGCGCCCGGCGTGGCCGTGAGCAGGTAGTTGGCCGTCGCGTCGAGTGAGACGCCTTCCAATAAATGGTGCGACAGAAAATTTGGGTCGCTGGTGCTGTTATTCATCGCGTGAATTGCCAGAATATTCGTCCCTGAAGTGAGCCCTGCGAGCGAGACGTCCGCTACCCTGGTTCGGGTCGCGAGCGCAGTGCTGGTAGCGACGGAGCTGAAGCCAGGGGAGGCCGGAGCATTTAGCGAGTCCAATGGAAGGCCGTTGAGGTAGGCCACGAAACCATCGTTCACCCGCGAGGTGAGGCGCAGCGAGGAAAATGTGGCTGGATTCGCCACTGTGAAGGGAATGCGCAGAAACGCACCGGCGTTGCCCGGGAGCGCGGCACTCACGCTAAGTCCCACGTCCACCGTGGCCACGTCCTCGTCAGCGCCATTGTAAATGGAAGCAATCTGTGGGGCCGTCAGTGGGGTGTTATACATCCGCACCTCGTCGAGCAAACCATTGTATTTATACCAGAAGGTGGAGCTGGGGGAATAAGCCAGCGTGACCGGTTGCGCGGCGGGCCAAGCCCACGCAGCACCATGCGTCACGGAACCGCTGGCCACGCCATCAATGTAGAACGTGTCTGTGCCTGCCGCGGTTTGATTATAGACAAATGCGACATGGTGCCACTGGCCATCGTCCACCCGAGCATTGGAATGAAAAGAAATCGCACCACCACCGGTCTGGCTAAAGAGTTTGCCCGCACTGGCGTCCGAAGGGCCTTTCATCACCAACCAAGTGCCGATGGAATCGCGCCGATTCCAAAGCAGCATCCCGGTGCTGCCGCTGCCTGCCACGGCACCCGGTTTCATCCAAAACATAATGGTGCCACTCGTGCTGTTGAAATCCGTGTGGGAAGCTGACTCCACCGTTACGCGAGGCGACACCGCTTGATCGAATTTCATCGCTCCGCGACGGAGCACGGGCGAGGCCTGCGTATCGGTGGTTGCCGCCTCAAAGGTGACTAGGTTCAGAGCCCCCGCGCCATTCACGCCGTTGCGGCCCGCGCCGGAAGTGTCGGTCACCAGGGTGGCGGCATCATTCGCATTCAGGCGCAGTTTCAAATTGGCCGCACTCACCATGGTGGCTGCCGCTGCGCGCCCAACCCCAGTGGTGCCCGCGGCCCACGATGCATCATCGAATGGTTCCGCCCCGCCGCGCCACGAGGCACCGAGCGTGCTGCCGCCGTTGGCCACCGTGGGCACTAACGCCTTCACAGGGGATGACGCTGTTACCAGCGACAGCGTCGTGATCGAAGGACCATAGGAAACATTCGCTACTTGCTTGGGGTAGTTTGCAAAAGAGGAAACCACCGCAATCGCTCCGCCTGCACCATCCTTCGTGAGCCCCAGATAGCCGCCCGCATTCGCACTGATTTTGAAATTGGTCGCCAAGCGCGGAGAGGCCGGCGTGCCCGCATTGTCCGCCCCCGGGGTGGTCTGTGCCGGCAGACGGTTGCGGTTTGAAGCAAAGACCACGAAGCGATTCCCCGCCGCCAGCGTCCAGGCCGGGAGCGGCCACTTCCGGAGATTCGCGGCTTCGTCCGTCAGATACCAACCGCTCAGCGCCACTGTTCCCGTGCTCACGTTGCTAACCTCCAGCCAATCTTCCTCGTTCCCGAGTTCGTCTTGCAGCCCCGTTGAGTTACTCGCGAGAAATTCTGTGATCGCGAGTTGCGCATGCACTGGAGTGGCGAGACCGAGCAGCACTATAAGTAGGTGGCGGAGCATGCTGGAGGGGGAAACGGTTCTCTAACTAAGGAAACGCTTAAGGGGTGGGTGAGGCTCGCTCCAATCGGTGCTCAGCAGTGAGGATGTATGTTAGGGTTAGGCGGTTAACGCTCAACTGATGCCCTCCTGTGATCAATTCCCGGGCCAGGATCTCGTGTGCTGCGCCTATTGTTTCAACAACTCCACCATGGCCTTGCCCATGGCTTCACCGACGTTCATGTAAGTTTCTGCGTTGCCACCGTAGTGACCGTTACCACTGCCTCCTTTGGATAAAGGATTGGCATAGACCGTGGCCACGTTGCCCTTGAATTCCGGATGTTTGCCGCTGGTGCCGTCCACGGCAAACTGGGCTTCCATGACTTTACCCCCATTACCGCCGCTGCCTTTGGTGGCCTCCCCCAGGGTGGCGAGAACAAACTTTGCGTTAGGAGCTTCAAAGTCTTTGCGCAATTGGGTGATGAAACGCACCAGATTTTCCTCGTATTTGGCGGCATGCACCGCATTGCCACCGTCCTTCTCGCCTTGCCAGAAGAAGAATCCGGCCACCTCATAACTCTTCGCTCCAGGGTAATGCTTGTCGAGTTCCGCCAAGGCCTTTTTGGCATCCGCCACGTCATCGTCATATTGCTTCCCGGCATACCAGCCACCGGGTTTCGGCTCCGTGCCCTTCGGCCAGGATTGCGCGGGATCCTTATAACCAGCGTAAATATTGCCATCCGCTTCAAATTGCTTGCTGCCGGGCGGGAGGAGATCCCACCCCAGACTGCGATTGCCGATGCAGCACTTGAGAATCATGACGGGCGCCTCCAGGGCATTCCCGACCGGTTGCGCGAGTCCGAACTCTGGTCCGATGGTGCCGCCTTTGATCGCCATCCATTCATTATTGAGCGGCCCCTTGCCCGACATGTAACGCACGAAACGCACATCCTTGCGCTCGACCCAGGCTCCTGCATCATCCACCATGTAAGGATACAGCTTCTTGGTCTTGACCGCGTTATCGAGGGAACCCTCGCCACCGGTAATCTTGCCCATGCCCACCATGTTGGATTGCCCCAGCAGGATGAATACCTGCACCGGTTTGGTCATGTCGGCTGGCTTGCCGTCAGACCGGTCCAAGAGTTTGCTAGTATCGATTTTGGTTTTCGCAGCGCCCAGCTTGCCAGCCGCTGGGGCGGCAGTTTTCCCATTCTCTTTCAGAAACGCAATGTCTCCTGCGGAGAGTTTGTCCTGCGTAAATTTCATCAGTTTCCCTCCGGGCTGGGTAACGCTGACCGAGCCGGTGGCAGGATCGTAGGATTTCAGTTCGCCCTCGAAGGTCTTCGCTCCGTCGGAGCTGGTCCAGGTGCGGGCTTGGGCGCCAATCGCCAGCAGCAACAGCAACGCTGCGGGGCAAGTGAATCGGCTCGAGGTTTTGGATGAGTGGTGGAAATTCATAACTTAGAGATTCTGGGTTGGAGGATTGGTGCAGTGGCGTGGGCGATGATGCGCTATCACTTACCTGCTTGGAGCAAACCTACCATGGCCTTGCCCATCGCTTCGCCAACGTCCATATACGTTTCCGCGTTGCCGTTGTAGTGGCTGTTACCGCTGCCGCCTTTGGATAAAGGATTGGCATAAACGGTGGCAACGTTGCCTTTGAACTCCGGATACTTGCCCGTGGTGCCGTCCACGGCCAGTTGGGCCTCGAGGATTTTGCCGCCATTGCCGTCGCTGCCCTTGGTGGATTCGCCCAAGGTAGCAAGGACAAATTTCGCGTTCGGAGACTCGAAATCTTTGCGCAAATGTTTGATGAAGCTGACGAGGTTCGCTTCGTATTTGGCGGCGTGGGCGGCATTCCCACCATCCTTCTCGCCCTGCCAGAAAAAGAATCCCGCCACTTCATATTTCGTGGCGCCAGGATAGTATTTATCGAGTTCCGAGAGCACCTTCTTCGCGTTGGCGGTGTCATCGTCGTATTGCTTGCCCGCATACCAATCGATCGGCTTACCGGCTTTATCCAGCCACTCTGGCGCTGGCGTCTCTTTGCCTTTGGCGGGGTCTGCGGGCCAGGAGTCTGGCTTTTCCTTGTAGGCGGGATAGACTTTCCCCTCAAACTCATACCGCTCACTGTCTGGTGGCAGGAGATCCCAGCCCAGACTGCGATTACCGATGCAGCTCTTAAGGATCATGACCGGTGCCTCGATGGCATTGCCGACCGGATGTCCAATGCCATATTCCGGACCCATGGTCTTGCCAGAGATGGTCATGAATTCATTGTTGAAAAGCTGCATGCCACCGCCCCGGCCCACCATGACGCGGACATTGCGGACGTCCTTGCGCTCGGTCCATTTTCCTTCGTCATCCACTAGGTAAGGATACAAATTCTTGGTCTTCACGGCGTTTTCCAGCGAACCTTCCGGTCCGGAAATTTTGCCCAAGCCCACCATGTTAGACTGCCCCATCAGAATGAACACCTGCACGGGCTTGGTCATGTCCGCAGGCTTGCCATCGGGCCGCGGCATGGGCTTGCCGGCTTCGGCTGCGGTCTTCGCTTCCTCCGCGCGAGCCGGCAAATTGCTGGCCAGTAACATTGCTAGGGCAACAGTGCCCGCAAGGAGGTTCGAGGGCCGCAGGCGCAGCACAAGTTTATCGGATAGAAGGCTCGTCAGGGTGTGCTTGGTCATAAGAGTAGATGGTAGATTATTTAACTGGGGTGAGGGCGAACTGCTTGATAGTAACGCCGCGATTGGGCGCTGGATGGGTGAAATGGAGGGTGTTACGGCCTTTCGTGAGGACGACTTCGACGGGCTTCGTCGCTTGCCACTTACCAACGGTGTAAGGCACCGCAATTTCAACTGGAGCCTTGGCATCATTGGCGGCCAGGAGCAACTTTTGATCGGACTGAATGGTCACCACCTGTGCCGCAAAGGCATACTTCCCAGCTTGCGGTGCGTCGAAGGTGCACTCGAACTTGTGAGGCGCATTCAGATCACGCGTTAAATGGAGTTGCATGCCGCTGCCGGAACTCTTCATGGCGGTTACGCCGTTGGCCTTGCTGCAAAGCACCGCCGGAATCGTGATGACCCCGTCTTTGCCCACGGCAAGCTTTTGGTCTGCGTCGGATACCTTCGCTTGCTCAGTGGGCGTCTTTTCCTTTGAATCATTGGATTCGGCCACGTCTTGGCCCACGGGAGCCAGGGCCACGGCTTTGGTGGCGGTAGCAATCGCCATCGACTGGTAATGCGCCAGGGCGCTCCAGAAGCCGCCTGGGACGCCCTTGCGTTCGTTGTAATCCTGCTCGTTAAGCACATCGCTGACCCACTGGGCGCGCAAGACTTTCATGAAATCCTGCGGCACCACTCGGGCCTGCGTTTCCAACAAGAAATCAGAGCCGCTGCGAGGAGCTTCGTCCTTATCCCACCAACTGTGCTGAAAGCCCGCCCCCAGATTGACGACCCAGCCTTTCGGAGTCCACCGACCGACTGCGGCATGTTTATGCTGGGTCACACCCCAAGTCGGAATGCCAAAGCTGGACAAAATGAAGCGCCCGAAAAACGCCCGGCGGCCGCATACTCCGCCGTTCTTAACGATGTTCTGATAGTTCTGCAACTCAGGCAGATCCTTGTCCACATCCTGCGATCCATAGAGGCAGTCCGATTTCACTAGCACGGAATACCGCCAGCCATAGTCCGGCGTAGTAACATAGTCGGGCCGATAGTTGCGCAGCATTTCCCGGCCCCAGGCCAAAATTTCATCCGGGGCATCACACTGAACAATCATGCGATATTCCCAAGTGGAGAAATTCTTGAACATAGCATCAAGTTCACCCGCAAGATAGGCCTTCTCGTAGTGCTGGTAGCGCTTCACCGGATCCACGGTAGCTGGCGCGTTAGGTTGATCCTTGGGATTGCTTTGCGCAATCGGCACCGCATGCTCCAAACTGGTGGCCAACGCCAAGCGTTGTAAAACCCCGTCTTTAGCCTTCGGGCTGGCCTTCAGGATGCGGGCATAAATCTGGATTGCCTGACCGTATTTACCATTCTGCGCTCCGCCTGCCTCCAGCATCTGTTTCATGAGGGGGACATCGGAGAGGAGTTTATCGACCATCGATTCTTGTTCCTTGCCCTGCTGGCCAAACTCGGCCAGACCAGCTGGCGTGGCGTTGGTTAGGATGGCGGCACGCATGAGTTGGGCGTCCAGTTTATCGTTCGACAGGAAAGGCTCCGTTGCTGCTAGCATAACTTTGGCCGCCGCAGTTTCGTTAGCTTGGGCCTGGTTCAGGGCCGCCTGCGCGACCTGATTCGCCTGCTTCACCTTGGACTCATCGGCGGTCGCCTTGTCCAAGGCAGCCTGACGTTCCTTGAGCGCTTTGATCCCGTCCTCTTTGTTGGCCTGCCACTTGGCAATCTCTTTCCTGGCGGCTTCGCGTTCCGCATCCGTCGTCGCTTTCTTAAGATCAGCCTCCGCCTTGGCGATGCCCTTCTCCGCCCCGCCAATCCACTTGCCTTTCGCATGCTCCACTAACGCCTTGGCCTCTTGGATTTTACCTAGCGGTTGCTGGGCTGTAGTGACTGCGGCCTCCGCTCCCTTGATCGCTTCCCGGGCTTTCTGAAAGGCAGTTTTAGATTGCTCATTCACGTTAGGAATCACCTTCGAAACTTCGGCCTGCGAGGCCTTGAGCAGGTCGGCGTATTTCGCGAGCAGTTTGTTTCCGGCCTCGTTCAGCGCAGGCTTCGCAGCCGCCTTCGTTTCCGCCGAGACGTGGGACGTGCCGATGGCGGTGGCTGCGAGAAGCGAAGCTAGCATGAGGACTGGGAATGGTTTCACGATGGGGGGATGAAAAGTTGCTCGGATTTCCATGAGTGGGCTGCGTTGATTTTGATGGATATGACTTTGAAAGATAATGGCTGCGCACCCGTAGGCAGACAATCATAAACTCGCTCGTAACTGACCCGGTTTTGATGTAGGTATGACTCCCGATTTGGTCGCGCCCGGTCAAAACGGCGGGACTCTCCGGTGCTCCTCGGAATGGTCACGCTGGGGTCGGCCCCATTGGGATTGGGGATTGGGGCTTGGGCACGGCAGTCGTCCTAGAGGTGAAACGGCATCGATGATAAATTCCAGTTCGATCGATCCGCCCCAAACAGCAAACGCCGCTTGGTTCCCCAACCAAGCGGCGTTCTGGTCTGATGGTCAACGCTGGCAAATCCCCATCTGCCAGCGTTGCTTTTGCAGGGATCCTCATCCCCACAGACACATTCGTAAAGAGGGTCAAATCCGCCGGGGCGCAGCCGCAGCTCTGGTTTCTGCTAATTTGCGTTGTTGCGCGGACGAACGGCGGTGGCGGAACCCAAGGAATCCTAACAACGCTCCGCAAGCGCCCAGTGCGGTGGGTTCTGGCACCGGCACTAACTCAAAGTTTGCACCGCCGTAAGGAATCAATCCGCCGCCGCCAGTGCCCACCGCAGTATGTCCGTCGTCGCTGAAGAACGCCACTTTAGTGAGGTCGATTCCGGCGGTGCTGGCAAAGGTCAATTTATCCCCCCCAGTCATCCATGGGGCTCCGGTATAATTCCATACGGTCAGCAAGCCCGTCCAAGTGCCGACACTATTGAAGGAGAGAATGGAAGTCCCTCCCGGCGCGCCCAGATCCAAGGTGAACGCCCCATTCACGCTCACTGCTCCCGTGCTGGGGCTGAACCCGCCGGTATTCAACGTGCCGCTGCTGAGACTCAATGCCGCCGCACTGGGCAGCGCGGTATCCGAGCCCAAGAGCAGAGTGCCCCCGGTGACATTGGTGCTGCCAGTGTAAGTATTGTTTCCACTGAAGGTCTGCACGCCTGACCCGGACTTGGTGATCCCGCCGGTGGTGCCAGTGCCGGAAATATTCCCGGAGAATTCAGCCGTGCCACCACCCAGTTCCAGCCCTTTATTCGCCCCTAGATTCACGGCCGTGCTACCCGTGCCAATCAGCGCCGCAATTTTCTCACTCCCGCCAGTGATGCCAGCGATGTCAAACGAGCTGGTGCCCGTCATCGTAACTGTGCCGGCGTCTGCCAAGTGGCCGCCTCCGCTTAACAGCAGTTGGCCGCCCGTGATCGTGGTGCCTCCGGTATAGGCGTTGTCGCCAGTGAGTGACCACGTATTGCTGCCGCTTTTGGTAACCGACGTATTGCCACTGCTCGGATTGGCGATCACGCTGGCCAGCGAATTGACCGTCAATACTGCGCTGCCACCCGTCAGTATCAGGTTGCGGTCCCCCGTGCCTGAAGCCACTAGCGAACCGTTATTGGTGAAGGTGAGCGGGGTGTCGTCGCTTGAGGAGGCATCGAGCGTCGCCCCTGCCGTGCCGATGGTGAAGAGGCGGTTGGTGCTGCCGTTACCGGTGGTTCCGGTGAACTTGAGGGTGCTGCCATTGATCACCAGCGTTTGCGCAGAGTTGGCGACCACTTGAGCGCTCCCGGTGCCGATGGAACTAGTATTCCCATTGTTGCTAAACTTCATGGTCTCGAGCGTGCCAGCGTTGATGGTCGTGATCCCATCGTAGGCGTTGGCAGGGTTGCTGAACTTCACGGTGCCAAGATTGCTGCCGTTCCCAATCACCACATTGGCGTCGGTCGTGGCACTGGTGTTTTCACTGATCACACCAGTGAAATCCATGCTCCCGCCAGAGAAGGCAAGGAAAGTGGCGTCTTTAGCCGCCGCTGACGCGGTGCCGAGTTTAATGGTGCCGCTGAAGGTGGCAGCCGCTGCGGAGCTGCCGCCGAGCGTGATCGTGTTGCTTGTGCTGCCGGTCTGAACGGTAATATTGTTGCCGACGGTGAAGGCTCCGCCGATGAGCAGATTCGCATTACTCGTGCCGGTAATATTGCCGAGCAGAACGGATCCTGTGCCAAGGGGGCCGTTGGTAATCGCTCCCGTGCTACTGCTCCCTGCCACCAGTGCGCCTGCGGTGATCGTGGTGCCGCCGGAGTAGGTGTTAGCGAGATTTAAAACGGTCGTGCCAGAGCCTGCCTGCCTAAAGCTGCCAGCGCCAGTGATGGCAGCGCTAGTAAAGTCGGTGCCTTGGGTGACGGTGTCGGTCTGGTTCACGGCCAAGATCGCGCCAGTGCTCACACTGATGGCGCTGCTGGTGCTGAGGGAGCCGCCAGTGCCACCACTGCCTATTTGGAGGCTCCCGCCGGTGATGGTGGTGGTGCCGGTATAGGAGTTGGCTCCAGAGAGTTCCCACGTGCTGGAGTTCGTCTTGGTGAGACTTAATGCCCTTGGGGCTCCATCCAAGGAGTTCAAAATATTGCCCGTGATCTGGTTGCCAATAGCGGTGCCGTCCAAATTCAAAGCCATGGTGCCCGCCGCGCTACCTGCCGTCTGCTGCACGGCGCCACCGATGGTGAGGGCGGCGGTGGTGGGATTGAAGACGCCGGTCCAACCCACGGTGCTCGCCACCGTAGCGGGCAGGTTCACGTTGTTGAGCTGGAGCCGATAGCTGTTCGCGCCAGTGACGTTCAGGGTCTGGCTGGTATTGCCGACGACTGACTGGGTAAAATTCAGATTACCTAGTGCGATGGTGCTGCCCGTGGTCGTTCCTGCGCTGGTGCCGCCGTTGGTCGTGCTATTGTTGCCGACAAACAGGGTCAGCGTGTTCGTCGTATTGCTCGAGGCCATGCTAATGTTCACACCGGAGCGGGAAGCTGGAACGGCAGCGTCATCCAAGAGCTTGATGGTGCCGTGACCACCTACTCCGCCAGCATGGGTCTGGCTCAGGGTGGTGCTGGGTGATAGGGCCTGAATGCCTTGAAAGACCAAGCCAGCACCAGCGGGATTGCTGAAGCCATTCATGGTCGCGCCGGTGTAGGTGTTGGTGCCAGAGAGATTCCAGAGACCGGTGCTGGTTTTACT
>JANOAV010000097.1:0-11217 GCA_031411295.1 Verrucomicrobiales bacterium | reverse complement strand
CCCTGCCATGCGCCCTTGATGCCAACGCCGTCCTGCGCTAGGCAGACGTGCTCCGAACTCGCATGCGCACGCTAACGCCTGCCGTCACGCGGAGCGATGACGGCTACTTTGCGAGCAGCTTTGTGGCGGGGCCAAGTCGGTTGTGCTGCAAGCCAAACCTAGGCAAAGCTGATACCACAAGGTTTTGGGCACTAAGTAAGCGCCATTCGGCTTCAGCCCGTGGAACCTTCCCCGTGAATCGGACGTTTGAGTCCGCTTGGGACGTGTGTGCGGGCTGAAGCCCATGACTACTTAAAGCAGCAGGCGCGCTCCGGTGGGAGCGCGCCTGCGGTTGAGTATTTTCAGGCAGGACTGCCTGCTTTAAGGGTTTGCTGCCGTGACCTCGGCTTCGATGGCCGTATCCTTGTCTGGATGCGGCTTGCTTTGACCGTTGGTTTCGATCACAAATTTGAGGAATTTCTCGCCCTCGGGCAGGGTGGCGGCCACGGTGTCGCCATCTTTGACTTCTCCACGCAGCAAATGCTCCGCGAGCGGGTCTTCGATGTAAGTCTCGACCGCCCGACGCATCGGACGCGCGCCATACATGGGATCGTAGCCTTCTTTCATCAGCAAATCGCGCGCACTTTGATCCAAGGTCACATTGATGCCCTTGTCTTTGATGCGCTTGAGCACGTTGTCCACTTCCAGATCTACAATGCGCAGGATGTTTTCCCTGCTCAGAGTGTGGAAGACGATGAGGGCAGACAGACGGTTGATAAATTCAGGTTTGAAAACTTTCTTGGCCTGCTCCGTGATCTTGTCCTTCATGGCACCGTAGTCCTCATGGGCAGCATCAACGCCCATGGCCCCGAAGCCCATGGTGTTCTGTTTCCTGATGAGTTCAGCCCCAACATTGGAGGTCATGATGATGATGGTATTGCGGAAGTCGATCTTCCGGGCCATGCTGTCGGTTAGGGTGCCTTCTTCCAGGATTTGCAGGAGCAAATGCAGCACATCCGGGTGGGCTTTTTCCACTTCGTCAAACAGCACCACGCTGTAGGGCCGACGACGCACGGCTTCGGAAAGTTGACCGCCTTCCTCATAGCCCACGTAGCCCGGAGGGGAGCCCACCAGTCGGCTGGCGGTGAATTTCTCCATGTATTCAGACATGTCGATCTGGATCAGCGCATCCGGATCGCCAAACATGAATTCGGCAAGATTGCGGGCGAGGTAGGTCTTACCAACACCAGTAGGCCCAAGGAAGAGGAAGCTGCCGATGGGGCGACGCGGATCCTTCAAGTCGGCACGGCTGCGGCGGAGGGCCTTGGAAATGGCAGTAATGCCCTCGTCCTGACCGATGACGCGACGCTTCATTTCGTCTTCCATCTTCAGGAGTTTCTGCGTTTCCTTTTCTTCCATGCGTTGCAGTGGCACGCCGGTCCATTTGGAAACGACCGCCATAATTTCTTCGTTCGTCACGCGGACTTTTTTCTCTTCGTTAGAGTGCCGCCACTCTTCGAGCACGTTTTCCAAGCGCTTCTTGGCTTGGCGTTCATGATCGCGCAGGCTGGCGGCTTTTTCGAAATCCTGATCCTTGATCGCCTTTTCCTTGTTGATGCGGATCTCCTCGATCTCGGCTTCAATTTCCTTAAGCTGGGGTGGACGGGTCAGTGCTGCGATGCGGGCGCGGGAACCGGCTTCGTCCATGATGTCGATGGCCTTGTCGGGCAGGAATCGTCCAGTGAGGTAGCGGTCGGACAGTCGCACGGCGGAAGCAATAGCGTCGTCGTCATAGACGGCCTTGTGGTGCAGTTCATATTTATGACGGATCCCCATGAGGATCTTGATGGCGTCATCAATGTTGGGCTCGTTCACCTTGACGGTTTGGAAGCGACGCTCCAGTGCGGAGTCTTTCTCGATATACTTGCGATACTCGTTCATCGTGGTGGCACCCACGCACTGCATCTCGCCCCGGCTCAGGGCGGGTTTGATAATGTTGGAGGCATCCATGGCGCCTTCGGCACTGCCTGCGCCAACGATGGTATGGAGTTCGTCGATGAACAAAATCACATTCTTGCTGCGACGGATTTCGTCCATCACGGCCTTGATGCGTTCCTCGAACTGGCCGCGATACTTGGTCCCTGCCACCATGAGTGCGAGATCCAAGGTGATTACTTTTTTGTCGCGCAGTAGTTCCGGCACGTTGCCAGCCACAATTTCCTGCGCCAAACCTTCAACGATGGCGGTCTTGCCCACGCCTGCTTCACCAATGAGGACAGGATTGTTTTTGGTGCGGCGGCAAAGGATTTGAATCACGCGCTCGATTTCATCGGCCCGACCGATAACCGGATCCAATTCGGCCTTCTGCGCCATCTCGGTGAGATCGCGACCGAAGGCCTTGAGGGCTGGGGTCTTGCTATCTTTGGCCTTCCCCGAGGCGGGGGGGGGAGATTCTTGGAAGCTACCAGTGCTAGAGGTGGGGGCTTCTTCTTCATCCTCGGCTGAGGGCGTGAAGTTAGGGTCGATCTCCTTGAGGATTTCCGTGCGGGTCCGTTCGATGTCGATTTCCAAGCTCTTTAGCACATGGGCGGCCACGCCTTCACCTTCGCGCAGGAGGCCCAATAAAATGTGTTCCGTGCCTACATAGCTGTGGTTTAGCGCGCGGGCTTCCTTGCTGGCCAGCGCGAGGACTTTCTTGACTCGAGGGGTATATGGAATGTTGCCCGCCATTTTGGATTCCTGGCCGGAACCGACGTGCTTTTCCACTTCCATGCGCACGGTTTCCAAGTCGAGGCCCAATTTTTGCAGGACGTTGACGGCCACACCTTGGCCTAACTTTATTAGGCCCAGCAAAAGATGTTCCGTGCCCACGTAGTTATGATTGAAGCGGTCCGCTTCCTTACGCGCGAGGGCCAGGACTTGTTGGGCTCGGGGGGTAAAATTATTCATCATGAGTTACTGGTTGTCGATCTTGAGGTTATCAGGAGTCGAGGATGGAGGGAAATCTAGGGGGGATTTGGTTGGTTTTGGGATCTTGATTATGGTAAGCATAAAACCAGAAGTTCACAATGCAAGAGGCGGACGAAAGGTTTCACACGAAATATAGCGGCAGCTGAGGCCGAAGTTGTTGGGGAAAGGAGGTATCTTAGAGGCTGAGGTGGCCCAGGGCGAGGAGGCCGTAGTAGTTGTATTCGCAGTCCAAGACATCGTCAGCCCAAGTTCCATGGAAGCCCCCTTCGGCGGACCAGAGCGTGTCAATGAAGTCGAGGCAGGCCTCCTTGTGCGGAGCGTAGTCTGTTTGGAGGGCATCAAGCGCATGCAGGGCTACGGCGGTGGAAAGTAGGTCTGGCATGGGGGCCTGAGGGAAGGCTTTGAATCCTCCGGCTGTGTCGGCTTGTTGCAGGAGCCAATTTCCCAGTGCTGGATTGGGGGTTCGGCGGAGTTGGCGATGCAGGGCGATGGCGGCTGCGGTGGCGGTGGTGGTTCCGAAGGGAAGTCCAGGCTCGTTGGCGTATGCACCATCGGCGGTGCGGAGGCTTTCAAGGCAGGTTTCCAGGTGGTGGCGATCTTCCATGGGGTGGCCGGCATCGGCTTGAGCGGCCCAGCCCAAGAGGCAGCCGTAGGCGGTGCACCGCTGGGCGTTGGGTTTCTGGCTGTAGCCGCCGTCGAGGGTGCGGAATTTCTCTACGTGTTGGCTCAGCGTCTGCAACAATTCGGGTTCCGCCCCGCCCAGCGCTGACCAGCAACGCAGCAGGCAACTGAGGTGCACGAAATCCAAACGGTCCCCCGTGCCATGACTGCGGAGGAAATGACGGATGGATTCGTGAGGAAGTGGCTGCTGCAGGGCGAGCAAGCCCTCCACGCCAAACAGTGTATAATAAAGATCGCTCCGACCTGCGCGATCCTTGAAGCCTCCGTCCGGATTAAGCTGGGAGAGCAGGAAATCTCCCACTAACGTGGCTGCGTCGCCTAAAAGATTGGGGGCCAGGCGGGCCACTTGCAGCATTTCGAGACGGAAACTCACTGGGCCACTTTCGTCGGTGGTGGGAGTAGTTCAGAGATCTCTGGAGCGGTGGATTTGGTTGGAGGAGGCAGATTGAGATTAGACGCGCCTGGGTCCGGTAAAATGGCATCGGCATTGCGGGCGATGCCTTCTTTGGCCAGGCGGCTTACCGGATAGATGCGTTTGGCTTTGAGAAACCAGGCCAGGCTGGCTCCGTATTGTTTTTTGGCTTCGAGAGCTTTGGCGCGAGCCAAGGCTTGGGCGAAGTCCGACACTTGGGACGATAATTGGGATCCGCGCTTGTTGAGTTCGCTGTCATCCGGCATTTCGATCAGCGCCTCTTGCACGCTTTCCCAAGCGCCCCAAGCGTTGTCGCTCTTGGCCAGTTCATCTGCTTTGATGACGGCAGTTTCAGATTTCTTGACCTTTTCGAGCACTTCTTTCAACTTTTCGGCCTTTTCCGGCATGTTGATCATGGCACCAGAGTATTTCACCATGTCCTTGGCGATTTGACGATAGTTTTGCTGGGCCAATAAGCTATCGAAATCCATGATGATGCGGGTCTGGATGTTGCCAGTCTCGCTGAGGTCTTTGGTAAAGGCGGTCAGTCCAGGATTGGTCGGCCAGAGCAACGTGGCGGCTTTGATTTCGTCCTCCACTTTCTTGGTGTCCTTGTTCATGGCGGCCATCTTGGCAGACTCGATGTGCATGTTGGCACCCGCTTTGGAGGACTCGATGGCAGCGCGGAATTTTGAGTCGTCGAAGTCGGTGGAACGAGATTTTACCTTGGAGAGGATCTCATCCGCCCGGCCGAAATCTTTCATTTCGCAGGAGGAAATGAGCATGTTGAAATCACGGGTGAATTCCAGGATGCGCTCTTTTTTCTTGCGTTCCAAGGTGCGAACCCGGGGGAGGTATTCCCCGATGCCGAAAGCCTCGAGGAGTCGGTTTGAGGCCGTTTGCAGTTCCTGCTTGTCGAGCGAATATTCGAAGGATTTGACGCCTTCATCGACATCGCGGATGGCTTCGCTGGCGAAGGTTTCCAAGGTGGAGATGGTCGGATTGACACCAAGGCCCTTGGCGAACATTTTTTCGACATCGGATCCTTCTTTGATTTTCAGTTCCCGATCCTGGCCGCTGAACATGTTATTGTAAATGCGGCAGGAGATGAGGACGTGCTGAAAGCGGCGTTGGAGAAACAACTGCACGATCAAGGCTTGAAACTCGAGTTTGGATTTGAGTTCGTTGATGCCAAACTTGAGAGTATTAGCAGTGCGCATGGCCTGGCGCTCGAGGATTTTCTGCGTATCAATGCCGAGTCTGGTGAACTGGGAGAGGTCCTGGGCCGGGCTGCCGCCGCCACCCTTGGTGGGAGGATTCTGTTTCTTGGTCTGGCCAGGAGTGCCGCCAGCCCCGCCTTTCCCGCCACCACCGCCAGAGGAATTGTCACTGTCCATTTTATTCCCTTCGGCCCCCACTTCGACCCGCACGGCTAAGTCGCCAATCTCCTTTTCCATTGCTTTGTTGGCAGCCACCATGGCGGCTTCGTTTTTCTGGACCATCCAGACGGTGTAAATGGCGCTGGCAATGGCATCGCAGAGTCTGGCATCAATGGGGAATTCAGCGGCTAAGGGAAGCAATCCGACGGCTTTGTTTAAATTAGGCAAGGCGCCCTGCTTGGGCGTAAGCGCTTGGATGATTTCGTTGACGACCTTGCGGTAAGCCTGGTCTTGTTCGGAATCGTCCTCGGGGGCTGCGAGGTATTTTTCGAATCGTCCGCGAATGAGGCGGTTATTGGTGACGTTCCAGGCTTTACCGTTCCAGGAGGCAGTCTCGCTACCGGGGTCGAGGAACGGCATGTCATTCCCCACGAATGGTTTGGGCTCATCCTTCTGCTGATTGTTGACGATGGTGGTATTGCCACCACCGGCGGGAGCATCTGGGACCTGAGCAGGCAGGGTGGGGATGAGGATGAGGCTGGCGAAGCAGAAGGAGAAGATTTTCATGGCGGCGTGGGGCATTGGGGTGATGGCAAAATTTAGGAACGTTTGATATCGGTAACGCGAATGAGTCCGTGGAGGTCAACCTCGATTTTGAGGGTCATTTCCTGCCCGGTCTGGATCGTCTCTGAGCTGTAGGTGGCAGGAAAGAGCACCGATAGATCCTCGGGTGGTCCGCCTTTTTCAGACTTGGCGGTCATGGAATAGAGTCGTCCTTCTGAGGTGTTCTTGATCCGCTCCGTGATGGTGGCCGTGAGCTGGTAGGTATTGCCTTGGAGGCTGGTGGAGTTGGTGAGATACTCCGTTGGGTCCAGTTTGGAAATGGAGCCAAAGGTGTCGGTGTGCTTGCCACTGAGCATCATGTATCCGCCGACGGCCGCGCCCACCGCAGCTAAGCTGCCGATGAGAACGAAAGGGTTCACGGATGATTTTTTACGACGTGCCATAGTTGTTTGTAAAGGAAAGTGGGGGGGGGAGCCGAGACTGGCGGAGAGATTAATGATCGCCCAACATAAAGCGAATCAAAAATCACGCAATCACCCAAAACAATTCTCTTATCAAGGCCTCAGGTATCTTCCGATGGGGGGGATGGCCGGCTGGGCAGTGGCCTAGATGTGGGTGGGGGATTCCAAACATGGGGGAGAATTATCATTGGCTTGTCCTCGGGAACGGCTCTATCGGTCCGCCATGCCGAACTCTACCATCATCCAGCGTAACGAAAATCCCCAAGTCCCGGTGGGCTTAATTGTAAAAATCATTTTGGGAATCGTGGTCCTGTTTTTCCTCCAATCCACGTGGTATAGTGTGCCTGCGGAATCAGAAGCCGTTAAATTACGGTTCGGCAAAATCGCGGAGGAGCGCATTCTACCGGGACTGCATTTCAAATTTCCCATGGGAATTGATGCCGTGGACATTCAATCCGTGCGTCGGCAGTTGAAGCTGGAGTTTGGCTTTGCCACACCAGGGGCGACGCACCCGGCCCAGTATGGTGAACCGGGAGACGATAAGGTTATTTCAAACATGGTGACCGGAGATCTGAATGCAGTGCATGTGGAATGGGTCGTGCAGTATCGAATCACGAACCTAGTCGCCTATTTGTATGATGTGAAAAATCCAGACGAAACCATGAGGGATTGCTCCGAGAGTGTAATGCGGTCTGTGGTGGGGGACCGGACGGTGGATGAGGCCATCACCGTCGGGCGGTTGGAAATGGAAAGCCAGGCCAAGACGCAACTTCAGGAGATGTGTGATCGCTATCAACTGGGGGTCACGGTGGATCTACTGCAACTCAAAGGAATCAACCCACCGCCGTCGGTGCGGCCAGCGTTCGATTCGGTGAACCAAGCGCAGCAGGAGCGGGAGCAGTTGATCAATTTAGCCCGCGGAGAATATAATAAAGTTGTGCCGAAGGCCGCAGGCCAGGCTTCTCAATTGATTGCCGAGGCGGAAGGGGAGGCCCTGAAGCGGGTGAACGAATCGAAAGGAGATGCTGACCGTTTCAGTGCGGTGTTCAAAGCCTATCAGCAAAATCCTGACATCACGCGTCGTCGGCTTTACTTGGAGACGATGGCGAAGATTCTGCCGAAGTTGGGCAAGAAGGTCATCATTGATGACAAGATCTCCGGGGTGGTGCCGTTTCTCCCGCTTGGCGAAAACGGTCCGATCATCCCTGCCCCAGCGGCCAATCGTCGTTAACATTTTACTTTTCGCACTATGACAAAAATCTCCTCTATCCTCGGACTCGTTTTGGTTGGCATCCTCGCATTGCTTGGGGTGGCCAGCATTTACCAAGTTCACGTCACTGAAACAGTGATCATCACGCAGTTCGGTCGGCGCATTGGCGAGCCGGTGACTGATCCGGGGCTGCATTTCAAAATCCCATTTATACAAGACGTCAATCGAATCGAAAAGCGAGCCTTGGAGTGGGACGGTCGCCCGTTGGCGATGACGACGCGGGATAAGGTCTTCCTGATGGTCGATAACTTTGCGCGCTGGAGAGTGGCTGATCCTTTGAAGTATTTTCTGGCCCTGCGCGATGAGCGCTCCGCTCAGTCCAGACTTGATGATATCATCGGTGGGGCAACGCTCAACTGTGTGGCGCGCTATGATTTAATCGAGTTGATACGATCCGATAAAACCCGCAAGACCTTGCAACCAGAAACTCCCGAGAATGCCAACGATGCTCCCATCTCGGCCATTTTGGCGATCAGCCAAGGCCGCACGGTGGTGGAGGAGCAAATCATGGCCGAAGCCCGGGCGTCGCTGGCCTCTTTGGGGATCGAACTGTTGGACGCCCGCTTTAAACGGCTTAATTACAGTGATGAGACCCAGCGCAAAATTTACGAACGGATGTCCAGCGAGCGTGCGCAAATTGCGGAACGTTTCCGCTCTGAGGGCGCAGGCGAAGCTGCGAGGATCGGTGGGGAGCGGGAGCGGGAACTGAAGCGAATCCAATCCGAGGCTTATCAAAAGGTGCAGACCATCCGGGGTAAAGCTGATGCGGAGGCAGCCAACATTTATGCGGGGGCTTTCAACAGTTCTCCTGATGCGGCTGAGTTCTACAACTTTCAGAAAACCCTCGACACCTATGAGCAGGTAATTGCGGGGGATACCACCTTGGTGCTATCCACGGACAGTGATTTGTATCGTTTGATGAAACAATTACCTCCGGTTCCTGCGGTGGCTGCTAAGCCATCTGCTCCGGTAGTTGCTCCGACACCTGCTCCCGCTCCCGTTGCTCAGCCACCTGCTCCGATTGCGCCTGCTCCGGCTCCATAGTGCCGGGGGTGCTGGGGCTCTAATCCTAATGCTAGGTCAGATGACGCGGTCGTTGCCGCCGTCCACGGGGATTTGGGCTCCGGTGGTCTTGGCAAAGGCGGTGCCGGCCATGGTGCAGACCATGTTGGCGACATCGGCGGATTTGATCTCCGTCTTCATCAGGTTGCGCGTCTTGTATTCATCCACGGTGATTCCGTAACGTTCGGCCGACCGCTGGAGGGCTTCGGGCGTCCAGAGTTCGGTATCGAAGACGGCGTCTGGATGAATGATATTGACGCGCACTCCGTTGGGAGCCAATTCCAAGGCGGCCACGCGGACGAGTTGAGTGACGGCCGCTTTGGCGCAGGAGTAGGAGCCAGCGCCCGCACCCGGAGCGGCTACATTGCGGCTGCCGACAAAGATGGCGGTGGGGTCGAATCCTTGTTTCAAGTAGGGCACACAGAACGAGAGCAGCCGCATGTGACTGGTTAGGTTTACTTCCATGCTCTTCGCCCAATTGGCGGGATCCATGTCTTCAAAGTTGGCTCCGGCGGTGAAAATGCCGGCATTGCTGACTAGGATATCCAATCCGCCACAGCGCTGGATGATGCTCTCCACGGTGGCTTTCACGGCATCATAGTTGGTCAGATTGACGACGATGCCTTCCAAGCCGGGAGCATTCAATCGTTCAGTGATGGCAGGGTTGAGGTCGAGTCCAAAAACCACGGCACCCTGAGCGTGCAAGGCTTGGGCGATGGCGCGACCGATGCCGGCGGCAGCTCCGCTGACGATGGCCACTTTGCCTTGCAAGGGTGGGGGAGTGCCCGCTTTGCGAAGTTTGGCTTGTTCCAATTCCCAGTATTCAATTTCGAAGAGATCCTTCTCGCCCAGAGCAGTCCAACCGCCGAGCGCTTCGCTTTGTTGGATGGTGCGGTAAGTGTGAGCGGCAATGTCCGAAATGATCCCAGCCTCGACGCGATTGGCCCCGAAGCTAACGACCCCTTTTCCAGGCCACACGGCCCAGCGCGGGGCTGCGTCCAGTTCGGTTTCACCTTTTTGGTTGTCTTCGAAATAGTTGTGATAGGCGGCGGCGTATTGCTCCACACTGGCAACATCCTCAAGCCAGGCCGGCAGGCGCTTGGTGCGGATGGTGTGGTCCGGCGTAAGTGGCCCGCGGCTGCTTAGTGCCTTGGCATCGGGACGGGAGCCAAACCCAGCGGCCTCTTCGGAGTCGTCATACTGTGCCAGGACGGCCTTGCCGCGGACTTTGCCGACGGCCTTGCGGATGGCGGCCAGTTGTTTGAGGTCGTCGGATGTAATGCTAGGCTCGGCCTTGGCCCAGGCTTCGGGGCCGCCGCCTTTGCTGGCCAGGTAGGCCTCGGCTTCACCCACGAGCTTGATCATGCGCTCGTAGCTATCTTTGGCATTGGAACCGAAGGTAAAGATCCCGTGATTCAGCAAAATCAACCCTTCCAGCTTGGACCAATCCGCCCCGGCCGACAGTTGGGCAATCGTTTTCGCGAGGATGAACCCTGGCATGACGTAAGGGATGATAATGACGCGGGAACCGTAAATCTCCTTCACGGCGGCCTCGCCATTGGGCAAATTGGTTACAGCCACAACGGCATTGGCGTGGGTATGATCGACAAACTTGGGGGCGATGATGGCATGGACAATCGCTTCGATGCTGGGCGTCGGAGCATCGGGATTCAGCATGGCGGCCCGGAGTTCACGCACCATATCGGCATCGCTCAGTTGCTCAAAGGTCCCGAGTTTAAGAGCCGCAGTCAGACGCACGGGAGAAAATCCACCAGCCTCAATGGTCGCCAAGTCTCCACCGCTGCCTTTGACGTAGAGGAGGTCGATCTCGTCTCCCAAAAAAGTGGTGTGGCGCACTTTCACGCTGGTATTGCCGCCCCCATGGAGCACCAGTTGAGGATCTTTCCCGAGCAAGCGGGAGGTATAAACCCGCAGGTTGAGGGCATTTTGCGAGAATTCGGCGGCGTCAGAATCGGACCAGAGGCTTTGCATTGTTGGGGGGCGTAATAGTGAATGGAAAGCCGACCAATGCGGTAGGGACTAGAGGAAATCAAGCATTGTCTGCGGGAGGATCTTGCGAGATGACTTCCGTGCGTGCGTGAAAATGGCTCACGCCAGCACGGGGAGGAAATCATTTCCCCTAGCGGGATACTAAAAGAGTCAGTAACCTTCCGTCAGTAAGCCAAGCCTGGCAGGAATCCAGAAATTATTCCATGGTGTCTGCCTATTGGTTATCAATCACTTACACGTAAAATTGGCTTGGATAGGCTAGCCTTTATAGATTTTGATTGAACAAAATCTGCAAATTTTGTATTCCTACGACGTAGTAATTCAAAAATTCACTTCACCTAACTGGCTTATGTTCCAAATCAATTCTCCCGATTCCCTTGGTCATTCTTCTGCGTTCAGCCAGCAACCGAGGATAGCGGCACTAAGCGT
>JANOAV010000096.1:0-10433 GCA_031411295.1 Verrucomicrobiales bacterium | reverse complement strand
CAACGAGACCGAAACCACCTACCCAGGCACGGACCTAACCCTCGTTTTTCAAACCATCAGATCATCGATTTTTCCGGCCAGGTCAGGATGTCTGAGCCTGCCTAGCGCAGGACGGCGTTGGCATCAACGGCGCATGGCAGGCACGCTGGCGTATGGTGATTCGTAGCGGTGGCGGGACAGGGAAATCGCGCTGGTCATCACGCGGAGCGATGATGACTACTTTAAGGGAGCGTAGTCCGGGGCTTCAGCCCGTCGAACCCTCCCCGTGGATCAGACATCAGAATTCGCCCAGGACATTTCTGCGGGCTTACGCCAGCATTAGCCCCACCAGAGTCACGCGCCGAATGCTGCTGTCGCGTTGAAGCCGCTAAAGGCTCGACACCACCGAAATAACAACAAATGTGGAGCAGCACAGCGGACTGCTCCACATTCTACCGGATCCTTTGGGGAATGCTTTAAATCCGCCGCCGGCGGGTTTCCCGACGCAGGATGGCCAGGCCTAACAGGCTGGTGGCAAGGATGGCTGCGGGCTCGGGGACGGGAACGAGTTCGATGCCAATGAGTCCACCGCCGCCGCTGCCGATCTTGGTGATACCATTGTCGCTGTAGAACTCGACGTTGGCCAGATTGATGCTGCCGCTGCCGGCGGTAAAGATCAGTTTATCCGTGCCCAGCGTCCAGGAAGCTCCCGTGTAGTTCAAGACGTTCAACAGGCTGGTCCAAGTGCCGACGTTGGCGAAGGTGAGGACTGAGTCGCCACCTGCCATGTCGATGATGGCAGTTCCAGTCACGCTGAGCGGGCCAGTGGAATCGCTGAATCCACCAGTCGCCAGGGTGGCGCCCGAGCTGAGCTTGAGAGCAGAGACGTCGGGGATAACGTTGCTGGCGCCTAGTAGCAGGGTGCCGCCTTGGACGGAGGTGTCTCCGCTGTAAACGTTCGGTCCAGCCAAGGCGAGGGTGCCGGTGCCTACTTTGGTGATCCCACCGGGACCGTCGAAGGCGTTGGTGGCGCTCGCGGAGAAGCCAGCGGAATCAAAGAGCAGGCCACCCGTTTGCAGTTGGCTGTTTGCCGTCGTGAAGCCCTCGAAGAAGTTGACTCGATTGGACCGCGCACGGACGGTGCCGCCATTGAAATTCACCTGCGCAGTTCCGGCAGCATTGGTCATGAAGTTGGTCGCTAATGTGCCGTCACCATCCAGTTGCACGGTGCCAGTATTCGCAGCATCCCGTGCCACGATGAGGTGGCCGGTGATCAGCGTGCCGCCGTCAATGTTCAGCGTGCCAGAAGCGGTGCCGTCCACACCAACATAAGTGTCCGTGTTCACCGTGGCGGTGCCGCCGGAAATGGTCATCGCGCCAGTGGCGGTCCCTTGCCAGCCGATGGTAAGGTCGCCTGGAACCGTGATGGTGCCGTCGAACATGCTATAGGTGCCGAGGGCAGAGTTCGTGCCGACGCGGAGGTTGTTGGAGGCAACCAGACCATCGTATTGCTCGATGGTGCCATTGGAGCCGCCATTGAAGCCAGCGTATAGTTCCCCATTGATGGAGAATTCAGATCCCGGGTCGGAGACACTCAGGAAGCCGGTCCCACCATTGACGCCAATGAACGCTGTCCCCCCGGCATTGGTGAAACGTCCACCGCCTTCGATGTTGACGGTCCCGGTGGAGCCAGCATTCCGGCCCACGTTGACTTCCCCACCCAGCGCAGTGCGCTCGACCAAGCCGTGATCACTGATGGTCAACGTGCCGGTCTGGACGTTGGCTCCATCATTTGGATCCGCCCCGATGTTGAATCGGCTGTCTTGGGTATCGACTCTGGTGCCTTGGGTTAGTTTGGAGCCCACGCCATCGACGAGCATGTTCCCGGTGGAACCACCACCACGCCCGAGGTTGATCCACCAGTTGTGAGTCATTTGGCCGCCGTTGGTAATATTCACTGTCCCCAAGCCGCCAGCTCCATAGCCAACTTGCATGTCCGAGATGGAACCAAGGAAACGGGCCGTGGGTTCTTCCACATTTACCGTGCCGGTGCCGTTCCTCCCGATATCGACCCACCCATTGTTTTGGACCGTGCCGCCCGTGATATTGACCGTGCCAACGGCTCCACTGTTAATACCAACGTAAAACCCATTCACATTGCTGGTGCCACCGCTATTGGTGAAGGAGCCCGTGGCGCTGCGGCCGACCACCAAGTCTCGATTCACATTCAGCGTGCCGCCGGTCTTGTTCACCGTTCCGTTGCCCCCATAGAGACCTACTTCGACATTGAAGATGGTGTTCACGGTGCCATTGTCTGCGATATTAAAGTAGCCAGTGGCCCCACTGCGACCGATGTGGATGGCGTTGGAATTCAGGGTGGAACCGGTTCCGGAAACGGTAGCCGTGCCGCGGCCGGTGCCAGCAGCTTCATGCGTGCCGCCGATGAAGAGCGACCAGTCGTCACTGTCATAGCCTATAGAGTGGTTGAAGGTGCCTCCGCTGAGCACTTGCAGGGAACCCACGCCCGTGTTGTCCCGGCCTACCAGCACGCGAGAACCACCGTCATTGAAGACCGCTCCATTACGAATGATGAGCGTGCCAGTGCCGCTTTGTCCGATGGACATCGAATGGCCAGCATTGACGAGATCATGTTCAAAGCGCGAGCCCACGCCATCCACCGTCACGGTGCCGGTGGAGCCGGCGCTTTCGCCAATTTGCAGCCAACCGTTGTTCACGGAAACTTTACCCCCACTCTTCACATCGACCGTGCCCAGGGAGCCGGATTCATTTCCGACCAAGAGTGACCCGTTGTTCAAGGTCAGGATACCACCCGTATTCACATCCACTTTGCCGTTCGAGCCATTATGCCATCCGACACGGGTTTCCGCTCCACCGTGGATCAGTTGTCCCCCATTGGAAATGATCAGTTCGCCTGCGCCACCCTCTCCGATGTAGAATCTAGAGTCTCCCCCCGTGCCATCGTTATGTTTGAAGAGGGATCCCGCACCATCAACTTTTAAGCGACCGGTGGAACCGCCATCGATCCCAATGCGCAGCCACCAGTTGTGAGTCATCTTCCCTCCGCTCTCGACATTCACGTAACCGTGCGTGCCATTTTGCCAACCGAGCAGGAAATCACCCCCAAGCTGGTTGTGGGTGTAAACTCCGTTATTCCTAACATTTACCGTGCCCGTGCCTGCGCCATCTCTGCCCACGGTCAACCAGCCATCATGATTCATGGTGCCGCCACCAATGTTTACCTCGCCAATACCACCGCCACGGCCCACATTCAGCCCTCCGTTGATCTGGGCGGTGCCGCCGTTGATGCTTAAGGTTCCGGTAGCGCCATCGCGCCCCACCGTGTTGGCATCGTTTCCGCCTGCTCCCCCCATGCCATTGGCCGTCAGGGAGCCGGAGGTCTGGGTATAAACTCCCACCGCCCCAGCGGTGGTGACCCCCACGTTCAGTTCGCCACCGACCGTGATTGCGCCGCCGTGGTTCAGGACCGTGCCGCGAGCGGCTGCGCTTTCCTGAGCGATGTTTAATACGTTACCAATGCTCAGAATTGACCCAGTGCCCAGTTCCAGCAGCCCGGTCGAGGCCAATCTCCCTACATAGAGTTCCGAGGCGACGTTGAGCCTGCCTCCGCTCACGTTATCCGCTCCCAACTTATAGGTTCCATCCGCACCACTGCCATCGCCCCCAATGCCCATCCATTGATTGGCATTTACCACCCCACCGTTTTGATTAAAGGTCCCTTTCCCGTATCGGCCGACCATCATGACTTCCCCACTGGTGAAGGTAGAGGTGCCAGTCACATTCACCGTGCCAATGGCTCCTACGTTATTTCCGATCATCGTTCCCGCCACGTTATTAAAGACCCCATTGGTCACATTAAGCGTTCCATTGGACGCCCCACCATCACCAATGTAGATCCACCCGCCCTGACCATTGAAGGTGCCGGCGTTAATATTTACGGTGCCCTTCCCGTTATGGCCGATCCGGGCGTCATTACCGGCATTCAGGGTGCCTCCACTGGTGATGTTAACAATGCCCTCGGTATTCGCATGATCTCGGCCGATACTCAGTTCGTGACCGAAATTCGTCGCCACCGCGTTATTCTCGATCGTTAATGTTCCTTTCCCGGAACCACTCCATCCCACGATCATGCCGCGAGCCGTGAGTGATGACCCCGTTCCGGACACTTTGGTTAAGCCCACACTGCCATCGTTCTGCCCCATCGTGAGCCAGCCGTTGTTAGTCGTGAGTTGCCCCCCGGCGGTGATATTCACGGTGCCATTGCCCGAAGCTCCGTCTATCCCTCCAACCCGGAAGAAATCATCCACACTACCACCGGTGAAAGCCTCGACGCGGCCCGCCCCAGAGACATTCAAGGTGCCCGTGCCACCTCCGCGTCCGACTTCCCCAAAGGTATTTAAACGCAGCCGCCCACTTTGCACATTCATGATCCCCGTGCCGTTGTTATTCCCCACGTAGATCCGATCCGTTTGCAGGATCGTCGCAGAGTCCGTGTAGTTCATGTTCACTGTGCCCAGGGAGCCAAGATTGCTACCGACATGAAACCACTGGGAATTAGCCACCGTGCCGCCGGTCAGATTCACCGTGCCTATGCTGTTGGCCCCATCGGCAACTTGGATGCGCCTGCCATGCAGGTCCAGCGTGCCGTTCGATTGGCTAAATGTCCCCGTGCCGTTTCTGCCAACATAGATATCACCTGTTAAATCGATCAAGCTCCCCGCCCCTGCGAGAGTCACCGTCCCGTTACTACCACCATTGCGACCGATGGAGAATTCCTCCGTGGAACTAAATTTACCACCATTCTTAACCTCCAAAGTGCCGATGCCATCTTCCCCAATGTTCACCTGCCCTGCGCTTAACTGGATTTTGGAGTTCGTGCCATCAACCTTCACGTTGCCAACCGAGCCACCGCCGCGCGCCACATTCAGCCACCAGTTGTGGTTCACGGTGCCGCCCGCGGTGACATTGAAATTCCCCGTCCCGCCGTTGAATCCAATTTGCCAATCTGCGCCAGACGTATTGTTCATCACCGTGCTGCCACCGGAAACATTAATCGTCCCCGTGCTGCCAGCACCCGTTCCCAGTGCCGCTTGCACCCCGCCGTTGAATCCAATGGTTCCGCCGGTTTGGTTGAAGACGCCCGTGCCGCCGTTTCTTCCAGCAAAGATGGAACCCAAGTTATTAATCGTCCAAGCGGAAAAATTAAATGTTCCCATCCCGCCCGCCTGCTCGCCCACCAGAATCTGGTTGCCATTCATATTCAGGGTGCCGCCCGTTTGGGTAAACGTGCCGGTGCCAGAATTCCCCACGATGAGCGCTCCGGTGAGATTGATCACGCCCGTGCCATTCATATCCACCAACCCAGAGGCAAGACTTTGGCGTGATCCAATGCTGATCGAGGCCGCGTTGAGGGTGCCGGAACCAACTGTCAGGTGACCGTTGGAGCCGTTGCGGACCCCGACTTCGACCGTCCCCCCAATATTGGCTAGGCCCGTCCCGGAGATCGTCATATCACCGGCCCGATCCGACCCCACTTCAACCCCCACCAAAGTGGCCAGAGTGCCACCGCTCAAATTATAAGCCGAACCCGCTGCCCCGCCGCCCAGCCCGATCGCCATCCACTGACCGTTAGCATTGACGGTGCCACCCGTCTGATTGATGATCCCGATACCTCCGCCTGTGCCAAAGTTGACGTGGTTGGAAAATGTGAGGGTGCCACCGCTGACGTTAATCGTTCCTGCGGAACCATCACCGATTTCTCCGGTATCCGCAGTGAGGGCTCCACCAGCCTGAACGTTGAGCACGCTGGCACTGTTGATTTTGAGTGTCAGGGCATTGGTGACCGCCGAGTCCACCGTGGCGGTCCCACCATTCACGAGATTCGCATCGGAAGCATTCGGCACCGTCGTCGGATTCCAGTTAAGCGGAGCACTCCAGTTCCCGGAAAACACATTCCAATCCTCCGCGTGCAACGCAACCGGGAGTGATGCCAACGTCAAACCAAGCACCCACGCTCCGCAGAGGCTGCGGGCGGAGGTCAACTTCAACTTGAAGGAAAGCGGACGGAAGCGGGAACGTAATGTCATAATTTGAGAACGGGGATACTTGTAAGCGATTAAACGAAATTTCCGCTAAGCCGACAAGATGAAAACGATAGGGAATCCCCCTAAAGAAACGGTCGTTTAACGTCCACAAAGCCGCGTTGGTCCCGTATTTCGACTGATTCATCTACCGCGTTCGCCTCTACTCGGACATCCTGAGGCTGTTGCACCTGCCGGTGTGACGGTTGGGCCCCAACAATAGTTTTAGCGTTGAGTCGGTTTTGCTTCCAGCACGAACCTGATCATCCCCTGGACGGTGCAGTGGGACTCCACCGGATGGCGCAACGGTTGCTTGCCGTGAATCGTGTAAACGTTGCGGCGGCCCTGTTTTTCCCGTGCCAGAACCCCGCCCGCCTCCAGTTCAGACACCACCTTGTGGACGGCGCGTTCCGTGATGCCAACCGCCGTCGCGAGATCCCGCAGTCGCATTTCAGGATCAGCCGCCAGGCAGAGCAGCACATGCGCATGATTCGTGAAGAAGGTCCAGCCAGCGGGCTCGGGACTTGGGATGGCAGCTTTTTTCATATTTCGGGTTGACGTTCAATAATTGCACTGTAATACCTGAATTATTGTTCATGTATTTTGATTCAAGTAAATTAACACCAGAATTCAACCCAACGCAAGCACCACCCACAAACTCATCATGGAACTCCTGCAATCTCTCTCCGCCAGTCTGCTCTCACCCATGGTCCTGGCCTTCGCCCTGGGCATCGTCGCCACCCTGCTGAAGAGCGATTTGAAATTTCCCGAGGAGTTGCAGTCCGCCCTGACGATCTACCTGCTCTTTGCCATCGGTCTCAAAGGAGGGATGAAGCTGGAGGGCGTCAGCCTAAGCGTAGTGGGCGGACCGCTGCTTGGTGCCATTTTACTGAGCATCACCATTCCCATCTGGAGCTTCTACATCCTGAAGGGTTTTGTCCGGCTGGATTCGATCAATGCCGGAGCCATCGCAGCGCACTATGGCTCGGTGTCGGCGGTCACCTTCAGTGCTGCGCTGGCTTTTCTGGAGAATGCCAAGATCCCGGTCGAAGGCTTCATTCCCGCCTTGCTGGCCGTCATGGAAGCCCCGGCCATCATCGTGGCGGTGTTTCTCGCCCTGAGGAAAAACCCCGCCACCTCCTCCACCGCTGGGGGATTCAAACATTTGCTGCACGACCTACTTACTGGCAAAGGCATCATCCTGCTCCTGGGAGGCTTAGCCATCGGATTTGTTTCCGGGAAAAAAGGATTCGAGCAAGTGGCCCCGATGTTCGATGCTCCTTTCAAGGGGGTGCTGACCCTGTTCCTGCTGGAAGTAGGCCTGGTCACGGGCCGGAGATTGCATGAGCTGAAGACCGTCGGATGGCGGCTCGTAGCCTTTGCCATCGCCATCCCGATCCTCCACGGCCTTCTCGGTGCCCTGGTCGGAAAATGGTGCGGACTCGGGCTTGGCGGCACCACGGTGCTCGCCACCCTGGCCGCCAGCGCATCTTACATCGCAGCCCCCGCCGCCGTGCGGATCGCCCTGCCGCAGGCGAGCCCTGCGCTCTACTTCACGTCGTCTCTCGCGATGACCTTCCCTTTCAATATCGTGTTCGGCATTCCGCTCTATCACGGCTTCGCTAAATTCTTTCTGCAATCGTAACCAAACCATACTAACATCATGAAACATCCATTCTACCAAGCGCTGGCGCTGATCGCGCTGGCCACCCTGACCAACTGTGCCACCTCCAAAGTGCAAACGAAGGAATCTCAATCCTCGATTTCCCCACAAGAGGCTCTCAAGGCTCTGCAACAAGGAAACGACCGCTTCGCCTCGGGACGCCGCATCCATCGCGATCTGGTCGCACAGGCCAAGCAGACCGCATCTGGCCAGCATCCCATTGCCGCAGTGCTGGGTTGTATTGATTCACGAGCTTCGAATGAGTTGATCTTTGATCAAGGAATTGGGGATATCTTCAGCGCCCGAGTGGCCGGCAATGTGCTCAGCGATGATGTCCTGGGAAGCCTTGAATTTGCCACCGCCAAAGCAGGTGCTAAAGCCATCATGGTCGTCGGTCACACCCGTTGTGGAGCTGTCAGTGGAGCGTGTGCCAACACCAAACTGGGCCACGTGACGGGACTTCTTGAAAAGATCAAACCAGCAGTCCGCAAGGTCATATCTAACCCAAATTGCGCCCATGCCGGACCGGCTTTCGAAGATCTGGTGTCCTCTGAAAACGTGAGGCAGGTGGTGGCTGCAATCCGCTCCCAGAGCCCCATTTTAGCGAAACTGGAGCGTGAGGGGAAACTCGCAATCACTGGAGGAATTTACCATCTGGAGACCGGTCGTGTGGAGTTTTTCCATCAACCCTAAACCACAAAGGAGGGACGTTTTTGGACAGAAATGCAGCGAAATTCGAAACGCTGATTTGTGCTGTTAACGTGTAACGTGCGCCAGCCACAAGCCCAAGTTGACAACCCCGCTTCGGCCGGGCAAGCTATGGAATGGCCCAGCGGTATTTAGACCCGAAGAACGATATTGTTTTTAAACGCATTTTTGGCGAACATCCGCACATTTTGCGCTCGTTCCTCAATGCCCTGCTGCCATTGCCCGAGGATGGGCAGATCGTTTCGTTGGAGTATTTATCCGCCGAGCAAGTGCCGCAGTTGCCGTTATTGAAACATTCCATTGTGGACGTGCGGTGTCGCGATGAGCAAGGCCGACAGTTCATCGTGGAAATGCAGATGAACTGGACCACGGCCTTTCTGCAACGCGTCCTTTTCAACGCCAGCAAGGCTTACGTGCGACAATTGGAACGCGGGGAACAATACGAACTGCTCCAGCCAGTGATGGGGCTTTCTTTGCTGGATGATATTTTCGATCGGAAGAGCGACGAATGTTATCATCACTATCAATTGGTCAATGTGGGCCAGCCAGAGCGAGTTATTAAGGATTTGCAGTTGGTGTTTATTGAGTTGCCAAAATTCAAAGTCACCTCGGCCATGGCGCCACTGAAGCGCGCGTGGATTCGTTTCTTGCGGGAAACAGGCTCTACTTCAACGGCGGCAGCACAGGCGGCATTTCGCGAAGAAGTTGCCAGTCAGTCTCCGGAAATTCAGACTGCGCTGGATTTGTCAGGGGAAGCTGGATTTACTCCGGGCGAACTGGAAGCGTATGACCGTTACTGGGATGTGATTAGTTCCGAGCGGACCTTGATCTCAGGAAAGTTGTCTGAAGGTCGCGCCGAAGGCCGGGCAGAGGGGCGGGCGGAGGGGCGGGCCGAAGGTCGAGCTGAAGGTCGAGCTGAAGGGGAAGCCATTGGCGAGGCAAAGGCAAAGTCTGAATTGATCGCCAAGCTCATCGCGTCCGGTATGAGTGAGGAAAAGGCTCGACGGATGATTCTCTCCTGACTCTCTTCCGTGCCCACCACGCGAATTCTAATTTTTTCCCAGCCATACTTAAATCCCCTCCCTATGGGGTAAACAACCCGTTGCAAAGTTCCTAAATTTCTCGGAGTAACTCCTTGCAAACGCCCCGTGCGATTTCAACAACCCAAACCACACCAAACGAACATTATGGCCCATACCTTACCTGCCCTCCCTTACGCTGAAGACGCCTTGGAACCGAGCATTGATGCCCGGACGATGAACATTCACCACTCCAAGCATCACAACGCTTATGTCACCAATCTAAACGCCGCCATCGCTGGCAATGCGGACCTGGAAGCGCTGAGCATCGACGATCTCTGCAAGAAAATTAACGACGTGCCGGAAGCCATTCGTGGTCCCGTGCGCAACAATGGTGGTGGTCATTGGAACCACACGTTCTTCTGGAACAGCATGGCCCCCGGCAAGGGTGGCGCGCCGACTGGCAAGCTGGCGGAAGCCATCAATGAAGCGTTTGGCACCTTTGACGCCTTCAAGGAAGCTTTCAAGAAAGCTGGGATCGGCCGCTTCGGTTCCGGGTGGGCTTGGCTCGTCTCCAAGGACGGCAAACTGGCTATCACCTCCACGCCGAATCAGGACAATCCGCTGATGGACAACAGCGGCACCCCGCTGCTGGGTCTGGACGTGTGGGAACACGCCTACTACCTGAACTATCAGAACCTCCGCCCCGCTTATATCGACGCCTTCTGGAACGTCGTGAACTGGGACGCAGTCGCTGCCCGCCTGTAAGCCAGCCAATCTCCGCATTTCACAAAGGGTGGGGCATTCAGTTGCCCCACCCTTTGTTGTGTGAGTGTGGAACAGTTGGCTCCACTGCTATAAGGCCTTTGAAACGTGGGGGGGGGGGGGGGGTCGCACCAGCCAGGGGACGAGGGGGGGGGGGGGGGGGGGGGGGGGGGGGGGGGG
>JANOAV010000095.1:0-40853 GCA_031411295.1 Verrucomicrobiales bacterium | reverse complement strand
TCTTTGGGGAATCGCTGGAGGTAGACCAAATACATTTAGTAATCGGCAAATTGGAAGTCCATTTATTTCCAGCAGATTCAGGGAGGACAGCAGATTGGTTTAGGTATCTGAGGAAGTATCCATCTGCTGTCTTCCCTGAATCTGCGGGAAATCTGATCACCCACGAAGAAATACAAATGCTAGTCCCGAATCGGTTTGGGCGCGCCTAAATCATGAGTTTTGATTTCTCGGTAAATACCCATTTCTTTTTGGAAACGGTCTTACTTTAAAGAACGCAAAATCAACCATCGAATTTTTTGCGTTCTTTGCGATCTTTTGCGGCCATTGGTTTGTCATCAGCAAAAAGCAACGATGCGGGGTCAGGAAAACGTCTCGTCAACGGTGGGTGTTCGGTGATGGAAGCAGTCGAGCCGACTGCTCCACACTCTTAGGGCGCGGGGATTAGTTGGTTGGCTCTGCCTACTGCGGCTGTAACGGCATCGCAGTCTTGAAGAAATCCGCGTCCAGCGCATCCGCCCAGAGACGCGCGGCTTTCCTGGCACCGGATTCGCTAAGGTGGACTTTGTCCGTTGTGTCCTCCTTGGCCAAGGTGTCGTAGTCCGGGCCGGGGAAGCAGTGGGGAACTTCCTTGATGATGCGATCCTGCACCCGGCGGATCTGACCGAAGCCATCGGGGGGCGATTGGCGGTTCACGACCACGGCCAAGTTCGGGAATCCGGCGTCTTTGCGGACTTGTTCGATCCACGCTTTATAGTTCGTGGTGATCTTATCCTCGTCCCGCTCGGGCCAATCGTTCTGGCCCTGGTCGGCTAGGATCGCGCGCAGGCCCGTGACCGCACCATACTTCGTGAGCGCGTGTTCCAGTTGAATGTAGGGCATCCGGACCGAGGAGCGGATGAACCCGTGCTCAAACGATTGGCCCCGGGCGGACTTGGCCCAATGTTCCAGACTGCTGCCGCCGAAGGCCGCGTTCAGCAATAGCACCGGCACCTGCTGATCCTTAGCCACGTGCTCAGCGAAGGCGGCCCAGAAGTAAGTGCCGCGTCCGACTGGCGCAGGCTCGACGTTGGAAGCGAAATGCGTTCCGACTGCTTCCGGCAAATAATGGGGATCGCCAGTCAATTTATACCGCCGCTTGGATGCCGTATCCCCCATCGGCAGGGCGATGGTGTTGACGCGATCGTCCTCGGCTCCGGGCAGATTGATCTGCCCGCCGTGCGCCACCGAATGGCCCACCACCACGAATACTTCTCCCACTCCCACCCGCTCCACCGAGATGGTGGCGGAATTCCCTTCGCCCCGCGCGCGGACCTCCAGCGAATACCAGCCCGCTGAGGTCGTAAGTTGGCCTCGGTAGCTGAAATCTGACCGGACTGTCCCCAATACAGTCCACACTCCAGCTTGGCCCGTGGCCACATCCACCGTCCGCGCCTCGACCGTGGCTCCCGGCCACGCGCAGCTTCCCGCAACAGGGATGCGCGCTTCTCCGCTCGGGCCGCGCTGAAAGACCAATCGGTTCCCGGGCGAAGTGACCGACAGAGGCGTTTGAGCCATGGCTCCGCTGGTGGGGCGCAATCGAATCAGCACCATGGCCGGTGCCTTTAGCGTCAGGTTTAAGGACGCGCTTTCGCTCGTCACCGATTCCGTCCGCTCCTTTGAAAAATCGCTCGTGGCATCGACGGTGCGGATCTCCGCCGTCACCCCGCCGGTCCAGGCAAACCCTTTCCAGTGCAAAACGAAGTCCGAGCGCGGATCCGCGAAGTTGCTCACCAGCAGGGTTGCCTCCCGCCCGTCCGGGCTGAGACCGGCGGTGAAAGCCAGTTTACTCGCGATGGCACCGTGCGTGGCCACCCGTCGCGGGGTTTCCACAAGACTATGGAAAGCGCGCAGGGCCTGATAGACCTTCTGCGGCACGCCCTGCTCGGTAAAGAGCCCGAACCCGCCCAATTCACCATGGAAGAAATTACAGATATCAACGGGCGCGTCCTGCAGCTCGATCAGTGATGCCGCAATAAACGCGGCTCCCGGTGCGCCCGCCATTGCCTCGTAAAAGTGCTGCCTGGCAGCGGGCGTTCCCGACTTGGTGATCGGATTCCAAGTATTGCCGGGTAGATAATTCCATTCGTTTAGATGGCTCTCAGTTTCGTCGAAACCTGCGGCATCCAAGAGCCGCCGGATGGCCCGGGAGCGCGCGACCAGCTCGGATGGATTTGCCGTGTAGCAATGCCAGGAGAAGAAATTCAGCGGCACGTTGTCTTTCCGGCACATCGCCAAAAAGTTCGCTGCAAAATCCGTGGGCACAAATTCCCCTTGAACAAAACTGCCGCTGGCTCCAAGGGCCGGGCCGCCGACCTTCAAGGCCGGGAACTGCTTTTTGATGGCGAGCGCGGTGGTGCGGTAGAGCCGCAGGTAGTCGTCGTCCGTGCCGCTCCACATGACTGGGCGATTCTCGGGTTCGTTCCAGATTTCCCAATAGCGAATGTTGTAATGGAATCCATTGGCCCAGCCTTCATTGTAATGCCGGATGATGCCGAGGCAGACGGCGGCCCATTTTTCCATGTCGGCGGGCGGATGAACATGCCGCCGGACGCTCGTGTGCTCGATGCTCTCGCCCAGTCGGTAGATCGGTTCCGAGCCGGTCTGGCGCACCGCGTCGATGTATTCATCGGTCAGTCGGAAATCATAGCTCTCTGGAAGCGCAGGATCGGCGGCCGGGTTGGGGAAAACCGCATGATGATCGACGACATAAGGATTCGGCCAGCCGCAGTCGTGCAGGCGCGTGAATGGAATCCCCAGCTCCTTTTGTTCCTTGATGACATCGAAGATTCCGCCGGGTGCCAGCGGCCCCTTGTTGATGCCGTGGAGCGGACGAATGGCTCCGGTGTGGACGGAGAAATCCGCGCTCACCACGGCCTCGTCGGCCCGGAGTGGAACGGACGTGAGGAGGAAGGCGGGAAGGAAGGCGAGGAGCCAGCGACAGCACAGGTTTGAGATAAAACGCAGCACATTCATGGCATGGAAGCTTTTAGGGAGACGGCCGTTCATCGCGCTGGTGCTGGCCGTCCGTAATTCGGGTTGTGAGCCAGCGCTTGGCTTCGAAACCGATGGTGGCGGTGGAGTCTGGAGCGGGAGCTTTGGGCTTGGCGGGCACTTGAGATGATGAATCGGAGGGGAAACGTGGGGCGCTCAAATGCAACATGGGCACCGTTAGGAGGGGAGTTTAGAGAGGGCGGGGCTGGAGGCAAGGTTTGGATGCGGTTTTCTTTGGGGAATCGCTGGAGGTAGACCAAATACATTTAGTAATCGGCAAATTGGAAGTCCATTTATTTCCAGCAGATTCGGGGAGGACAGCAGATTGGTTTAGGTATCTGAGGAAAGATCCATCTGCTGTCTTCCCTGAATCTGCGGGAAATCTGATCACCCACGTAGCAATACAAATGCTAGTCACGAATCGGTTTGGGCGCGCCTAAATCAGAAGTTCTGATTTCTCGGTAAATACCGATTTCTTTTTGGAAACGGTCTTACTTTAAAGAACGCAAAACCAACCATCGAATTTTTGCGTTCCTTGCGATCCTTTGCGGCAATTGGTTTGTCATCTGCCTCATCAGCGGTGGGTGGTCGGTGATGGAAGCAGTCGAGCCGACTGCTCCACATTCGGGTGCAGCCTGCGAGCTACTTGACCGGATGCCCCAGGCCCACTTCTGGCTCGAGGATCGCGACCTCGCTGGCGGCTTTGGAGGCAGCGGTTTTCAAGGTGGAGCGGGATTTGCTGGCGCGAGCGCTATCGTCTTTGCTTTCGTAGCGCACGGCATCCTGCACGGCATCGAAGAGTTCATCCAAGGTTTCGACGACCAGCTTATATTTGGCGGGGATCAGCGGCTTCATGGTGGCCAGGGCATCCTTGAATTCTTTGGCTTTTTTCCTGGCTTCGGGGGTCGTGTTTTGCAACAATTCCCGGGCCACGAGATACTGCGTATGCAGTGCGAATAAACGCTGGGCCGCGCCATTTAAGGTGTAAGCCGCCGCCGGCTTGCCTTCGGCTACTTTCTGGAAGACCCTGATATTTACCAGCGAGGGACAGAACCGCACCATCTCGATCAGGCCCGCGCGTGCTTCCGGGCTGCGCAACGCGATCACGCCTTTGGCAGCCAGGGTGGTTTGCAGGTTCCCCAGTGCCTTCAGTTGGGCGGCCCATGTGTCGTGCTCCAATGCGGTCAAGATGGTGCCGACATCGTCCAGCGAACTCACGCTGAAGAAGCGGGTATTGGCGAGAGGTGCCATGGCGCCCTGGAGAATCTGATCTTCAAAGGTGGGCCACGTGGCGGCAGGCACCAGCACGATGCCTTCGCCTGCCGGGGGTTGCTGGAGCAGGCGATACAGCTCGTTATGCCCTCCTTCGATCGTTCCGTCAGGATTGAGTGTTCCCATGATCCGCGTCCCCGGCGGAAGCTTCCACCCTTGGATGGAGGATTCCAAGAGCACCGCCATCGTCAACGTGGTGGGCCAGATGGATCCGTCCGTGGACGGCGGGCGCGTCACTTGCACTGACTTCCCCACCGGCCACTCGCCACCATGCCGCGCAGCCACGATCCCGACGGCGTCATCTGCTGGGACCCTGCCTTTGGAACTGGTGCTGGTGCCAAAAAGGAGCGCCTTGCCGCTGGCACTGCTCTTGCCTTGCGCCCAGGAAATTTCGATCTTCTCGCTGCCCAAAGTCGAGACCCGTGAAAACCACGTGCCCGTGGTCCGAATCACCACCTGCGTTAGTTCCGCCTTGGGCAGCTTCACGACGAAATCCCCTCCCGCTGGCGTGGTCCCTGCCGGAAGGCCGCTGGATGACGCTTCGCCCTCCGGGACTTTCAATTCTGCGGCGGTGGCCCCAATTTGCGATGGGGCCTTGAGCACGATTTCCTTGCTAGAATAGTAAGGTTTAATCACTCCGCTGGCGAAAATTTCCTTCCCCACCCAGGCGTCCAGATTCCAGTTCGGACTGGCGGCAAAGTCCTTGGCGTAAATGTAGAGGCAGAATTTAGTCCCTTTCAGAATAATTTTCCGATGCTCGGACTTCTGCACCTCAACGCGCTCCACCGTGGCCCGAACCGTGGCGATTTTACCCAACGCGGCCTCAATCCCAGCGTCATCCGTGGCTTCCAGCACGGCCGCAGGCGAGGAATCTTGAGCCTGGAGCAGGGGCATTCCCAAGCTACCGAACAGCAGGACGAAGAAGAAGAATCGGGGCATCATGGGGGCGATTCTAACCAGCCCCCCGCAAATGAGCAACTCCATGTTTCAGCTTGGCTAAAATGCGGCGGCCGCTATGCTGCCGCTCATGAAATTCCTACCCATGGTCACTATCACCAGCCTGCTTGGAGCCAACCTCACCGCCGCCGGCATGCCGGCGGGTTTCAACGACGTGGAGGAGAAAGTCCCCGCATACGTCCTCCCCACCCTGATGCCCAAAGACTTGCCAGCCGCTGCCTGGGCTGCGCGACGTCAGGAAATCCTCGCCCAACTGGAGCGGGAAGAGTATGGGAAATCACCTCCCTTGCCGGCCCACTGCAAAACGAAAATTTCCCTAGCGCCCGGTCCCGCCTGCGGTGGCAAGGCGATCCGGAAACAGGTCACCGTCTATTTCTCCGCTGACGAAGCCGGCCCCAGCATGGACATCCTGATCTATACCCCAGCCGACGCCAAAGGCCCGGTGCCGATCTTCTGGGGACTGAATTTCACCGGCAATCATAGCGTCGAAGCGGACCCGGCCATTCCTCTGGCTCGCTCCTGGATGCCGGATGATAACAAAGGAAAAGCCACCGCCAACCATCGGGCCACCGAAGCCGGACGCGGCAAGGGGGCCAGTCGGTGGCAGATCGAGACCGCATTGGCGGCTGGTTATGGCGTGGCGACGGCCTACTATGGCGACATCGTCTCGGACGTGCATGACAATTTCAAATCCGGGGTCTTCACCTTGTTCCCGGAAATTGAAGCCAAACGCGACGGCACCACTTGGGGCGCGGTGGCGGCCTGGGCGTGGGGCATGCGCGTGGGGATGGATTATTTCTCGACCGATCCAGCGATTGATCCCAAGCGGGTCATGGTCATGGGCCACAGCCGACTTGGCAAAACTGCCCTCTGGGCCGGGGCTACCGACGAGCGATTCGCCATCGTCATTTCCAATGATTCCGGGGCCGGCGGAGCCGCGCTCCATAGCCGAATCTTCGGGGAAACGATCAATCGCATCAATACCAGCTTCCCGCATTGGTTCTGCCGCAATTTCTCCCAATACAACGACAAGGAACCCACCCTCACGTTCGATCAACATTTCCTGCTAGCCATCATCGCCCCTCGACCCTTGCTAGTCTGCTCCGCCACCGAAGACCTCTGGGCCGATCCCCGGGGCGAATACCTGGCCGCTTGGCACGCATCGCCCGCCTATGAATTACTCGGTCAAAAGGGCCTGGCGAGCGAGGCCTCGCCCGCGCCCGATACCCTGGTTAAGACTCGGGTAGGCTACAATTTACGGACCGGCAGCCATGATGTCACCCTGGCCGATTGGCAAGCCTATGTCGCCTTCGCGCAACAGCATCTCCCCAAGCCTTGAACCGACGCGCCTTCCTCACCCTCACTGGAATGACCGCCGCTCCTGTCCGAGCGGAAGGCAGCCTCACGCTGCCCAGCTTCCGCATCGCCCCGGACGGCTGGGGCGATGCCTCCCCGGAGGACATGCGGGCCGTGGTCGACAGCGCCATGAAAGCGCTCTGGCCGTATTTCCCCAAACGCGAAATCGAGCCCTTCGTGATTACCCACGTGGAAACCGTGCCCATGGTCCACTACGAGCGCACCGTGCGACGGGAAATCATCATGGATCTGGCCACCAAGAACAAACTCTGGAGCCAGCTCGCCTATCAGTTCGCCCACGAATTCTGCCACATCCTCTGCAACTTCGATAAGGACAGCCGGAACTGCTTATGGTTCGAGGAAACGGTCTGTGAAACCGCCTCCCTCTTCACCCTGCGGAAACTTTCCTCCATGTGGAAAAAATCCCCGCCCTATCCCAACTGGGCTGACTACGCGCCAGCTTTGGCCGACTACGCTCAAACCGTTGTCAAAAGCCGCACGCCCATCGCTTCTGGCAAGTTGGCCGAGTTCTATCAAACACACGCGGAAGCCCTCAAAGCCAACCCCACCGACCGAGACCTCAACGGAGCCATGTCCCTCGTGCTGCTTGATCAATTCGAACGCACCCCACAACACTGGGAAGCCGTCACCTGGCTTAACAGCTCCCCTTCCCCGCCCGAGGAAACCTTCCCGCTCTATCTGAAAAAGTGGCTCCAAGCCTCCCCTCCGAGACATCAGCAATTCATCGCTGACATCACGAAAATGTTTGGGATTGAGCCGTAGTGCAGACGCGGCAGGGCTGTCCAAAAAACCAATTTAAACCACATAACGTTTGGAAAATCATTCGTCTCCTGTTAACGGTGGTCCTGCAATATCTCATAACAACCTCCAACTCCATTTAACCTCATGTCCGTCAGCCTCCACCCATACTTCAAAGCCCACGCTGGACAACGCTCCGCTTGTCATGCCTTGCTGCCAAAGTTCGTCGAGCTAACCAGACTCGATCCCGATTGCCTTTACTACGAATTTACTGCCAACGAGGACGAAGTCTTCTGTCGTGAAGCCTACAAGAACGCCGCAGCAGCGCTGGCCCACTTGGAGACAGTCGGTCCATTACTCGGTGAAATGTTAAATCTAGCAGATCTAACACGACTGGAAATCCACGGCCCAGCTGCGGAATTGGAAACTATGAAGCCAGCTCTGTCGGGCCTGAATCCCGCTTGGTTCACGCTTGTGTAATTCCTCTGTTCATGTTGCGGGCCGAGAAAATGTTTGTCTGAGCATGCATTTTCTCTTAGTAAATTAATTGTGACTGTATCCGACGCACGAAGCGCCGCATCACTCATCAAACACTACTGAAACCATGAATCCAAAACGCAACCCAGTCGGTTGGTTCGAAATCTATGTTCAAGACATGGAGCGAGCCAAGCAGTTCTATGAAGCCACCTTTGGCGTGACGCTTGAGCACCTCCCCAGCCCCAACGACATGCCCATCGAAATGTGGTCCTTTCCCATGGGGAGCCCAGATCTTCCCGGTGCCGCAGGGGCGCTGGTTAGAATGGATGGGTGTAGCTCCGGCGGCAGTGGGACGATCGTTTATTTCTCTTGTGAGGATTGTGCCGTGGAAGCGGCGCGCGCGGTGGCGAATGGGGGCAGGATCCAACAGGACAAGTTCTCCATTGGTGATTACGGATTCATCGCTCTGATCTTTGATAGCGAAAGCAACATCATCGGGCTGCATTCGATGCAATAACACCCTTACGCCCCACCCACCATGGCTTACGACTCCGCGCTGGCAGACCGCGTGACTGACCTGTTTCAAGAACGACGCGTTTCCTTCGTGACCAAAGCCATGATGGGTGGACTGTGCTTCATGGTGGATGGCAAAATGTGCGTGGGAGTGGAGCAGGCCCGGCTCATGGTGCGCTTGGATCCTGCCATGGAGGCCGAGGCGCTCAATCGTCCGGGCTGCAAGCCGATGGACTTCACGGGACGGCCAATGAAAGGCTACGTCTTCGTCCACCCGGAAGGGTATGATTCGGAAACGGACTTGCGCTACTTGCTCGAACTGGCGCTTGCTTTCAATCCCAGAGCCAAGGCCTCGAAAAAGCGCTGACCTGCTAAAATGAAATGATGCAAATTATTTTCAAAATGATGTCCTCATCGGAAACCGCTGTTCGTCGATTACTTGAACCCAGCTAAAAAACACCTCCCTCGAACCCCATGAGCCCCCTCATCTTCATCACCCTTCCCGTCGCAGATCTGCCGAGGGCTCTTGCCTTCTACAAGGCCTTGGGCTATTCCCAGAACCCTCAGTTTACGGGCGACGACTCGGCCTGCATCGTGATCAGCGAGCACATTTACGTGATGCTCGCAACGCACGCGAAGTTCCGTGAGTTCTCGCCCAAGGTCGTGTGCGACACTTCCAAAGCCCTGGAAGTGCTCCATGCGCTAACCTGCGAAAGCCGCGCTCAAGTCGATGATCTCGTGCGCAAAGCCATCGCTGCAGGTGGCTCGACGATTGAAGAGGCGCAGGACTATGGTTTCATGTATCACCACGGCTTTGTCGATCTCGATGGCCACTGTTGGGGGCTCAATTATATGAACGAGGTGCCCCCGCAGAATTAAACTGTTAAATTTGCCTCAACCACCGAATCGTCACTTTTCTATGTCCAACACCAAAACCACTATGATCAAACCCACCCTCCTCCTCTCTATCGTCACCCTCGCTCTCAGCGCTTGCCAGACTGGCAAGACAAAACAGGCAACCCATTCCGATATGCCTCCCTACAAAGGCTCTGCCGCTTTCGAGCGTATGAAGTCGCTCGTGGGCAAGTGGTCGGCGGATTCCCCGATGATGGGGAAAATGAACACCGAGTTCCGCCTCATCGCAGGAGATTCCGTGATCGAGGAGCGGTTTGCGGAAGGCACCCCAATGGAAATGCTGAGCCTCTACCACGATGTGACTGGCAAGCTCACCATGACCCACTACTGCATGTTGCGGAACCAGCCGAGAATGAAACTCACGAAGAGCACAGGTGACTCGCTTACTTTTGATTTGGCACCGACGCCAGGCTTAAACGCGGCCAAGGACAAGCACATGCACGGAGCCACCTACACGTTCATTGATGCCAACCACTTCAAGCTGGAAGGCGTGGGCTGGGAGAATGGAAAGAGCGCCCCCTGCGGTCCGCCCGTCATCTTCATGCGCAGGTAACCTGGACGGCTACCAAAATTTGACCATGGAATACGAGGAAGACACGGAAACAGCGGACTCAGAGTCGTCTCATTCCGTGTATCCTGTGTTTTCCGTGGTTGACCACAAACCTCATTTCATTCAGACACAATCCCCCATAAACCCAACCTAATCACCCTATGCCTGAACTTGTTTACAAAGATGAATCTTTCTGCATCCGAGGCGCTTGCTTCGAGGTCTATAAGGACAAAGGCTGTGGTTTCTTGGAAGCAGTTTACCAAGAGTGCCTTCAACTCGAGTTTGCGTTGCTAGGCATCGATGCAGATCCGCAGCCCAAGCTTGAGTTGAGCTACAAAGGCACCAAACTAAAGACCGAATATCGCCCTGATTTCATCTGCTTCGGCAAAATCGTGATGGAGATCAAAGCCGTCAACGAACTCACTGACGAACACCGTGCTCAGGTTCACAACTACTTGAAAGCCACTGGCTTAAAACTCGGCTTGCTCGTCAATTTCGGCCATTACCCGCAGATACAAATCGAACGCATTGTGAAATGATGACTAATTTTGACCACGGAAAACGCGGAAGACACGGAAACAGCGGCCTCATTCCGTGTATTCTGTGTTTTCCGTGGTTGATGACACAACCCAACCCAGAATAATCATGCTCAAGAAAATACTCCTCGGCTTTGTTGCCATCATTGCCCTCATTCTCATCGTCGCTGCTTTCAAATCACCCGACTTCCGGGTCGAGCGCAGCCGCACCATCGCAGCCAAGCCAGAAGTGCTGTTCGACTACTTCAACAACCACAAGAAGTTCAACGAGTGGAATCCTTGGATGAAAATGGACCCCTCCGCCAAGAATACCTACACCGGCCCCGAAGCAGGCGTGGGTGCGGTGGCGAGTTGGGTGGGCGAGAAGACCGGAGAAGGCTCGGCCACGATCACGGAAAGCAAGCCCAACGAACTCATCCGTGAACGCATGGATTGGAAGAAGCCCATGGAAGGCACCAGCACCGTGGACTTCACCTTCAAAACCGAAGGCGATAAGACCACTGTGACCTGGGCCATGTATGGCAAGAACGAAGGCCTGCTCGCCAAAACCATCAGCTTGTTCATGGACTGCGAGAGCATGTGCGGTCCTGAGTTTGAGAAAGGTCTGGCTGATCTCGAGAAGCTGGTCAGCCCCGCGCCAGCCAAATGACGCATAGATTTTGGCCCGCATTTGGTCAATCATCGGGAAACCGTCCCTCCGACCCCATACGAGCCTCTGCCTTCAGCCAAGCCGGGGAAATCCCAGAGTGATCATCACAACAAAAACAACCCAAGCCGACACCCTCCTATGACCCATCCACCCAAGAACACCATCTGTCTCTGGTTCGATCGTGACGCCGAATCTGCGGCACGATTCTACGCCGAGACATTTCCCAATTCATCCGTGGGAGCGGTGCATCGAGCACCGAGCGACAATCCATCGTGCCAAGAAGGCGATGTGTTGACTGTCGAGTTCAGTGTGATGGGGATCCCCTGCCTCGGCCTCAACGGCGGGCCGGGTGTGGAGCACAACATGGGATTCTCCTTTCAGGTCGCAACCGATGACCAAGCAGAGACGGATCGCTACTGGAACGCCATTGTCGGCAATGCTGGCGAGGAGAGCCAGTGTGGCTGGTGCAAGGACAAATGGGGACTGCATTGGCAGATCACACCGACCGCTCTGACCAAAGCCTTCACCGGCCCAGACCCCATTGCTGCGAAACGGGCATTTGATGCGATGATGACCATGAGAAAGATCGACGTCGCTGCGATTGAAGCAGCGGTGCGAGGATAACCTTGGCAACCATTTTGATGCACCTGATTCTGTCCCGATAACGCCATAGCACAATCAGCCATGAAGCGCCTGCATTTCGCCATCATCATCCACGCGCCCAGACCCAAAGTCTGGGAGACCATGCTCACTGCGGCCACCTATCAGCAGTGGACTGCTGGCTTCTGTGCCGGCATCTCTTTCGAGGGTTCGTGGGACCAGGGTGCTGCTATCCGATTTCTGGGTCCGTCAGGCGACGGAATGATAGCAACGATTGCCGAGAGCAAGCGCCATGAGCTGATCTCCGTCCGCCTGCTTGCCCGACTGAACAACGGAGCCGAAGAGCCCTTCACCGACCCAGCATTTGAGAACTTTATATTCCGGGAACACGCCAGTGGGACGGAGTTACTGATCGAGATGGACAGTCCGCATCACGACGAAGCTGTGTTCAACGAGATGTGGCCGAAATCTCTGAGCCTGTTGAAAGCCCTCTGCGAAAAACCTTAGACCCGCAACCCATACACCCAACGACACCATGAAAACTCCAGGAACCTACATTGACGGCTTTCTACTGCCCGTCCCGTCTGACAAACTCGAGCAATACCGCCAACTTGCGGAGCAAGCTGCCGCGATCTGGAAAGAACACGGCGCCCTGCAATACACCGAGTGCGCGGCCGAAGATCTGAGCACGGACTTCTGCCGCCGTTTCGATGAAACGGCAGCCGCGCAAGCGCACGAGACCGTCATCTTTGCTTGGGCCGTCTTTGCGGATCGCGCCGCCCGTGACGCTGCGAACGCCAAGATCATGGCTGATGAGCGACTCAAGGGGATGTGCGAGCAAACAGGGCAAATTTTCGACTGCAAGCGCATGGCCTTCGGTGGCTTTAAGACCATCGTCTCTCACTAGCAAGCACTGCGGCCCATCAACCAAGAGCCCTCGTATCTCAAGCAATATACCCAACAAATCGCCCACACCATGAGCACACTCACCTATCCGCCCATGAGCCCCTACCTCACCGTCAAAGGTGCGAGCAGGGCCATTGCGTTCTACACCGCCGCCTTCGGAGCCATCGAGCTTTTTCGGCTGAGTGATCCCGCCACCGGCATCATCGGCCACGCTGAAATCATGCTCAATGGCAGCCACATCATGCTAGCCGATGAGAACCATGCTTGGGGCAACAAGTCTCCCGAGACGCTCAATGGAACTCCGGTGAAACTTTGCCTCATGGTCGGGAACACCGATACTGCCGTTGAACGCTCCAGGGCTGCTGGTGCCACCGTGCAAATGCCGCCTACCGACATGTTCTACGGCTTCCGTTGCGCTTCCGTCCGGGATCCTTTCGGTCATCAATGGATGATCCAGCAGGAGATTGAAAAAGTCTCGCCCGAAGCCATGCAAACCCGTTGGGCCGCCATGCTCGCTTCTGGCGCAGAATGCCCGGCATCAGAGGATTAGCCCGTGAGCACCAAGCACACCACCCACGATTGCCCAACCTCATCCTCCAAACCATGAACCCGCAACAACCCACTAACGAACACCTTCTCTTCATCCGAGGCACCCACTGGAACAGCGGCATGTCGCCCGCTGAACTTCAGCGCACCATGACCGACTTCTATGCTTGGGTCGAAAGACTAAACGAGGACGGAATCTTGCGTGGAGCGCAACCATTGATGGAAGAAGGAAAACTGGTATCTGGAGCCAAAGGCAGTTCCGTGACTGATGGAGTCTTCGCTGAGTCCAAGGAATCCATTGCAGGCTACTTCTTACTGGCGGTGGACACCATGGACGCCGCACTCGAGATTGCCAAAGCCTGTCCCATCCTGGCTCATGGAGCCCAGATCGAAGTGCGACCAATCGCTGATCTGTGTCGCCCGATGGCTGAGGTGAAGGCAGCCAGCTAGACGAAAGCCAACTCTTGTCTCGACATCATTGCTGCATTATCAATCTGTCGTCCAACGGCTGAGGTGAAACTGCACATCCAAATTTTACGAACTAGCACTTAATCAACACGATGCCAAACACCATCCAACTCCACCGCGTCCTCCGCTGTCCTCCAGCTCGTCTGTTTAAGGCATTTGCTAATGCTCCCGCTCTCGCCAAATGGCTGCCACCGTTCGGCTTCACCTGCACAGTGCATGAATTCGACTTCCGAGTCGGCGGCAAGTTCCGCATGAGCTTCACCAATCACACCAACGATAGCAGCCACGGCTTCGGCGGAGAGTATCTGGAGATCGTGCCGAACGAACTCCTCCGCTACACAGATGTGTTTGATGATCCAAACCTAACTGGAATGATCAACGTCACCATCACGCTGAAGGAAGTCCTCTGCGGCACCGAGCTGCGGGTAACGCAAGAAGGCATCCCCGACGTGATTCCAGCCGAGATGTGCTACTTGGGTTGGCAGGAGAGCCTCATTCAGTTGGCTCAACTCGCAGAGCCGGAGATCAATCAGTGAATCCATCACCACCACCATGAGCCCTCCCTATATCCAGCCCTATCTCTTTTTCGGCGGCCAATGCACTGCCGCTCTTGACTACTACACCAAGCATCTCGGCGCTGAAACCATCATGATCCTGCGTTACCAAGATTCGCCTGAACCCCCGCCGCCTGGTATGATACCTGATGGTTGGGGCGATAAAGTTATGCACGCCGCCTTCCACTGGATGGTCACCGTCCCTGAGGTGGTTTGATTAAAGGTGACTAAACTCGATATCGCCCCCCCCTAGATCGCCACAATCCATTGAAATGAGAGACCCGCGCTTCATTGCCGCACATCGAGGCGGGCCACTGGATCTGGCGAGCCATCGACTGCTCGCTACCTGGGCAGCCGATTGTGCGGAGCGTGTGCTGCCGTTTTTTCAACAGCGGAGCGACGACCTGCGACCGCTTCAGGCAATTGAAATCGCCCGCCAGTGGATCAAGGGCGAAGTGAAGACAGGTGCCGCCATGAAGGCCTCTGTTGCGGCTCATGCGGCGGCTCGTCTGGCCACAGATAAGGCTGCCATCGCGGCTGCGAGAGCGGCAGGTCACGCGGTGGCGACTGCGCATTTTGCGGATCATTGCATGGGAGGCTTGTTGTATGCCATGAAGGCCTTGGAAGCCATGGGGCAACCCGCGGAGAGCGAACTCGATATCCAGTTAGCCAAACTACCGGAGCCGCTTTGCACGGTTGTTGCGGACGGCCTGTTAGCGCGATGCAAAGCCCTCGGTATCCGCGCCCGTTTACCAGAAAGAGGCGATGTCCGATAAGGGAGCCAAGCAGATCAATATTCTTGCGGAGAATCTCTTTCGGCATGAAGGAGCGCGTCTAGTGGCGACTCTCACCAGCCATTTGGGATTGCAGCATTTACAACTCGCGGAGGACGTCGTGCAGGAAGCCTTGGTCCGCGCCTTGCAGACTTGGCCTTACCGCGGGGTGCCGGATAATCCTGCGGCATGGCTGACCCAGACCGCCAAGCACCTTGCTTTGGACGTTTTAAGACGCGACAGAAACTGGCATGACAAACAGGACAGCATTGCCACGGAACACGAACGCTGGCTCTCCCAGACCATCGCAGAAGAACCGCACGAGACCTTTGCCGATGCCACCCTGAGGATGCTCTTTGTTTGCACCCATCCTCAACTCTCCCCGGAGGCCCAAACGGCACTCGCACTCCGCACCCTTTGTGGACTTAGCCCCGCGGAGATTGCGGCTGCTTTTCTCACCTCTGAGGCCGCCATCAGCAAACGACTCGTGCGCGCCCGCCAACGCATCCGCGAACTGGCCCTCCCATTCATCGTGCCAGAACCGCAGGAGCTTCCAGTGCGGCTCGATGGCGTTCTCGGCACACTCTATTTGCTCTTCAACGAAGGCTACAAAGCCTCCTCGGGCGATCAACTCGTGCGGCAGGATCTGTGTCAGGAAGCCATCCGACTCACCACTCTGCTAACGGAACATTCCGCCACCAGGGCACCCCGCACCCACGCCTTGCTGGCCCTCATGATGCTTTGTGCCGCGCGCCTCCCAGCCCGCTCCGACGATGCAGGAAATCTCCTCCGCCTCCACGAACAAGATCGTTCTGCCTGGGATCAAACGCTGATTCAACAAGGCATCCAACATCTGGGCCGCGCCACGGTTGGCGATGTCCTCAGCGAATACCACCTCGAAGCGGGCATTGCCGCCTGCCATAGCACCGCCGCAAATGATGCCGACACCGACTGGACCAGAATTCTGTTTCTGTATGATCGACTCCTGGCGCTCCGCAACTCGCCCGTGGCAGCCATGAACCGCGCCGTAGCGGTTGCCAGAGTTCACGGCCCACAGGCGGGGCTGGATGCCCTGGAAGCAATCAAGGACCGCTCATCCCTCGAGTCCTACCACCTCTTCCACGCCGTCCGCGGAGCCCTTGCTGCCCAACTGCGAAATTTCTCCGCAGCGCTCACTCATTTCCGCAGGGCCGGCAGTTTGGCTACGTTACCGGCTGAGCGGGACTTCATTGCCCGACAGATCCTCAAGTGTGGCGCCCAGGAAAATATTTCGCTGCCGCATGCGGGCTCGTGACCACTACTTTCTGGTGACAAGCGCAGATTCGTGAGTAACCAATGGCGTTAATGACCAGAGAACGCATGGCGGAAGTATTTGAGGAGATCGCCCTCCTCTTGGAGATCAAGGGTGAAAACCCGTTCAAGGTGCGTGCTTACCGCACTGGCGCGGAGACCGTTACGTCGTTTCCCGGGGACATTGTCGCCCGAGCCACCAGCAACGAGTTGGCCGGCATCAAAGGGATTGGCGAGGCGCTGCGCGACAAATTGCATGAACTGGCAACGACCGGGAAACTTGAGTTCTACGAAAAGCTTCGCGCGGAATTTCCACCGACAATTTTCGAACTCTTCGATCTCCAAGGATTGGGTCCGAAGAAAGTGGCACTCCTCTACAAAGAGGTGGGCGTGGGCTCCATCGAGCAGTTGCAAGCAGCCATCACCGCTGGAAAATTGAACCAACTGGCAGGGTTTGGGGAGAAATCGGTGCAGAAGCTGGAGCAGGCGCTGGCCTACCACGCCAGCCATGCTGGAGTCTTCCGCGTGGAGCAGGTGTCGCATGACGTGGAGGACATTCTGTCTGCGCTGCGGGAGCATCCAGCGGTATCCCGAGTGCAAGTGGCCGGAAGCTATCGGAGAGGGAAGGAGACCCTGGGTGACCTGGATTTTCTGGTCGCCACGCCCGAACCCGAAGCGGTGATGCATTTCTTCACCAGCCAGCCGTGGACCACGGAGATCATTGCCAATGGGGTCACCAAAAGCAGTATTCGCCTGGCCAGTGGCGTGCAGTGTGATTTACGCGCCGTGACCAACACGCAGTTCCCCTTTGCGCTGGCCTACTTCACTGGCAGCAAGGAACACAACGTGGCCCTGCGTTCACGTGCCCTGAAATATGGTTGGACGCTGAATGAATATCGTTTTGCCGCCACCGGGGAGGCTTCGGATCCCCCGCCGGAGCAGATTCAGGATGAGCAGGACATCTATCGCGCGCTGGACTTGGATTACATTGAGCCTGAGTTGCGTGAGAACACTGGGGAGATTCAGGCGGCGGAAGCGGGCACGCTGCCAAAGCTGGTGGAGATGGATTTCCTGCGCGGCACGTTCCACAACCACACCACCGCCAGCGATGGCCGCAACACCCTGTTGGAAATGGCAGAGGCCGCCCGGGAAATGGGGATGGAGTATCTGGGGATTGCAGATCACAGCAAAGCCTCCTTTCAAGCGAATGGCCTGGACGAGACTCGCTTGCGCGAACAACTCGCGGAGATCCGCCAACTCAACACCACGTGGGACGATTTCCGACTCTTTGCCGGCAGTGAGGTGGACATCCTGAAGGACGGCACCTTGGACTATGCAGATGATTTACTGGCGGAGCTGGATTACGTGGTCGCTTCGGTTCACAATGCCTTCCAACTGAGCGAGAAGGACATGACGAAGCGAATTCTGAAGGCCGTGGAGAATCCGTATGTCACCATGCTGGGGCACGTCACGGGACGCCTGCTGCTGAAGCGGGAACCCTACGCGGTCAATGTTGCCATGGTGATTGATGCCTGTGCCGCCAATGGCACCATGATTGAACTCAACGCAAACCCATGGCGTCTGGACATGGATTGGCGCTGGTGGCACCATGCGCGCGACAAGGGCGTGCTCTGTTCCATCAACCCCGATGCGCACAGCACCGACGGCCTCCACGACCTCTTCTACGGAATGCGCATCGCCCGCAAAGGCTGGCTGGAGCGCAAGGATGTCGTGAACTGTCTCAAGACCAAGGAAATCATTGAGGTGCTGGGCAGGAAACGGGCTGGCTTGCGATGACGTTATTTGTATTCCTGCTCCATGGCGTCCAGATAGCGGGTAACGGGATCGGTGCGGCGGGGCGGGGGCAGTTCCAGGCGGCGGGCGGAGTCGAGATAGTCGTTAAATTTCCCGCTGAGGTGCGTGCGCTGGGTGGCTTCGAACCAGTCGAGATAATCCTCGGTGGCTTGGGCGTCCCGCTGCATAGTGGCTCGTTTCTTCGCCAACCCAGCCAAGGCCTCAGCGACCCCTCGATCTTTACCGGCGGCTAGCTTGGCCATCTGCTCTTGATACTCGGTGATGACCCGGCGGTAGAAGGGATGCACCCGGAGGGAAAGTCGAGTTAGGTCCATGATCTGAGCTTGGAAGAGTTGATCGCGATTGGGCAATTTGAGCAGGCTGGCAAATTCCGTGATCGGTTTCGTTTCGAAAATCGGAGCGGGCGCTGAGGTTTCAACCGCAGCCGGGGTCGCGGGGACTGATTTCTTGAACAATCCCAGGAGTTTCTTGCCAGGGGAGACCGCCACAGGCTTGGCGGAGGGCGGAATGGCGCGGTAGGTGATCTGCAGCAGTTGCGCCAATTCCGTTTCCGATTGCTGCATGGTGAGGAGTTCGGTGTTCGTCGGTTGAGAATAGTTGGCCAGGGCCAAGCTCCACCACTTCTCGAATTGCTTCGGCCCGCCCCGCAGCACGGGGAAGAATTGCTCCAAATGCGCAGCCATCGTGCCTTGATTGGCGGGCAGGGCGGCTATGCAGGAAAGCAAATGCTCCACCCCGTCCGGTTGCTCTAGCAACATCACAATGAAGGCGCAGGAGGAGACGCGATAAATGCTCATGGAGACCGCATCCAAGCCGGTGATGTCGGCATTGAGAATTTCATCAATCGTCAAGGTTTTCCCAAGCCGGAACACACTGGCGAAAAGTTCAGTCGGTCGTCCCAGGTCGTAAAACCGCATGAGTTCCAACGAGCCTTGATGCAACCAATCGGGCAGTTCGAGTCGTGTCTGGGTGGTCAATTGCTCAGAGCGCACGCGCCGGAGCATGAGATCGATCAAGACCCAACGCACCATTTCATCACGAAAGCGGGCTTGATCCCAGCCACCGGCAATGGCTAAATTGATTTGGATGGTGAGGGACTCGTCCGGCATAATGGCGATCCGGCCCCGCACGGCATCCGCATCCGTCGCGAAGCGATCGGTCAGTTGAATCACGATGGGTAATTGTCCCTTTTCAGGTTTGACCACTCCCTTGCGATTTTTCATGGAGAGTGCGAGCAACAAATTCCGCTGGGCATCCTCAGCCGCATGAATCACTTGGCTGCGCTGGGTAGAGGTGCCTCCGCAGATGGAAAATCTGCCGTCTTGTGAGGTCGTGCGTGGCAGTTCCGGTAAGCCCAACCGCACGGAAGGAACTGGGGTGGCCTGCTGATCATCGTCCGTCGCTTCCGCCCAGATCAAGATGGGAAGACAACAAATAGCAGGTAGCAGGCGGAAAAGACGCATGCGGCAGCATAGCAGGACAATCCTCCTGCGCCAAGCAGGAAATTTTACTGCACTCGCTCCACGCGGACCCGGGCGAATTGGCATCCTGCGAGGAGGTTATCCGGCGTGAGGGCCACGGACACCACTTCCGTTCCTGGTTCCGTCCCCGGCTGCACGGATAACGCAGGCTCGGTCGAGGCACAGGGAGCCCAAGTCTTCAGGTCGGCAGACATTTCGATCACATAGCGCAGACCTTCGGCGGTATAGGATCCATCGGTTGCGGTAACCCCGCCCGCCTTGCGGGTGAAGGCTAGTGAGGGGAGCCCGTCAGTCGTCGCGATTTTCGGCAACTTTGATGAATCTGGTTGGTGCGGATTCATGGCGAACGCCTCTTCCAGCAACCCAGGAGTGCCGTCGGCATCGGTATCAGCAAGGTCGATTTTGAGCTGGGCCGTGTTCGTTAGGCGCAACATCGTTCCGCCCAGCAGTGAGGAAACTTGCGGCCCCCGATGCCCCAAAATCAGGTCTTGCGGATCGGCGGCGGAGACTTGGCTGAGATCCCACTGGGTGGCTCCGAAACGGTTGCTATTGAGCACCCAGGCGTGGTGGGAGAAGATACCGTGGTGGCTGGAGGCAGCCACCGTGGCTCCATTCATGGCCCAAACATAGCACCTCTTTCCGTCCACGGCGGTGGGGTTGGCTGCCGCCGTGAAGACGATGCTGGAGGCGAAGCACCCCGGGGCGGTCAGTTCGACCACTCCGGCCGTGTCCAACTCGGGTGCGTTGACAAACGTTTCCGCTTCGAAGCTGCCGATGCGAGCAGTGGCAAGCACTGTGAAATGAGCGTTCAGGGTAGCGGGCTCCGAGAAAAGCGGCTCCAGTTGACCTGGTTCCAAATCGAAATACCCGAGCCGCACCGTGGAACCCACGGCCAACGGGGAACCGTTCGTCAGGCCCAGGCAGCCCCCGGCATCCTGCGCACTCCATGTTAGGGTGCTAAGGGTGCCGCCAATGGCGGCTCCAGTCACAAGACTCGTGCATAGCGCGATGAGCGGGGCTGTATTCATAGACGGCGGCGGGTGAGGGCGAGTGAACCCAGCGTCAGGGCGCTGAGCAGGAGCGCGCTGGGCTCTGGCACGGGAATCAGTTGATTCAATGAACCGCCGACGTTGGACGAGGTGCCAGGTCCCAGTTGGGCCAAGTAAACGTCACCAAGCTGAGAGGGCCGGGCGGAGACCACATCGAATACAGGGGCCGATGCTCCACCAATCGTCCAATTTTGATCAGAAAAGATAGCATGAGCGGACGCAGCTCCAACATTGCTGGCATCATAGGCCCAGATATACATCCGGGTTGAGCCTAACGAGCCCCCGTAGGCTCCGACCGTGGTAGTCTCAATATTCACCGAAGAACCGAACATACCCGGCATGCCTAAATTGACATCCACCCCCTCATCCAGAAAGAAGCCCACATAAGTATGCGCCAATTCGGTAAAGTTACTGTTTAGCAGGCTGATGTTGGCGAAATTCGCGGCAACATCAACCGCCGGATCGAAATAGCCGAATCGGATCAGACTGCCAACAGCCAAGTCCACCCCGCTCGTGCTGCCCAACGCTCCATCCTTGGACTGAGCGGAGTAGGTCACCGTGGACAGGCCTGCGAAAAGAGGCGAGGCACCAAAGAGGCTGAGGGAAAACAGGGTCAGGAAGCAATTTTTCATATGGAAATTAGGTCGATTGGGAAAGAGCATCAAGGAATGTTGAAAGGCTGGGGGCGATTCCAAGCACCTCCCGCCCCTCGGATTTGGAACAGCAGAGAGGTATTGGCAGGAACTACCACCGCATCACGGTTAACAATCGGGTTTGTCACCGTGCGCCACCCCGATCCAAGCGCCCCGGGTGCCAGTTGATAATAACTCGTGAAGCCCGCACCGGAACCAAGACTCATAACATCCGCCGTAGTCACTTCTCCATTTTGCATCACAGCGTTGAGTCCGCTGGGAATCACGGTGGTGGAAGCGGTCCCGCCGAGCGTGAAGGACGGCCCTCCATTGGTCGTTTGGTTAGTGACGGGGGCGAGGGGATCCACCAAATTGTATCCTGTCTTCAAGGGCAATTGCAGTGGCCCCTCATGCACGTAACCTTCGATGATGATTTCCAAGGGCGAACTTTGGCGGCGTTTCACCAACAAGCCTTCCCCAATCCGGATGGGACGGCTCCCTTGATCCGTGATCGGATTAGTGGTGGTGCGCCAACCGTCGGTTCCACCGTCGTTGAAGCGATAGTAAAAGCTCGTGAAGGAAGCGTTGGCTCCAGGCGTCAGCACGGAAACGGTATCGGCAGCTGTGGAACTCCCTTGGGCTAAGCCAGACTCATTGGCGGTTCCGAAGAGCTTGGCCACGGTCTTGTGCGCGCGAATGACGATGGTTTCTCCACCCGTAAGTTGGCCGGCCAAGTTGTCAGCCGTCGTCAGGGTATCTGCGGTATGACTCACGATGTCGGTAAACAAGCCCACCGCAGTTGAGTTAGAACTGGCGACAATTTCCACGTAATGGCTGTTTTTGGTGGCGTTGGTGTCGAATTGATTGGTCGTCCACTCGGCGGCCGCCGCTTTCAGGGTATTGGCGGCAGGAGTGCCCGCCACGATCACTCCACGATAATCTTCCGGTTCCAAAAGCCCTGGAGCCACAAAATTTTCCCCACTGCCGCTAGCGGTGCCATTAAGCGTGACTTTCACAAATCCCACCACCGGGGAGTAGGTTGTGGTCTGGGCCAATGCCGCCTTGGAGCCTAGCATAGCCACCACCAATCCCAACCACGCAGCCATTGGGTTTGGTCCGTGCTGCCTTGGAAGTGATTGCTTATAACGATTTTTGTTCGTGGTCTGGTCGGTTGTCACGGGTGTTGATTTGATTAAGGAACGCCAATCTACCCTATTGTTTCTATGGAAACAACAAAAATATGGAATCAATTAAGGAAAGTTGATGAACAAGGCGATTTAAGGGATGAACCGCGAATCATGAAGTTTTTCGCAATTAAAGCGATGCCGCGATTGAAATTTAGCCGCAAGCAGAGATGATGGGGGCGTGTGAAATCCTCCCTCCAGAAAGCCATCCAACTTCCACCTGACTTGCTCATCCATGCCTATTCGGATGGCATTTTCCCCATGGCCATGGAGAATGGGGAGATCGGGTGGTTCTCGCCCGACCCCCGAGGGATCATTCCGCTGGACCATAAATTTCACATACCGCATGGGCTGAAACGAACGCTGAAAAAGCAGTCGTTTGAGATCCGGTTCGATACCGCATTCCGCGAGGTGATGCAGGGGTGCGCGGAGCGGCAAACGACTTGGATCAATGACTTGATCATGGGGAGCTATTGCCGCCTCTTCGAGTTGGGCTACGGGCACTCGGTTGAAGCATGGCAGGACGATCAGTTGGTGGGAGGCCTCTATGGCATTGCCATTGGAGGGGTGTTTTTCGGGGAATCCATGTTTAGTCGCGTGACTGATTCCTCGAAGGTGGCCTTGGTTGCTTTGGTGGAGCGGCTGCGAGCTTCGGGATTCACCCTGCTGGATACCCAGTGGACGACTCAGCATTTGGAGACATTCGGGGCGCATGAGATCAGCAGAGTGGAATACCTGCGTCGCCTGAAGGCTGGGGTGGCGCGGGTGGTAAAATTTTGATAGTCGAGGCCGAATGTAGAAGTGCCCGCTGGGCTGCGCTTTAGACCGACCAGGAGGGATGATTTTTCAGGAGTCCAGCGGATTGCGGCCACCCTTGAGCAACGAAAAACCGCTCATCGGCAGGCCGATGAGCGGTTTGGAAGTTTGGCGCGACTTTACTGGCCGCGGCGTAAGATTACTTGGCCGCTTCGAGACTGACGAGGGGGAAGTCACCCAGCGCCTTGGCCGCATCAGCCTTGGCCACGTTACCTTCGAAGGTTACGATGGCTTCGCCTTCTTTGGAACCTTGGGCGATGGCCACATTCTTGGCTCCGAGGGAGTTGAAGGCCAGTTTCACCTTACTTTGGCAGGAAGCGCAAACCACGCCGTCAACTTTGGCTACGAGCTTGGATCCAGCGGCGGCGGTGGGGGCATCGGCTTTCTTTTCGCCTTTTTCCACAGGCTGCTTGGCTTCCACCCAACCGGAGATCCCGGCGGCCAGATGCTTCACATTGGTGTAACCCAGCGCCTTGGCGGCCTTGGCACCTTGAGCGTAAGCATTGCAACCTGGGCCACCGCAATAAGCGACGACGAGGGCGGCTTTGTCAGCTGGCAGGCTCTTGGCTAGTTCTTTTTCCACGGCATCGAAATCAATCGCTCCGGGGACGTGACCCTTTTTGTAAGAATCGGAACCATTGACGTCGATGATGGTAACCTTCTTGCCATCAATGGCGGTCTTGAGGTCCGTGATGCTAATGTCTGGGAATTCACCGGCGTTAGCAGTTACACTGAGCACAGCTGCGCAGAGGAACGTGAGGAGTTTTTTCATAATGTGTTTTGGGTTTGGTTTTGGTTTTGGTTTTGCGGGCAATCGAAGCCTAATGTTTCGTTGTGCTCGAATTTGCTTACGGATGGGACGGATGAAGGGAAACTTTATTCCGATGTTTCGGAAATATTTTCTTCCTCCAGCATGAATTACTTCGCTTTTGGGGTCAAGCCCAGTGGCTTGGGACCAGCGGCAGGAGTATCACTTTTCGGAACCTTGGCCAGAATGCCGTCGAGCACTTTGGCAAAAGACTCAGGGGAAGTTGAGCCCACATGCTTGCCGAGTGACTTCCCCTCACCATCGACAAATTCAATGTGAGGGATTCCATTCACGCCATATTTTTCCTGTGGTTTCTTGTTGGCGGCTTCATCGGCATCCAAATAGGCCCACACGAACTTGTCATGGTATGGCTTGATGGTCTCGCTAGGATAGACATCATGCTTCATTTTTTGGCATGGCCCGCACCACGTTGCAGAGAAAACCAGCAGCACAGGCTTGCCGGTTTTCTTTCCTGCTTCGAGCGCGGATTTATAGCGGTGTTCGAAATCCGGGCTGCCTTTGGGGAAATCTCCCGCCTTTGCAGAGCCTAGGCCAATGCTGGCAAGGGCGAGGGTGGTTAGAAATGTGAATCGATTCATGGTTATTGATGGGTGTTTGTTAATAAACGACAACCCAGAAGCGTCTCAACGGGTCGTTTTGTCTAGACGCTGGTAATAAAAGCACCACTTGGCCAAATTACCTTCCCATTCCCCATGCGCGATTGCGGAGTCGAAAGGTGGCGATTTCCCAAGGAGACACTACACCAAGCGACGCAATTGCGAGTCCGTCGCCTTCGAGGTGGTCTCTGGATAGTCCAACGTGTAGTGGGCTCCGCGGCTCTCATGGCGGCTTTGCGCGGAATCAACGATCAGGGCCGCCACTTGCACCAAGTTTCGCAACTCCAGCAGCGGAGCCGTGATTTTGAAATTCCAATAAAACTCGGAAACTTCCCGCTGGAGATTTTGCAGCCGCATGGCGGCCCGCTGGAGGCGCTTGCTAGTGCGGACAATGGAGACGTAATCCCACATCAGTCGTCGAATTTCATCCCAGTTATGATAGATCACCACCAACTCATCCACATCCTGCACGTTCCCCGATTTCCAAGGCGGAAGTTCACTGTCCGCCAGTCCAGGCGCAGGACGTGCCGTGCCCAACGGGAATTGTTTGATGGCATCCGCCACGGCCTGATGCGCCATCACGCTGCCTTCCAGCAGCGAATTGGAAGCCAGTCGATTGGCCCCATGCAAGCCCGTGCAGGCGACCTCTCCGATGGCATAAAGCCCGCGCAAACTGGTCTTTCCCTGCAAATCCGTGCGCACCCCGCCACATTGATAGTGGGCCGCAGGCACGACCGGGATCGGTTGCGTGGCAATATCGATCCCCAGGTCCAAGCAGGTCTGATAGATGTTGGGAAAGCGCTCCAAAAGAAACTCCTTCGAATTGCTGGTCATGTCCAAATATACACATGCCGACCCCGTGCGCTTGATTTCCCGGTCGATCGCACGGGCGACGATGTCCCGTGGAGCGAGCGACTTTCTCGCGTCATATTTCTCCATGAACTCCTTGCCGTCCTGACCAATCAACACACCGCCCTCCCCTCGCATCGCCTCCGTGATGAGGAAATTTTTCACCGTGGGATGATAGAGACACGTGGGATGAAACTGCACGAACTCCATGTTCGAGATCGTCGCCCCGGCACGCCAAGCCATCGCCACCCCATCGCCCGTGGCGATCTCTGGGTTCGTGGTATATAAATAAACCCGGCCGCATCCACCCGTGGCCAGCACCACCCGGTCCGAGCGAAACGTTAACACTTCCCCGCTCGTTTGATTCAACGCATACAACCCCAGACAGCGATCCTCCGTCGCAAAGCCTAACTTGGCGGTGGTGATTAGATCGATGGCGAAATGATTTTCGTAAAAGGTGATGCCCGGCGTGCGCTGAGCTTTCGCCAGCAGGCACTGGGCGATTTCTGCCCCCGTCGTATCTCCCTTGTGCAGAATCCTCCGCTGCGTGTGCCCCCCCTCGCGTCCCAGCACCAACTCCGAATGGCCATTGACGTTGGTGTGGTCAAATTGCACCCCCCAGTCCATCAATTCGTGCATCCGCTCGGGAGCCTGACGGATCACTGCTTCGACGACTTCTTGGTGACACAGACCAGCCCCAGCATCCAACGTGTCCGCCACATGTTGCTCGAAAGAATCTTCCTGACTCATCACGCAGGCCACCCCGCCTTGCGCCCACGCCGTGTTGGAAACCTCCAATTTCCCCTTCGTGAGAATTGCCACCCGCCCATGCTCCGCCGCTTTGATGGCAAAACTGAGGCCAGCGATACCGCCGCCGACCACGAGGAAATCATATGTCATAATGCTTGAGAAAAAGGAGAAAATGCAGTGGAATGCCCGCCATCCCCATTACTGGTGGTGCCGGCATCACTGTCACTACGTCTCAAACACCCATTTGCTGCATCTGAAAACTGAAAACTTAGCCATCCGTGCATTCGCTCCCGCGAATATCTCCCTGATCTTCGAGACCTACCCCGCCTCCCCACCCCACGGGCGGGGCTCGTTGGGGGTTGGCATTACGCTGACTGAAGGCGTGGAAGCCTGCGTGCAGCATGCCTCCAGCCAGCATCCTGCCGGCATCTTCGTGCAGGGCGAAGCCTGGGAATTCTCCACCGTGCAATACGTCCTGGCAGCCTTGACCACGACACCCCTGCATATCGACCTCTCCGCCGCTTTCCCCTTCGGCTGCGGCTTCGGCATGAGCGGAGCCAGCGCGCTCGCCACCGCCCTGGCCATCAACGAACTGCTCCATTTGGGGAAATCCTCCCACGAACTCGGCATGGTCGCCCACCACGCCGAAGTCGCTGCGGCCACCGGCTTGGGCGATGTCGGTGGCCAGTTCAATGGCGGCATCATGATGAAGACCGTGCGCTACCAACCCCTCTTCGTCACTCAGTTACCCCTCCATACGGAAACGCTCCACGTCAGGATCCACGGCCCCATCCATACTGCCGACGTCATTGATAGTGCGGAGAAACTTCAGTTGATCAACGCGGCTGGGCACCACGCCCTTGCGCAGTTAGTGGCCCACGGTTCCAACCTCACCTTGGGACAACTCTTCGACCTCTCCCATCATTTTGCGACTTCCTCCGGTTTGCTGACCCACCAGGAAATGATTACCACCATCGACCACATCAAGGCCACCGGCGGTCACGCCACCATGATCATGCTGGGCGAAGCCATCGTCTCCACCGTGCCCTTTCCCGACAGCCGCAAAGTGACCGTTGCCTACTGCGGCGGCCACCTCCTGTAGGCACCACTAAATTGCCCAGTGTGGAGCGGCTCGACTGCTCAGCCCCTTCACTCATACCGCAGCCCAGCGGACTGCGACCACACTCAGAATTGGGGAACCGCCGCCTTAATTCGCCGGCGTGGTCACCCGATAGAATTTCCGCGTCTCACCCCCCGTATTAGGATCATCCACCGTGATCGTGCCCGTGGCCGCCTGCGCGGGCAGCGTTGCCAGCGTGGACCAGGAGTTGCCTTGCAGCGTATGGCTCATTTCCACCCGATACGTCTTCCCGGCCACCACCGCAATACTCAAGCGCACGGTGCCATTTCCCAGCGTCGTCGGTTCCGCCCGCAGCGCGCTGGAGCGGCTTTGAGGATCCGTGCCAGCGATAAATTCATTCAGATTGCTCGCCCCATCGCCATCCGCATCTTTGGCCGCATCCGAGGGATCATTGGGGCTCAGACCGTTGGCCGTTTCCCACGCATCCGGCATCAAGTCAGTGTCCGTATCCACCGGCGGGCTCGCGACCGTCCAAGCGGTGCTGATGGGCGTCGTCTGCCAGTCCCCGGCACTGCTTTTGCCCAGCACTTCCAAGGTGTAAACGCCATCTGCCAGATTCGTCAGCGTAATCGGCGTGGGATTGTCATACATCGTCGCACTGAACAACCCACCGTTAAGCACCGTGGCCGGAACCAGCGGCACCTCCGCGCTGTAAGCCCCTCCATTGAGACGCCATTTGTAAACCCAGATACCCGGCCCTCCCACCGTGATCGTCGCATCGCGACTCGTCGTCGTGCCCTGTGGAGCACCACTCATGCTGGCCCCAGCAGGAACCGCTGCCCCCATATCGATCCCGTTCGGTCCCGCCCCGCTGGCCGGAGATCCCGCCTGCAACATCAGCTTGCTGCGGATCGTCGTGTAATCGATTCCTGTGGTGGAGACGAACATCGGATCCACCGCCAAGTTGCCCACTCCCGGCCAGACATTGCCTTGAATCAACGAATGATCCGCCACCAGAAAGGCCCCGCTGGCAGCGAAGAGCGGAAATGGCGTTGCTTGAATCCCAGAGGTCAGATCCCACGCTATGTTCCCATTATAAATTGCTCCGGCTCCGTAAGGCTTACCCCGCCACGGCTCGCCAAACAGAATGATGCCAGGCGGAATCGCATCGCCCACCCCATTCTTCGCCAGCGGATTCTCCACCATTTTCAAGAACGTGTTATTTTGCACTACCGCCGCACCACTATCCTTCAGCAGCAACAAGTGCTCACAGTTGTAGAAGAAATTCCGGCAAATCACCAACTCCGATACCCCGGCCCCCTCCCCCGTCGTGATCGGATTACTGCTCGAATCCCGTGGCGCTTCCTGCTGCACATTCAGAAACAGATTCCCCTCGATGTGCGCATCCGTCGCATCCATATCAAAACAATCGTCCACCGAAGCAAGGAACATGTTATCAATGAAACGCGCAATCGGTCCGGGACGATTGCCCCCCGTGAAATCCACGATGTCATTGTAGCCCGAAGTTGGCACCACCCCCGGAGCCCCGAACCGACACCCCTTGATCAACGCATGCCCCGTGGTCGGCATATTCGAGAAGTGCAACAACTCCTGCGCCAGAATGGAATCGAACTCACAGTCGATGATATTGCAGGACGTGTAAGTCAGCTCCACCATCTGCACATCCGTATTCAGCCAGCGACATTTTTCCAGATTGATGGAGGGACTTAACGAGGCCGTGCCCGCCCCCTGCACCGTGCCGGCAGTATTCGCGCCATCGAAATCACAGAAGCGGAAGTTACTCTCCTGATTCCCGGAGATCACAATCTTCCGCCAAGCCGTGCCTGCCGTCGCCCGCACAAAACGGATCGGCTGCGCCTGCGTGCCCAGCGCGGTGATCTTCCCTGCACAAGTGATTGCATTGGATCCTCCCTGACACCGCACTTCCACCCCAGGATCGATGATCAATTCCTGCGTGGAAGTGACATTGAAAGTAGCCGTGAGCGTGATGGGGCTTTCCGACAGTTCCCAGTGCAGATCCGGCGGAACCGCTGGCGTGCGGGTGGACAGCGACATTTTTAAGATCGCATCTGACGACGTTAGATTTTGATTCAGCAACACCGCCGAGAGCACATGCGTCCCCGGTGTCAACTTAGCTGCCACCGTGCCCAGCACCGTGGATCGGATCGCTGATGGAGTATTATTCCCAAAGGAACATTCATGGGAGCCCACCGTGGCCGTGGTATTCCACGCCGGTTCCGCCGGAGCCCCAGGGGAACCCCCATCATCCACATAGACCCCATCAATAAACGCAATGAACGCATCATCATAGTCCGTTTCCAGCACCACCTCATCCGTCCCCGGCACCCCTGAGACCGTGAACGTCTTCCGCAGATGCACCGTCTTGTAGCCCGCCGCACCACCAGTCACCTGTAGCATGTCCGGCAGCGTCGTCCCGGGAGTCCCATCCCCATAACCGAAGAACCCCACGCCAGATAGCCAGCTCGCATCCAGCGATGCATCCGCCGCCGTCTTCCAATCCGACTGCGGGGCACTCGTCCCCTTCCGATACCGCCAAGCATCATTAAAATTCACCAACGGCACCGCGTGACATAGCACCGGCAACAGACCAACCGAAAGAAGCAGTAGAGAGAAAGGAAGTTTCATGGGGGGATTTAAATGACAATTACGCCATCTTTACAGGATGTCGACCCCAGAAGCAACCCCTCTCAGGTAACAAATCCGCACCGCACCACCCGAGTGTGGAGCAGTCGGCTCGACTGCTCCTCCCTACACTCCTGCCGCAGTCCAGCGGACTGCTTCCACTCTCCACCGTGCGCTACTCCACCGTCACACTCTTGGCCAAGTTCCGCGGCTTATCCACGTCCCGGCCGAGAGCCACGGCGGTGTAGTAACTGAGGAGTTGCAGCGGGATGATGTTGAGGATCGGTTGCAGCATATCAATCGTGCGGGGGACATAAATAACGTCGTCCGCATGATCGCAGATGTCCTTGTCGCCTTCGGTGGCCACCGCAATGATGCGGCCTTTGCGCGCTTTGACTTCCTGCATGTTCGAGATATTTTTTTCATGCAGCACGTCCTGCGGACAAATGAAGACACAGGGCGTTTCCTCATCAATCAAGGCAATGACGCCATGCTTGAGTTCCGCCGTCGGGAAGCCCGCCGCGTGAATATAGGAAATCTCCTTCATCTTCAAGGCTGCTTCCAGCGCGATGGGGTAGTTGTAATCCCGCCCGAGAAACAGCATGCTCTTGGACTGACAATATTTGTGCGCGATGGCCTCAATCTTCTCGTTCGTTTGTAAGATCTTCGTGATTTGGCCAGGCAGTTTATTGAAGGCTTCGATGATTTCCTTGCCGGTCCCCGCGCTCATGTGGCGCATCCGACCCAACACTAGCGTGAGCAGACCGAAGATGGCGCATTGACTGACGAACGATTTCGTAGCCGCCACCCCAATTTCCGGTCCGGCATGCATGTAAACTCCACCGTCGGATTCCCGAGCGATCGTGCTGCCCACGTTGTTGCAGATGCCGAGCCCTCGGAAACCTCTGCGTCGAGCTTCGCGTAAAGCTCCCAGCGTGTCAGCCGTTTCGCCACTTTGGCTAATCACGAAGAAGAGCGAGTTCTTGGGCACCGGGCAATTCCGATAACGAAACTCGCTGGCATAATCCGTTTCCGTGGGGATAAACGCCATGTCTTCCAGCATGTGCTTGCCCACCATGCCGGCATGCAGGGCAGTGCCGCAGCCCAGAATGAAGATGCGGTCAATCTCCCGCAATTGCTGTGGCGTTAGGTTCAAACCGCCCAATTGCGCGCTGCTTTCTTCTTCGTTCAAGCGACCCCGGATGGCGTTCTCGATCGTCGTCGGTTGCTCGTAAATTTCCTTCAACATGAAGTGCGGAAAATCACCACGTTCGGCAGCTTCCGGAGCGAAATCCAATTCTTTAATTTCCCAGGATGCTTCCCCTTCGTGCAGGGTTTCGATGGAGAAATTGCTTTCCCTAATCTGCACCAAATCGAAGTCCTTCAAGTAAACCACCTTCTGCGTGTAAGGGAGCAGTGGCGTGGCGTCCGAGCAGATAAACATTTCCCCTTCGCCAATGCCTAACACCAGCGGACTCCCCCGTCGCGCCCCAATGATGAGCCCAGGGTGATCCTGATGCATGACCGCAATGCCGTAGGTCCCCTTCACATCGCGCAGGGCCAGGCGGACCGCTTCCACTAGCTTTTCATCGCCCAGCGTTTCCACCTCCGCATAATACTTCCCGATTAGATGAGACAATGCCTCGGTATCCGTAGCAGACTTGAACTCGTGCCCCTCCGCGGTGAGTTGTTTCTTCAGCACCTGATAGTTCTCGATCACCCCGTTATGCACCAGCGCCAGCTTGCCGGATTGGTCCAGATGCGGGTGCGCATTGACATCGGTCGGCTCACCATGGGTGGCCCAACGCGTATGACTAATACCAATACTGGCGGGCTTTTTGCGCTGCGCTACAGCCCGGGCCAGTTCCGTTATCCGACCCGCTTTCTTGGTCAGCTCCATTTCCCCACCGGTTAAGGTAGCGATCCCGGCACTATCATAGCCACGATATTCCAATCGGCTGAGTCCATCAATCAGGATCGGACGGACTTCGCGTTTACCAACATAAGCAATAATGCCACACATAGAAAATTAAGGGGGGAGGAGGTTCGGTTTTGTAACAAGAATGAAATGGAACAGAATGAGCCAAAAGCTACCCTGAATTAATGAAAAATCAAGATTTTATAAGAATTTCCGGAATGAACCGCACTTACCAGACTCAGGAAGCCAGCAATTTATCAGAAATGAGTTGTCGCGCACTTGGTAATCAATGGGGGTTAACGATTAATTTGGCCGGCCTTATTCCAAGTTGCGGTCAAGATGAGGTGATCCCGGAGGGATCTCAGAAATTAGCCGGGGGTTGAGCGATAGCGATACCCTGGTATTCCAACGAAATGACCGCATCCCGGCAGGGATGCCAGAATACGATCGAGCCAAGCTATATCCTCTCATCTGCTGATCTGGCATCCCTGACGGGATGCGATTTTTTTGGGCTTCTAACCGGGGGTATCGCTAGCGTTCAACCCCCATCTAAGTTCTGTCAAGCCTACGGCTTGAATCTGATAAGATATCATCTTGAATGCAACTTAGAATTAGTCCCTATCGCCCTCCCCTACCCCAGCCATTGCGATGCCAGCAGCAGCATCCGAGGCAAATGAAACGGCCCTTTGAACATATTGCCTTTGGCGGGTTGGGAAACGCTGCCGTCCCGATGCAGGTAGCCATACCACTCGCCATGCTCGGGGTCGGGGAAATGTTGGAAACTCCAGTCGTGCACTTGCTGGTGCCAACGGGCGTATTTGGTATCGCCCGTAAGCTGATAAGCTAGCACGGTGGCGATAATGGCTTCGCAATGCGGCCACCAGAATTTCATGTCGTGCCAGTATTCCTGCACCGGCTTGCCATACAGATCCCGGAAATAGTATAAGCCGCCGAATTCCTGATCCCAGCCGCGTTCCCACATGCAATCCAGAATCGTGAGCCCAAGCTTGATCAAGCGCTGATCATTCCGCGTCCGGCCTTCCAGCATGATGAACCAAGCGCACTCAATGGCATGACCGGGGTTGAGCATTCGTCCCTCCAGATGATCAATAATACCGCCATCCGGAGCCACGCATTCCATCAAGACTCCAAGTTCGGGTTTCAGGAAATCACGTTCAATTTCCGCAATGCTGGCATCAATCCATTCCGTGCACGTGCGACCGGAAATGCTGATGTCACCAAGGTTGGCGCGCATTTCCTGAGCGGTAACGATACCGATCATGTGCGCCCCGATGCCTTTCATAGGCCGCGTGGGCTCATACTTTGGCAGCATGGCTCCCGGCTCGAAGCTCAGTTTCAAATACATCACGAAAGCAGCGCGCGCTGCCTCCGCAGCCCAAGCCTCGCCCGTGGCTTTGGCGAAGCTGGCATAGGAGATAGCCGCAAAACTTTCACTGAAAACATACCGCCGCATGCGCAAAGGCAGCCCCTCCCGCGTCACGCTGAAATACATTTTCCCATCCGGTGCATAGCAATGCTTGCGAGAAAAAGTCACACAAGACTGGGCCGCCTCCAACCACTCCGGTCGGGCTTCAACTGTGTTATATAGCGAGCCAAACATCCATCCCGCCCGCCCTTGGAACCACACACTCTTATCCGTATCCAGCAGACTCCCATCGCGATCCACTGCGGTGCAAATGCCTCCATGCTGGGTATCCATTCCGTGCCGCAGCCAGAAAGGAATCACATCGTCAAGCAAGGTGCGGCGGTAAAAATCTGCTAATTCAGAGCGGTCGGCGGGGTTGATTAAATCCATTTCAAGCTTGGTAAATTTCGGACAACGGCAATGCAACCTCAATCGATGGCAGGCTTAAGACATCATGCGTTTCGTTGTAAACTGTCTTCGTCCAGCCTTGAGAGCCTCGGGAAAAGATCGTGACTTCCACTACCTCTGGCTCCACCAAGATATAATGCTGCATCGAATCACAGGCCAGATAAGCATCCTTCTTTTCCGTCCGATCCGTGCGGGCGGTGGTTGGAGACAGCACCTCGAAGATAACTACCGGAGCCTTGATGGAACGAGCTGATGGATCGAAAGGACCGCAAGTCACCACCGCATCCGGATAGTAGAATCGCTCGTCCTGATCCCTGGATAAATGCACTGCGGCATCTGAGGTAAAAACATGGCATCGTTTGCCGCGCAGTCGATTTCCTAATGCCAACGTGATATTGCGGGCGGTGCGACTATGCCCCAGCGTCCCCCCGGCCATGGCATGAACCACTCCGTTGAGATACTCATGCTTCACATCGGAAAGCTCCTCGCCACGAAGATACTCCACTACGGAAACGAAATTACTGGCATTTGATAACGCACTCATTGGCCCAGTATCAGGCGCATTTATGGATTTGCAAATCCCATGAACCTGAATGCATGGTAGGCCGAAGGCAGGCCCCAGCAACCCAGTGTGGACTTACTTTGAGCCCGATTTTCAAAAAGCTTTTCCAACTACCAACTACAATCCTCCATGCACTCACCATCCCGCCGCCATTTCACCAAAATAGCCCTCTCCGCTCTGCCTGGCGCAGCGCTCCTCTCCAGTCCCAGTGCAGCAGGTGCGGCGGACGCAGTTAAGCCCAACTCCAAAGTCGCCGGGGTGCAAATTGGCCTCAATGTCCCCTACAGCTTTGCCAATGCCGTGATGAGTGCCGATGAAATCCTGAAGCACTGCATCGAACTCGGAGTCAGCGGATTGGAAATGCGCACGCAGCCTGTGGAAGCCTTTCTTGGGATCCCGCAACTCAGCCCATCCAAGTCCAAGGAAGAGAATGCCAAGGAACTCGTCGAGTGGCGCAAGACCGTTTCCCTGGAGCCGCTGAAGCAACTCCGCAGCAAATATGAAACCGCCGGGGTGCTCATGGAGATCATCAAAGTGGATGGCATCTTCAAAATGAGCGACGCGGAAGTGGACTACGCCTTTGCTGTTGCCAAAGCGCTGGGCGGTCGCGCCATTTCCACGGAGATTTCCCACAGTGAAGCTGAGCTGAAACGCATCGGCCAATTTGCTGACAAGCATCAATTCATGGTCGGCTATCATGGTCACGCCACCACCAAACCCGAGCATTGGGAGGCGGCCTTCGCGCTGGCGAAATTTAACGGTGCGAATGTCGATCTGGGACATTTCGTGGCGGGAAATAACACTTCTCCGGTGCCGTTTATCACGAAATATCATGATCGCGTCACCCACGTGCACATGAAGGATCGGAAGTTCAACAACGGCCCTAACACCCCATTTGGCGAAGGCGATACCCCACTCGTGGACGTCTTGAAATTGATCCGCGATAACAAGTGGAACATCCAAGCCACCATCGAATTCGAATATAAAGTTCCCGCCGATTCCGACCGCATGAAGGAACTCGCCAAGACGATTAAGTTCTGCCGGGATGCCTTGGCTTAGGGCTCGCCCCAGCCGAATGGTAAAGCCGAGATGAGGAATCAAGTATCTTTGACCACCACCGCCGAAGCCTGCCGTCGCTTCTTGCGAGCGTCATTGATGCTGGATGCTCAATTTCAAAACGTTGAGGAAGTGGTTCGGCACCTTGGTTATGTTCAGATTGATCCGATTGATGTTTGCGGCCGCATGCACGATCTGATCCTGCGTAACCGTGTGGCAGGCTACCAGCGTGAGGGGCTTTTGCACGCCCTCTACGGGCAAAAGCAGCGGATTCTCTTCGAGCATTATCTCGGCGTGCTCGTGGCGCTTCCCGTGGAGGATTATCGCTATCTCCTACCATCCATGAAGGGGTATCGGCAGTCCACAGGTTCGCGCAGCGCACTGGATGCTGAGCAAAAAAAGCTGGCGAAAACAATCCTGGATCGCATTAAAGCGGAAGGGCCGTTGAGTTCGGCTAACTTTCTCCAGTCCGGCAGATCACGCACGGACTGGGGCACTAACGGCACGCTGGCGAAGACGACGCTGGACAAACTCTTCCTCCAGGGCCGTGTCCTCATTTCAAGACGCGATCAATTCCGACGCGTTTTCGATCTACCTGAGCGCATTCTACCTGAGTCCGTGTTCGAAGCCAAGCCAGCCACAATAACCGAAATTAACCGTTGGCGTATTCTTGGTCGGCTACGCCAGCGACGCCTCATTCCCCTGACCAAGGTCCATGCGGCTCTGGTGGAGGATCAGGTCTGCCAGGTCAGCATTGAGGGGCATGCGCCACTTTACTGTTTGCGCGAAGCTGTTCCGAAGCTCCAAGCCGCTGGCGATCTCCCTGCCCCAGCCGATCAGGTTCAGCTCATGGCTCCGCTGGATCCATTGATCTACGACCGTAAAGTCACCCGCAGCCTCTGGGACTTCGATTATACTTGGGAAGTTTACACGCCACCCGCAAAAAGAGTGCGCGGTTATTACGCCCTGCCCATCCTTTCTGGCACCCGCATCATCGGCCATGCCGACCCCAAGATGGATCGAGCTACGAACACCCTGCATGTTAGGATGGGTGTGGCGCAGGAAATGGACTATCATGCGCCCTTACACCAGCTTGCCAGATTTCTCTCCGCGGATAAGCTAAACGTTGTCCATCACCAAACTAAGCCCACTAGGAGATGATCACCCTGCACGTCATCGACGCCTTTACCGATCAGCCATTCTGCGGAAATCCAGCCGCTGTCTGCGTGCTGGAACGTCCTGCCGATGAGCGTTGGATGCAGCGAGTGGCCTGCGAAATGAATCTCTCGAAGACGGCCTTCCTGCATCCCTGCGAAGGTGGCTTTGGCTTGCGATGGTTCACCCCAATCACAGAAGTTAGGCTCTGTGGCCATGCCACGCTGGCCAGTGCCTTTGCGCTTTGGGAATTGGGGATATTGCCAGTGGATCAGTCTGCCAGATTCTTCACACTCAGCGGTTGGCTGACCTGTAATCGCCAAGCCGACTGGATTGAAATGGATTTCCCCGCCAGTCCGTGCGAACCCACGGATGGAAAGGAACAGTTGGATGCCGCGCTCGGGGTTCCGACGAAAAACATCTACCGCACAGAGTTCGATTTATTGGCGGAGTTGGACCATGAGGAAACGGTCGCCCGCTTACAGCCTGACATGACGCTGCTGGCGGCGTTTCCTGTGCGTGGAGTCATCGTCACGGCCGTAGCCTCCTCAGCTGAGTTTGATTTCGTAAGCCGATTCTTCGGCCCCAACGCAGGTGTGCCGGAAGATCCCGTCACTGGTTCCGCGCACTGTGCGCTGGCCCCTTACTGGCAAACAAAACTCGGCAAGAACGACCTGACCGCCAGGCAAATCAGCCAGCGCGGAGGCATCGTCAAAATGCACGTCTCTGGAAATCGAGTATTGCTTCAGGGCCAGGCCGTGATGATGAGTCGCGTTGAACTATTTCGTTGATTTTCATCCGCAATTGTCCGCAGTGTTGCGTAGCAGTGACAGCGGTGTTTAGATCTCGGAATAATCGAATCAAATTTACCAACCTTTATGTGCTATCTGTTTTATGAAAATCATTTTAGGGGGAGCACCCCATTCCGGAAAATCCTGCCTGCGTTTCGCTCTGAAAGAAGCCTTTAAGGCCCTTGGCCCAGCGACCCCTTACCCTTACGTGATTACAGCCTGCCCAGATGGCGAAGGCGCTTGGTATCACGAAACATCAAGCACAAATCCAAGGCTCGCCCAAACGCTCAAAAACGGCTATAAATCTAAGTTTACCGATGAGCATGCGCAACGCTTTGCTTCAGAGGTTCAAAATTGCAAACTTCCCCTCACCTTTATCGACATTGGCGGTCGAATTGATGACAAGAATCGAAACATCTGCCAGCACGCCACACATGCAATCCTAATGGCGGGGAGATTGGAGGATCTACCACCTTGGAGAGGCTTCTGTGAGGAGCTAAACCTCACTATTTTTGCAGAACTTCACAGCCACTACGATGGCACAGAAGATCTGCTTCCAGTCCTGGCTCCGGATGGCGTTTACCGCGGGTCCATTCACCACCTAGAACGTGGGGATACGACCTTGCACCTGCGGCCTACCGTCCAAGCCCTGGCTCAACTCATTCTGCAAACCCTTAACCCACCTACCGCATCATTTTTATGAACACTTATCACATCGACCTGCAAGAAAACGGAACTCTCATGATCATTCGCTTTGGAGCCCAAGCCACCAACGACCAAATTGTGCGTGACGCAGAGTCCCGCCTTAGCGAGCTTAAAGCTTCGGGTGCACTGGCCGGGGGGCCGATCATACGTGTCAATGGCCCAGCCTCCTTGCCTGTAGCCATGGTCATTTCCCATCATCTTGTCCATCTTTACCAGACCGTGGCAGCCTATGATCCCAAACTCAGCAAATACGTCGTCATAGCCAATCATGGCGGAGCTTACTCACTAGGCGATTTGATAGACTAGCCCAACCACCACCGCCAAACATAACAACCCACTCTCCTTCATCACGGCCATGCCATTTCCAACGCCTGCCATCACCCCTCTCAGGGTTACCCCCAAGAAAAATCCCTGCTTCTACTTTTCCAAGCGCGGCTTCTTCCTGCTCCTGTTGGGCCTTGTGGCCGCGCATACGTTGGGTGATGCCCTTTGGGAACTTAGCAATCATATCCTGCGTTCGTTCTCCGGCCATGAGGCGCCAGCCCATGGTGGGGAGGAACTGGTTGATGGCGTCACTTGGATGCTGGCGCTCGCTGGTGGTTTACTGTTGATCCCTGTGGGCAGGCACTTGATGACCAAGCGACTGGTGACCGAGCCTCGTCCCTGGTATATTAAATTGGCAGCCGTGATTGGGGTAACTTGGTTCGCCTATGGCGGCCATGCCATCGTGGTGCACGGGATCACTCATTCGGTTAGCAAGCCTACGTGGACAGAAGGCGTGCTCTTGCTGCTGGGGGCGGCCGCCCTAGGGTTGGTGGACTGGAAAAAGCATGCCATTATTGACGAGGGGCCGGAGATTTCGGTGGAGGAAGATCAAATCATGCATCAGGAGCGACTGGCGTGGGAACCACCGCATCACCTCATTGCCCTGGTGTCCCTGCCTAATGGCTTCTCGGTGCAGGTGGACCCCGGCACCCACAGCGCCACCTTCACCCTGTTGCCGAAGCCCGGTGCTGCCACCAACGGACCTGTTGCACCTCCTCCCACGGTTACAATCCATGGTCCCGCAGACTATTCCCTGGATGCTGTGACGGCAGCGCTAACCGAGGCTATTTCCACCCTCCAGAGCGCTGCGAGTGGAGCTTTTAATTTCGTGAATTGGCTCCAACTCCTCCGCGCGTTCACGACGAAGAACCTGGGCTTGGTGCCGAAGATTACCCTGATCGGTTCCGAACCAGAATATTTGGAGACTGCCAAGCAGTTGTTGCGGATCTTTTTCCCATCCGCCATCCATTACCAGACCGTGATGCCCTTCCATGAAATCAATCGCGTGAGGGAGGCGTTGGAAGAAGCCATGGCTTCCGCCCATGAGCCTGCGGAGCGCACTCTGGTGGATCTTACCGGAGGATTCGCCATCTGTAGTATTGCGGCGGCACTTCAGACCGCCCACTTGGAAACCCTGGTGCAGTGGGTTCCCACAGGTTATATTCTAAAAGAACACCCTGCCAATTTTATCTATGACATCCAAGCCCGCCGTGAAGTCGCCTTCGAGTAACTGCACCACCCTCCTAGCCCTGTGCGGGCTGTCCCCGTCTGTTCTTACAGAGACCGTGTGGGAACTGTGGAGAACACACCATACTATCCCCAACCGTGTCATTGCCCTGACCACGACGAAGGGCCGGGAGCGCATTCATGCCCAACTGCTGGATCCTACGGCCACACCGCACGGCAACCGCTGGGAGGAACTGCGGGCCGCTGTGGGGGCTGGGGCAGATCAGTTGGTATTTGCTGAGGAAGGGAAATTGGAAAACATCCGAGTCTTTACCCATGACGGTGGTGAGTTGGCGGATGTGAATACCGAGGCGGAAAACACCTCCGTGGCGGACTGCATGGTGCGGGAGTTATTGGAACAACAGACGCATGGTCCGGTGATCGTATCCATCGCTGGGGGCTTCAAAACGATGAGCGCCCTCATGGTGACCGCCCTTTCCTTGGTGGGGCGACCAGAGGACACTGCAAATCATGTGTTGGTGCCGGAGGAAGTCATGCGGGTTCCGTTTTACTTTCCGCAGCAAGCACATAAAACCATGGAAAGCATCCATCCCGTCACAAATGAAATATCCACCGTCGTGGCTGTGGACGTGGAGATCACCTTGATTCCCGTGCCTTTCATCTCTCTACGGAGCTTTCTGGTGGAAGAGCAACTGGCCCACGCCACTTTCAGCGGAGTGCGTGCGGCGGTTCAGCAGCGCTTGGATCGCACCGTCCATTCCCTGACGCTGTATCGGGACCACCCTGTCTTTACCTGTAACGGCCGATCCGTCATGCTCGAACCCCGCAGCTACTTCCTCCTCCTCAACTTGGGAGAAATGGCAAAGGCCAATCTGCCGCCGCTCACACATCAGCATATCAACCCCGTCCTCAGAAAGCGCTGGGATGCCCTGAGCGATACGAAGGTTCCGCTTCAGAATTTGAAAAAATGGGCACCCTGCCGGGCTTGGGTCTTGGAGACGCGGGCCAATTTTGGGTGTGTAAGTCAAAGCAACCAGAAACCAGGGATGGAGCAGAAAGCCCAGGCAGAACTCAATGATGTGAGAGAAGTCACTAGAGTTTGGTCAGATTTGAAAGCCTCCCTGCGACACCCGGAGGGCTGCGAGGCGCTGGAGCGGGCCTGCTCCAAAGGTCATTATTTGCGGCTTTGCCTAGATCCCAGTTCCATTTCCATCCAGGATTCAGTGCCTGCGCCAGAGTTAAATGCAGCCCTTTCAAGGCCGAAACCAAGCGCAAAAAAGCCCCGCAACCAGAGCACTTCTAAATAACTAATTCTAAGCTGCGTTCAAGATGAGGTGATCCCGGAGGGATCACAGATTTTAGCCGGGGGTTGAGCGATAGCGATACCCCCGGTATCCCAACGAAATGACCGCATCCCGGCAGG
>JANOAV010000094.1:0-19186 GCA_031411295.1 Verrucomicrobiales bacterium | reverse complement strand
CCCCGGCGTCGCCGGCGCAGAAATGCGCAAGGTGACGTTGCCGAAGGACACCATGCGCGGCGGCGTGATGACTCATGCCAGCGTGCTGAAAGTAACCGCGAACGGCTCGGTGACCTCGCCCGTGCATCGCGGGAAATGGGTGCTGGAGCGCATCATCGGGAGACCGCCCTCGCCGCCGCCGCCGAACATCGCCGCCATCGAATCCGACGTGCGCGGCACCACGACGATTCGCGAACAAATGGCCAAGCATGCCGCGGATCCATCGTGCGCCAGCTGCCACGCCAAACTCGATCCGCATGGATTCGCGCTGGAGAATTTCGACGTGCTCGGCGGCTGGCGGACGAACTATCGCGTGATGGGCAAAGTGGGGAAGCAGGTTCCCAAAGTGGAATACCGGCTCGGCTCGGAGGTGCAGGCCGCGGATGTCCTGCCCGACGGCCGCACTTTCAAAGCCGTGGACGAATACAAAAAGCTGCTCCTTTCCGAAAGCGATCAGATCGCCCGCGCGCTCACGGAAAAGCTGCTCGTTTACGCGCTGGGCCGCGAACTCACTTTTGCCGACCGCTCGACGGTCAACGCGATCGTTGCCGACGTGAAAAAGAAAAACTACGGATTCCGGACCTTGGTGCTGGACGTGGTGCAGAGTGAAACATTTACCAGAAACTAAAGCGACTAACCCAACTATGAACACCTCATCCCGCCTCTCCAGTTCCATCTCACGTCGGTCGTTCCTGCGCGCCGCCGGCGTCACGGTCGGACTTCCTCTGCTCGATGCCATGAACCTTTTCGCTGCTCCCGTTCCGGGCGCCCAGGGCGCGGGCGTGACCGGGCGGCGCATGCTGGCCATCTGCTACAATCTCGGCTTCCACCCGCCCTCATTTTTCCCCGAGAAAGTCGGCAAAGATTACGAGCCATCCGAATACCTCAAGGTGCTCACGGATGCCGGGCTGCGCGATGATATCACCGTGATCAGCGGCATCTCGCATCCGGACGTCATCGGCGGGCACGACGTGGGACCGAGCTTCCTCACCGCAGCGCCGAAGAAGGGCGGAATGGTGTATCGCAACAGCGTCTCCGTGGATCAGGTGCTCGCCGGCAACATGCTCGGCACCACCCGCGAGCCGTATCTCAATCTCAGCACGGATCTCAACGGCGGCGGCAGCATGCTCGGAGGCCTGTCCTACACGTCGAGCGGCGTGGGCCTGCCCGCCATCGGAAAACCATCGGTGCTGTTCTCGCGGCTGTTCCTCAGCGGCGGAGGCAACGAGGTGAAAGCCCAGCAGGCAAAGCTTGCGCGCGGCCACAGCGTGCTCGATGCCGTGACCGAGCAGGCGAAGCAGCTCCGTTCCAAAGTCGGCCACGCGGACAAGGACAAGCTGGCCGAATATTTCGACTCCATCCGCGATCTGGAAAAGAAAATGGCCGCAACCGAAGCATGGGCGTCGCAGCCGAAGCCGAAAGTGGATGCGAAACCGCCGATCGATATCACCGACCCCAACGGGCTCATCGGCCGGATGCGCATGATGTTCGACATGATCCACCTCGTCCTCCAGACCGACTCCACGCGCGTCATCACGCTCTTCGTGCAGGATGGCGGCACCGCCAGCCCGGACATCCCCGGCGTCACGAGAGAGCACCATGATCTCACACATCACAGCATGGTGGCGGAAAAAATCGCGATGCTGCGCGTGCATGAACTGGCGCAGATGGCGGCCTTCCGCGACTTCCTCGTGAAGATGAAGGGGACGAAGGAAGGCAACGAAACCATGCTGGAGAAAACCTCGATCCTCTCCGGCGCCTTCATGGGCAGCGCCGCGCAACACATGAGCCAGAACCTCCCAATCCTGCTCGCGGGCGGCGGGTTCAAACACGCCGGCCACGTCGAACTCGACAAGAAACACAACAAACCGCTGAGCAATCTGTTCCTCAGCATCCTGCAGCGCACCGGCATGAAGGCGGACAAATTCGCCGACAGCACCGGCACGTGCGCGGGGATTGATTTCAACGCGTAACCTCTATCGCTCATGAAACCGGGAACGGCTTTTCTTTCGGCGCGTGTCGCCATTCTGATAACCGCCATCGTGCTGCCATTCGCGGCGACCGCCGCGGAATCTGCTGCTCCGACTGAGATGAACGGCCCGCCGAAAGAGGGCACGGTTTTTGGCGTCATCAAGAATGTCGAAGTCGAAGCACAAGTTTTCCAAGTCCGTGGGGCGAAGCCGGGCGGCAAGGCGTGGGGGGATATCAACGAGTATCAGTTCCGTCTGCTGCCAACGACGGTCGTTACGCTTAACGGCGTTCCGACAACGTTTGAAACCATCCAGAAAGACCAGAAGGCGACGGTGACCTGGGAGCGCGTGGAGAAGGTCGAGGCTGGGAAAACCTACGACATCTACCGCGCGAAGACGCTCGCAGCCTTGGACCCTGTGGCGAAGGCGGTCGCTCCACCGCCCGGCCCACTTCCCCCGCCTACGGCCAAGCCGAAGTTTGGCGAACCCGCGCAATCCATGAAGGCCGGGATTTGGGAGCCGATTAATTACGAACTCATGCGGAAGCTCGACCTCGGCATGAAGGGCATCTATCACTATTCCAATCTGGGCTACGGGCCGCTCGTCCTGCTGCCTAACGGCGATGTGATGGCAAGCCTCAGTCACGCGATGGGGACTTGGAAGAGCACCGACCAGGGCGATTCGTGGTCGAAGGTGGAAGGCAACGGCTTTGAAAAAGTGAATGGCGCCAAAGTCTTCCACGGCTCCGGTCGTGTGGCCCTGAGCCTCAGCGGTCTCGTGGCCGTTTCCGCCGACAGCGGCAAGACCCTGACCTACCTCGACAAGAAAGTGGCGAACTTCATCGACATGGATCTGGAGACATCCATGCCGCCGAAGGTCATCCTCAGCTCCGGGCCGAAGGGTGAATTGCTGCTCAGCGTGGACGGCGGCGCGACGTCGAGCCCATTGCCGACGCCGCTGGGTGAGCCCGGTGCAAGCAAGAGTTACAAAGTCGGACTCGTGAATGCGACCACGCTTATCCGTTCGGAGAAACCGGCGGATGAAAAAGGAAAGCAGACGTCACCGGGAATCTTTCTGAGCACGAATGGCGGGAGCACATGGACGAAAGTGGCCGACTTCACGCTTGAGAGCGAACTGATTCACTTCGGCCCCAACCTCTACTTCCGGGCGAAGGAAGGCACGATCGTCTCCACCGATGGAGGCAAGAGCTGGAGTCTCTACGGCACGAGCCTTCCGGGTTCGCCGAGAGTGCATCGAGGCCCCATCTTTGGCGCGAGCGAAAAGGAAATGATGATCGTGACGCGAGTCGGAGACGGCGGAGACTACGGCCGTTACAACGACGCGTGGATCACGAGGGACGCCGGCCAGTCGTGGACTAATGCGGCGAGAATCGATTTCAACGACGCCGGCCATCTTCGCGGCCAGTGGGCATGGGACGCAAAACGGAATATTGTCTATGTGTCAGGCCAGTATGCCGTCTCCTACCGCGGGAGAATTAAGTGAGGAAACCGAGCAGCAACACTATGAGAACATTCATCACCATCAGCCTCTTCTCGCTTTCCATCGCGAGCCTTCACGCCGCGGAGCCGAAGCCAGAGTGGCAGAACATCACCGCCGAACTCGCCAAGACGCTCGGCGTCGATGCGCCTCGTGAAATCCCGCCCAAAGAACCGGGCGGCAAGGTGCAGAAGACGGCCATCTACATGACGCACTTCCAAGGCTTGTTCGTCCTCCCCAATGGCGACGTGGGCGTGATTAACAACGACAAGGGTATCCACCGGAGCACGGACCAGGGAGCGACCTGGAACAAATGGGGCGAGGACTGGATGAAGGGCGTGGCGCAAAGCTCGCTCAGCTTGAAGGTGTATTACCCGGATCGCATCGGCCTGACGATGGATGGTCCCATCGCGGTGTCGTCGGACCTCGGCAAGTCGTGGGTGCAGATCAAGAAGCCGATCGTGACCGTCACCAAAAAGAACACGCCTCCGTTTCAGGGCGATCTGAACATTTTCGTGGGAGACATGGACCTCTCGGTCAACATGCCGCCGAAGACCATCCTGGGCTTCGTTCATCATGGCGAACTCTTTGGCGGAACCTTTGTCCAGACGACCGATGGCGGCGCGAAATGGGATTGGTCGCCACCCGTCCTGCGCGATTCGAGATGCTGGCTGCGCACTGGCGTCGCCAGCGCCGGCACGCTGCTTCGCGGTGAGGTGAAAGAGGAAGAAAAGACTCCGCCGAAGCCCGGCATCTTCTTGAGCCCCGACCTTGGCCAGACATGGGAAAAGGTGTCCGACTACACCCTGCACGGCACATGCCCGGTCCACTACGGCCCCAACATTTACTGGGCGGCGCGCGAAGGCATCGTAGTCTCACGCGACGGCGGGAAGACATGGAGCGTGTGCGGGTCGGTCATCGAGAATGTGGTGTTCGGTCCGTATTTCGGAAAGAGCGAGCAGGAGATGATGGTGGTCTCCTACAAGGACGGATTCTCCATCACGCGCGATGGCGGCAAGACATGGAAGCTCGCGGCGCAATTCTTTGCCGCACCGAGCGCATGGGGTGAGCCCAAAAATGAAATGACCAGCGCACCCACCGGCAGCCGGCACTGTCGCGGCGCCCTGTGGTATTTCGGATGGGACGCTAAGAAGGACATTCTGTATGCGAACTGCTTCGGTGGCGACGCGTGGAAGCTGGTGCTGGCTCCGCCTGTCGTCGGCGCATCGGGAAAGGAGAACGGCAAATGAGAGCGGACATCCCGGGCGCACGGTGCATCGGTGATTTCATCCGCATGAACCTCGCTGCTGTCGCAGTCATGGTGCTTGCCGTTCTGCGGACTGTTGCCGCCGCTGAAACCGCACCGTGGGAGAACATCACGGATGAGTTTTTCAAGAAACTCGAAGTGTATGACATGAAGCCGGATTACGTCCGGCGCTGCGTGGGGATGACGGTCGCGCCGACAGGCGAGGTCTTCATCCTGACGAGCAAGGAAAACGGCGTCTGCGTCAGCAAGGATCACGGGACGACATGGACCGTGGTTCCCGGCAACAAGGTCACCGGTCGCTGCGAGACTGGCTTCGGCTTCTCGATTGCCTATCCGTATGACGGACGGCTGGCGTTTTTCTGCATCGATGGCACTGGTGGGATGACGCTCGATGGAGGCGGGACGTGGCGGCCTTTCACCAAGTTGCTTCGCATGTTCGACTATGCCGACGTCGATTGGAACACCAAGGATCCGCAGACGATCTTCGGGTTGCTGCACGAGCCATTCTATACCGTCCTCAGCACGGAGGGCGGTAGAACGTGGCAGCAGATTTACAAGGACGCCGAGGCACCCAAAGAAGTGCAAAAGACGACCAGGCAATACCACCTCGGCATCATCGACGCCAACACGCTGGTGCGCTCGCATCGTGAGCACGACGGCATCAGCATTAGCACGGACGCCGGCATGACGTGGACCGAAGTTGCGAAATACAAGATCCTCGGGCGGCGACCGGTGCATTACGGCAAGAAGGTTTTCTGGACCACCACCGAAGGTGTGATCGTCTCCGAGAACGGCAAGGACTGGACCCTCACCGGCAAAGGCCCCGAGAAAGCGATCTACGGTCCCTACTTCGGCACCACTGAAAGTGACTTCATGGTCGTCTCCGAGAAGGCCTTCTTCATCACCCGCGACGGAGGCAAGACATGGAAGGACGTGGCGCCCGTCTTCCTCCCGCCTGATGGCCCGATGAAAGGCTTCAACGCCGGCGGCTCGTTCAACTACTTCGGCTGGGACGCCAGGAACGGTTTCATCTACGCATCAAGCCTCGGTGGCTCAGTGTTCCGGCTGAAACTACAACCATGATCCGTGAATGAAACTATACGCTCAACCAACCTCGGTCTCAGGATTGAAAACTAAACCGCAGGAACTCTTGAAATGAAAACCACTATGAAAATACGAAGGAACTATGGTTGGAGGCGTGCGACCGTCGTGCTGCTGACCACGACTGGAGCGTTTGTTGCGTCCGCCGCCCAGGCCGCAGACACGATTCCTGGCGCACCGGCGGGTGTGCTCTTGTCGGCAACCGCTTGCGCGGCTAGTGAGGTGGTAAACGATGCCGAGGCCCTGGGCGGGAAAGCGGTCACCAGCGGCGGAGAATACAGCTCACTGATTGAAGCCAAGCTGCCGGAGACCGACGAGGCCTTCACCATTTGGGTTCACCGCAAGGGCGGGCCGATCCAACTCAAGGCCGTCGTGAACGGCGCGCAGAAGGAGAAGAAGTGGGACTGGGGCAAACCCGACGGATACGAATGGTGCAGCCTTGGCCGATACAAGCGCGCTGATCTAGGCGAGGCAATCGTTATCATCCGCAGCAGCAAACAAGCTGAAAAAGTCCCGCACATTGATGCGATCGTTTTCTCTGCCGACGCGGCCGCGCATCCCAAGGGCATGAAAGCGGACGGGGAAAAGGAACTCCCGCCGGAGGCACCGGACAATTCGCTGCCCGCGACGACGGCGAGTGTCCAGATCGATTGGAGCAAGACAGTCGGGCAGATGCCGCCCTCAATCTGGGGTGTCAACGACTCTCAAGTCTTCGATGCCAAGAGTGCGGCAGCGCCCGATTATCAAGCCTTCCTCGCGTCACTGACGCCAGCGTTGATCCGCAATCTCGACGGCGCCCTGATCAGCAAATGGCTCGACCCCAAGACCCGCACTTGGGATGTAGATATGATCAAGGCTGGTTTCGCTGCCTCCACGGGTTATGGCAAAACGCGGATCATTCTCAATATTCCAAGCTGGCCGAAATGGATGACCAAGCAGGCCGATAAGACAACCCTGACGCCTGAGAGTGAAGAGGAGTTCGTGAAGCTGGTCGGCCAGCTCGTGGTCTTGATGCGCGATGAGGTCCACCAACCGATCGCCTACTGGGAAGTGTTCAATGAGCAGGAAGAGCAATTTGAAAAACTCGGCAAGCTCGACGTGCTGTGGAAGCTGCACAACCGCGTCACCGCCGAGATCAAGAAACAGGATCCCAAGGCGAAGGTCGGTGGTCCGGCGCTCACCTGGCCCAACCCGGTCTGGGTGGAAAGTTTTCTGAAGGTCTGCGCGGCCAATGTGGATTTCGTCACCTGGCACAACTATGCCTCCGGTAGTATCTACGACTCCAATGAAAAAGTTCTCCAGGGCCCCGATTCGATCGCGGGCCAAGCCCGTTACATCAAAGAAGCAGTTGCCAAAGCCACAGCCGGTCGCAAGGTCGAGTGTTTCCTCGACGAATATAGTATCAAGTGGTCATGGGATCCGATGGAACGCCGTCACGGCAACAATGTGGGCGTGGTTTTTCAAGCCTGCGTGCTGCGTCGCATGGGCCTGCTCGGTCTCGACGGCGTGACGGTTTGGGACAGCCGGCATACCGCTTACGGCCTGTATGACGGCAAGGCGCGTTTGACCGGCCGGCTTTACCAAATCGGTTCGTGCTGCCTCATTGGCGCGATGGCCGATGCGGCGGCCCAGGACAACAAGGATATCGAACTTATCGCGACGACTCGCGCTGACGGCATACGCTCCGTCCTCCTCATCAACCGCGCCAACCACACGGTGATCGTGAAAGGAGCGAGCAAGCTGAACGTGTCCGCCACGACTCCCACGCTGGTGCGCATCGCCTCCGATGGCCTGTCCGTGCCCCTGTGGAATCGGGAACTGGTGAGCGATGAATTGCGCCTGCCCGGTTATTCAGTGACACTGGTGGCTGGCGATGCCTCGGCGGCGAAGTTAGTCGAAAAGACGAACGATCCATGAGACTGCGCGTAGACCATCGTTGGGCGCTTGCGGCTGTTGTGCTGTTCGCGAGCGTGACAAGTGCATTCTCGGCGGACGCCGGACCGTCAATCAAGAACGACACCGTCTGGAAAGACGACCGGGGCGAGGAGATCATGTGCCAGGGCGGCAATCTTGCGAAGTTCGGTGACACGTTCTACTTCTACGGCTGGGGCGACTACCCGGGCGACAACCGGAAGGACACGATCACCTGCTACTCGTCCAAGGATCTCGCGACGTGGAAATTCGAGAACCACATCTACACGCGCAACGCGACGGACCTGACGCTCATCGTCCCCGACCGGCTCCACGTCATCTACAACGCGATGACCAAGAAGTATGTCATGATCGGCAAACACATCCTGCCGGTGAATGATCCCGAGATTCCCGGGCAGCCGCGTGTCACCGGCGGCGTCTCCTATTTCACCAGCGATACCCCCACAGGCACGTTCGCTTATCTGGGTCACGAGATGTTACCGGCGGGCGCAAGCCCGGGCACGGACTACCACCGCGACCTCGCGGCCTTTCAGGACGACGACGGCGCGGCCTATGTCATCTCCAGCCACGATCAGCACACGGCACATCGCAACATCATGATCACGCGACTAAAGCCGGACTATCTGAAGGTGGATCGCACCATCTGCGAAATTCCCCTGACGGGCGTGGCCCGCGAGGCGCCTTACATCATCAAGCTGAAGAGCCGCTACTGGCTCTTCGTCTCCGGCCACGGCGTGGGCGGCTCGGCTTGGAACGGGTCACCGACTTCCTACACGACTGCTAAGAAACTGGAAGGCCCGTGGGCTCCTTTCAAGAAGGTGGAGTGCGAGCCGCAATCGAAGGACTGCTTTAACGCGCAGACCGACTTCCTATTCGAGGTCAAAGGAAGCGCAGGCTCGTTTGTTCTCTGGGGCGGTGATCGTTGGTCGCAGCGGACCAAGCTGGGCATCGGCAAGAATGTCTGGCTGCCGCTGCAATGGAAGGGAGACGAACCGCTTTTTAATTGGTATGCGTCGTGGAATATCGATGCCGCTGCGGGCACTTGGACAGCAAACCAAAGGGAAGAGGGAGAACAGCCATGAAACCGACTCTCGCGCTCCTAATGATCCTGCTGCAGCTGAAGCTTCAACCATGACCTGTGAAAGAAACGACCCGATAACTCACGCCTCGGTGACCGCCGATTCGTGCCGGAGATTCTCATCCAGCGCGCTCATCGCGCTGTTGCTGTTCGCGAGCGTCACAAGTGCATTCGCGGCGGACGCCGGACCGTCGATCAAGAACGATACAGCGGATGCCAAGACGGTGCTGGCGGATCTCGACAAGCACTACCCCGGGGCGAAGAGCTACGAGGTTGCCAGCTGCTTTTACTGGCAGGGCGAAAAGGACGCTGGCCATCCAGTCTGGGCGGCTGACTATGAGAAGAATCTGGTCCAGTTGATCAAGGCCCTGCGCAAGGAATTCAACGCCCCCAACGCGAAGTTTGTGCTCGGCACGATGGGTGAATCCGTAAAGGACGGCGGCAATGGCGGTAAGATCCTCGAAGCCCAGCTTGACGTGGATGGCACCGCAGGCAAATATCCCGAGTTCAACGGCAACGTCGCAACCATCTACACCCATGATATGGCACAGGGTGGTAGCGGCAACGGCCACTACGGCGGCAAAGCTGAAGTCTATATGGATGTTGGCGAGGCGATGGGCCTGGCGATGGTGGAGTTGTTAATGCAATGATGCACACCCGTCCGACCGATATGAGTGATTACTCCACGCTTCAGGGTCCTGTCAGGAGGTGGGGCGAGGCTGAGCCCGAGCCAGTCGTGAAACAAAGCACCCAAATTCAAGACGGATGTTACTAGCGATGATCGATCTCCGCGGGGAGGAAGTTGGGCGAATTCGGGAAATCACCCTGACGAAAGCTCGGGCGCAGCCTCGCGCCACCTCGGAGGCAGGGCTGCTTGCTGTGGAATAATCACTCCTATCCAACCGACAATCAGACGAGAATCGGCTTGGCGAAATCCAGCTCCTCGGGTAAGATTTTCGTGCTATGACCACCGTTCTCTCGAAAAAAGGCCAAATCGTTCTGCCCAGCGCAGTGCGGGAGTAGTTGCATTTGGAGCCGGGGCAGGATTTTGAAGTGTTCATCGACGACGAGGACACCATTCTGCTCCGCCGCATCTCTCGTCGGCCAAATCAGGGGCTGATTGACCATCCGCTCGCTTGCCCTTATCCGTTCGAGATTCCGCCACGAGCGAAGGACTCCACACGGCCCGTTTCCCTCGGATAATGTGATGAGCTACCTGGTGGAAACCTTCCTTCAAGTGAATGGCTGACTTTCTCAAGAAGCAATTATGAGCACCACCAGCGATTCGAAGCTCGGAGGCAGGGGCGTCTTCAAATACGAACTGTTGCTCCTGTTGGTGTCCATGATCTGGGGATCGGCGTTTGTGGCCCAGCAGATCGGCATGGAAAAAGGCCTTGGCCCGATGACGTTCAACGGGCTTCGTTTCGGGCTGGGCTGCGTTTCGTTGATCCCCCTCATCCTCTGGCGGAAGAAGCATCTGCCAGCATCGAATCGAGAGACTAAACTTCCCTCCAAAGCGTGTTTGGGCGCAGGGCTGTTTTTGTTTGCCGCCGCCGCCCTGCAACAGATCGGCTTGCAATCTACCTCCAGCGCCAACTCCGGCTTTATCACAGGATTCGATATCATGAGTCTGGAGGGAGTCTTTGCCGCAGTGGCCGGATACCTCGTGCTCCACCAAACGCTGACGGTCCGGTCGCTCATCGGCTGCTTGCTGATTCTGCTGGGTGTGCTGATAGTGCAGTTGGTGCCGCTGATGCGGACCAAAAAGCCTCGTCTGCACAACTCATGAAACTACTCTGTCAAATTTTCGCTCTTGCGTCGGTCGCACTGCTTTCGCCACTTGTGGCATTGGCTGCTGAGCCTGCGGCCAAACCTACGCCGGCCATCGCACTTGGGGCACCATTTGCCGACAATGCGATTCTGCAACGTGGGGTGGACCTGCCCGTGTGGGGCTGGAGCAAGCCCGGCACCACGGTCACGGTGGAGTTTGCCGGCCAAAAGGAGACCGCCAAGGTCGGCGCGGATGGCAGGTGGACAGTGAAGCTCAAGCCGCTCACGGCCAGCGCTGAGGCTGCGGAGTTGATCGTGAGCGACGGGGAGGGCCGGAGGGTGGTGCTAAAGAATGTGCTGGTGGGTGAGGTGTGGCATGCCAGCGGGCAGTCGAACATGGAGTGGTTTGCGGGCAAGTCGCTCTGTGCGGGGCTGGCGCAGGAGCTGGCGAAGGCAAAGGACGAGGTGCCGATTCGGGAGTTGCGGACGGATACGGTGTCGGCGCTGTATCCGCAGCAGAAGGGGACGTCGGAGGCGGGGTGGAAGACGAGTCGGGCGGCGGGCGATTTCTCGGCACTGGCGCTCGCTTTTGCTCATGAACTGCACCGGGAGTTGAAAGTGCCGGTGGGTATTTTGCTGACTTCGCATAGCAACACGCGCATCGAGGCGTTTGCGGAACGCAGGGCCATCGAGGGCCATCCGGGGCTCACGGTGGATGCCGAAATGATTCACGATGGAGATGCGGGCACCGCGCAAGGACGGACGGCTTTTGAAAAATACTACGCAGATTTGGCGGCGTGGCAGCAGGCTTCGACGGAGCTGGGTTTCCCCTTGGAGAAACCGCTGAAGCGTCCGGAGCTGCCGGGAATCGCGGGGCAATGGCGCGGGCCGTCGCAGTTTTTTAATGGCAAGATTGCGCCAGTTGTGTCATTTCCCATCCGCGGATCGTTGTGGTGTCAGGGCGAGAGCAACAATGGCGACGGCCGGGTTTATGCTGCACGGATGGAGGCACTGGTGCGGGGCTGGCGCGAGGCGTGGGGGATGCCGGAAATGCCGTTCTATTTCACGCAAATGCAGAACTACGGCGGGGCGGATTCTGCGGAGTTAGGCATGGCCGATGTGCGGCAGGCGCAGCATCTTTTCTTTATGAACAATCGCGCCCATGTGGGCATGGTGGTGCAGACGGATCTGAATCCCGCGGCTCCAGGAAATATTCACTATCAGAACAAGCTTCATCCCGGCATGAGGCTGGCGCGCTGGGCGCTGGCGAAAGAATACGGTCGTGACATCGCGTTCACCGGCCCCATTTTCGAAAAATGCACCGTCGAGGGAAACAAGGCGGTCGTCGCGTTTGAAAAAGGCAGTCTCTTCGGCGGGCTGATGGTAGGCAGCAAGGGGCTGGAGAAGGATCTCAAGGAGCCGGAGAAATTCGTTGAGCCCGCACGGCCAACGCCCGGGGAAAAGCTGAATCATTTCCGGCTCTGCGGCAAAGATCGGAAGTGGCACGCGGCGGAAGCCGTGATCACCGGGGATACCGTGGTAGTGACGTCGAAGGACGTGCCGGAGCCGGTCGGCGTGCAATACGCCTACAGCGCGGCCCCGGTGAATGCGAACCTCTATAATAAGGCCGGTCTTCCAGCCACGCCCTTTGCGGTGGTGGATGGCAAGCTCATCTTCGAAGAAGATGATCCGGCCAAGGCGGCTGCCGAGAAAGCGAAGTATGCCCAATATACCGACCCGGATTTCCCGGTCTTCACGGTGGCAGCGCATTTTCGTGATGGAGCCATTCTTCAGCGGGACCGGACCATCCCCGTGTGGGGCTTTGCCAACAAAGGCGTGGCAGTGACTGTGACGCTCGGCGGTGTCAGTCAGACCGCGGTGGCGGATGCGCGGCAGCAGTGGTCGGTTTCCTTCCCTGCATTGAAAGCCTCCGCGCAGCCGATCTCCCTCGCTGTGAAAACGAGCCACGACCAGAGCAAGACCGTGCAAAATATTCTGGTTGGTGATGTGTGGTTCCTCACTGGAAGCACGCAACTCACGTCCGAACCCGCCTATGATCGACGCGACCCCAAGGCCGCTGCTCCCGAGTCGATGCCGCTGGTCCGCGAGTTCCGGCGCAGAACCTCAGCCAGCACGAACGCCACCCCGAGGAAACGCAATTTTGAAGTGGGTGGCGACCGCAAATATCAATCGTTCTGGCAGACCGCTGATTTCACCGACGCAGGCGACGGTGTCTCCATGTTTGCCTATCAATTTGCCAAAGCGCTGAACCGCCCCGGTATCCCGCAGGGCTTTGTGACGATGTCAGCGGGACAGGGCAAAGAGATTGCGTCACCTCTGTCGTGGACTTCGTTTGCCGGAGTGAAAGGCGCGACCCAGGCTGCGTTTCAGCCGCGCCTCAATGCCTTGCTCCTGCAGGATCCCAGCTCAGAAATTTCGCGGAAAGCGGTTGCGGAATACGTGCAGTCGATCAAGGCAGCGGTCGTGAAGATTGCTGCACTAACAGAGAAGGGCGCGGACAGGTCGGGCGCACCGCTGCAATTACCAGCATTTCCCGAGCCGGGTCGGGACGGTGAAGTCAAACCCGACACCGTGCCGACACTGGCCTACAACTGGTGTGTTAGTCCGCTCACGCCAATGGGTGTGGCTGGCGTGATCTGGGTGCCCGGCAATGCAAACCTTGGCTACACGCCCGCAACAGACTACGCCGCGGAACTGGAACTCTACGCCCGCAGTCTGCCCGTCACCTTTGGGCAGCACCAAGTGCGATTCTTTCACGCCCAGCCCGCCGCCAAGTTAGTGCCGGGAATCACTCCGCCAAAAATTGAGAATGCCACGATGGTGGAATTTGACCAATGGCCCAAAAGCCTGAAAGAGATCGCAACCGGGATTGCCCAAACAGTAAAATGAGCAGCACAGCCGACCGCTACGAAATCAGCTCGCGGCTTGCCGTCGGGGACGCTGGCTTTATCTACAAGGCGACTGACCGGAGCAACGGGAACACGGTGGCGCTCAAGCTGCTACTACCCGCAGATCAAGCCTTACATCCGCTCGATGTGGCAGCGTTGTTGCGCGATGCCCCCGCCATTTCGCACATCACGGGAGCCAACATCGTGCAATTGCTCGATGCGTTCCAAGATGAAGACGGGACGGTGCTGGTTTACGAATTTGCCGAAGGCCTCCGAGGGCTGGATGTGCCGGTTACCAGGCCAATCCTAGCGACGCAGGCGGCGGAGATGGCAGCGCAGTTGCTCGCAGCCCTGTCCTGTGGCGAACTCATGCAGTATCCCCACGGCGGCTTGAAACCCAGCGACATTTCGCTCGCGACACTGCCGGATGGTCGCCCCTTGCTCAAGGTGCTGGACTGGGGTTTGGCAAATTACCGCAGCGAACCCACCCCTGCCGCCCTGCCCTACACGGCTCCAGAGTGCCTGGCCGGAGCGCCACCGTCGCATGGTGCGGATCTCTTTGCTGCCGGAGCGGTGCTTTATTATTTGTTTACCGGGCAGCAACCCGTGAATGGCTCTAACAAGGAGTCACTCGCGATGGCATGGCGGATGCTCAATCCGCTGGTGCTTCACCATTTACGACCAGACCTGCCGTCCGCGCTGATTGATTGGATGGCCCGGCTGCTGCAGCCCGATCCATCGCAACGCCCGGCCTCCGCCGCTGATGCGTTGACCGCATTGGCTGCCGTGGATCTGTCCCCACCGCCACCGCCCTCCGTGCCGGAAACTGTTGCTCCTCAACAGCGCCCCCGGACCCAGCTGCAGCCGCAACCGAGGCGGCGTATGGTAGTCCAGCAACCCGTGCGCATTCAAAAAAAGGGGGGATCGGCAGCAGTATTCGTGACCAGTTTCTTGCTGCTTCTCACGCTTGGTGCTGGCGGATATTTCTACTGGCAGATCACGCAGACTGACGAAACACCAGAACTTGCTAGCGCACCCACGCCTTCCGCGCCTTCCATACCGCCACCGTCGCAAGCGCAGGCGACGCCCCGGACAACCCAGCAGGCTCCGACAATAGCCGCGCTGCCTTCCGCGCCTGCTGCCGCTCCAGAGCCGATGATTGCCCGGGAGGCGGCACCTGTTGCCAAGAGTCCAGAACCTCCCGCGCCACCCACTCCCCCAGCCCCCGCCGCCGGCCAGGCGCTAGCCACCTTCTCTGCTAGTGCCCAACCGCCCACAGTGGATCAGGCTGATATCGCAAACCTGACCGCACAGACCGGCACCGATAAGTGGTTCTTCCAATCCAATGCCGAACTCGGTGTGGCCGATGCCGCGAAAGGAACTACCTTTACGACCGGGGATGCGCCGGTGTCGTTCAAGGCGCTGACTTACAAAATCGCAGATGGTTGCAAGAAGGGCGCCACGCCGGAACACCCAACGAGCTGGACCGTGCGGCTGGGCACGCTAGCAGGAAAAAATTTCACCCAGATTGCCAGCGCCCAGGCGGAGCAAACCGCAGACACCGGAGCGGGCGACTACCTGACATGGAAATTTGCCAACCCGGTCTCACTGGCGGCAAACACAACCTACGCAGTGGATGTAACCATGCTCTCCGGCACCGATTGGAAGACCGGCATCCCGTATCTTGCCTGCTCAGGAAATGTGACCACCCAAGGCGTCGGGCACTACTACAACTCGGGCGACCGTGGCGTCGGCGGCCCCGCCATCGCGCCATCCGGAAGTATCGACCGCATTTTCCACGTGGACTTGCAGGCCCCATAATTCTTCTCGCCAACTCCCGAAACAGAGGTTTTTTTCTTTGAGAAAACCTTGCCAGACCAACGCACTCCTGCTGCAATTTACCATCTCTCTACTTCCATCCCTAACACCCTCATGAAACATCCCATCACTCATCTCGCCTGCGGCATCAGCCTCGGGATTTCGCTCAACCTTGGATGCATCAGCGCCATGGCCGCACCGCCGGCGCAACCTGCTGCGCTCAGTGTGGAGGGGCAGAAACTACAGGCGCAGTATGAAGCGATGCTAGCCGGGCTGCAGGCTGGGTTTGCCAAAGCCCTGCCGACCGTGGACGAGGGCAAGAAAACCGCGCTCCAGCAGGGCCGGGCCGCCGTCGCCAAAGCCACGGCGGAAGCCAGAACAGCAAAGGATAAGCTGGGAAAAGTGGGGACGGCAAAGGCACTGGTGGACCATGCGAATGGCAAATGGCTGGGCGGAGCAGCCAAAGGAATCGCGGCGGCGGAGGCGGCTTTGAAGAAAGCGACGACGGATGCCGAACGCGAAGCCGCCAACAAAGAACTTGCGAAATGGCAGGCTGACCGGGAAGCCGGACTCAAGGCACTAGCCGAGCGGCAGGCCGCGCTGGATGCGGCTAAACTGGAAGAACCCACACTGGCCGCAGCCAATCAAGCCGCACAGGAGGCACTTGCCAAAGCGCAAGCTGCCGAGCTCGCTGCCGCGACCACGGCCATGAAAGATGCGGACTCGTTGCTGAATAGCGACAAATTCGACGCCAAGCTCGTGCTGTGTTCCATGCTAGTGAACGCCACGCCGAAAGGACTGGCGGAGTTTGCCTCGCAAGGCGCAGAGCAGGCAGCCGTGGTAACCAAGCTCCTCGCAGACGAGGCGCTGATGAAAGCGATGGTCATAGCGGGCGGAGCCAAGGGCGGACAGTATGGTCAGGCAGCGCAGATTTATGCGGCAATTCAAAAAGCCAGCCCGAAGGCAAAAGAAGGCCTGTTGCAAAAACTCGCGCTCGCGGTAAGCCTCGAACATGCGGTGCCCATTGCGCAGAATAATCCCCAAGCCGCTACCAACGCCCCAGCGACGGTGGACCCAGTAAAACGCTATCAGCATTTTGAAAAGGCCAGCCTCGACGGAGAACTCGACCCCGCCTTCAAGACGCTGACCACTTGGGAACTGCGCAACGTGGTAAATGGTGATGAGCCCGACAGCACGCTGGCGTGGGGCCGTGAGATGCTCCGCAATTACCGCCCGGATCACGTGCTGAACCCCGACTACGGCTGGCGCTATTCGCGCGCCGTCGCCACCGACGTGACCTACGGCTCCCAGAATGTGAAGGACGATCTGCCCGAACTGCAAAGCTACCAGAACATCATCAAAAACGGTGGCATCTGCGGACGACGCGCCTTTTTCGGGCGCTTCATCCTGCGCTCGTTCGGCATCCCGACGGTGGCGCGGCCGCAAAAGGGACACGCCGCGCTGGCCCACTGGACCCCGAACGGCTGGACCATCAATCTCGGAGCTGGGTGGGGTAGCCCCGATGCCAAAGGCGTGATGGAATTGTCTGACGCTGATTTCGTGCTGGAAACGCAAATCCGGAAGAACCCACAGCAGCATCTGAAAGCCCTGCGCGCTCAGTGGGCAGGCGATGCGCTTGGCGAACAAAAATACGTCAGCCTGAATCCCGGCACCGGCGGCTTCTGGAATGTGCTTTCGATCTTTGCCAAGAAGGCCGCCGTAGCCGGTGAAAAGCCAGCAGCACTTGCGGCCCTCGGAGAAAACCTCGGGGAAGCTAACGAATCCGCCGAAGTCCGCGCCCGGGCTCTGGTAAAAGCCACCGTCACCGATGCCGACAAGAAAATCACTGTCGCGCCCAACGGCACCATTACCATTCCCGCCGCAGCCTGTGCGGGCGCCCAAGTCCTCGGCAGCTTCGAAGGCGGTCATCAGCTCTTCTCCGGCGGCGGCACCATTACCTGCGATCTCGAAATCCCGCGCGCCGGAAAATACGCCCTCACCGCCAAGGTCGCTACCGTGCAGGACAATCCGAAGATGCAGCTCGTGGCCGGTAACGCCTCGCCAGTCGCAATCACCGTGCCCTACACCATTGGTCAATGGAAGCCAAGCCCCACGGCCGAAGTGGTGCTCACCCAAGGCAAAAACGCCCTCCGCTTCACCCGCCCCGAAGGCAGTCGAGGCCTGAGCATCAGGGAATTCACGCTCACGCCAGTGAAGTGACTAGTGCTGGACTTTAGTTCGCACAGCACAGGTTCTTCAAGCTTTCTCGCATGGGGTTACGGACTAAAGTCCATAACAACGATTGTTAAAAAGGAGAACTAACTGGCCACGACACTCCGACCTTATCTTTATGCACCACAGCCCCATCACCCGAAGAACATTTACGCTAACATCCGTCGCGCTCACCGCATTCACGCTATCGTCTCTTGCCAACGCCTCGGCGGCGGAGCAGCCAATTCCAAAGCCGGATGGCAAACCGGCGGATCAAACGAAGAAGGTGAAGGTCTTCATCCTCATGGGCCAATCCAACATGGTCGGGATGGGCGACATCCAAGGGGGCAGCACAGCATGGGCCACGACCCTGCTGAAACCGGAGTTGTCGGTTTACGAGGGTGCCTATTCTGCTGCGGCCGACTACGACAAATTGAAGCCCGTTTCGACCATGGAATTCTCCCTGAATCGCGATTGGACCCCGCAGCGCACTCCTGGAGAAAGCACCTGCGTGGTGCGGGGACAAATCCAGATGAAGACTGCCGGGCAATACGAGTTTAGCCCCGGCTATGGAGGCTCCACGTATAACATCATGGTGATCGGCGGCACCGAGGTCTATCGGCAAGAGGTCGGCAAAGCAGCGGTGAGGAAGTCCTTCACCTTCGAGGAGGGCAAAAGTTATCCTTTCAAGGTTACCTACCTGACGCGTGACGTTAACAACTCGGGATGGTATTCCCGCACCGACATCCCCGGAACTCTGGGAACCCTCGTCAAACAGCAGCAGAAATATCCCTTCCTCCTCGACGACGCAGGCCAGTGGAGCGTGCGGAAGGATGTTTATTACTACGACGCGCGCACGAAAAAAGGGAGCCCCCTGAGTGCCCTCTCGAACAATGGTGGCGGGTCGATCGGGCCGGAATTGGGCTTCGGCCACGTCGTGGGGCAACTGCTCGATGAACCCGTGCTGGTGTTGAAAAGCTGCATCGGCAACCGCGGCCTTGGTTGGGATCTGTTGCCGCCTGGCAGCAAACGGTTCGTGGAAGACGGCAAGGTCTATGCTGGCTACAAGGAGAAACCACCGGTCTGGGATGCTGATCAAGCCAAGGGCGTGGACACCGATCCGCCGCCGTTTGTGGACAAGAACGGCAAGCCCGTTGAATGGTATGCAGGCAAGCAATACGACGACGACATGGCCGATGCCAAAGCCGCGCTGGCTGATCTCGCGAAGATCTATCCGGATTACAAGGGACAGGGCTACGAGATCGCAGGATTTGTCTGGTGGCAGGGGCACAAGGACCAAAGCGCAGTCTATGCCAGTCACTATGAGCAGAACCTCGTGAACCTGATCAAGAGCCTGCGTAAAGATTACGACGCGCCCAACGCCCCGTTCGTCCTAGCCGTAGGCTGCGGCAACCCCGGCCGCGAAAGCTTCGGCCTGCAGATTGCAGAAGGTCAACTAGTGCTTACTTGCAATAGTTAACAAATGTGAAATAAGTGGGGATGAGCCGCTCCATCAAACCGCTGAATTTAACGAACGACGAAAAGGTCACCATTGAAGCCCTAATCCGCAGTCCGCAAAGCACGCAGGGACAGG
>JANOAV010000093.1:0-9778 GCA_031411295.1 Verrucomicrobiales bacterium | reverse complement strand
GGAAAAGAGCACCTGGACGCCACTGTAGCTAGGATTAAGCTCCCATCAGCATCCCTCAGAAAGCGGTCCCTGAGGTTAGTCAACACCGACCTCGAAAAGCAAAACGCATAGGCCCGCCGATCAGCCACCGAGGCCGAAAGCACTGAGTGAATCACCGGGCCTGTCCAACAACTAATAGCTTTGAGGCGCAAAGCCGCTCAAAGCTATCTTTGAAGGTTAGCGAGGTCGCGGTCCAGCGGTAGGATCGATTTTGTGCTAGGCGACCAGGTGGCAGCGTGAATGACCCGGCCGCTCCATTCACCAGGGTCTCAAACACCGTGCTCGCGGCGTCATACGGGCTGCGCTGCGCCCGCAACCGATAGCGAGTAGCTCCCGGGGCAGGATTCCACTGGAGCGCGGGAGTCGTGGTGCCAATCAGAAATCCAGTGGCTCCCGCAGTGCCGGGACCACGCAACTGTGGCGGGGGTAGATACCGCACGCGCAAGCTCCATTGATCCAGATACCCCACCTGCCCAGGGCGCGTATCCTGCACCACCAACTGCCAGCTCTGGTTGGCGGGTGCGCCGTTGAAATCAGTGAGTGAGGTCGCGGAGATATAACCGTTAGTAGAACGGTCCCCCGGAGTCCACAGCACCAACCCGGGCTGCTGTCCCGATTTATTCGTGGCCACCAACGTCACCCGCAAATCCCCCGGATATTCATGCCCCACATCAAATCCCACATCCACCCCCGTGACAATACTGCCCGCCGGAGCCCCGGTCAGGTTGATCACCGAGGAGACTGCTGCCCCCGCGTCCCCAATAGCCAAGTCGGAATAGTTTGCCCCATAGGATGACGAACCCACCGACAAATCCCCAGGCACCATCCCTCCACACAGCTTACTAACTGAGGTCAAAAATACCATTACCAAGAACACGGCCACACCTCTCCCACGCAAGTGGTGTGATGGAAATCTGGGTTGGTGAAATTTCATGACAAACGCGTGGTTTACTGTGACTGCGAAACGATGACCCGCAAGAACATTCGCCCTTCCGTGGCCGGGACAGTGACTTCAACATCCTGAGTCAGGCCGTCATCGCTCAGGACGGTTTCAGCGACGTTGAGGGTGGACCATTCTGTGGCCGCCATGGATTGCGACCATTCGACCCGGAACTCCAAGCCTTCAAGCAGAGCATCTGTGCGACGAGTGTAGCGAACGATGAAATACCGCCCCATTAGACCGACTTGGGGAAGCAACGCCTGTGAGGACTCATGGGGGCGGCCGTTCAGGGCAAATTCCATGAGATTGGAAAAGCCGTCGTGGTCTGGGTCTGCCTCTATGGAGGCGTCTCCAGTATCGTCTGTGGTGCCAAAATGGAGGAGGCGCCAACTGGTCATCGGAGGGAGGGTGGCTCCGGCACCGAGTGGAAATCCTGAAGTTAGTCGATGGTTGCCGGTATCCACGACCACCACGACGCCCGATGGCCTCACGGCAAGACCGGTGGGTCCAGAAAACCGCGCGGTGACACCCGGGCCATCCGCCCCTGAAGCCTGACCGCCCGAGCCGCCAATCGTAATGACGGCCCCTGCTGGAGAAATGCGCCGAACGGTCTGCCCCTGGCTGGAGGTAACATAAAGAAATCCGCCAGCGTCGGCCGCAATGCCGCGTGGATTCCAAAACCGAGCGGCGGATCCCGTGCCATCGGTGTGGCCTGGGGTGCCGACACTGCCTGCCAGCGTCTCGACCATCCCGGCTGGCGTCAGTTTCCTAATGGTGTGGTTGCCGGCATCAGCGATGCAAAGATTGCCCGCCGCATCAAAGACAACCGCAGAAGGGGTGTGGAAACGAGCATCCCCCGCAAGGCCGTCGGCGCTGCCGTAAATTCCAGCGAGTCCCGCCACCGTGGTGACCTGGCCGTTCGTGCTGAGTCGGCGAATGGTGTGATTGCCTGAGTCCGCGATAAACAGATTTCCGACCGCATCGTAGGCCATGCCCAATGGCGTGTTGAATCGGGCTGAAGCAGCGGCTCCATTCACGGAACCGAAATTGCCAGCGCTACCCGCCAAGCTGGTGACGACACCGGCCAGCGTCACCCGGCGAATGGTATGATTATCCGCGTCGGCGACGGTAATGGTTCCATCCGGGGCGACGGCGATACCAAAAGGAGAACTAAACCGAGCGGAACCACCCGTGCCGTTGGCGTTACCGGGCACCTCTGCCAAGCCAGCCAGGGTGCTGGTTTCGTCTGCCGGATTGATGCGTCTGATGAGGTGATTGCCGGTGTCGGCGACGAAGAGATTCCCGCTGGAATCCGCTGCCACCCCGCCAGGAGAAAGAAAGCGTGCGGCGGTCCCAGAGCCAGGGAGGCTGCCTGGATTCGCTGGATTTCCGGCCACGGTGCTCACAAATTGCTCCGCTGAAACTCGGCGCAAGGCGTGATTTCCATCATCCACTACGTAGAGGATTCCGCCGATTGCGGCGGCAATCCCAGTAGGGTTGGCAAACCGCGCGGCCCCTGCCTCACCATCGAGACTGCCTGCCAAGCCGGAGCTTCCCGCCCAAGTGCTAACCATCCCAGAGGCGGTGATTTTTCTGACCACCTGATTGAAGGTGTCGGCGACCCAAAGATTACCTGCGGCATCCACGGAAATCCCTGAGGGAGAATTGAATCGGGCGACAGGGCCGTTTCCATCAGCATCCCCAAACTCGCCCGGGCTGCCGGCCACGGTGAAGACGGTGCCTGCTGGAGTGATCTTGCGAATGGTGTGATTGTAGGTATCTGTGACAAAAATCTGTCCGGCGGAATCAACATCCATGCCGGAAGGATTGTAGAAAGTAGCTGCGCCTTGGGTGCCATCGTCCGAGCCTGGAACCCCCGGGATTCCTGCAAGAGTAGTAACCAAGCCATCGGCGGCGATGCGCCTGACGGTGTGGTTGAGCGTATCGGCTACATAAAGCAGACCGGAAGCGTCGACAGCGATTCCACTGGGAGAGCTGAAACGCGCATCAATAGCCGGGCCATCGGTTTCCCCAAATTCAAGGGCGCGGCCGGCGACAGTGCTCACAACGCCCGAGGGAGTCACGCGGCGAATGGTGTTGTTTCCCGTGTCCGCGACATAGATCATGCCAGTGGCACCGACATCCAGTCCGCGCGGCCCATTGAATCGGGCCACGGTGCCTGCCCCATCGGCGCTGCCAGCGTTTCCGGCACTTCCCGCCAACAGCGTGACGCTGCCTGCAGGGGTCATTTTACGAATGACGTGATTCTCCGTGTCGGCGACGTAGATATTTCCTGAAGCATCCAGCGCCACCGAGGATGGGAAGGCGAACCGGGCATTCCTTCCCGTGCCATTCGACGATCCCAAGCCGCCGGGCAATCCGGCGTAATTGGACCAAGAGTAAGTCGGATTGGCCAGGGGCAGGCCCGTGCCTGAGAGTGCGACGCGGAAAGGGTTCTCGTCGGCATCGTTGCTGGTGATGAGTAGCGTGGCATTCCGCTGACCGGAGGCGAGGGGAATCATCGTGGTATTCACCGTGATGCTGGCACCCGGTCCGATCACGGAGCTGCCGGGCGATGTCACAGAGAAATCACCAGGATTGGCTCCAGCGAACGAGAAAGCCAGGCCAGCGAGGTTTCCGGTGCCAGTATTGCGAATGGTGAACGTCTTGATGCGTGAAGTTCCGACGGTGCCGGAGCCAAAGGAAACGGACCCGATGGCATCCCGCAGTGGCGTTCCCGCCGGCTGCTCCACGACGATTTCCGGTGCTGCGGACCCGAAACTGACGAGCCGTGACACCATCAAAGAATAGCGACCAGATGTATCTCTAGCTCTGGCTTCGATAACGTTGTCCCCCGCCACCAAAGTCACCGTGGCAGACCATGTCAGGGAGCCGGTGGCCACCTTCCAGGTCCCGCCATTGAGTCTAACTTCCACCCCCGCCACCCCCACATTGTCCGATGCCGCGCCAGCCACGCTCACTGCGGCTGTCCCCGACGCTCCCGGGCCTGGAGTGCTGATGAAGACCACAGGGTCAACGGTATCCGGGGGAGGGGGCGGCGGGGTGCCGTCCACCGTATTTCCAGTAACGTTATATTGGCCCAGACTAGCATACTTGGTGAATCCCGTTGCGGCGGTGCCCCGGCCCGCCCCGGCCACGGAAATATAGTAGACACCCTGCGCCACACTCCGGGTGATTGTTGCCGCCAGCGTTGTGGGGTCGTTCGATTCCTGGAGCAGTGACCCAGCCTCATCGTAAAGTCGAAGGCTCACTGCGAGATTTCCACCGGGAGACGGATGATAAGCCGAGTTGACCTGCAACGGCGTGACGAACACAGAGAGAATTCCAGGACCGGCATTAAACCGCATCCAATCTTGATCCGACTCACGCTCGATAATCCCACTGTCCTGAATCACGGTGCCGGTGACGCGCAATGCGGATGCGGTCTCACGGGTGCTGCCCTTGTCATCCAATCTCCAGCCAAAGCCATTCAACGACGAGGCGATGATGGCGAGATCGTCCTCCTCGTTGTTGGCATCGACATATTCCCCCCGGCTCCATTGGGTGAGATTTTCCAAAAACACGGGTGGCACCTCATCGCTCCAGGCAGCCCCCATGATTGGTGCCCAGCTTACTGCCCCAGTGCCGTGACCACCGTAATAGTCGTCATGCAACGGTGGGACCAGACGGCGGCCATCGTGATCCAGCCCCAAGGTGTGACCAACCTCATGTGAAATAGTGTCAGCGCAGGTGTATTCGTCCAGATTGAAACACCAGCAAGGCACGCCGAACGGGTAGCTGCAAAGGAAGGCCGCCCCTCCCATGCCAGGAGCGGCCGTATTGGTGGGCGTTACCACACACATCATGCGGCGGGTCGGGGGCGTGGCGTCGTAAGAGGCCCGGCTGGTGGTGACGTTGACCGCAAAGGTCACGAAATCCTCCGCCACTCGCTTCCAAACATTGGTTACCCAAACAGTGTTTGCCGCATTGGGATGGGCGGCGGCGGCAATGGGCTGACCATTGATGTTCCAGAGTGGGTGATTGACCACTTCACCATCAAAATCGAGATAAATGGTGTAATAGGCGCCAACCAAACTATTCAGGGCGGGAACGGGTGTGGTGAGCGGCCCGGGCGATGGAACAAATACTTCGTAACTGAGGTTTCCCACGCCCAGCCCAAACGCCGAACCAACTCCAGGCACTGTGCCCCTGGGGGTGCAGACTGTTTTCCAATATGGCACTTCACTAACCTCAAGATCAGGCTTCCCTGCCACCCCCTTCAGTCTGAGTCCGTTCTCCACACCCAAAAAACGTAAATCCGCCAACAGCATGCCATCATCCCGCACGCTGGCAGTAAAAGTAGCCTTCCCGTTATCCAGCAACACGGTCCAATGCCTTACTCCCTTTTCAACCAACAGGTTTTGCACCTTGCCCACGGCAGCGAATCCTGGAAACGCTAATTTCACGGTGGAACCGATGGCCACTGACTCCAATGCGGCAAGACCGTTCCGATCCATGCTCCGCTCCGCCGTAGTCCTGAAGGCATCAAGCCAAGCGTGCCCACCCTCCCCGGGCGACAGGGCGGATGCAGGCAAAGACTGCCCGCTTGAGCGGGTTCGATCCCGCCCGCTCTGGGCAAGTTTTTCCTCGGCTTTCCGTTTCCCATCCACTCCGTTCCACACCACGGTGCCCCCCAAAAGAGCGAGGAGTAACAAGGCACCGAGAGCCGCCTGCTGGGGGCCATGGGGACGTAAGCGGTTCATTCAACGGGATCTCCTTCCTGCGCTAATTCGAAGCGGACCTGACCACGGACTCACTAGCACTCCAAGATTGCCCGGCGGTAGGAGCAGGCAAATTAGACTGTGGTGGCAGATGCAGGTGTTAGCTTGTAGTTTCATCACTTATTCCTACGTGAATTATGTTTGAGTGTGACATTTACGGCTGATTTTCTTTGGAAACACTCAAGACTCGCGATTTACTTTGGGGGCTGCCATTTCAAATTTCCCGGGGTCTGTAAGGCTGTTGTTAACATCAGCTAAATACTTGGCGCAGGCCTCGGTTTCCCTGGTTCCACTGGGTGAGAGTTGATCCCGTTGCTTGAGTTGTTGGGCTCGTTGGGCGGCTTTCTCCAGTAGAGACTTCGCGACGGTGAGGTAGGTAAAGTCTGCCTGGGCGGGATTCGCTCTGGCTGCGCTGCGTCCCAGGTTGCGTTGATTCAGGGCTTGGCGGAACCACAGGGAGATCTCCCGATTTTCCCACCAGGCCTCGGCACCGTCCTGCTGGGCGCGGTCCTGACACATCTTCTCGCACTCTGCGAGAATTGGGAGCGCCTCAGTCCAGCGGTCGCTTTTGGTCAGCGTGTCTGCTTGTTCAATGAGCAACTGGCACAGCTCCCGCGCATTCTTGTAGTTACTGGCATCCTCTGCTACTAGCTGACGTCGCACCGCTACCACCTCTTGGAACAATGCCAACGCGGCCTCCTTCTGGCCTTTACTAAAATTGATGGACGCGAGATTCTTTTTGGCGGTCGCCAATTCCCGCAACCAATCGGCATTATGGGAGTCATGGCTTACCAGACTGGTGGCCAGGCTGGCATATTCCGTGTAGGCCTGCTCCGCGGCCACCAGGTCTTTCTTCCACGAAAATTGCAGATCGCCCTGGCCATCACGGACGACCCCAAGGTCTCGCTGCATGGGGTAATTCCAAGGAAATTTCACAATGAGCGCCCGCAGCAAGGTGGCCGCTTGCTCGTAACCGCTCTGAGCAGATTCCAGCATGGGATTAGCGCGGGCCAGGGTGGCAGAAATTTGCTGTTCCCATTCCGTGATCGACTGAGTGCCTTTGGCGTTCTGCTCGGCGGTGGATGCTGCGGCCGTGAGGGTTTTCTTTTTCTTGGCCACGGCGGTTTTGAGTTGCTCCACATCGGAGAGCAGGCCCAGCCCCCGATTCTTGTTCAACTTGGCGTGTTCCACCAAACTCCACACGTATTCCTGCTGATGCCGTAAATTATCCGGCCTCTGCTCGGCCACCGCCTGGGTCCAGCGGACCGATTCGGCAAACGCATTGGCGGCGGCTTCCACATTGGGTAGCCCACCCTTCTTCGTGCGGGTGCGGCCCTGGTAAAACAATGCTAGGCCGAGCGCCTGCTCGCCCTCAATATTTCCTGGAGCAGCCTCCTGGATTTGGCGGGCGGTGGTGACGGCGGCCTCGATGAAGCTCTCTGCGGCCGCATCGTCATCCTGACGCAGCGCAATATCGGCCCGCTTCACCAAGGTAGCCGCGTGCACCAATTTCCAATCCACCCCACTCGATTTAATTTTTGGGGTGGTTAGGGCCCGCGCCTGGTCGAGAAATTTTTTGGCCTGAGGCAGATTTCCCTTATCCGAATTCACCTCGCCACTCAGCAGGAGCAATTGCGCCTGGCGGAGTTGGGCCGCCTCGTCCCGCAGGCTTTCCGGGAGCGCTGCATAGTAGGCACCCACCGAGTCGGTGATTTGTTCCAGCGCATCGAGTTTTCCCACGGTGGCCTCCACCGTGCGACGATAATCGGTCAGGGCGGTGCCATTGAGTTTCTCGGCATTCTTTCGCACCGTGTTGGTAAGATCACGCTCGGCCCGGAGTCGGATCTGGCTCACGATGAGGCTGGCGATGAAAGCCAGGAGCCCCAAGGTGCTAACAGCCGCAATGAGGGCTTGGGCTGGTTTACGCTTGGCCCATTTTACAATCTGCCTCGGCCAGGAACTTTGCTTCGTGGTGATCTTTAAATTTTGCTGCCACCGCGTCAACTCACTAGCCAAAGCGGTTGCACTCTGATAGCGATCACCCGGAGATTTTTCCAAGCATTTAAGGATAATGGTTTCCAAAGTTCGGTCGATCTGCGGCTTGATACCCGTGGGACGCTTGGGGATTTCCTGCTTCACTTGGCGCAGCGTTTCCATGGGGCTGTCCGATTCAAAAGGCGGCCGACCGGTGACCAGATGATAGAGCAGGGCCCCCAACGAATAGACATCGGATAAGGTGGAGGTCTTGGCTCCGTCCGCCTGCTCTGGTGGCATATAGCTGGGGGTCCCCATAACCACGCCGGAAGCGGTTAGGTTACTGTTGGAATCCAAGCGTTTGGCCAGACCGAAGTCCGCCACGACCGGCTGCCCAGCTCCATCCAGCAGGATGTTTGCCGGCTTCAGATCGCGGTGCAGGATATGGTGATCGTGGGCGTATTGAATCGCTTCGCAGACGGTAATCATGACTTTTACCGCCTGTTTGGCGTCCAATGCCCCCTGATCCTTGAGCAAATCCAAGAGGGAGCCTCCAGCCAGTAATGGCATCACAAACCACGGGGATTCGTCCGCTGCACCATACGCCCAAATCGGAATGATATGATCATGCTTCAGTGCCCCAGCGGCTTTCGCTTCGCTGAGAAAACGCCGCCGCTCTTCATCGGTCGCAAAGGCGGCATTATTCAGAACCTTGATGGCCACTTCACGATTTAACGTCAGGTCTCTGGCACGATAGACGGTGCCCATGCCACCTTTACCAAGTCGCTCCTGGATCTCGTAGTTATCGGGATTGGTGGGTGGGCTTTCATCCCCCCGGACTGATCCCAAGCGCAATCCAAGCAGTAATGACAACGGCAGAGAGTCCATTATCGTTTGTGCGGAAAGGGCTTCTGACACCTCAGTCTGGGAGATGAGTTGGGTGGGGGTATCTTCTGGGTCCATGCACCCCATCATACAAGTTTGAGCGATATCGCCAAGGGTGAATTCGATACTTACCTTTACACCTATGTAGGGGAATCTCCGAGGAGCTGTCAGGAGGCTAGCATGGGTTAGGAAAAAAATTTCACGAGGGGTGTAACCACTGTGCCCTCAGCTGTCCACTCATCTTAACTGCGAGTGCTCCTGCGCTGCACCAGTTCACTCTCACTAAACATTGTCACTACCAAACCAAATCAACACTACCATGAACTCCACCGTTAAATCACTCCTGCTGCTCTCCATCCTAACCCTGCCTGCGCTGGCCAATGATACTCTGGCCACCGCCGATGTCATCACCCCCAACTACTACTACAGCAATTACGCCATCAATCCAGCGGGCGACAATGACTACCTCCGCGTGGTCTTTCCCAGCGCAGGTGATTTCGTGATCGGCACGGAAGGCTCCACCGATACTTACGGTTATCTTCTCAATAGCACAGGGGCGACTTTGCTCACCAACGACGACACGGTGGGGCTGAATTTCCGCCTGGCCGCCCGCGTCAATGCCGGCACTTACTATGTGCGCATGCGTCACTTCTCTGCCACCGGCACCGGTAGCTTTGCGGTGCGCAGCACATTCACTCCAGTGCTCGCAGATGATCATGGCAACACTACCGCCACCGCCACGGTCGTGACGCTCAGCGGCACCACGACTGCAACTCGCGCTGGTATCATCGGAGTAGCCGGTGACATCGACATGTTCCGCGTCACCATTTCCGGAAACGGGTTCCTCAATGCCGGCACCACTGGCAGCACGGACACCTACGGCTGCATTCTCAACTCCGCTGGCAGTGAACTGTCCGCCAATGATGACGCCAATGGCAGCATCAACTTTGCCCTGCGCCAAGCTGTGACCAGCGGCACCTACTATGTCAAAGTGCGTCATTACTGCTCCACTTGCACCGGGGCTTACACGCTCAATCTGCGCTTCGAACCCAGCACCACGGGCGGCGGCGGTGGCACCGTGACGGGCACCAAGCGGGCCTTGGTCATTGGGATTTCTGACTACCAATACATCAATGATCTCAGTCTCTGCGATGATGAC
>JANOAV010000092.1:0-26106 GCA_031411295.1 Verrucomicrobiales bacterium | reverse complement strand
CGCACAGTCCTCTGTGCGGCTCCGTCTCACTGCACCGCACAGAGGACTGTGCGGACCACCTGGCGGGTCAGGATCGCCTATTTCTGTCTCCGCCGCGGCGGGGACAAGGCGGGCGCTGGCATCGGCTTGCCCCAGATCTCTGGTTTCTGCTGCCGCACGGGCTCCACTGCTGGAGCCAGCATCTTAAAGAAATCCGCAAAGCGGATGCTGCATTGCAGTCGGCGTTGTTTGTTATCCAATTTTGGGTTCACCTGGATAATTGATTTCGTAAAGGGCGCTGCATTCTTGATTTTCTGAGCCTCCGCGCGCGCCTCCTCCACGCTCAGGGACTTGTCCTTGACCACGGCATCCAGTCTCGCCAAATCGGCCTGGGTGATCGGCTCCCACAGCTTGCGGTATTGCTCCGCAGTGATCGTGACGGGCACGCCCAGGACCCATTTTTTGAAGTCCCCTTCCTGATCCCAGAACCCGGAGATGATGATGAATGATTCTTCTCCCTGAGCGACAGCGAACTGTCGCAGCGCGTCGCCCATGTCGATGGGGGTGCCGAATTTTGTGGCCTTGGGATTGGCGGGAATCCCGCCGTGATCCACGTTCTCCTTCGCAGGCACGTCCCATTTCTGAGTGTAGGATGCCGGCTTATAACCGCCGAAGAACGTGTCTCGAACCCATTGCTCAAAAACCACGCCATGAGCCTGCTCTTCTTCGGCCCAGCCAAACTGTGCCGCCGTGAGGAGAAGTAAAAGGGTGAATATTTTAGGGAACATCACCTGAGATATACCCAGATTCCATGGCCTCACAAACAGAATGTGGATCAGCCCCAAGTTTGGAGCCCCAAGGCTAACTTACGCACGGGCAATATGAGTGATCTGGAAACATTGAGCAGTCCAGCGGACAGCTCCACATTCCTGCTGATCCTTTTTCCGCAATGCCCTTAATCCTCGCGCTTGTGCTCCAGAATTTGGAACAAGTTGTGCGCGTGATCTGTCCAGAGCGGGATATTGGGGATATCGTGCGCGTAGGACGGAGGAACTGGAGGATGCGCTTTGATAAACTCCGCATCCTTGCTGAGCAGCAGGTAGTCCGGTTGGTAGTGCCCTGGTTTATCTTTTGGATCGACACAGATGCGCGTGGTTAGGTAACCGAACTCCTTGGCCAATCGCTCCACGACGGGAGCCAAGTTTAGATAGTGGTTGGTGATATGCACCGCAATCACGCCCTGAGGTTTCATGTGGCGCTGGTAAATGGTGAACGCCTCTTTGGTGATGAGGTGAGCTGGCACAGAGTCCCCACTGAAGGCATCCAGCACCAAGGCGTCATACTGCTGGTCAGGCTCTTTGGCCATCATCAGACGGGCATCGCCCAAGGCCAACTCGTATTTGGCTCCCCGGGCTCTCATGTCAGAGAGGTAGGTGAAATAAGTTTCCGCCACCTTCACCATGTCTGGATTGATTTCGTAGAAGCGATACGTCTGCCCGGCCTCGCCATAGGCGGCTAGCGTGGCGGTGCCCATGCCGATGACACCCACTTTAGCATCGGCCTTGGCTTTGAGGCCGAGGAGCAATTGCCCGACCCCGGACTCGTAACCGTAATACGTTAGCGGTTCGCGTTTCAGCGCCTCAGATAGAAACTGCCGACCGTGCTCCGTGCCACTGCAATACAGTGAGCGGAATTTCTCCACTTTCCCATTCGTGTCCTCTGGGTCGGTCTGGCGCTCCCGCACGGAGATGGTGCCATAGAAATTACGAATGCGCACCAGTGATTCGCTGAAGGTGAATTCCCAACCGCTGATGAAATACAAACCAATCGCAGTCACCACCGCAAAGCCCAGCGCGAGCGGTTGCTGAATCCCGGGGGCGGCATGCTTTGACAGCCCACGATACGCCACCCAAGCCACCAAAGCGAAGCCGATCAAGAGGCCAAGTGACCACTCCATGAACGTCGTGAACACCATCGGTCCAATCAGGCTGGCCGTGAGGCCACCAATGGCTCCGCCCGCAGACATGAGTAGATAGTATTCTGTCAGGTGGGAAGTTCCCGGCTTCAGTCTCGCCAGTTCACCATGACACACCATACAGATCAGGAACATGGCCGCAAAAGCGACCAAAATTTCCGCCACAATATTGGGGGACCACCCGGAGGATACCAACAACAGCACCACCATGGCAGGTAACGCCCAGGCCGCGCGCAGATACCACCGGGGGTGATCGAAACAGATGATGAACGTCAGCAAATACAGCGCCAGCGGCACCACCCAGAGAAAGGGAATCACGGCTACATCCTGACAGACATGGTTGGTCGTCGCCAGCAGCATCACCGAAGCAAAGGCCGGTAACGCCACCCACGTCAGGCGACGCCAGATCGTCGGGCCAGGCAATTTCGCATCGGCCGCCTCTTCCTGGTGTAATTTCTCTTCCGCCTCAGAGCTGCCGCGCTTCCATTCACCGATGGCGCAGGCTCCCATGAAGAGGGCGAAGATCACAAACCCGATGGACCAGATCCACGCTTGATTCAGCACGTCCCAGCGAGGTTCAATCAAGATGGGATAGCTAAGCAACGCGCCCAGCGAGCCGATATTGGACAAGGAATATAGCCGGAAAGGAGAACGATGAGGATAAACGCGACCATACCAGACCTGCACCGTCGGACTGGTGGCGGAAAGGATAAAATAGGGCAACCCCACCGTGGTGAGTAGGAGCAGCAAAATGCGCATCGACGGATGATTCGAGTCCGTGGGTTTCAGCGCTTCATTCGGCACGATGGGCAACAGCACAGCGGCCAGAATCAGCAGGCTCACATGGATGATCGCCTGCATGCCGGGCTTCCGCCGCGTCAGGAAATGCGCATAAGTGTAGCCCCCAAAGAGCACCATTTGGAAAAACAGCATGCACGTAGTCCACACCCCGGGGCTCCCACCAAACCACGGCAGGATGAACTTACTAATCATCGGCTGCACTTGAAACAGCAGAAACGCACCCAGGAGACTAACTAAACAGAAAATGTAATTCATAATAAAATCGAGCGCCATCGCTGCCACTTCTGACGCCAGTTGGCATCTAATTTATTCAGCTTCGGTGAAAAAAAACATTTGTGTGACCTGTAGGCCGTCAGAATCCCGCCGCGCTCAATTTCTCAGAGGCCCAAGCGGCAAGTTCCGGTGACAAGGGAGGCTCTGGTGGTTGTTTGTAGTCCATTTGCCAATAGCGCCCCATGGCATAGCAACGGTCGATGAGCGGCTGGAGCGCGAGGGCGGTGTCGCGTTCTCCGTGGCGCAGAGGGATGCGGATACCGGGAAGTGGCTGCGTTAGAGGGGTGGGATAGATCTGATACTGCCGTCGCCCAGGCGCGGCATCTCGGGAGACACAAATGATGCTATTTTCCTCCCGTTTATACGGCAGGTCATGGACAGGGATGGCCACCGCGTGGGTGCCACCGCGGATGAAATCAAGTTCTACCACGTTCACTCCGGCATTCCGCAGGTGGAGAATTTTCTGCTGATAGTTGGCCAGACTGCTGGATTTATTGGACGGACTCAAGACCTCAATGACGGTAATCAAGCGCCCCTGGCGGTCGGAAATGTTTACCCAGCGTGCCGTGGGTGCCTCATCATCTACCACAATGGGCTCGGCCACCATGATTCCGCCGTCCTGCTCCGAGGGCTGCCAAGGGGTAATCCAAGACTCACTTTGCGCTTGTCGCACGCCCACATCTGCTAGGTAACGTTGACCATCCTGCTCCCCGCCGACAACGTATAACGCTTCTTCAGCCGAGGCGGACAAATCCTCCGGCAAGGCCACTGCCAAAGCGTCGCGAATGTAGGTAATCAACGCGGTATGCACATCTGGCCAGCGCTTTTGCATCCACGGGTTGATCCCGGGAAATGGGTTCTGTTTGGAAACGTTCATGGTGGCAAGTGTAGGTTCATTGCGCGGCTAAGGCAAGTGCAATGCACTTCCCATGCATCAAGGGTAGAGCAATCGACTAACAATCTAGTAATAACGCTCAAGCTTCTGACGGCTTTTGGGGTCCAACTTATTCACGTCGGGCACTAAATAACGGGTATTGCGGCTGTCGATGACCACGACGCGGTCCTGCCCCAGAGGCTGGATGCTTTCGTCGCTTTCGGTTTGGAAAATGCTTTCGCCCCGATCCGTCATGACAGTCCACGTGTGGCCGTTGGCGGCCCGGGTGACGCTCTTGATGGATTTGATGACCGGGACGAAATCCCGTTTTCCACAGGCGGCCAGCAAGGTGGTGCGGACGGCCTCAGGCAAGGTTTGCAGATCCTCCACGCACGCCAATTCCCGGCCTTCGGAGGAAACGACCGCGATCCAGGACTCGGGATCTGTGAGGGGGAACAGCCGCACGGGCTTGGCCTTCTCCGTCCGGGTGCCGTCGGTGGCCACGAAGGTGAGACTGCCGTTCGGCTCCATTTCCAGGGTGAAATTTTTTGCTAGTTCCTGACTCATCCGTTGGTTACCTCCATCATTGCTTCATGCAGACGGGCATAAGCTCCGCCTGCTTCCAGCAGGGATTCATGGGATCCGATCTCCACAATTTTACCGTTCTCCATCACCACCAAGCGATTCGCTTTGCGCAGCGTGCCTAACCGGTGGGCGATGGCAATGGTGGTGCGGCCAGTGATCAAATTATCCAAGGCCGCTTGAATCTCGCGCTCGGTCTCGGTATCCACGGCGGACGTGGCTTCGTCCAGAATTAGGATGGAGGGATTGATCAACAGCGCACGGGCGATGCTGATACGTTGGCGCTCTCCGCCGGAGAGTTGCTGGCCGCGTTCTCCCACCATGGAATCATAGCCGTCGGCCAGTTTCATGATGAACTCGTGGGCGCGAGCGGCCCGGGCGGCAGCGATGATTTCCTCCCGGGTGGCATGTTGTTTCCCGTAGGCGATGTTCTCCAGGATGGTGCCGAAGAATAAATAAGGTTCCTGCAAGACTAACCCCAGATTCCGCCGGTAGTCTTCCACGTTGAGTTCCCGTAGATCCATTCCATCCACAAAAATGGCGCCTTCCGAGACTTCGAAGAATCGACAGACCAGATTCACCAGCGTTGTCTTCCCTGCTCCGCTGGAACCGACGAGTCCGATCATTTCCCCGGGCGCAATTTTCAGACTGACCCCCCGCATGATTTGCCGTGAACCGTAGCGGAACTTCACATCCTTCAGCTCGATCTCCCCCTTCAGACGGCCCACGGATTTCGTCTCTGCGGTCACTGGCATATCTGGCTTCACATCCAATAAATCAAAGACGCGGTGCGCACTGGCGGCCGCGCGTTGCACGGCGGCTAACATGCGACTCATGGAATCAAGCCGCGCGTAGAATCGCCCAATCAGGATCACGAAACCTGATAATTGACCCACGGTGATTTTGCCATGGGCCACGCTCCAGGCGCCGTAACCCCAGACGACCAGCAATCCAGCATCGGTTAGCAAGGTGATCATCGGAGAAAAGAACGACCACGTCTTGTTCACGCGATCATTGCAGTCTAGCACAAGCTGATCCGCCGCCCGGAAACGCTCGATTTCCCTGGCCTCTTGCGCGAACGCTTTGACCACGCGGACACCGGGAATGGTGTCAGTTAGGACGCTGGACATCTGACTCCAAGCGCGACTGCCGGCAGCAAACCCTCCCCGCAGCTTTTCCCGCACGCGGTTCACCAGATAGGCTACGATCGGCAGCGGCCCCAGCGCTACAATGGCGATGGTGGGATCTACATTCAGCAGGTAAATCGCAGTAAAGAGCAGCATCAAAATATCATCCGCAAAGCCGATGAGATTGACCGACATGAAGAAGCAAATCTCATCCGTGTCCGAACTGATGCGACGAATCAGGTCTCCCGTGCGTTTCTTGTTGAAATAAGCCAGCGAGAGCCGCTGCAAATGGTTGAACGTTTGCCGCCGCAATTGGCTGGCGACACGCTCGCTGACACGAGCCAGGAGCCAGGTCTTGATCCAGCTGAGGGCCCAGGCTGCCACCGAGGCCCCGGCCATGCCGAGGATGTAGAGCAGCACTTTCTCCTTCCGCACCGGACCGTGGGTCTGTGCCAACTCATCCGTTAGGGGAGTAATCAGGTAGGACCACACCATCACGGCCCACGTGCTGGCCAGGGTCAGGATGAAGGCCAGGACAAGTTGGTTGCGCCAGGGTTGGCCGAATTGCCACAAGCGCAGCAAGGCCTTGCGGGGAGGACCTCCCGCATCGTCTTCCGTGGGTTCCGGTTCTTCGGTGTCCGTTTCCTCCGGAGCATTGGCGAGGGCCAGTTTGCGCTGGGCTCTGAATTTTGCCACCAGACTGTCGGCTTCCCGCACGCGCCCTCCGGTGAGCCGCCAGTGGAAAATTCCGCTGCCCTGGTTCTGGAGATTGAGCGCAGCCGTGGCGCCATATTCCTCCAGCGTGAGTTCGTCCACCTCAGTGAGTTTCCACGGAGTGACTTGGATGCGCGGCCCGGCCCCCAGTTCCAAATGGAGCAGTCGCTGATTGGTCAGCACGATCAATCCTTGGTGGAAATGCAGATCAGCATTGAGATCCGTTTGCAACCGCGCCACGACACGCTCGCCAGCACCGATCAAGGAATCGGCGTGAGCTTGCAGGGTTTCGGCGGGATCGGTGGCGGGTTTACTAATCAAGGCGGCAGGAGGGGTAGCGTTCTCCCTTAGAACCGACGAACGCGCATCCGCCAAGGGGAAAATGAGGTTAGTGCAGAGATTTCACATATTGGTGGTCTTCTGTTTTGCCGCTCGTGGCTACTGCCGCTTGTCTTCTGGAAAATCAGGGTGAAGCTGTCAGATGAAATTTTCCCTCCTCCCGCTTGCATTCCTGACGCTGACCCTGGTTGCTCAAGAAGCCCCAGCGCCCGTGCCGACTCCAGCGACTGAAGCTCCGGCAGCCAAGCCCGCAGTGCCTCCCAGCGATTTTATTCGCTACCAGGAGGAAGGCGCAGAGGCTCGCTTGGAGACTGCCGTGAAGACCTATACCAATGCCGATGGGGTGAGTGTGGATTTGGTGGGCGTGGTGCATATTGCTGATTTGGCTTATTACGAGAAGCTCAACCAACAACTAACCACCTATGATGCGGTGCTCTATGAACTGGTGGGAGATCCGGCGGCCTTGAAGGAGGCGCAGGAAGGCAAGTCTGAGAGCAATCCCGATGCCAAAGCCACCAAGGCTGCGGCCGCAGCGAATCCACTGCGCGCGATGCAGAAGATGGTGGGACAACTCCTGCGGCTGACTTTCCAACTGGATCACATTGACTACACCAAACCAAATTTCATCCACGCAGATCTGAGCGCAGAGCAATTTTCCAAGCTGCAGGCGGACAAGGGAGAGAACCTCATGACCCTGCTGTCTCGGGCCATGAAAATGGAGAAAGAGGGGAAATTGGGGATCGATGAGAAGGATGCGAATTTGGATCTGGGCCAAATTTTCGCAGCGCTGAACGGCAAGGGTGGCTCCGATGCGCTCAAGATCATCATGGCCAAAGTGTTCGACAAGGCCGAGAGCATGGTGGAATCGTTCGAAGGCCCGGATGCGGACAAGGGCAGCGTGCTACTAACAGAACGCAACAAGGTGGTGAACGCGAAACTCATCGAATCGGTCAAAGCAGGCAAAAAGAAACTGGCCATTTTCTTCGGAGCGGGCCATTTACCCGGCTTGGAAACGCTGATCAAGGCTCAGGGATTCAAGCCGGAAAAGGAAACCTGGTTGACCGCGTGGTCTATGAAAAAGTAGCCCAGCCTTGCTCCGCGTGACGGCGGTCGGATGTGTGTCGTGATGCGTGAGCTTTTTGGGACGGGGCATTCGTGCTGGTCATCACGCGGAGCGATGATGACTACTTTCCGTTAGGACGAATCAGCCGCTGCAGCAATTTTCGGCTCCAGCACATGCAGCGTGACCTCCGGGGCGGAGGCAAATCGCAAGGGCAGACCGATACAGCCGATGCCGCGGCTCACGTAGAGTGAGGTGTCTCCCACCTCATAACTGCCAGCGGCAAAACGCTTTCCTAACTTGGGCAGAAACGGCGGGGAGAATCCCGGGGCTCGCACTTGCCCGCCGTGCGTGTGACCCGAAAGTTGGGCTGAGACCAGTCCGGTGGGCACCACTTGCAGCGCAAAGTCTGGCTCGTGCACCATGAGCAGGAGTGGATCCCCGGCCCGACGGGAAGCGACCGCCTTGCCGAAGTTGGGCGCGCCACCCCAAGCGGAATCCACGCCCGCCAGAAACATCGGCTGACCGTGCCGCAGGAGCACCGTGCCTTCGTTGCGCAGGATGCCAATGCCCCTGCGTTCGAGTTCCTGCTGAATGGCGTCCGGACGATGCCAATGGTCGTGATTTCCCAGGCAGCCATAGATCCCCAGCGGTGCTTTGAGATCGCTGAGGAGTTCGGCCAACTGGGCCACCGGCTGCCATGCTTTGGTCATGAAATCGCCCGTGATGAGGATCAAATCCGGATTGAGCGAATTCGCCAAATCAACCGCCCGTGTGATATCGGCTGCGGTGGTGAATGGCTCCAAATGCAAATCCGTCAGTTGCACCACCCGAGTCCCCCGCCAGGCCTCGCCCAAGCCGCGCAGACCCAGCACGTTGGTTTCGACCACGGGGAAATGTCGTTCGTAGAAATAGGCATCCGCCAGGCATACCGATCCTACTGCCAAGCTGCCTTTGACCAGGCGTTTGGTGATTTGCAGAAATTGGCGACGATTTAACATGCAGTGGATTATCGAAGAAATGGAGGAACCAAAGCTACGCGCCACGGCGTGGGAAATCTATCAAGAATTTTTGCGCCACGGAAAGTCTTCCGTGACGCGGAGCGATGACGGCTCCTTTGGGATGAAGTATGAACTTGGCGGGTTGCTGATTTCATGTTAAGCAGGGCGACTATGGAATCATTACCCGAAAATTTGGATCCTGCGCGCGCGCTGTTGCTGGCACGCGCCTCGCGTGCAGCGTATTTTGATGACGCGGCCGAGATTGCCGCCGTGCTGGCGCGCTCCCATGTGCAGGGGCAGATCGAGCCCTTTGCTGCGTGGGACACGGAAGGATTTTTGTTTACTGATGAAGATCAATTGGTGGTGAGTTTCCGTGGGAGCGTGACCGTGAATGATTGGATCAACAATGCCACGGTCGAGTTGGTCTCCTGGCCAGCGGAGGGGCGGGTCCATGCGGGTTTTCTGGAGGCTTTGGATGCAGTCTGGGAGCAGTTGGTCCCGCGCATCAACGAACGCGCCACGGGTCGCACGGTGTGGTTTACCGGACACAGCTTGGGCGGCGCCCTGGCCTTGCTGGCGATGATGCGGTGGCGGGTGGAACAGGATCGTCGGGTGGACGGACTCTATACCTTTGGCATGCCGAAGGTGGGTGACGATACCTTTGCGGCGGCGGTGGAGGAACACCATGGCCCCCAGGCTTTCACTTTTTTAAACGAAGGTGACTTTGTGCCGTGGTTACCGTTGCTTCCGGCGGAGTTCTCCGTGGCCTGCACAGGGCTGCATTTCACCAAGCAAGGGAAGCTGCAACCCCGTCCCGGCGCGCTGGGGGCAGCCTTGCTGATGCTCAGCGGGATGCTGGGAAAATCGCAGCAGGAGTGGCTGGATCTGAAGGTGCATCACAAGGAGGAATACCTGCGACTGGTGGAAGCTGCGTTCTCCGTCTAGGCCTTATTTAGCCTCTGGCGGAGTCGCTGGGGCGGGAAATTTTTCGCTCAGGCTGTCTTGGGGATCGGTCTCGGTTCCGCTGAGGGTGAAGTCGATCAAGTCCAAGCCATCCTCCTCTCCAGAGAACTGAGGGAGGCCGGTTTCGATGGTGTTGAGAGCCAGACGAAGGGTGCCGGAGAGAGCTCCATCCCGTTTGATTTCGATGGCTCCGGTTAGAATGCATTCCCCATGACGCATGGCCTTGATTTTATCAACGATGAGGGACTCGTTGGTCCGTTTGAAATGCGCGGAAAACTGGCGGAACTCGAGCTTTTCATATAATTGACTCTTGAAAAATTTTGAGAGAGCAGCCAGGCCGGGCATCTTTTCTAACACCAGTCCGTCCATCGTGAAGTCACCAGAAAACTCATCCAAGGCACCTGGAGTGATGGTGTAGCGGGCGGTTCCGGGGCTGTATTTGCCATGGAGGCGACGTTGCCACACTGGGCTCATCAGATCGGTCAGCGGCACCGGATCGATTTTCACGTCCAATTCCCCCTGGGGCCCTGCCGGGGTGAAATCAATGGGCCCGGAAACACGGATCCGGGTTTTCTCACCGGTCCGGAAACGGGCATTTTCTATTTCTGCGTGTCCATCGCGATACGTGAAACTGATGGTTTCCACGGGCACATCCGGCCAGATCCCCCCTGTCCAGCGCCCGCCGGAAGCCTGGACCTTGAAGGTCTGCTCAGTAAAACTGCCGCTGGCGGTCAACCCTTGGATGCGGTTGGTCTTTTCACCACTGCCAGGCCAGGCAAGATTCAGGTTGGCGCATTGGAGATTCTGAATGGTCACCACCGCTGGCGCAGAGGACAAACCCATGCGGAAGCCATCCTTGGCCGCCAAAGGAACGGATGCGGCCCTGCCAGTTGAGGATCCTTGAGGCACCAACGGACGGAATGTCAGGCTCGCCTCATCCATGCTCAGGGTCAGGATATCCCATTCATCCCGCCAGAAGCTGGTGCTGGTCATGGAGGCGGCTAAATTTTTTGCCAACCCCTCTTTGAGCACATTAGCGGAGGATTTGAGGCGTAAATTCGGGGAGGACAGGCTGTAGAGTCCGTCGGGGCGTAAGCGGTCACAATCGACTTCCACGCCCAGCAGGCTACCCAATTGCTGACTTACGGCCTGCCGGAACATTTCCCCTTCGATCCGGGCCCGATTGAGCATTTGGAAGACCACAATGGCACCCAACACCAGGAAGACAGCTAGGAATATGAAGATCAACCCGAACTGCCGTCGCTTTTTGGTGACGACTTTCTGCTGCACACTCCGCCGCCGCCGCGAGCCGCCAGAACCCCCTTCGTGCTTGAGGCGGTCCATTATTTCCTGCACGGAATAACTGGATTTGTCGGATGCGGGATCGGTATCTGGGGGCATGGTCGGTGGACAATTGAGGCTAATGACTGGAGGTCAGCAATCAGCGCGGGCGGAACGGAAATACTTACTCTCCCGTGGTTCCAGCGATTGGTTGATCCGCTCCTCCGCGCTGCGGGGCAATGCGGCGGCCGGCAGGATCGACGATGTTGACGGTCACAAAGAGGATGACCGCTTTGCGCTGGGAGGACTTGGTATGGCTCTTGAAAAGTCGGCCAATCAACGGAATATCTCCTAGGATCGGCACCTTATCATTGATCTCGTTGATCGAGGATTGCTTCAACCCACCGAAGGCGATGGTATTGCCATCATACACCGTGACCGTCGTGGGATTGCTGGTGCGGATGCGCTCAAAGATCGGCTGCACAATCTGATTTCGGGAGACCACGTAAGGATTTCCATTCCGGTCGAAGCGGTTGATGGGGTTGCCGTAGTTAATGAACCCAAGGAACTCAGTGAAGACGGGAGCCAATCGCAAATCGACAGAAGTATTGTCTTCCGCGATCGTTGCCTCCACATCCAGCACGTTGCCAATTTCCTCCATCTTGAAGGAGGTGGGGGAGGCTGGGGTGATGGGGGCTTCCCCCTGGCCCGTCTGGGCACCAGCTAGGCCCGTCGTAGGATCGATGAAGACGCCTTGATCATTGTTCACACTCTGCGGAATTTGCGCAGGGTCAAAATCCGTGGGGAAAGAAAGTTCCCTAACGGACCGAGCCCTAGCGACAGAACCACTCTTGACGAGAATTTCGGTCGAGGTCATCAGGTCTGTGCCCTTCTTCTGGTTCAGGGCTCGCATCACGAACTGGAATTGAGGATCGGTAAAGGCTCCCACCAGTCCGAAGATACCCGGGGAAAGCTTACTGGGCGGGGCGGCGTAGCGATCTGATTGGAGCAGCGATTGGAGTGTCGGGACCGAATTAATGTCACTGGATCCTCGCAGCCCCCCAGTGAGTGGAAGCTGGCCAGTGGGGACAGAACTGCCGGAGCCGACAGAAGGATCGAGAAATGGATAGTCTTGCCCGGGGGCTGATGGGGTGCCTTTAGTGCCATAGGTGCCACCACCGCCGAAGAGACGTTTACCGAGGTTAAATTGCCCCAGCAACACATCAAAGCCCATCTCTTCCAAATCACTCTGATTGATTTCCAGCTTGGTCACCCGGATCAGCGCACTCTTGGTGGCCTTGGAGACGATTTGCGAAACAAAGACTTCGATCGCATCCAGATTTTCATCCGTGTTCGTCACCACCAAGCGACTGTTACCACGATCAAACGAAGCGCTTGCTCCTTTTGGGAACGGAATGCCGCTCTTTTCCAAGAAGTCCTGGGCTCCAACCTTTTGAATCACAATACCCGTAGAGGCACTAGAGCCCGGCGTGGGCGTGGCAAACGGGTCATTCGTGGCACTAATAGGATCACCTACAGGGGCACCGGAGAGGAATCCAGGCGGAACGGAGAAGATCCGCGTATTGAGTCTATTGCCAGCGGAAACGACGGAGGAAAAGGACACCAAGCCATCGGCCAGTTTCCACTTCGTCCCGGTCTGATCAGCCACGTAATCCAGCACTTGATAGAGCGGCAGTTCGGATAGATTGAGGGTTATCTTCGGCAACTTTGCCTGCTCGGCTCCGTTTAACTTGATGATGATGTTGATGCCCTTTTTGTCAGGGTCGGCTTCGAACTGATCGTATTCCCGGCACTTGGCCACGAGAAATTGCACCACTTCAGAGAGGTCAGCCGCTTCAAAACTGACCCGGGGGAAAATGATGCCGCGCAGTTTGCTGGCCATGGCCGGCACCTTGGAGCCTTGATTCGCGCCCGGCAGACGGGGCGTCAGCAGGGTATCCGGCACCGCCGTTTCCCACTGCTTATCGACTTGGGTTAGGGCTTTGGCACGCGTGTGGTCCCGGACTGCCAACTGGTAGTCGGCAATCAGTTTTTCGCACTTCTCCATTCCGCGTTGCGCCGCAGTGTTATGCTTATCCACCAGGACGATTTGCTTGTAGGCTTCCAAGGCGGTGTTGAAATCTCCGATTTCCACAAAGCCATTGGCGAGTTCCAGCAACTTCTGCACCTTGGTTATCTTGGCGTGGAAGTCTGGGCTCATGGAAGGATTGAAGCGGTCCGGGTCTTTAAGCTGTGCGTTCAAACGAAGTGCACCTGGATGGTCCGGGAGCATCAGCGGATCCAGCACAGCTCCCAGCAGATTGTTGGCATCCTCAAACCGTCCTTCATTCCCCAGCAGCCTGGCCTGCACTACGGCGGTGTCAGCGTAACGCTGTAAAGCCTCGGACCGTTGCTTCGCTACCATCGGAGCCAGCGGGAGTAAATCGACTGCCTTGCGATATTTATCAATGGCCGCCGCGTAATCTTTGTCATCGCGCAGCCTGTCTCCCTCTGCCACCAAGGCCGCAGCTTCCTGGGTCGCAGCCAGACGTTTCGTGATCTCTGCCTCCATGCTGCCGACCACGGTTGGTGGACCCGCCGCATTGTTGCCGGCCATGCCTCCGGCCAGCAGCAGCCCGGAAGCTACCGCAAAGACAAAAGAAGGTCGCAAGCCAAACGACAGCGTAGGCTGCAGACGGGGCGTTACAGGATGGTGGGACATCGGTTGAGTCATGGGATCGGGAGGGTCCTAAATACTAAGGATTTTACCTAGGGAAATTCAAGCCTAAAAGGTCTTCGACCAATTGTAACGTAAAAAAAATCGGAAAAATGCGAAATTACGATGGAAAGTTCAGTTTCCCTGACCTCGAGCCTCCCCTTGGCAGGCCGGCAAAGACAGCCGCCAAAACCGCGCAGCCGATGCTGGCGAAGAGTCCGGGCTCCGGCTTGATGGTTAAGCTTTTGAGCACCAGTTCCTGGCCCAGCTTATCGAAATCGGGCAGCGAGAAATCCGCTCCTGACGACTTGGCCGTCGTTTTCTCCGATCCCGCCTGCGCTGGAAGCAGGTTTTCCTTCAGGTTATAGGACAAATAAAACAGGCAGCCACTGGCAGCCACCGCACAGAGCAAGCCCAGCCAGCGCGTGCCGTCGTTGGCCACCGCCAACAACCCCAACACCAACAGCGCCACGGTGGCGACGAGGAGATAATTCGGATCATGCGACTGGAATTTCTGCGACCTCTGCGTCTTGTCCGGGTCTGTCGTATTGCCGGTCAGCAACTCCCAGCCAGTGAGTTTCATCGAGTTCTGAGTCCCGGCAAATGATTGCTTATTCTCGCAAGCAATCTCCGCAAATGGCAACAGAAAGCACAGCAGGGCGAACAAGAACGGGGCGATGCGGAGAGGCGTTGGCATGGGCTTGGTGATTGGGATGGTAACAGCAAGCCGCCCTAACTGGCATTTAACGCAGTTAGGGCGGCAACTAAATTTAGCCTATTGGTCCGGAGACTCGAGCTAATTTCTTACTTTTCTGCTTTGGTCGGCTTCTTTTCGACAGGTTCTGCAGGTTCTGGTTCTGCCGCTTTTTTGCGCATCGAAACAATTTGTCCTTTGATGCCAGCGGCTTGCTTGCCGATGGTGGTGGTGGCATCAACCTTGATGATTTCATCGGCCAAGGCGTCCGCTTGGTCCAATTTATCAGGGCCGAAGACGGCAAATTTGTTCATCAGCACGCGTTGTTTTTCCTCACCTTCCAATTTCCACTTGGCGACAAAATCATCGATCGTTTTGCCAAAGCCGTCAAAATCTTTGGCTCCATGCAGCTCTTGCAGCTTGGTTTCGAGTTCCTTGCTGGCTTTGGCCATCTCTTGGCCCTTTTTACGGCCCAAGGTGTCTTCTTTGTCCAAGCTGATAATCATTTCCACTTCTTTGTCATAGTGGGCATCAACGATTTCAGAATCCATCGCCTTGAGGCCTTCGTCGATGGCTTTCGCTTTCTCGATGCCTTCGGCTTTTTCGGCTTTACTGAAAGCAGCATCCCGCTTCTCACGGGTGGCGCGGAGTTCGTCCAGACTCTTCAAGTAGGCCTCGGGCCCACCGGGGGCATAGCCGGTCTTGGCATAAGCACGGCCAGTGGCGTCTGCTAGAATCACAGTCGGAAAGCCTTCGATCGCGAAGGTTTCCTGAAGGGTTTTGTTTTGCGCTTTGATCTTTTCATCCTGCGCCTTGGACTGCGGGTAGTCCAATTCGACGAGGACAAAGGATTTGGGGGCCGCTGCTTCAAACTCTGCTTTCTCAAAGACTTCGCTGCGCAATTTGATGCACCAGCTGCACCAGTCGGAACCCGTGAAGTCCATCAGCAAATCCTTCTTTTCCTTGGCGGCGGTTTCTTTGGCAGCAGTGAAATCCTCCGTCCAAGTCAGGGCGGCCTGGGCGGCATTGAGGCCTAGGGTGGCCAGTAAGGTAGTGGTTAGAAGACGAAAATTCATTTTATGATTTTTGGATTGGGGTTGGGATAAGAGCAGGAGAAAATAGATCCGCCAGCTATGAGGATAGGACGTAATAAGTCGTCAAATATTCCCGTAAAGCGTCGCGCCATGAAGGAATTTCTCTACTTATTATGCGGGAAAGCTTGCCGCAGTCCATGCTGGTATGGATGGGGCGGGGACTGCGGAATGATTTGATGTCCGCCAAATTCGTCGGGACCACGGAAACTGCACGCTGCGGCCAGCCAAGTTCCCGGGCTACTTCCAGCGCGTAGGAAGCATACGTGTGCCAGGATGCGGTGCCGGTGTTGCACAAATTCAGAACTCCCGCCACCTCAGGCTGCTCCAGCAGCAGGGCCAGCCAGCGGGCTAAATCCAGCGCGGAAGTGGGGGTGGAAAATTTATCGGCAATTGCCTCCACGTGGTCGTGAGTGCGGGCTTGCAATAACAGTTGATCCACGAAACTGGGTCGATCCGGCCCAAAGACCCAGGAAACGCGGGCGATCAGAAAGTTCGCACTCACCGCCAGCACCGCTTCATCCCCCGCCAACTTCGTGCGGGCATACGTTCCCAATGGTCCGGTGGGTGATTCCTCCGTTTTCTGCCCCGGCACGCTGCCGTCATAGACATAGTCCGTGCTGATCTGAATCATGCGCGCTTTCTTGCGCAGGCAAATGAACGCCATTTGCTCCGGGGCATGGCAATTGATCTGGCTGGCATCCTCTGGGCGATCTTCGCAGACCTCCAAGCTTGTGAGGGCCGCGCAATTAATCAGCGCATCGAATTGAATGCCTTCCAAATGATCGTCGATCTGCCCTGGCCGCAGTAAATCCATGGCCTTGTGGTCATACGCCACAACCCGGAAGCGGGCCGGCAGTTCCCGCAAATGCCGCACCACCGCCGCACCTAAGCGACCACCGCTCCCCACTACTAAAACTCGCATTGGTAAATCACTCATATCGCTTATTCATGTTCCGCTCGGGGATCGCGCGAAAGCAGTTCGGTCAAGGCCGCCGCACAGGGTTTCCCTTCGTAAAGGATGGCGTAAATCTGATCGATAATCGGCGTGCGCACCCCGTGACGACGGGCCGTCAGGTAAATGCTTTCCGCATTGGGCACCCCTTCCGCCACCATGTGCATGCTGGCGGAAATTTCCGCCAGTGATTGTCCCGAGCCTAACATGCGTCCAACGCGATTGTTCCGACTGTGGTGACTGAAGCATGTGGCGATGAGATCCCCCACCCCACTGAGCCCCTGAAAAGTCAGCGCCCGCCCGCCCTCAGCTTCGCCCAAGCGAATCATTTCCGCCAAACCGCGGGTCAGCAACGCAGCGCGCGCATTATCTCCCAGTCCGAGACCTTCACAAATGCCCGCCGCAATGGCGAAGACGTTCTTGACGGCCGCACCCCATTCAATCCCTTTAACATCGGAACTGCGATACGTGCGGAACCACGGCAGGGTGAAGAATTCCTGTAATTTCCGCGCCACGACCTCATTCTCACAGCCAATCACGGCCGCCGCCGCCAAACGCTGGGCGATCTCTTCCGCGTGATTCGGACCGCTCAACACCGCCACTGGATTCGCGGGCAGGACTTGGTGGATAATTTCCGTCATGCGTAATCCGGTATCCTTCTCAATCCCCTTCGTGCAGGAGAGCAGGATCGTCTCAGGGTTGATGCCAATCTGCGCCAGTTGTTCGGCCACATTGCGGGTAACTTTGGAAGGCAGGACAAACAACAGTAACTCACATCCCTCCAGATCGCGGAAATCCGTGGTGGACCGCACCCCCGTGGGGATAGTGGCATTCGGTAAGTAAGATTTATTGGTCCGCTGCTCGTTAATTTCCTGACTCTGGACCGGATCCCGACCCCACAGGAGCACCTCCGCTCCGCGCGCAGCCATGAGGCTGGCCAAGGCCGTGCCCCAGCTGCCGGATCCCAACACCCCAACGCGCTTCATGATTGTTCCTCCTCAGACGTCGCTGTCAGATCAGCCGCGGGGGCTGCGCATTTGACTCTCCGGGTGAAGCGATTCTCCGTTCCAGCGCGCAATCGTTGAATATTGGAGCGATGCCGCCAAATAACCAACGTGGAGAGCGCAATCGTAAAATAAACCACCGGGGTAAACCCCTGTTGCTGCCACCAAGTAGCCGCGGGCAACACCAACCCAGCCGCGATCGAGGCCACAGCCACATAGCGGGTGGCGAAAAAGAAAATGATCCAAGTGGCGACCACAATCAGCATGGGCAAGGGCACCAACCCCAGCAGCGCCCCGGCGGAGGTGGCCACGCCCTTGCCGCCTTTGTAACCCAACCAGAAAGTATAATTATGCCCCAACACCGCTCCCAAGGCCGCCGCAATGGCCAGATTCGTGTTCTCCCCACCCACCTTCAGGAATAACAGCACGGGAAGCAGTCCCTTCAGGAAATCGAGGATGAAGATGGGAATCCCAATCTTTTTTCCCAGCACGCGGATCACATTGGTGGCCCCAATATTGCCGCTGCCGTGCTCACGGATGTCGATTCCACGCCATTTCCCGGCCAGATAGCCGAAAGGCGTGGCCCCAATCACATAGGCGACGGCCAGGGCCGTGAAAAGATTCGGATGCTCAAACATGTCGGCCATTCCCATGAAGAGAAACACCCCGCTGTCAAACGCGGCTTGGTTCCGAGGGCCTGTCGAATCTTCTGATTTTAACAGTTTGCATCAGTCGATTCCTTTCTAAGTTCGCCCTCCCATGTCCCTCAAAATTCGTTTCCAGTCCGCCAAAGTCACCACCCTCGTTCTTGCCAAGATCGGGCATCCGGCCCGCAATGAACCATTGCAGACATCCAAGACCGCCTTTCCGGTGCGCGAAGGAGACCAGGCAACTCTGACCAATCTTTTTACCAAGCCCTTCAAGAACCTGCTGGGGCATCGTTTCTCCCAACATTCCTCTCTGGAGAAAAACGAAATTTACCAAATCACCAAGGCCATCTTCAACGATCCGTCTGCGCTGCACGAGCAAGGCTGCGCCATCGCCCAGCGGCTCTATACCAAGACGAATCATCCGAACATCAAATCGGGCGATCTCTGCGTAGCCCTGATCGAAGACTTGGAAGTGGACGGCAAGAAATTACAGGGGCTCTGCCTGCTCAAAGCGGAAACGATCGTTCCCTTCCTCAGCATCTCCGCGCGCGATGGCGACCTGCGGCTCGCGGCGGAGGAAGGCATCAACCCGGAGAAAATCGACAAGGGATGTCTCATCTTCAATCACTCTGCCGAGCATGGGTTCTACGTGCTGACATTTGACAGAGCAGGCGCGGAATCCCGCTTCTGGCTGAAAGATTTCCTGGGCGTGCAAGCGGTGCCGGATGCCGCCTTCCTAACGAACACTTACGCCAAAATGGCAGTCTCCTTTCTGGAAAAGGAATCCCCCAAACCCAACGATGACAGTCCACCCTGGGAGACGAATTCGCCAGCCAAGGAAGCGCTGGCCTACTTCGAGAAGGCTGAGAAATTCGACCTCCAGGACTTCGAGGAAAAGGTGCTGAAAACCCCCGAAGCGGTGGCTAAATTTACCGAGCACCGCTGCAAAATCGAAGAAGAACAAGGCGCGCCCCTGGAGCGGTCGTTCGGCATTTCCAAGAAGGATGTGTCCAAGGCACAGAAGCGCATCACTTCCGTCATGAAGTTGGACACCGGGGTGGAAATTCACCTTAAAGCGAATTTCTCCGGCAAGCAGGATCCCGTGATGGAACGTGGCTTCGACGAGAGCAAGAAGATGAAATTCATCAAAGTGTATTTCAACAAAGACGTCTCTCACGGTTAGTCAGAAGCCGTGGAGGGCCGCTTAATACACCAGCTTCGTAATCCCGAACTCGAAGATCCCCTCTGCTCCCAGCGCCTTGAGCTGCGGGATGATTTCGCGCACGACGGTCTCATCAATCACGGTTTCCACGGCCAGCCAGTTTTCATCGGTCAGATGAGAAATGGTGGGTCGGCGGAGGGAAGGAAGTTGGCTCACTAACGCCTCCAGACTGGCCTTGGGAAGATTCATTTTCAACACCACCTTGCCGCGGGCATTCAGCGCACCTTGGAGCATCAGTGACAGATGCTCAATCTTGGCGCGCTTCCAGGGATCCTTCATGGCTGCCGGGCTGGCAATGAACTGCGGATAGCTCTCCATCAGGACATCCAAAATGCGCAGCTTGTTAGCGCGCAGGCTGTTGCCCGTTTCGGTAATGTCAACAATCGCATCCACTAACTCTGGGACTTTCACCTCTGTAGCGCCCCAACTGAATTCCAGTTCGGCAGTCACGCCTTTGGATTCGAGGTATTTCCGGGTTAGGCCAATGGCTTCGGTGGCGATGCGCTTGCCTTGCAAATCCTGCACACTCTTGATCGGAGAATCCTCGGGCACTACCAGCACCCATTTCGTCGGGCGTGGCGTGGCGCGGCTGTAGGGCAGCTCGCACAACGTTTCCACCGTGGCGTCGTTTTCCGTGATCCAATCAAGCCCAGTGACTCCACAATCAAGAAAGCCGCCATCCACGTAACGCCCAATTTCCTGCGCCCGCAGCAGGCGGATTTCCAACTCCGGATCATCCACCGCTGGCCGATAGGAACGGGAGGCTCCACTAACCACATAACCCGCCCGCTCGAACAAGGCGAGCGTGGGTTCCTGCAGGCTGCCGCTGGGCAGGCCGAGTTTCAGTTTGTTGGGGGTAGCCATGATAGTGATCGGGGGATGAAAATGGGAAAAGTTGGGGGCTTACCGTGCGGAGATGGGCGGGGTTGTCAAATTGATGATTGCTCCACAAAATCAGGCCAGTGGTAGAAATTTTGCTCCCTTGTTGCGGGAAATCAGTTAAGCTCCCACATGAAATCACCCTTTCCAGTCCTCGCTCGCCTCCTCGTTGCCTTGAGTATTTCCATGACCACCAGCGCCCCTGCGGCCAATCCATCCGCCGAGGAGACGAAGCCTGCGAAGCCCCTGCCAGAAGCCGCCACGGCCCAGCAAATGGAACAGGCGGCTCAATTTATCAGACAAGCGAAATATTCCCAAGCGGCTGCGTTGCTTGATCAAATGGAAAAGGAAGGATTACCCAGTAGCCCGATCAACAACATGCGCGGAGCCATGGCCACCCAGCAACGCAAGTTCGGTCCGGCCAGAGCGGCCTTCACCAAGGCGCTGGAGTCCGCCACCAACGAGCAGGAACGGGAGCATGCCTTGTTTAATCTGGCAGAAATTGATTTCGTGGAGAAAAAATTCCCCGCCGCCTACAAGGGCTTCAACCAACTTCTGAAAGGGGCCAAAACCGCCGAAACCAAGGGACTGCTCCAGTATAAACTGTGCCTCTGCGAACTTCAACAAGGGCAGACTGAAGCCGCCCAGCAGCGCATTACCTTGATGGCTACCGGTTCTCCCCAGCGGGATTACGCCACGGTGGCCCAAGCCTGCCAGGCCGGAAAAACCGCCGCCGCCCAAACCAAACTGGATGCCGCCGCCAAACTCCACGGGCCGAAAGTGGCTGGGCTCTATGGCGATGCACTCTTGGAAATGGGTTGGCTCAAAAACGGCAAGATCGTGGCCCCATAGGAGGGTGGACGTTCCGTCCACCAGCAGCCCACCAAACGTCCTCCATCCAAAACCGCCCTTGCCACCGGCCCCCACCCGCCCATCATCCCGAATCTATGATCTCCCTCCTCATCACCGTTGAAATCGCCCCCGACACCGTCCCCGACTTTGTTAAATACATCACCGAAGAAGCCGCCGACGCCTTGGCGCACGAACCCGGCTGCCACCGCTTCGAAGTCAGTCGCAGTCTGGAGCAACCCAACGTCTTCACCCTGGCTGAACTCTACACCGACCAAGCCGCGCTGGACGCCCATCGGCTCACCCCACATTTCCTCCTCTTCAAAGAACGCGCCACTGCAGGCGGCTTCATTGTGAAAAAGACGGCAGTGCTCGGTGAAGTGATCTGAGGTGACAGCCTAGCACAGAACAGCGATGCAGGTTGACGACTGGAATCCAGGTTGACGAAGATTTCACATCCTCTACATTATGAACTATGAAGACGATTATCAAACTTCCGCACCCCGATGTCCTCGCGGCCCGCAAGGCCTTGGCCAGCAAGCCGCCGAACTCCTTGGAGCAAGTGATGCAACAGGCGAAAGCCTCCGAGGAATGGAGGCGCAAGAGCGGCTCCGTGGGTGGGCTGAAGCGTCAGGGCTCGTAATCCCAGAGTTGGATTGGTTGCTCCTCAAGCTTGTTTCCGCTGCCACTGCGGAGCATGAAGTGCGCTACCGAGCCAAGGACCATAGAGCGGTAAAGCGCACGTGGCCAGGCACGTTCGGCTTCATCCCCGGATTGATTGATGGCCAATGGAAGCCGCGACCTGCTGAGCCCACAGAATACCTCCTGCGCCAGCGATTGCAGAACGATCTCTTTCAAGATGACATTCGGCTCGAGGGGATCATGATCAGTGATGGTCCCTCGATGATTATTGGCCAACCTTCCGGTGGGGTATCCTTTGTAATTTCCCAACCTTGGCTGGATGCGGCTCATCCTGCGCAACCTCACCCCAGCGAGTTGCTGATTGCAGAGTTCCTAGCGAAAATGGGCTTCCACCCGATCTTCAACGCGCTCTTTGGATACCGTCAGGAGGATGGCACGCACATCATTCTCGACGCCAAACCAGATAATTTCATTCTGACCGCCCAGGGAATTCTACCGATTGATCTGGTGATTGCCGAGATCTCTGAGGTCTAAATGATTCATGGCCAGATTGTTCTAGAGGCAGCCAAGCGAGGCATTTCTGTGGTGATCTGTTTGGAATCAAGGCGAAATTCGTCGATGATCGTTTAAACGGCCCACGGAGCATGCCCTCACTTGCTTATTTGGGATTTCCATTCTCACTACCAGCGGATGATCCCCCCGACTTTAGATTCCACCGAGAAATCCCTGCTGCTCACGAAACTGCGCAGCGTGGTGGCGCGCGCAGAGGTCACGGAGCGCTTGCGGGAGGACGTGCGACCGAAGGTGCTGGATGTCATGCTGATGAGCCCGCGGACGTGGACGGTCTATGTGGAGGACAAGCAATCTGTGTTTGTCACGGATGTGGTTTTCCAGTTAGGTGAACTGGTAACGGAGTGCACCTGCGAGCTGGGTGGCGAGTGCACGCATGTGGCGGCAGCGGCGCATTTCTTCCTGACAGGAAATGTGTCTCCACCGGTTCCCTCTCCGAAGGTGGCGCTGCCAGCGCCCAGCAAGCCCATGGCGACGGAACTGCCGCTCACTCCCGCCACGGCGCATCCGATGGCCGCCAATGGGTTCGCGCAGGAGTTCGAGCGTCGGCTGCAGCGGAAACTAACCCCGTCCGAACATAATGCCGCCCGTCGCGTTGATTTCATTTTCGCCAAGTATGGCAGCCCGGCCAAGGTCTCGCGCAGCGAGTTGATTCCATTAGTAGATAGCGCCACGTTCTGGCATGGCATGGGCTCCACGCAGCTCTGGAAACAGCGCCCGGCCAATGTCTGGGAGGCTTGGCTGCACTTGGCACGCGTGTTGGAAGCCGAAGAGGTCGAACCCATCCCGGCCTTGCGTCAAGTCACGAGTGCGGAGGAGATTGAGCTGGTGCTGGGTGATCAACTCCAGCAGGAGAAGGTGGATTCCTGGAAGGCCTTCATGCGCGATGCGATGAAACAGGAACGGGCCCGCGAGCAGCAGGAACGCGATTCCTTGGATCTGCGCCTGCGCTTGGCGGGCGATGCCATCACCCTGGTGCAGACGACGAATCCCGAAGTCCCGTTTGAGCCAATGCCGGCCGCCATGTATCGGGATCTGCTGGAGGAACGGCCCATCACCAGTTTCCGGCTGACGAAAAATGCCCGCACGGTGTGGGAAGCATTCACGAATAATTTCCTAACATCGCATCCGACGTCTCCCCGGGTTAGTCACTTGGGCAATACCACGGGAACCATTCTGCGCTGTCTCTTCGAGCATCCCGATGCGTTGCAGGGTCTGGAAAATCCGCATGGTCAGCCATTCCTAAGTTCACCCGAGAAACTCGTCTGGAGCCTCTTGCACAATGAACAGCCCACCAAGACCTATCGGTTGGCGCTAGTGTTAGAGAACGGACAGGAACCGCCGGAACGGCTTTGCATGGTCCCATGTGAGGTGATTTACTTTTTCTCCCTAACGCATGTCTATCTGGGGCCGCCGCCGATGAATCTGCTCAGTAAGATGCACGAACTGGATCGCATTCCGGCGGAAGTCGTGGAATCACGCGAAGGCTTGCAGTTCCTGGAGCGCGTGGGGGCCGCGTTGCCGGAGACATTTCAAGAGCGCATCAAGCGCCTCAAGCCCAAGTATCGCATCGAGCTGGTGCTGCTGGAAGAGGCCTCGCCTTGGGAGGCTATCCAAGCGGAGTTGCTGGCGGACTACGGCCTGGATGGCGGGGTGGAAGCGATTGGTCATGCCGGAGCCAGTGTGCATACGTCTGCGTTACCCGGCGGTCCCGGGGTGGTGATTTTCCGGGAGACCGGAGATCATTTAACGACGCGCAACGTGATGTTAGCTGGCGGCATGAGTTGGTCGCAACGCTTGCGCAAATGGACTCGGGCCATTGGGGAGCGCTTTGCGGATGAGTTCTATGAATGGCTGCAGGTGATCCCGAAGCACATTGATGTCTATTTGGATCCGCTGCTGAAGTCGCTGCAGGAAGGAAATCTCGTGGGCAAACTGGCGATCAAAGCCGAGCCCAGTGGAGTGGATTGGTTCAATCTGGAAGTGGTCATGAAGACCGAGGACTTGGCACTGCTGCCAGCGGAAATTCAGGCGTTGATGAAGGCCCGGGGAAAATGGGTGCGCCTGCCGCGCCATGGCTTCCGTCGGCTCAATTTTGATTTCACCGAAGCGGATGCGACAAATTTAGCGGATCTGGGATTGCGGCTGCAAGACGTTGGTGGTGAGTCCACCCGGATGCATGCGTTGCAGTTGGCCCATCCCAGCTTGGGAAAATTTCTGCCTCCTGAAGCAGCGGAAAATTTCCAACTCCGGGCGCAGGAGTTGAAGACTCATGCCACGCCTCATGTGCCAACGACGATCACGGCCACGTTGCGCAGCTATCAGATCGAGGGATTTCATTTCCTGGCCTATCTGTCGGAGAATAATTTCGGTGGCCTGCTGGCCGATGACATGGGCTTGGGCAAAACGTTGCAGACGCTGGCGTGGATCGCTTGGCTGCGGGCGCGCGCAGAATTTGATGGTCAACCGGTGTTGGTGGTGTGTCCGAAATCGGTGACCGATGGCTGGCTCTCGGAAGCGGCTAAATTTTATCCCAGCCTGAAGACACGGCGTTATCAGTCGGCAGGTTCAACGCAGCCGAAACACCTGGAACTGCACATCCAGGGAGCTGGCCTGTTCGTCACCAACTACGCTCAAATGAGGATCCTGGAGGATGAGCTATCCAAAATTTCCTGGCACGCGGTGATTCTGGATGAAGCGCAATACATCAAGAATCCCAGCAGCCAGACGACAAAGGCCGCCAGCAAACTTCAGGCAGTGCATCGACTGGCGTTAAGTGGAACCCCAATCGAGAATCGTTTGTTAGACTTGTGGAGTGTGATGGATTTCGCGATGCCAGGGTTGCTGGGCGGACGCACGACTTTCCAGAAGAATTACAACGCCAAGGATGATCCGCAGGCGCTGCGTCGCTTGGCCGCGCGGGTGCGTCCCTTCCTGTTACGACGCACGAAGTTGGAGGTGGCGAAGGATCTGCCGGAACGGATTGAGGAGGATCGGCTCTGCGAAATGGATGGACCGCAGGAAACGCTCTATCAAGCTGAACTGAAGCGCGCGCAGCAAATCCTGCTCAACGCCAAGACGAATCAGGAATTGGATAAATTGCGTTTCACCATTCTGGGAAGCTTGACGCGACTGCGGCAGATCTGTTGTCATCCCTCACTGGTCTCCAAGGAGCCGGAGTTCCAGGCTGCGGAAAGCACAAAATTGAATGCGCTGGTGGACCTGCTGGAACCCTTGATGGAAGAAGGCCACAAGGTGTTGCTCTTCTCGCAATACGTCACCATGCTGGAACTGATCCAACAGGAAATCAAACAACGGGACTGGCATCATTTTCTGCTGACCGGAGCCACGGAACAACGCGGCAAACTGGTGGATGAATTCCAAAATCATGACGGCCCCAGCATCTTCCTAATCTCTCTAAAAGCTGGCGGCAGCGGCCTGACCCTAACTGCGGCAAGCTACGTGATCCTCTACGATCCCTGGTGGAACCCAGCCACGGAAAATCAAGCCATCGACCGCAGCCACCGCATCGGCCAGAAGAGCACGGTGATTGCTTATCGATTGCTGGTGAAGAACAGTATTGAGGAGAAAATTCGGGAGTTGCAACTCAGCAAAGGAGCTTTGGCGGCGGATTTACTGGGCGAGGAAAGCTTCACCAAGGCACTCACGAAAGATGACTTTGGTTTCCTGCTGGGGAATGGATCGTAGGATGAACAAGGCTGAACAGAAGTTAGGAAGGAAAGGCAGAAGATTCGGATTTTTGCACCCTCAAGGAGTGGGGCTTTGAAAGCCCCCCACACAAGCCTAGGTATTGCCTAGCGTAATTTGTTGTCCTGTCTTGATGGTGGGGCTTTCAAAGCCCCAC
>JANOAV010000091.1:0-77837 GCA_031411295.1 Verrucomicrobiales bacterium | reverse complement strand
CCCTGCCATGCGCCCTTGATGCCAACGCCGTCCTGCGCTAGGCAGACGTGCTCCGAACTCGCATGCGCACGCTAACGCCTGCCGTCACGCGGAGCGATGACGGCTACTTTGCGAGCAGCTTTGTGGCGGGGCCAAGTCGGTGGTGCTGCTAGCCAAACCTCGGCAAAGCTGATACCACAAGGTTTTGATCCCTAAGTAAGCGCCATTCGGCTTCAGCCCGTCGAACCTTCCACGTGAATCAGACGTCTGAATCCGCCCAGGACAAGCCTGCGGTCCCAAAGCCATGACTTCTTACTGGAATTGATCTGGGACCATTTCCAGTTGCCATCCGCAGGTGGTCATGATACGCACCTCCCATTATGAAACGTTCCTTTCGCCTCCCTGCCTTGCCGGTTGTTTTAACCCTGCTCGGCAGCCTGTTAGCAATGCCATCCCCCACCGCTGCGCAGGAGGCCAAGCCGAAGGCTGCTACCGACAAAAAAGCGGCAGCAGAAAGTGAGGGCGCTACAGTCGAAGAGATCCTTGCGGCCAACGCTGCAGTGCTGGACAATATTGACGCCGCGGCTACGCTCTTGGACACCATCAAGGACGTCAAAAGCGCCAAAATAGCCGCAGCCAAACTCAAGGTTCTAAGCCGAGAACTCAAAGGCCGATTCCAAGATATGAACGAACTCGGAGAGCCAGCGGAGGGCGCGCAGGAGGAATTGGAAAAGCACCAGGAATTGCCGGTCCGTGGCAAAAAGGTTGCGGATCATTTCCAGGGCGCGGTCACCCGTTTGACCTCAATGAAGGACCAGGAGCCATTCCAAATCGTCAGTGCCGCCTTCCAAGAGTATGGTGCCATTGCCAAGGCTGCCGGTAAAGAACCTGAGCCAGAGGATGAAGCAGAGGACGCGCCCGGTGAAAAAAAGCCGGCCACCCTCGAAGACGCCATCAAGTTAACGGGGGCCATCCTTGATAATATGGATCAGGCGGCGGAAATCATCGAGGGAGTGACGGATGCTGCGAGCGCCAAGGAGGCGAGTGTCGAACTGAACAAGGCCACCGCCGAGCTGAAAGCAATCGTGAAGCGGACCAAGGGCATGGGGGAACTTTCCCCGGAGGATAAAAAGAAGATGGAAGGCAATGCCAAGTTGGCGGCCCGAGGCGAGAAAACCGGGGTTCGTTTTCAGAAGGCAGCGCAAGCCTTGGTCGAGTTGGAAGATAAAGCAGCGGCAGTGGCGATCAATGCCGCATTGCAGGAATATGGCAACGCGGCCCAGTCGCTGAACAAGTAGTCCGGCCCCGGGCCTTGGCTAGGGTGACTCGGGGTCCTTGGCATTGAAACCCCTTGTGCCCGGGAAATTTTGCTTCGATAGCAACGGATGCACACTGAGGTTCTCCCAACCGATACCCCCGAATTACTCAAAGAAGCCACCCGCCGAGCCGTTAACGCACTTACGGCGGGTGAGCCTGTGGCCCTGCCCACCGAGACCGTTTACGGCCTGGCTGCTGATGCGATGAATCCTGCTGCCGTCGCCAAGATCTTTGCTGCCAAAGAACGTCCGTCCTTCGATCCTCTGATTGTCCATTTACCACATAAAGACCGGCTGAGTGATGTGGCGAACCTGCCTCCCGGCTTGGAAGCCGTGGTTCGCCAGCTCACGGAGCATTTCTGGCCCGGCCCGCTGACCCTGATCTTACCAAAGGCCGATGCAGTGCCGGATTTGGTTACGGCCGGGCTTTCCACGGTGGCGGTTCGCATGAGTGATCACCCGGTCTTTAAACGTGTCATCACGTCTTACGGCAAACCTTTGGCCGCTCCCAGCGCCAACCGTTTCGGCCGCATTTCCCCTACTTCGGCCAGCGCGGTGGTGAGCGAATTGGATGGCCGCATCCCGCTGATTCTCGATGGTGGAGCTTGTATGCTGGGCTTGGAAAGCACCATCATTCGCATCGAGCCGGGGCAATCTAAACCTATCTTCCGCGTGCTCCGGGCCGGCCCCATCGTCAAAGAGGATCTGCAACCCTACGGTAAAGTAATCTACGACCATAGCAATACTTCCCCGACGCCCGATGCTCCCGGCCAACTGCCGAGCCACTATGCGCCGATGACGCCACTGCGGCTGCTTTCCAGCCCGGCAGATTTTCGCCCCGATCCCAGCAAACGCTACGCGCTGTTGAGCTACCGGGGAGACGAGGAGGATGGTTACCAAGATTTAACCGACTGGGTCACCACCGCCGTGCTCAGTCCCGGCACGGGGAAACTAACCGAAGCCGCCATGCGCTTGTTCTTCTGCCTGCGCAAATTAGACGAGGCTGGAGTGGATGAAATCATTGCCGAGCCGATCAACGATCGCGGTCTGGGCATGGCCATCATGGATCGCTTGCGGCGGGCGGCCGGGAAGCGCAGTGCGGTGCCGTGAAATATTTCGAGGATCCTTAGCGTAAGTTGCCCTAATGCCCGAATCTCCCGCCTCCGTTCCTGCCGAGAAATCCGCCCGCGCCAAGTCCACGGGCTTGGTGAGCGCGTTCATTTTCTTGAGTCGCATTATGGGGCTGCTGCGGGATATGTTGATGGCGCATTTCTTTACCCCGTTCCTGCGCGATTGCTTCACGGCGGGATTCCGCATCCCTAACATGCTACGTGATCTGTTTGCGGAAGGGGCGTTATCCACGGCGTTTGTCACCGTCTTTTCCCAGAAAATGAAGACGGAAGGGGATCAACCCGCGTGGAATCTGGCGCACAAAACCCTCACCTTGGCGACGATCTTTATGAGTGGAATTTCCCTCCTGGGGATCCTGCTTTCCGGCCCCATCGTGCGAGCCATGGCGAATGGGTATTCGGAGGAGAAAATGCAGTTCATTACGACGATCACCCGGGTGATGTTTCCGTTTATCCTGCTGGTGTCGCTGGCCGCGTTGGTGATGGGCATCCTCAACGCCAAGCGCGTCTTCGGGCCTCCCGCCATGGCTTCCACGTGGTTCAATATCGTGAGCATCGTCCTCGGCTTTAGTCTTGGTTGGATCTTTGATCGCAGCATGGGAGCCACCGCCGTGATCTGGTTCAGCATCGGCACCCTGCTCGGAGGGTTGGCGCAACTGATGTCTCAGTTTCCCGCCCTGCGGAAAATTGGCTACCATTTCCGCTGGGATGCCAACTGGCGCCACGATCCCGACGTGCAGCGTATCCTCAAGCTCATGTGGCCTGCGATCATTGCTGGCAGTGCCGTGCAGGTAAATGTCTTCTTGAACACCGTCTTCGCCTCCCATGTGCAGGGGGATGTGGATGGCCCCATGGCTTGGTTGAGCATGGCGTTTCGGCTCATGCAGTTGCCGCTGGGCGTCTTCGGAGTGGCGGTGGCCACGGTTACGCTGCCCGTCATTTCGCGCGCCACTACGGACGGTATCACAGATAAATTCCGCAGTGCCATGGGGGCGGGGAATCGCTTGGTGTTGTTCCTCTGCCTGCCGTCTGCCGCCGGGTTGATGATGTTGTCGGTGCCGGTTATTTCGCTGCTATTTGAACGTGGGGCCTTTTCCGGCACGGAAACGCTGAAGACCGCCGCGGCCTTGCGTTTCTATGCGATCGGCCTCGTCTTTTACTCGCTCATCAAAGTCGTGCAGCCCGCCTTCACGGCCATCAACAAGCGCTTCATCCCGATGATGGTGGCGCTGCTCAGCATTCTCATCAATGCCACCCTCAGCACCTTGTTTGTGTTTGTCTGGAAAATGCCTTTCCAATATCTCGCACTCTCCACGGCGATCGTCGCAGCCGTAAACTGCATCATTCTTTACACCTCGCTGACCAAACTTTCCGCTGGCTTGGAAGGTGGAAAACTCATGTCCACGTTGGCGCGCTTGGTGGTTCCGATTCTTGGACTGGTCGGTGTGTGCTGGTTCGCCAATGCCACGGTGCTGCAATATGATCGTTGGGTGCATTGGAATCTGGCCCTGCGTCTGCTGACCCTGGGTGTTAGCGTGGGCGCTGCCGCGAGTGTTTACATGACGCTGGCGACACTGCTGAAGGTGGACGAAGCCCGGCAGTTCACAGGCATGCTTGGCCGCCGGTTGAAACGATAGCCCAAGCTGCCCCTAGCCCTGAATCACGCTTGGCATAGCCTTACTTCTCCGCCGGAGTCTCAATGTTATTGAAGAACGACTGCAATTGATCCCGGAATTCGGCGGGCCATTCGCTGGCGTTGGCGGCCCCGCTGGACTTGTCCACGAGGCGTTGGTTGGCTTTGTCCTTGAGGGCAGCTCCGTTGGCGTTGGCCACGGCCATGCCACTGTCCGCCTTGTTGTTGCCTTTACCGGGCTTTTGCCCTTTGGCCATCATTTGCTTGGCGGCCTGCTGCATTTTGGCCATGGCGGAACTGCTGGATTTGCCGCCCTTCTTGTCGGGCGGCACGAGCATTTCGATGATGATGCTTTGGTCCGCTACGGTGTCCTTATCGGTCAGGGGGGAGCCTAATTTCAAGGCCACGTCTGTCATCGCGGAGTTCACGGCGGCCAAGAGCGGCTTGGCTTCATCAATCGACGTCTTTTCGCCTAATTCAGCCATGCTGGCGGCCAGCTTGCTCTGCAGTTCGCCCAGCTTGCTGGCATCATCCAGATAGGTGTCGGTCGTCCACTGGCGGGCGTCCAGTGCTTGCGTCTGTTCTCGCAGGCTGTCCTGCTCTTGGGCGGCCCGCACCAATGCGATCAGCAGTTCCATCATCTCCGGCGGCATCTCGGCATTACCCTCGCCCTTGGAGTTACATTCGTCCTGGAGCATGCTGGCCCAAGCATCGAGCTGTTCGCCCCAGGTGCGGGCGGTGCCAACGGATTTCATAACCAAATTCGCCCGCACAAAACTGGCCAGCTCTGATAGTGCACCAACCACTTTCTTCTCCTCCATTTCCTTATGCACCGCAGCATATTTCTCGTTCGGTAAACGCGCAATGAAGGTTCCCATATCATTTACCAGCGATTCCACTTCCGTGGTGGTGGTGTCTTGATTGTTGGCGGATTTCTGGAAATCTTTCTTGGCCTTTTCCTCTATTTCATTGGGGCGGAGGCCAACCGTGGATTTCGCCAGTTTCTTCAGATCGGTGGAGACAGAATGCTCCTGCTGCGCGGAATGGCGCAGGCGGTTATAGAAATTCCGCGCATAGAGATTCTCGTTTACGGTGTTCATCTTCTTGGCGGCATCTCGCATCGCATCCAGGGCCTTTTCTTGATTTTCCTGCGCCTGGGCCAACTCGTCCTCGCGCTTTGGTTCGTCCGGACTGGGCTCACTGGTAATCGGGGGTGGCTCACTATCGGATGGCTTGCCGGGCTTCCCAGCCTTGGGCGTGCCCGCTTTGGCGTTGGTGGCTTTGGCTAGTTTGTCGGCGGCCTTGGCGACGGATGGTTGCGCGTCCTCTTGGAGTTTCTTGGTGAGCTTATCCCAATCGGACAACGTGCCTTCAGGGATTTCCTTGTTGCGCAACGCATCCTTCATAACGTTCTCCATCTCCGCAGTCAGCTTCTGGAGTTGGTCGTCATTGGTCTTTTCCCCCGTTTCCAAGCGCTTGATCTCCTCGGTGGTCTTCTCGTCGTTGAGTTGCTCCTTGCGCTCGGCAATGGCTTTATTTTCTTCCAACTGACGTTCTTCATCGCGAATCCGATCATCCAATTGCTTGAGCACTGCGTCCATGCGATCCCGCACTTTCTCGGCGTGTTTGGCCGGACTGAGCACCCAGATGGTGTGTTTCCAAGAGGCGGAAGGTTTGCGATCCGGGAAATAATCCACGGTGTAGGCGGCTATTTCCACCTGGGTGTCCTCGGGGATCTTATGCCACATGGGGGACCAGTCGATGGTTCCGGAAATGGAGTTGGTGGTGGGCGCTCCAGTTTCGTGCGGGGTTTCGCCTTTGGTCAGAACCTTGCGGTCGGCCCCGGTGGAGCTAACCGTCCAACCGATCCAAGTTTCCTTCAGCCCAAAGTCATCGCTGGCGGCAAAGTTCAGTTTCACCAATTCGCTGGTGAGGATGGCACTCTCAGGCTCCATGTCTTTCAGTTCAATTTTTGGCTCCGCGTCCTTGGTGGGGAGGACTTTGAGAGTGTAAGGCTGGGCGGGCTTCAATTGATGTTCGTCCGTCCAGGTTAGGCTCTGGGTGGTCGTCGCATCACCAATGTTGATGGCAGCGGTGAGGAAAGTGTCGTCCTTGGTCGTCGTGGGCGCAGTCTCGCCTTCCATGCTGGCGCTGGCCAGGGGCCGGGCAATTTTCCCTTCCAACTGCACTTGGCTGCCGAGCAGGAATTCCGCTGTTCCGCCCTGGATCGCTTTGGTTGTGGCCGGCAACTGGAGGTAGTCGGGTGGCTGGATGCGGGCGGAGAGATGCTTTAACTCCGGCCGATGCAGCGGATGAATGGCAATTTCCTTCTGGGCGTCACCCACGCTCAGCGTCAGCGTGGCATCGCGAGTCTGGGGCGGCAGCGGCAGCGTGGCGCGATGCTCGGCCAGGGTGACGGAAATCGGCTCCTGAGTGGAGATCTGCGCCTTGGCTTGTCCAGGTTTCCAGGCAGAATCTGCGGCCAGCGCGATGTCGAGCGAGAAGGGCTCGCCATGGGCCACGTAAAGGTCCTTCGGCAGTGCCTCCAAACTAGCAAAAGTATAGCGCTCGATGTCCGCCAACGGAGCCAGGAAACGTTGTGCGGCATTACTCGCAGCCTTTGGCACCACGAAGAACGGCACTGCGGCCAAGCCTGCCACCACCGCTGCTGCCCAGCCCCACTGAAGAGCGCTTTTAACGGGCACCGCCTGAGTGAAATCATATTTCGTGGACTCCTGCGCCACTTGCGCAATGGCCGCGCGACACAATGCAGGGGAAATATTGGGTGGCAACTCACCCGTCTGGCTTAGTTCCAGCACGCCTTGGATCCGGTCGCCCAGGGAACGGAAATGTTTGCCCAGCAGAACCGCCAGATCATTGGCGCTGCGGCGTTTCCAGAGCCAATCCCGGCTCCAACGCTGAGCGAACGCTCCCGCCGCCACCGTTCCCAGCACCAGCAGCAAGGCCCGCAACCATTGCGGAGTATCGTAAAAACGATCCAAAATAAACAGCGCCACATACATGACGACGAAGCCCGCCACAGCCCCGGCCAAGGCCAGCAGCGTCTCCATACGTTTGAGCCTGCGCTCGTAAGAGGCAATCTGCTGCTTCAGTGAATCCGGCAAGGCGATAGGTTCCATGGCTTGTTGGGGTAAATTTTACGGCCGCAGCATGGCACGGTTTTTTAGGGCTGTCAGATCTTTTTTTGGAGGGTTGGAAGTGGCGGGGCCGAAAGACAAAAGTGACCTAAAGCGACCAAAATGACGCTGTTGATGGTCCTATAGGTCACTTTGGTCCTTTTCGGTCCCTCCTCCAAAATTTCACCGTTTCTTCCGGAACACCGCCACGTGCCGGTCCACGCTCTTGCCGGGATACTTCAGTTCGATCGACTCCAAGTTTCGTTCCGTGATGATGAGTTCGCCCCCTGCCTCGGCAATGGCTTTCTGGGCCAGTTCGTGCTCCCGGTCAAAATAAGAGGTAATCACCAGCAAGCCTTCGTCCGAAAGCTTGGCTAAACCTTGGGCGAAGATGCGTCGCCAGACTTTCGGATCATCCCAGAAATTTTGATGCCGCATGAAGGCTAAGTCAAACTCCCCACCGATTTCCCGGTTCCGGTCCAACTTGCTAGCGTCTTCCACAAGGAACTCAAATTTCGCGTTCTGCCGATCCCGAAAACGTCGCGCGGCATCTTCGACTTCACGGTCCCGCAGGTCGGTTCCCAGGAGCCGCACTGGTGCCAGCCCCGCTGAGCCCGGCATTTCCTGCACCACTTTCACCAGCGTATCGGCCTCCCGACATTCCCCGCAGGCAATATCCAGGATCTGCGTGGTCTTGTCAGGACGCACTTTCAATCCTGCTTCACGCAACATTTTCGCCAGCAGCTTTTCCAGGCGTTGGTTCTCGGCGGCTTCTTGCTTGCGCCAGGCGGAAGTGTTCATAATCAAGGAGTTGTGGGAATTTTGGGGTGGGGAATTGCCGCTCACTAAAGAGCAGTTTTGGCCCCTGTCAATTGTGACGAAAACGTGACTACATACACTTAGCGTGGCGGGAAAAAGTGGATTAAATCTGTATCATCCTAAAACAAAATATGATTATGACCACTGAAGACATGACCAACGCAACCTCCCAAGATGACGGGTTGCAAGCCTTGCGCGAAGTAGGCAGCGAGGAGAAGACCCAATACTGGGATCGCGAAGACATTATGACCGCCCTGCGCCAAGCCAATTTGCGCGGCGTGCGCGTGGACAGCCTCTACACAAGTGCTTCCCGCTTCACCACTCGGGTGCAGTTGCCAGCCCGGGCGAGTTAAGAGTTTGATCTAAGATGGTCGCAAGCCCCATGGGGCTTATTTCCTTGATGGTTTGCGCAGCGACTTTATCACCCGGTAACCCAGCAGCAGCGCTAACACCGCCCCAAAAATAAGTGGATAGGTGATGTCAGATTTCACGATCAAATAATAGTGCAGCACTCCGCCGATCGCGATGTAATAAGTCATCCGATGAAGCTTGGCCCAACGCGGCCCGCCCATGCGCTTGATCATTTTATCCGTGCTGGTAATCGCCAGTGGCACCATGAGCAGAAAACTGAACATGCCCAGCGCGATGAACGGACGCTGGTAAACATCGCCCGCAATGGTGCCCAGTTTCCAGTCCCGATCCCACGCCACATAAGTGAACAAATGCGCCACGGTGTAGGCAAAAGCGATGAGTCCCAGCAGCCGACGCTGCTTCAGCAACCATTGCCATTTCAACAATTGACGCAGCGGAGTGACGGCCAGGGTTAACAGCAGGAAAACCAGCGCCAACACTCCCGTGGCTCGGGTCACGAACTCCACTTTGTTGGAGCCGAGCTTATCGCGCTGCCAATCGATGGCCATGAGCACGGCTGGAATGAGTCCGTTAACAAAGACGACGAAGCGGAGAAATTTTGTTTCCATTAGAAATAGTGTTGCAAATCCATCCCAGTGTAGAGCTTGGCCACTTGTTCGGCGTAGCCATTAAACATCAGCGTCGGGCGACGCGAGATCTCACCGATCCGGCGTTCGCTGGCTTGGGACCAGCGCGGATGGGCGACGGTAGGGTTCACGTTAGAGTAGAATCCGTATTCAGCGGGATTGGCGTTCTTCCAAGTCGTCGTCGGCTCGTGGTCGGTTAGTCTGATCCTGACAATGGATTTGATGCTCTTAAATCCATATTTCCACGGCACCACCAAGCGCACGGGGGCTCCGTTCTGATTCGGCAAAGTTTTGCCGTAGAGGCCTGTCGCCAGGATGGTTAGTGGGTGCATCGCTTCATCCAGACGCAACCCTTCCACATAAGGCAAATCAATGCCTGCCTGGTCGGCATCCGGCATTTGCTTGGCATCCAGATAGGTCTCGAATGCCACGTGCGTGGCCTTGCCCAAAGGTTCCACCAGCTTTAGCAGTTGGGATAAGGGAAAGCCCACCCATGGAATCACCATCGACCATCCCTCCACGCAACGGAAACGGTAGATGCGCTCCTGCTGATCCAGCTTCAGGATTTCCTCCAGCCCGAACGTGCGGGGTGTCTGCACCAGTCCGCTGACCTCGATTTGCCATGGTGAAGTGACGAAATTCTTCGCCTTTTCTGCCACCTTCAGCTTGTCCGTGGAAAATTCGTAGTAGTTGTTATAACTGGTGATCTGGCTAAGGGAATTGGCAGGTTCATCTGCTGGCAGCGGCGGGAGAATCATTGCCGGATCCGCCACGGTTGCGAGGGCGCTGGTGGCATTCCCTGCGTTGGCCTGAGGCCGGAAGAGGGAATATAAACCACCCGTGGCCAGCCCGCTGCCAGCCAGGATCGCGCCCTGCATGAAAAGGCGTCGATTAAGAAATGTGGCCTCGGGCGTGATTTCGCTGGGTTTGGGGTCGTTGGGAGATTTCATGGATGCAGAGTAATGGTGCTTAGCATGAGAGCAAGCAGTCAGCAATTTATTCCCAACGCGAATCATTTCCTCATGAATAAATCAGGTGCGTTATTCGCCCAATCTCGAATATTCTACCACCATGTCACTTTTCAGAATTTCACCGCTCATCCACGCTGCCTTGGTCGTTGGTTTCATGGCTCAGTTGTGGGCGACTCCATCGGAAAGGTTGCCTCAATTACTGGAGGAACTGGACCACGCTGGGTTAGTGCAGGATACCGACCGCGTGAAGTCCCTCATTTCCGAATGGAAGCAACTGGAACCCAAGGCCGCTGCACCTTGGTTAAAAGAAGTGGCGCTTACTCAAATGTCAGGGCCGATGAATCGGGAGGCGGAGGTGGAAATACTGCGTCGGGCTGTGAAAGCACTGCCTGCCAATAAAACGCTCCGGGCCCGCTTGGCTGGGCTGTGTGCCAATGCCAATCGACCGCAAGAGTCGCTGGCGCACTATCGATGGCTTTTCGAACATGCGACAGATGATTTGGAAAAATTTTCCTGGGCTTTGCAGATGGGAGCGTATGAGCTGCAGGAGTTCGCGAGACCGTGGTTTACTTGGCAATGCTTGCAACATCCCAAAGAATTGCTCTGGCCAGTCTGTGCGGCGGAAGTATCCATTGATGGCAATTGGGTGGAGCGGGGACGGGATCTCAATTCCGGAAATGAACTCGTTCAATTGCTACGGGCTCGGCAGGCGCAGCGGATGTGGGCAATCGGGGAGGCCACAGAGATGCTGCAACTGCTGGCAAAAGATCATCCCAGCCCGCAAAATAAACTGCAGCTCGCCCGGGCCTATGTTTACTCAGGGCAGCATGAAGCGGCTTTGGAAATTCTGGATGAGTTAGCCCGCAAGTCCAATCTGCGCAATATCGAGGTCGACGCCACCGCAGCGCTGTATTTTGAGGAATGCCTGTGGGAGAAGGCGGCAGCTTTCCTTGGGCCCTGGTGCGAGAAGGAGCCGGAAAACTATCGTTACCGTTTCCTCTTGGGATGCGCTCAGGAGGAAGCACGCAACTTATCTGCTGCGGGTGCCAGTTTCGTGAAACTGCTCTCCATCCGTCGCGATATCGTGCCCTACGATCCGCCCCTTCCTGCCATTTATCCAATTGAATTTGATGGAGGCGGCAGACATCCATTTGCCCCCGTTGGCTGGCGCTGGGATAATGGCGCACCAGCCTTCCCTGCCGAGGCCATGCGGGTGCGGTGGTTCATCGGAACTTCTGATGTTTGGAATGCCTATGGCTATGTCCGCAGGGAAGACGGGGATTATAGCTATGTTTACCATGATCTGGTTTCCCGCTATCATGGCAATGGCTTGATGATTCCGAGTTCACTTGAGGAGGCATGGGCCTTTGCCTTCCCTCATTTGTCTGCGTTGTGGTGTGAGCAGCCTCCAGCTGAGCGGAAGAGCCTTGAAGACGAACTATGGAAGATTGGGTTTCCGGCCAAGGCTCTGCTCCGAACTGCCGCGCCAGGCCGAACGGAAGCGGAATTTGATATCTTTCCCAACGCCATTTGGGAATGCGATCCAATGACCGCAGAAGGCAAGGCGGCAACGCTGGCCTTCCTCAGTCCCGGAGCGACCTGGGAAGCCTACCGTGAGGCGTCTCGTGTGTTCGAGAAATCTCGACCTGATCTAGCCGCCCGCGCCATCATGCATTTGGGAGCCGATCCTCTGTCTCGCGCACAATATGAGAAGACCGTCGCCACCAACCCGCCCTGGCCGCAGCTTGTGCCCTTGAGAGATTTTCAGCACCCCAAGCCGACCAAGGAATCCATCCAAGCGTTTCCCGAAATACCCGCAAACCTCAAAAAATTGGTGCCTGCCGAATGGCTCCAGCCCACTGACTCGCAATATTCCCGACCGCCAATCACGGACGGTTTTGCCCGAGGGGAAATCTCTGCGGACTACTGGGCCGCCTTCCATCGCTCTGTGGTGGATCTTGTGAGAGGAAGTGGCGTGTCTACCCCTCCCATCCCGTCCCCCGCCGAAGAACCCAAAGACTATGCCCTCCTGAAAAAACGTATCAGTCAGATGACAACCCCAACCCCTCGGGCAGTGGTGGAGAAATATCACGCTTACCTCACCATCGGCGCCCCACTCGAGGCCGCTTCGGTTTATACAGACGCCCTCGCTGTGCGCCCCGGAGACCGCACCCTGCTGGCTTGCGCCATGCAATCGTTAAACGCACGGGAAGGAAATGCGGAGCTTTATCAGAAGTGGGGCTTTGCACCATTCCAAAACCGACCGCAACTGTATAACATCGTCCTGCCAGAGCATCAGCGTGAAGCGCACCTCGCCAAAGTGGTGGAATATTTGCAAACCCTGCCGGACTGGCAACGCGATGTGATCCGGATGGGGTGGATCAATGGATTGCTCCGTGATTGGAATGACAAACTTCCTGACAAGCGGGCCTTGAGTCGCGTCGCCATTGAGATCCCCCAAGCTGCTAACACGGCGTTTGCGGTGATTCAGCAGGGAAAAGGACTGGCAGGTGCTACGCCACCGCCCCTTGAAGAAATGGTTCCGCTGGCGGAAACTGCATTGCTGGCCAGTGCCAAAATTTATCAATGGCAAACAATTCCCATTCTGCGGTATCGACCCGAGGACGATCCTGCAGGTGCGGCCGACACCTTGCTCCATCATGCCATGCAGACGCATTCACCTGCAGTGCTGGACAGGATCATTCCAAAACTGGAGCAAAGCCCGTCTCCTTATGCCATCATTTGGGGCCAGCAGATGAAACTCACACGTGACTTGTATTTTTGCGATCCCACAGATTTTCCCGACGTGATTCGACGCATTCTGCGCGGAGATGGCTCCGCAGCCTGGGTGGAGGAAGTGTCATTCATCCGGAACCTTCCGTTCGATTTTGGAAAGCTGGTAGAATCAGAAATCCCTACACTTCCGCTCACGTGGGAGGATCGCAAAATCAACCCAGACAGCCAGGAACTTCGGCTGCATACGGCGTTCGCTTTCCAAACCGAGCGGTTGTTCCAACGACAGGGACCGGAGGCAGCCGCTGCGTTCTTCGCTCCCATCACAGCACGGTGCCTTGGGCCGAAGGAGTCGCGTCGCGAACACTTGCGAAATCGGAGTCATCCTGCAGTGGCAGCTTGGTTGGGCTACGTCGGCAGCCCAGCCAGTGAAGATCCTCAATTTTGCCGTTGGCTATTGGAAGTATTCAAATCGGAATTCGTAGCACCATTGAAATCGGCAGATGTAGGTTGGGCTTGGGATGAGCTGGCCCGCAATCGCAAGTATCATTTCCCCATGACCGCCACTTTCAAGGCTTATGGATGGCTGAATGGTCCCGCCGACTTCGACCCCATGCCGAATCCTTCTGGGAATGGACGGAGCCAGTTAGGGCAATTTCTGCTAACAGGCAGGGATCGCAATGATCAATTGCAACGCGAAGAATTTTGGAACCAACTAAACCAAGGTGCCGCAAGTGAATTTGCTAGGGAGATTCTAAGAACCTACCCGGGTTGGCCAGGGGAAAACGAGACGCGGGCATTCTCAAAATGCAGGCAAGAAATCGAAGCTGCTTCAGTATCCCAACAGAAGGTCCTCGAACAATTGCGTTTGGAAATGCAGCAGGCAAACAACGGTGCCAACTAGCAGAAAGGAACGGGCCATCCCGATTCGAGAGCTATCATCCGTCGGAGCCACAGTCTTCAGCCAGCGTAGCCAGACTGATTTTCCAAGCCATCGCGTTCAAGTTGCTGGTTATCTCGGCGGCACCGCTGATGATTTTCAGTTTCCACCGTGCATTTCTCATGCAAGGTTCCGCCTGCAATGCGCGTAGTTTTGCGACACATGAGAAACTTTTTCCTGCTGCTGATTTTCTGCGGTGCCACCTACGGGTTCTACCGCTACTTCTCCGAGCCTCCGCCGGTGCCCCCGGTGCCGAAGGTCGTGGACACGCGCATTAATTCCAGCGGGGGTGAGTATTTTTTTAAGAAGCTGGTCTTGCCCGTCAGCCTCTTCCGGCAAGCCGATCCCCGCTGGAGCAAGGATCCGCTGGCCTGGGGACAGAGTGGGGACACGCTGGGTAGTGCCGGTTGTGCGCTGACTTCGGTGGCCATGATCCTTTACTATTACGGCATCGATACTGAGCCGCAGAGTTTGAATAAATTTCTCCAAAAGCATGAAGGCTATACGCCGGAAGGTTGGTTGAAATGGGAGGTGGCGTGTGATCTGGCCCCTACCAAGGTGCAGTTTCTCTATGAAGATGTGCCGACGTATAAATTGATCGATCGCAATCTCAAAGTGGGCAACCCGGTGATCATTCGGCTGCGCTACCCGGACGGCCCTAATGGCGAACGCGGCATCACGCACTTCGTGGTCATCTGCGGTAAGGAGGGTCACGATTACCTGATCCGCGATCCCGGTGCGGGCGGAAAAAAAGGCATTTACCCACTGAAGGATCTGACGGATAAGATTGAGGCGTTGCGGTTCTACGAAAGGATCCCGCCGCTCACGATCCCACCCGCCGTATGAAATTTCCGCTCCTCCTGCTCACGCTCTGGGCCTCCCTGGCACAGGCTCAGTCGATTTCCTCTGACAAGCTAGTCAAACTGCTGGAGGCTCATTTATCCAAAGACAAACTGCCGGCCCTGGGCGCGGTGGTGTTTACGGATGACAAAACGTTAGCCCTGGCAGTGCGCGGGCTGCGTAAGGCTGGAGGAAAGACTCCAGCCACGGTGGAGGATCGCTGGCACCTTGGATCGAACACCAAATCAATGACGGCAAGTCTGGCGGCCATTCTGATCCATGAAGGGAAATTACGCTGGGACACCACCATTGGCGAAACGATCCCTAACACGCATCCCGATTTTGCGCCCGTGACCCTGCAGCAGCTTATGGAGCATCGCGCGGGCATGGGGCACGATGGCCGATTCTGGCGGGAATTCACGCTCCAACGAGGCTCTCCGCGGGAGGCGCGTCAGTGGTGGGTGACGGAGAATTTAAAGAAGCCACCGCCGCAGCCGCTGGGTCGATACCAGTATTCCAACTTGGGGTTCGCCACCGCCGGATACATGCTGGAAAGCAAGACCCGTCAGGACTGGGAAACGCTGATCCAAAGCAAGCTCTGGAAGCCCTTGGGCATTGCCAGTGGAGGCTTTGGTATGCCTGGCACGGCAGGAAAAGAAGATCAACCCTGGGGCCATGACGGGAAAGGAAAGCCCATGCCACCTGGCCCGGGAGACGACAATCCACGGGGCTTGGGACCTGCGGGCACGGCTCACATGAGCTTGGCCGATTATGCCAAATACGCCCAGTGGCACCTCACCGCCGGTAAATCTTGCCCTGGCATTTTACCAGCCGCGGCGTTTACTCACATGCACACCGCACAAGTGCAGTCGGACCCAGGCGAGCCTGCCTACGAGGCTGGTTGGCTGCTGGCAGAGCGGCCTTGGGCCGGAGGGCAGGCGTTGACTCATGCGGGAACTAACACCATGAATTATGTCATCACCTGGCTGGCCCCTAAGAAACATTTTGGCTTTGCCGTTGTCACGAACCAAGGTGGGGACAAGGCCGCTGCTGCCTTGGATCAGTTGGCGGGAGAAATCATTGCCGATTTAAAGTAAGCTCAGGCTAAGATCTCGTGAAGCACATCCCCGGCCACATCCGTCAGGCGGTAGGTTCGACTGTTGTGGAAATACGTTAGTTGCTCGTGGTTGATCCCCAACAGATGCAGCATGGTGGCGTGCAGATCGTGCACCGAAACGCGGTCCACTGCGGCTTTGAATCCGATTTCGTCAAGCTCGCCATAGCTGGCTCCCGGCTTGATGCCCGCCCCGGTCATGAACATGCCGAACCCATGAGGATTGTGATCGCGACCGCCGTTTCCTTGCGACACCGGCATCCGCCCAAACTCACCGCCCCAGATCACTAACGTGTCATTGATCAGCCCGGTGCGCTTGAGGTCCGTGAGCAGAGCATGAATCGGCTGATCCGTGGCCCGACAGTGGCCTTTGTGATTTCCATTCAGGTCACTGTGGGCATCCCATTCGCCATCGCTATAGACCTGCACAAAGCGCACCCCACGTTCGACCAACCGACGTGCCATGAGGCACTTGGAGCCGAACGAACGCGTCTCGTCCTTCTCCAGGCCATACATTTCCCGAGTAGCTGTCGATTCCTTGCTGAAGTCCACCAGATCCGTGGCTTCGGACTGCATGCGATATGCCAACTCGAAACTTTGAATACGCCCCAGCAACTCGGCTTCCCCCGGCTTGGCCTCGAGATGGCGTTGATTGAGTTGGGCCATGAGATCGAGCTGGGCGCGTTGATCCTGACGCGTGACATTTCCGGGACGATTCAAATTAATGACGGGTGCACCTTCGGGACGGAAGAGCGTCCCTTGATAGCTGGTGGGCAGGAAGCCCGAACTCCAGTTTAAGTTCCCCCCTTTGACGCCCTGATTATTTCCCAACACCACATAGCCCGGCAGGCTGCTGTTCTCCGAACCAAGCCCATACGTGACCCACGATCCGGCACTGGGAAAGCCCGGACGGGGGATGCCGGTGTTGATTTGATAGAGGGCGGGAACGTGATCGTTGGACTCACTGTAGCACGACTTGATGAAAGCAAAATCATCCACATGCTTCGCCACGTTAGGATAATGTTCGCAGACGAACGTGCCCGTCTGGCCGTATTGCTGGAAGCTAAATGGTGACTTCATGAGCGGTCCGGGATTACCATTGAAGACGTCAATGTCGATGCGTTGGCCGTGGCGTTTGGTCAGCTCAGGCTTGGGATCGAAGAGGTCCACGATGCTGGGGGCGCCTTCCATGAAGAGCCAAATAATGGACTTGGCTTTGGCCGCATACTGCGAGGCCCGGGGTGCCAGTGGGTTCAGGGCAGAGGGTTCGTCCGCGAGCAGGTTGCATTTTCCCAGCAAGTCCGCCAGCGCCAGGGTGCCGAATCCAGCGCCCGCCTTCCTCAGGAAATCGCGTCGGGAAGTAACGGGAGCGAAGCGTCCGCAATGTGAAGTGAGGGCCATGGTGTGCTAGTCGATATAAATAAATTCGTTCAGGCCAAACAACGATTGGCAAAAATCCGTGAGCGCCAGCAACTCCATGCTGGCAGCAGTTTGCGAGACGTCACGCGCTTGGCGGGAAGTGGTTTGCGTGCCGATAAATCCAGTCGCTGCCGTAAGTTCTGCGGGCGTTGGCGCACGATTGAAACAGCGCTGAAACGCCAGTTGCACCTTGTTTTCCACAGTGTTGTCAGGGGTGGATTGCAATTGCGTTGCGAGTTCCTCGGCGCGCAGGCGGACGAAGGGATCATTCAGCATGGCGAGCGCTTGCGGGGCGACCGTGGTGTTCATTCTGCGGCCGCAACTTTGTTGCGCATCCGGAGCATCGAATGCTTGCATCAGCGGATATTGCACGACTCGTTTGTGAAACAGATAAATCGTGCGTCGGCGGGTCTCCGCCGTGTCCTGCGCGTCCTTGGGGTAGGGCTGTTTCACGTTGCGGGCTTGCAGGGCTTCCGATGGAATGGGCGGCTTGAAGCTGGGGCCGAACATGGTGGGGTTCAGGGTTCCGGCTACGGCTAGCATGGAGTCGCGCAGGATTTCTGCTTCCACTCGCAATGGCCGACGCTGCCAGAGAAGTCGATTCTCAGGATCAATCGCAGCTTTCTTCTCATCAAATCCGGCCGCCTGCTGATAGGTTGCGCTGCTGAGGATGATGCGATGCAAGTCCTTCAGGCTCCAGCCATGGCTGATGAAATAGGATGTCAGCCACTCCAGCAACTCTGGATGGGAAGGTTTCTCGCCCCGCGTGCCGAAGTCGCTGACGCTGCGCACCAAACCTTCGCCAAAGTGATGCTGCCAGACGCGATTCACGAACACGCGGGCCAGCAACCGACCGGCCCCGTCATCAAGGTCCGTCATCCAGTCCGCCAAGGCGCGTCGTTGCTGGGTGCTGCCCGGATGAAGGATGGAGGCGCGGGCGGATTGCCAGTAGGCTTCCGCCGGCTTGTTCTGCTGGAGCACCGTAAGGAAGCCCATGTTGACCTTTTGGTTTCGCGCCATGAAATCTCCTCGCTCGAAGAGCCAGGATTCTCGGGGTTCTGCCGCGAAATCTGCAAAGGCAAAGGTCTTAGGTAACGCGCTGGGCTTGTTGGCATTGAGTTTCTGCACCCGCTCCTCCAATTCCTGCCAGTGTGCTTGCTCCGCCACCAACAGGGCCTTGATGGCCGCAGGGTCTTCGGCTTGCAGCTGCTTTTTGAAACGTTGGGCCAACTCTTTGGTTTTTGGTTCATCGGGCTTGCTGGTTAGCAACTGCTTCTCTTCGTCGGAAATGGGAAGTTGGGAAATTCTCGTCGTGCGCAGTTGTTCGGCCAGGGCAGGCCGGGGATGCTTGAGCCAGGCTGAGCGGGCCTGAGTGGCGGAGTCGAATTGTTGCTTCCACTCGGTCATCGCCTTGGCTTGCGATGCAACCTCAGCAGCCGAAGCCAACGGCACCTCCTTGCGGTCGCCACTGTTGAAGATGCTCATGAGGCGATAATAATCCCGTGTGGGGAGCGGATCATATTTGTGGTCGTGACAACGCGCGCAGGCCAGCGTCAGCCCCAGCATGGCTTGACCGGTGGTGGAGACGATGTCGTCCAACTCATTGGCTCGGGTGCGAAGCTTCTCCTCCTCCATGGGCACATTCAGAATGATGCTAGTGCCGGCTACGAGGAACCCAGTCGCAGCAATCGCTTGGGGATTGTCCGGGTTCAGCTCATCACCCGCCAACTGCCAGCGCATGAATTGATCGCACGGCATATCATCGTTGAACGCTCGGATCACAAAGTCACGGAAATGATAGGCAGTGGGGCGGTCATCGTCCCCTTCCATGCCATTGCTATCAGCATAGCGCGCCACGTCCAGCCAGTGGCGGGCCCAGCGTTCGCCATAGTGCGGGTTCGCCAGCAACTCTTCGATCAGGGGCGCGACCGCGGTCGGAGTTTTCGCCAAATGCTCCAGCCAGCGCTGCATTTCCTCCGGCCGGGGCGGCAGGCCAATCACATCATAGTAGAGACGACGGATCAGCGTGCGCGCATCGGCGGCGGGGGATGGGGTGAGGCCTTTGGCTGCCTGCGCTTGGCGAATAAACGAATCAACTTCCGTGCGGGTCCAGCCCGGATCAGGCGAGGCGGGCACGGCCACGGTCCGCAATGGCTGAAATGCCCAATGCTGGCGGTCGGCTGCTGTGACTTGCATCTCTCCCTTGGCGGCTTCTTTGCCGAAGGCGACTGCGGGTAGCAAGGTTAATAAGAAAAGGACGCTGCGAAGCATGATGGTGGGGATGGAGTCAGCACATGCTAACCGGCTCTGCCAGCTGCTGCCAAGAGGCTTTTGCCACGCAGGTGGGGAGGGGTGGTCGAGTGAGCCGAAATTTCCCGCCGCACGACTTCGCTAGTTGCAAAACGAGCCAGTCTTTGCTTTAAAGCGGGATGGACGAAAAATTTCTTGGTCAATTATTGCTTACCGGGGTTCCCGGCCCGGAGTTGGATGCTGATACCGCGCGTCGCTTTAAGGCGTTGCAGCCGGGAGGATTTATTCTCTTCGGTCGGAATATCAAATCGCCCGAGCAGTTGCGCAAACTGATCGACGACCTGCGCGACTTGAGCGAGGTGGAACCCATCATCACGATCGACCAAGAGGGCGGGCGCGTTTCCCGGCTTCGGTTGATCGGGGCTGAGCCGCCGAATGCCGTGGCGCTGCGGGATAAGAATGATCCTGCCCTGATCAAACAACATGGCCGCCTGACGGCTGAAATCTTACGACTCTTCGGATTCAATCTCAACCTGTGTCCGGTGCTGGATATTTCTCATGACGATCAAGCAGACAACTCATTGAAAGGCCGCTGCTACGGTCGGGATCCGCAGGAGGTCATTAACAAGGCCGGAGTGTTCAACCGCGCCATGCGCGCTGGTGGCATCCTGAGCTGCGGCAAGCATTTTCCTACCTATGGCAGTGCGGATGTGGACCCGCATGAAGAACTGCCGGTGATCCGTCGGACCAAGGAGGAACTGCTGTCGGAAGAGATTCTGCCTTACACTGCGCTCTTGCCGGAATTGGATAGTCTGATGATCGGTCACGCCTATTTCCCGGACTTTGAGCCAGACCGTCCCCGTTGGCCGTCCAGTTTATCCCACAACATCATCACGAAGTTCCTGCGAGATCAGCTGGGCTTCGATCAGGGGTTGGTGATGACCGACGACTTGGATATGGGGGCCATTTTAAATGAAGTCACGTTTGAGCAGGCGATTCAGGATGCGGTGCTCGCAGGCAATGACATGGTGATGATCTGTCACCGCGTGGAGATGGTGGAGCAAGCCTTCCAGCATCTGAAGGGCGTGCCAGAACTGAATTTAAACATGGCCTTGGAGCGCATGGAACGCACCAAGAAGAAACTCTCCGCCCCCAAGACCTGGAGCATGGATGAATTCAAGCGGATCAACGAGGACATCCAGCAATTGCGGGTCGATGTGCTGGGCGAGGAGGCTGCCGCCAATCTGAGCGTGGAAGACGGAAAACGATCCCCGGTGGAAATCTATTGAGTTTACCCCGTCTGCTCTGCTATGGCTTAGTTGTTAAATTTACCCCATCCTCCGATCCATGCTCCCAGAAATCACCCAATTGCTCATCCTCCAAGACAAAGACCAAACGCTGAAGCGGCTGCAAACCGAGCTGAAGCGCCTGCCCCAAGAGGAGGAACGCGCCAAGCAGAAGCTGGCCAGCGATACCGAAGCGGTGAAGACGGCCAAGCACTCGATGCAGGAGAACGAGGTGGCAATGAAGAATCTGGAACTGGTGATCGACACCCGGAAGCAAACCATTAGTCGGCTCAAGGTGCAGCAGTTCGAGACGCGGAAGAATGATGAATACGCTGCCATCGGCAACGAAGTGGTGCGCTACACCAACGAAATTTCCGGCTTGGAAGATCAGGAAATGGAGTTGATGGAAAAAGCTGAGGTGCTGAAAGCAGCCTTGGCCAATGCGCAGGAAGGCTTGGCCGCCAGCCAAAAGCATGTCGATGGGGAATTGGCTGTGATTGCGGAGCGCATCAAGAATCTAGACACCCAAATCAAAGAAGTGCAGGCGGCACGAGACACCCTGGCGGTCAAGGTGGATGAAGATTTATTGGAAATGTATGGTCGCATCTGGAAGAGTCGGGGCGATTCCGCTGTCGTCGCCATCGCTGGCAATGTCTGCCGTGGCTGTAACATGAAAGTTGCCCCCGCTGTGATGATGGGAGTCAAGGCGGATAAAGTGCTGACGAATTGCTCCAATTGTGGTCGGTTGGTGTATCTGGGCGACTCGTGAGGCCGCCTCGACGGGCCATGAACAAATGTTCAAAAATATCTTTTTGGCGCTTTCTGCTGTGCCTTTGTATAGCGGCCTGTAACATGGCGAAACATACACTGATAGGTGCCGATGTGCAGGTTTCGCCAGAGGCACGGGAAGCAATAAACAATGACCATTATGATGTTGCGAGGTTGCGGTTGCCTGAAAAAGAACTGAACGGAAAACACGGGCATTCAGACTTCAAAGCCGCGAACGAAGTGACGAGCGAGGAAATTATGACAATAATTCCAAGGTTTGACTTTGTGAACGATGATATGGGACGTCCAGAGCCTGGTTCGCTAGCTGAAATCGGCTACCGAAAGAAATGGGAAGCTGCATCCATTAAATACTTCGAAAGCCCGACCAAGAGGCTTGCAGAGATGGGCAGTGCTGCTTTTCCGGCGTATCGCAAACTTCTAGCTACCTTCGCGACAGATGCTTTCCCGCACTACAAAGAGGTGGACTTTATCGGGCGAGCCTTTGAACTGATGCCCGAACATCAGGAGGACGGAAAAAATATGCTTTTTGAATACTTGAGCAGTATCAAAGGTCGTGAAAAAAATGACCAAGTAGCCGCCCTCAATTATTTTTGCAAATTTGCGACCAAATTAGATATTCCCCGACTGATGCAATTGCTTGACACCCAGGAGGTGGAGGTAGTTCGACGGATTTTACAACTGGGGGACGATTCTCACGTGGCACAACTTGAAAATTGGTTGGAACAAAACCGCACAACTGAGCTGGAGCGGATCAAACGGAGTGGAGCGCTCTCTGCCAGCTCCCTCTCATTGCGCTATCTGCAATTTGTGGAAAAGGAAATTACTGGTCACCTTGCACGTGCTGCACTCGGGAGCAACGCTGAAATACCCGTGACACTGTCGGCGTCCACGGGTGGCTGGTTATCCCGAATCCTTGGTGGTGAAATGCGTTATTGGTGGTGCGGCATGGTCGTCCTGATAGTGCTCCTAGCCGCGGGGGGCGTCTGGTTAAGGATCGTCCGGCGGGGACACGATGCAGATGACAAAACGGATTGACTGAGGTGTCCAACGTGGTAAATCCCCCTAAGGTGATGAACTTGCTCTGTTTTTTTCTTGTGTTTGGTATGCCAATGACGCTGGCGTCACAGGATTTCTCGCCTACTAAAGAAACCGATACGAACACTGTCTTGTCTATAATCCCCGAGTTCGGATTTACTAGGGAGCCATCTGATGTTCCCATGAATCTTAAAAATCATGCAGCCTACAGGGAATGGGTGTCTCAGGAGGCTAGACGCTGGGCAGAGGGGCCAACCAAGAAACTAGTAGCTTTGGGCTCGGCGGCCTTTCCTGCATATCGTAAACTGCTTGCCTCGTTTGCTAAGGATGGTTCTGATAGTCGTAAGACGGTGCTGTTTATTAGGCTGGCCTTCGAGTCAATGCCGGAGCACCACCAAGTAGCTAGGGAGATATTTCTCGATTACTGGAACCAACTGCGTGATCAGGATAAACTTGAGCAAGGGTTTGCTGTGGAGTGTTATACCAAGTTCGCCACTAAGGCAGAGATTCCTACACTCATACAAATGCTTTCCTCGGAAGAGTCAACGGCGTTGCGGAGAATTTTCCAATTAGGAGATACCTCGGTGGTTGGACTGCTAGATCAATGGGTCCAGCAACATGCCCACACTGTTGGTTCACTGACGGCACAAGGCAGAGTCGAGAGGGACGCGGTGAGCTTATACTTTTATCAATTTGTTGAGAAGCAACTTGCTGCCTATAAGTTAGATCCCGAGGCCATGCGGGCCACTGGCGAAGTTCCGCAAAGGAATCCTCTGTTACCAAAAGAATCAGCAGGCGGTCAGGTTCTGGGGTGGATTCTCTGGCTTGGAATTTGGGGGCTTGTGCTCGCAGGACTTGCTTGGGGCAGCGTGAAATTTCAACACAGGACTAGATGAATCGTATTAAGCTTGTGGGGGCGTGAGCAATCTGATACAGATGGGCAGACTAATCCCTCCCTGCTCATGTCCCCCCCGCGTTGTTTCATTCCACTTGTGTCTTGGGTGCTGCTGGCCACGGCCACAGCGTCCAATTTGAAGATTTCCCCAAACTCCAGCACGCGCCTCACCGGCAGCGAGGAAGATGGGAATTATGGGGCGACGCATGTGTATGTGGATGAGCTGGCGGGCGATGCGGTGCCGATTACCGTCTTCTTTGACCCACAGACGTTGGGGGTGGATAAATGTGAGGTCTTCACGAATCTGAATCGGCGGGAGCGGGCGGGAGTCGATGTGGATGCGGATGGGGTGGAGGACGGGATTAAGCTGCCGAATGGAAACAACATTCCCAGCGGAAGCGATGCCCACTATTTCAAACCTTACGGGATGGCTTCGGTTAGCGGAGGCTATCAAACGACGCTCAGTGCCAGCAAGACCGGGGTCTATCGGCTCACGGTGCGCTGGCGACTCACGGCAGATGTGGCCGGCACGTGGCGATGGTATAGCGCGGAAAGCAGCGGCGGCTATCAGAAGCGGGATTATGCCATCGTGGTGTCCCCGAAAATTTCCCGCGCGATGTCGATTTACGAACTCAATGCGTTGAACATGGAGGCCGAAGGAGCCACGGAGGCCCAGCGGAGCACGTTCGTGGATCTGTGGGACGGACCTGGGGCCACCCGCACTCCCCGGTGGAATCTCAATTACGCCAAGGGCTTGGGCGTGAATTGGCTCTGGTTCCAGCCGATCCATCCGCTGGGAGTGGCGGGTCGGCACCTCAGTGCGGCCGATATCAATACCCGGCAACCAGGAGCCGGAGTGACGACCAAGCTCTGGAACAATGGGGCACCGTATGATGATGTGAATTTCCCTTATGCATTAGGCAGTCCATATGCAGTGAAAAATTTCTTCGAGGTGGAACCCCGCCTGAGCAAAGCCAATACCCGGGCAACGGCCCTGCAGGAGTTCAAGGACTTCATGGCGGCGGCGGATGCAGGTGGAGTGAACACCATGAATGTCATGCTGGATGCGCCCTTCAATCACACCGCCTGGGATTGCGAACTGGGGGCCAAGGGGGTGACTTATTTTTCCGCTGCGGCATCGCCCCTGGATGAAATGCGCAATCGGGAAGCCCGCTTCTTTTCCCGCTCAGGAAATTACGGCCTGCGGGCATCGGGATCGGGAAACATTGCGCCAGCACCGGACCGGGGTGATTTCTCGAAGTTCCTTGATGCCTACGAAGTCTATTTCGGCCGCTATGCCTCGCTGGTGCTAACGAATCCGGCAGACAATGGCAACAAGCTCAACGAGGGCGACTGGTTCGACACGTCGGTAGGAAACGAGAGTTTCAGTGGTGATGGCAATGGTCACTTCGATGCCACTACGCAGAACGTGTGGCGGTATTTTGCGGACTATTGTCTCTATTGGTTGGACCAGACGGGATGCACGGTCGGCACCTCGGCGGCGGATCAGGTCTGGAAGGGCTTGGATGGCCTGCGGGCGGACTTCGCCCAGGGGCTCCCGCCGCAAGCATGGGAATACATCATCAATAAATCCCGCGCACGGAAATGGGCATTTGTCTTCATGGCGGAAAGTTTGGATGGAGGCGAGGTGAGCCGTCGGTCCAGTCGCCATTTCGATGTCATGAATGAAAACATTCTCTTTGGGATGAAATCGCTGAGCGTTGGCAGCAATAGCATGACGACCAGTTTCAGAACGCTCTTCGAAGACCGCCGGTCCACCTACGGTCAAGGGATGGTGCTGCTGAATACTTGCTCTCACGATGAAGACAATTACGCCGATCCTTGGGAGCCAGCGATTCGCTATGCCGTCTGCGGTAGCCAGGACGGAGTGCCGATGGTGTTGGCTGGTCAGGAAATGGGGATGTCCACGCTGTATGGGGTGGATCTGTGGGAGAAGAACCTGGGGAAATTCATCCCCCATTTCAAAACGTGGAATTCCTACATGCCGCTCTGGACCAATGCGGATTATGGGTTGGATCAACTCTACCCCGTGCTGGCAGGCATCGGCAAAGCCCGCGCCAGCAGCGCTGCGCTGCGGTCATCGAATCGTTACTTCCTCAATCTCAAGGATGGCAATCCTCACCAGCGGATCTTTGCGACAGCTAAATTCGAGAATCGCAATGGGAAGCCCAACTTCAGCGATACCGTGTTTGCCTTGGTCAACTTGGATCGAAATAATGATCAATCCGCGAGTGGCTCCAACGGCTTCAACCTCAATGTGGATACCGATGCAGACGGCCAGAATGATTTTGGCATCAAGCGTGGGAGGACTTATCGGCTGCGTAATATCGCGTCTTATACGGGAGTGGATGCGAATCGGGTGAATACGAATTTTACGATCGTCACTGGGGATAGTTTGCTGAATGCGGGGCTAACGACGTTCATGCCCAAGGTCCCAACCACCAATGCGGCCTGGGCCACGGCTCCCTATGAAGCGCAGTATTTGAAACTCACGGACACCGCCCCGCCGACCGCCCCGCTAACGCCCTTTCTCGCCACGGCATTTCCCTATTGGATCGGACCTACCCTCACGGTTTATTGGAATGCAGTAACGGATGCGGAAGTGGGCATCGGTGGATATACCGCTACTGCGATTGGCTTGATCGTGCCCACAACGCAACTGCGGACTACGGCCACGGGAGTGCTGCAAGCCACCTTCGACTCCACTGGCTATCAACCGCCGGACGGGTCGCTGGCGCAGATCTCGGTGCAGAGCCGGAGCCTGGATGGCATCTTCAGCGCCAGTAGTCCACAGCTGTCGGTTTATCGACTCACATCCAGTGGCGACTACGATGGAGACGGTGTCAGCAACATCGATGAAGATACCGCAGGCACGAATCCGCTGAGCGCGACCTCGAAATTTTCCGTGGTTAGCGTGGTGAACCTGAGTGGTGGCGGATACCAGTTCACCGTCCCGACGGTAAGCGGTAGAACCTACACGCTCAAAAGTAGCACGAACCTAACGCAATGGAATAGCGAAGACGATGCCGGGGTGGTGAATGCAGCGGGGACTGGCGGATTGCTCGTGCTCGCGGATCTGAATCCGGCAGGGCCGAGGAAATTTTATCGGGTGGATGTCACCAAGCCGTGAAGCTTTCCGCGCAGCAGTTCTGCACCACCTACCGATTCACGGAGTGGACGCGGGTCCCGGACTGGCCATATTGCAGGTCTGTTGTTACTAAATTATCTCTTATAGCCAATCCATCCCCATGCAGCCGCACGATCCCATTATTACTGCTCTCCCCAGTCGTCGTCATTTTCTCCGCACCACCACCGCCTCCGCCTTCGCAGGATTGACGGTGCCTTTTGTGCACGCGCAGGAAAATAACACCATCAACGTCGCCCTGATTGGATGTGGTGGCCGGGGATCAGGCGCAGCGAAGGATGCACTCAGCACCAAGTTGGTGCCGACGAAGTTAGTAGCGATGGCTGATGTATTTCCAGCGAAGCTCCAAGGCAGCCACTCTGCGCTGAAAAACCAATTCGCCAGTGAGCCCGGCAAAGTGGATGTTCCAGACGAACGCCAGTTCATTGGTTTCGATGGTTATAAGAAGGCCATCGATTGCCTCAAGGCTGGTGATGTGGCGATCTTCGCCACGCCATTGGCCTTCCGCTGGGTGCATTTTAAGTATGCAGTAGAGAAAGGCGTGCATTGCTTCATGGAGAAGCCGCTCACGGCGGATGCTCCAACCTCCAAGCGAATGCTGGCGATCAATGAGGAAGCCAAGAAAAAGAATCTGAAGGTCGGGGTGGGCTTGATGATTCGCCACTGCCGGGTGCGTCAGGCGTTGCACCAGCGGATTCGCGACGGTGAAATCGGTGAGATCCACGCGATGCGGGCTTATCGGATGCATCCGCCCGTAGCTTCCGCTTTCTCCATGAAGAACAAGGAAATGAACCCACCAGATGGCAAACCTGAGTTGATGTATCAGATCGATCGTTTCCATAGTTTCATCTGGGCCAGCGGTGGCTTGTTCAGCGATTTTAACATTCACCAAATCGACGAGTGCTGTTGGATGAAGGATGCCTGGCCAGTGAAGGTCAATGCCATCGGCGGGCGCCATTACCGGAAATCTCCGGACGGCAAAGATTACGTCGATCAGAATTTCGATACCTATGCCTGCGAATATACCTTTGCCGATGGAGCGGTGCTTTTCTGGAACAGCCGTATCATGCCCGGGTGCAAACAAGATTTTCACAGCTTCGCGCACGGATCCAAAGGCTCGGCCGTTATCAGTATGGCAGGCCACTCACCAGGTCGTTGCCAGACCTTTAAAGGCCAGAAGATCAGCAAGGAAGACCGAATCTGGCAATGGACGGAAGACGAAGAGCCAAACCCCTATCAAATGGAATGGGACGACCTCATTGAGTCCATCGTGAAGAACAAAGAGCACAATGAAGTGGAACGTGGCGTGATGGCAAGCCTGGTTACCAGCATGGGCCGCGTGGCCGCTCATACCGGTCAGGAAATCAAGCTGGCGGACTATCAAAACAGCCCTATCGAGTATGCGCCAGACGCTGACAAAATGACGCCAGATGGCCCCGCACCCGTAGTGGCCGACGCTAACGGCTACTATCCAGTGCCGGAGCCCGGTATTAAGAAAGATCGGGAATACTAGCCCGTAGCGTGACATTCCAATGCCGCCAGCATCACGGCTGGCGATGCTGCAAAATGTGGTGTAATTGCCGCTGATGGATCCTCGCATGCCCGGCCAGGAGGCGCAGCCAGTCGCTTGCCGTCAAGGGGCCGAACCACGGGTGCCGATGCGTTAGTGTGTTCATTTCCTTGCCGAGGGCTGTGCGCACGCGATCTCCCACGCCAAAGTGAATGGCTTCGAAATCATCCACGACCGCTCTCCCCAGATTTCCAGTTGGTTTCACGGATGCCGTGCTGACGACGTCATCAATCGTCTGGCCATGGGATAATCCAACGGCAAGCTTCATCATGGCTGAACTGGTGATGCATAAATGCTCCAAGACCATTCCGGGCGACCAAAAGCGCGAACTGTCTTCCAAGCCCCGGAGGCGGGGAACCAACACTCGGGTGTTAAATTCCGTGTCACTCAGGACGGAAGCTCGTTGCAGCAGATCTGCCGCAGTTCGCTCAACATCTGTCAACGCCTCATCGACCGTGTATTTGGCTCGCAAGAGGCGACGCCCCAGCAGTCGCACGATCCAACGAGCTGGCAAGGGCAGTCCCGCTCCGGGTGGCGCAAGGACGGGCTGGGGAGGGGATGCTGGAATTTCGCTCATATGTTTGGAAGAGGAGGGTGTTTAATTGGCTTGCAGAACGCAAGTGATAGCCAATTCATGATGGACAAACTTGCAAAACGCAAGTAATAATTCCAGATGATTCCAAAATCCCAGTGGCGTTCCACTTGTCCCATTGCCTGCACTCTTGATTTGCTGGGCGACCGTTGGTCGCTGCTGGTGATCCGTGACTTATTCTGCGGGAAGCAATACTTCGATGAGTTTCTGACCGCCCCGGAGAAAATCGCCACGAATATCCTGAGTGCCCGCTTGGCATGGCTCACCCAGACCGGCATTGTAACCCGCAAGCCCGCAGCGAATGATAAACGCCGGATGTGCTATCAACTTACTCCCCGGGGGCAGTCGCTCAAGCCCGTGGTGCTCAGCGTCGCCCATTGGGGCGTGGAGCATTTCCCTGGAACCGCCATGGAACGTGGGAAGTAGCCATGGGGTGGGGGAAGCCAGCCCGATCTAAGCCAGGCCTCCTACCCATGGATCGGTCTAGCAAACAAAACTGGCGGGACCTGGGGTTGCCCCAATTCCCGCCATTTAGTTTTGTTTTACGGCACCTGCGCAACGGCCCGGTAGCAGGACGGAGTCATGCTATAGGACGCGCGGCCTTTGGAGAGGCTGCGGATGGCACCGGCATAGCCGAACATTTCGGCCAACGGCACTTCCGCCGCCACCACGGCTAGATGACCATCGGAATGGAGCGCGGTGATGCGCGCCCGCCGTTGGTTCAGACCGCCTATGATGTCGCCTTGATGTGCCTCTGGGGTGGAACACTCCAGCGTCATGATCGGCTCCAGCAGCACGGGCTGCGCGGAGGCCAACGCCTCCCGCATGGCTTCTGCTACGGCCAGGCGGAACGCCTGTTCGTTGGAGTCTTTCACGTGCGCGTCACCATCAGTGATGATGATGGCCAGATCCACCACCGGAGCACCTTCCAGCGGCCCGTTGAGCAGACTATCTTGAATTCCCCGATGCACTGCATTGAGAAACTGGACTGGAATCGCCCCGCCCGCCACTGCCTGCCGGATCTGCACGCCACTGCCGCGTGGCGTTGGCTCAACCGCCAAATCCACGCGGGCATACATGCCCTGACCACCATTCTGCTTGCGCAGTAAATGGCTGACGGCTGCTGAGCCTCGGATCGTCTCGCGATAGGCAATCTGCGGAGGACCAACCAGTGTTTCCACTTGATGATCATCCTTCAGTTTACGTCGCACGACTTCGAGGTGCAGTTCCCCCATGCCGGAAATGAGACATTGTCCGGTTTCAGGATGGGTGCTGACACGGAAGGTCGGGTCTTCATCGCTCACACGCGCCAGGGCTTCCGCCAGTCGCGTTTGTTCAGCGCGGCTGATGGCTTCCACCGCTATGCTGACCACGGGATCCGGAAATGCAGGAGGCTCCAACATCAGAGGTTGTTGTGGATGGCACAACGTGTCTCCGGTGGTAAACTCGCGCAGGCCTGCGATGGCGCAGATTTCTCCCGCCCCCGCCGACTCAATTTCCGTCCAGCGATTTGCAAAGACCCGCAGCAGTCGGCCCACGAGCTCGGTCCGTTGGGTGCGTGGATTCTAGACAGTGAGGTCTGTCGTCACACTGTCCGCATAGACGCGCACGTAAGTGGACCACGACCAGTGGCAACCAGCAAATCCTTTACCATTTCCTCCGCGCAATTGAACGGCAGAGAGTAATGCCCTTCATTCCGTTCATTGAAAGTGCCGTTGGTAAGACGAGCCGCCAGCAACCGGGCTTGGTCTATGTGGAAGTTCGCATCATCGGTGCCGTGCCACATTCTTATGGGAGCTTTAATCTCTTCCACCGGGAAGGGCCATGGCTGGGTGTAGGGATAGCCATCCTGATAGAGTGCTCCGCCCCCGGCAATCATCGCGCCTTGATAGGACGGGAGAAATAGGTCGAAGATGTGTCGGTTACACAGTGCGGCCGCGTCCTGCTTTGGAAGCAGGAGGGGAAAGAAAAGTTTCAACAAGGGATATGGCAACGGCAGACGGGCGGCCATGGCCGCCACGCGCAACAACCAAGGCAATGACCACGGGGCCATATCATTTAGCCCCAGCATGAATCGATAGGCCTTTAACAGGCCTTTCCTAGCTTCAGGGGTGTGGGTTGGCACCGCTCCACAGCAGAGGCACACTGCTTGCACCCGAGAGCCCAACGCCCAGGCCGTAGCCAAGGCGTAAGGCCCGCCGCCGGATACCCCCAGGATGGCGAACCGATCAATACCCAAGCGATCTGCGATGGCGGCAACTAACGGAGGCCAGTCCAGCAAACTGCGGCCCGACTGGGAACTGGAACGACCGAAACCCGGGCGATCTGGCGAAACAATGCGCAGGCCGTGACGCACTGCCAACTCATGCAGATAAACCGCCTGTAGCGAACAACCCGGCCAGCCGTTGTTGAAAAAAATCGGTGATCCCGTGGGCACGCCGTATTCCCGCCAACCAACGCGTTGGCCAGTGGGCAGGGTGAGTTCTGGTGGGGGATGGAGCATCCCAAATCCAGCCATCTCCCCTGCGTTCCCGCAACCAAAGTTTCCTTTTTACTCGGGTTCGCAAAAAACTTTCAGAATTTTGCAAATGGGTCGGAGGCATTGCGATGATGTTTATGAAGCCGCGAACGATCAGCCGATCCGACGCTGAATTTCAAACCAACGCTCAATCATCAATCAAACCAACCATTAACTAACTACACGCTTATGAAACTCATCGCCACCGCCATCGCCCTTATTGCCACCTGCGCCAGCCTCCAAGCCCAAGCCGTCGTGAACACCGTTGGGCAATACGACGAAAATTTCCTCAATCTGAATACACCGGATATCTTCAACGTCGCTTTCCCAGTGACCTACGCTAATTTCAATACCGCTGTAACGACCGGTTTCCCCTTGAACATGTCCGGCGTGATCAACTTCGATCAGCCCCAAAGCATCACCCCCTTCCCTGCGCTGGGCATCAACACGATCAAGGCCCAATATGGTGCTGGTTTGATCAACAGCATGCTGGTCGGCTTCGGCAACCCCGTGAACATGCAGAACACCATGGGGCCACAAATTCCAATTTCCAATAAGGGACTCCTGAAACAGCCCGTGGCCGCTCCTTTGATCTTCAAACTGCTGCCCTCCAACGCGCTGCCGACCCGCCTCGTCGGCTTCACAGTGCTCCAGCAGCAAAACGCTCAGCAAATCAGAGCTGAGTTCTTCCAATCAGGTGGACCCATCATCATTGCCAATCAACTGGTGCCCATTGCCCCGATCCCTACACGGGACGCCTTCATCGCCCGTTCCGCCACGGTGGCTGGTGGCATCATTGCGGTGCGGATCACGGTAACCATCCCTGGTTCCACTGTGCTGCAAACCTTCGCCATCGACGATCTGGCCTTCCGCCAATAAGCTCTCCCCTAGACGCTGAGGACCAACCTAGTCCTTGGTGGTAACCAGCGCCCGCCGACACGGTTCCCTCCCACGTGTCGGCGGGTCGCTTGTTGACCCGGCAAGTAATGAGGTCCTCCGCAAGAGCGGACACGGAAAGGCTGGGCAGGCCGTGACGTTTCAGGCTAGAACGTTCACCATGCACCCATCTACTGATTTCTCCCGACGTCGTTTCCTGAGCCAAGCAACCTTGGCCACTGGCACACTGGCGTTTCCGGCCATTGTGCGGAGTGCTTCGCCAAACCGCAAGATCCGCCTGCTCGTCATCGGCAGTGGAGGTCGGGGCGGGGCAAATTTAGCGGAGGTGAGTAAAGATCCCCAAGTGGAAATCGTGGCGCTGTGTGACGTCAATAAACGCAACTTGGAAGCCGCTGGGGCACACCATCCAGAGGCGAAGCGTTTCTCTGATTTCCGGGAACTCTACACCAAGATTCAGGATTACGATGGGGTCGTGGTCAGCACCACAGAACACACTCATGCCTTTGCCACCATGCCGGCACTGCGGGCGAAGAAAGCGGTCTATTGCGAGAAACCCCTAACTCACAACGTGCAGGAAGCCCGCCTCATCACCGAAGCCGCGGCCAAGTCCGGAGCGCCCACGCAGATGGGCACGCAGATTCACGCCGGCAATAACTACCATCGCGTGGTGGAGTTGATTCAGAGCGGTGCCATCGGCACGGTAACTGAGGCGCATGTCTGGGTTTCCCGGGCCTGGGGATTGCAGAGCGCGGACGAAGCCAGGGCTCATGGTGATATCGTTAGTGTTACCGCCCGCCCTGCTGAAGGTATGGCTCCGCCGGAGTATTTGGATTGGGATCTTTGGCTGGGGCCGGCCCCGTTTCGCCCCTATCATGAAGTCTATTTTCCCGGCCCCAAATGGTATCGCTGGTGGGATTTCGGCAATGGCACCATGAGTGATCTGGGCAGCCACTGGAATGATCTGCCGTTCTGGGCCCTAAAATTGGATGCTCCGCGCACCATCGAAGCCAGCGGTCCCTCACCCGACGCGGAGCTGGCTCCGGCCAGTATGAAGGCAGTCTATGAATACGGGGCGCGAGGCGACTTGCCTCCTTGCAAAGTGACCTGGCACCAAGGGACCCAGAAACCACAAATCCTCCTCGAGGAGAAGCTTCCGCACTATGACAGCGGGGTGCTCTTCATCGGAGATAAGGGCATGCTCATCTCAGACTATAGCAAACATCAACTCTTACCGGAGGCTGATTTCAAGGACTTCAAGCGCCCCACCCAGTTCATCCCGGACAGTCCGGGACACCAGCAGGAATGGCTTAACGCCATCAAAAATGGCACCCCCACCGCCAGTCCCTTTAGTTATGCCGGGCCACTGACGGAAGCGAATCATCTGGGAAACGTGGCCTTCCGCGCTGGCAAGAAACTCGCGTGGGATGCCAAGAATCTGCGCTTCCCCAATGCGCCAGAAGCGGAGAAATTCCTCCGCCGCGAGCCCCGCAACGGCTGGGTGCTTTGACAGAGAGGGAAATGTTCCCATCCTAGCATAAAAGCAGGCCGCTACAGTGGCGGTATTGATGGTAACAGGAAAGTCACAGAGCACCCCCATCCTAGCATCAACCCGCGGGACGAAGGGAGTTCCGCGTCTGGAAGGGGAAAGTTGGCGACACCATCGTTGGGTGATTCCAGTAATTGTGAAACGACAATGTCACACAGCACATCTTGAGAGTTGAGTCCACACCATGAGATAGGTGATCCAACCCAAATTTTAAAACACCTCAACCGACTCATGCCTTTTCCATCCTCCATTCACCCTCTGCGCGGGATTTCCGCGTTGTTCTGCTGGTGTTGTCTGGAATCTCTGGCCGTGGCGCAAGAGCCTGCGGCCGCCGAGAATGCAACGCCAGCAGCCGAAGCCAATTCCGAGGCTGGAGCTGACGCTGGCCCGGCGGACCAAGGAGCCGAAGAACCGACTTTGTATGTTCGGGAATATCGGGTGTCTGGCGTCAAAAGTTTACCGCAAAAGGACGTCGAGAAAGCAGTCTATCCCTTCATGGGTCCAGGCCGCACCGCAGCAGATGTAGAACAGGCTCGACTGGCTTTGCAGAAGGCGTTTGCGGCCGCTGGCTACGAAGCCGTGAGCGTCGAAGTTCCGCAGCAGGAGCCACGGCGGGGCGTGATCAAAATGATCGTTTCGGAGAATCCGGTGGGCCGCCTGCGCGTATATGGTTCGCGCTACTTTTCGCTGGAGCAAATCAAGCGTCGCGTGCCGTCGCTGGCTGAAGGCAAGGTCTTGAATAGAGATGATGTTAAACGCGACCTGATTGCTCTAAATCAAATGCCAGATCGACAGATTACTATCGTGCCTGAGACAGGTCAGAAGAGTGATGAGCCCGGTGTAAGAACGGGGGTGAGACCGGGTGTTGAACCAGGGACCTTGGACATCGACCTCATCGTCAAAGATAAGTTTCCCATGCATGGCAGCGTGGAATTGAACAATCGTTACACCGCCGACACCGAACCGTTGCGGCTCAATGCATCCCTCAGCTATGCCAATCTCTGGCAGTTGGGCCACGCCTTGGGAGTGAGTTATCAAGTGGCTCCGCAGGATCCGGAAGATGCTTCCGTGATTTCCAGTTACTACTTGATGCGATTCCCTAACTTCGACGATGTGAGCCTGATGTTCATGGGCACGAAGCAGGACAGCAATGTCTCCACGCTGGGTGGAGCCGCCGTGGCTGGTCGAGGCGAAATCCTGGGGATGCGCGGCCTGTTCAATTTACCAACGGACACTGGCTTCTACCAGTCACTAAGTTTCGGGGCGGACTACAAACATTTTAAGGAAAATGTCATCGTCGGCACCAATGAGATTGCCACCCCGATTACCTACTATCCAATCAGCGCGAGTTACGGAGCCAATTGGTCCGGTAAGAAATCCTTCACGGAACTCAATGCCAGCGCCACTTGGAGCTTCCGGGGAACCGGCAGCGATGAAGCGGAATTCGACAACAAGCGCTACAAGGCCAACGGAGCCTTCTTCCACGTGCGGGGCGACGTTGCCCACACCCACGATTTGCCATTGGGATTACAGGTCTTTGGGAAAATCCAAGGTCAGGGCACGGGCAGTCCGCTCATCAACAGCGAGCAATTTTCCGCCGGCGGCATGGGCACCGTGCGCGGGTATCTTGAATCCACCACCTTGGGCGACAACGCCATTGCCGGCAGCCTGGAACTCCGCTCCCCGTCCCTGCTCGGCAAAATGAATCCCAAGCCCGAAAAAGAAGGTGAGGTCACACGGGACCCTGAAAACGAATGGCGCATCTATGCCTTTTGGGATGGAGCGCGACTCTCGCTGCTTGATCCTCTTCCCGAACAGAAGGACACCTTCAAACTCATGAGTGTCGGAATTGGCACGCATGTGAAATTGAAGAACCACCTCAACGGCTCGTTAGATGCGGGGTGGCCACTGGTGGATCAACCGAACGCCAAAGTGGGCGACGTGCTGCTCTCGTTCCGCGTCTGGGCCGATTTTTAAATTTGTTTACTAACCTCTCGCTAGCTTGTCTCCATCTATGTTTCTCCGCACTTCCAGATCCTTCCTGCTAACCTCCCTCTTGCTGCTCATCACCGCGTCCGCCAGTGTGGCCGGGCCGTGGTGGAATGCGGAATGGACCTTGCGCAAGCGGATCACGATTGATACCACTTCCAAAGGATACGACATCGGCAACCCCATCGGCACCACCGCGGTGTTGGTGCGCTTGAAAGATGCAAATTTTCCCGTCGAAGCCCTGCCCGATGGAGCGGATCTACGATTCCTGGCCGACGATGATAAGACGCTCCTTTCCTATCACATTGACACCTGGGACAGCCTGCTGAACGAAGCCGCCGTGTGGGTCAAGGTGCCGGACGTAAAGCCTGAAGTGGCCACCAATTTATGGCTCTACTACGGAAATAGTAAGGCCACGGAAAAGAAATTCGAACCGAAGGCAACTTACGATGCCGACACCACTCTGGTGTATCACTTTTCTGAGAACAATGCCCCGGCCATGGACTCATCCCCTAACCAGATTGTGCCGGACAAGGCAGGTGCGGCGGCAGCCGGGGCCGTTATCGGGACGGGCTTGCGTTTGCCCGCCCCCACGCCCATTTCCATTGACAACCCTGCGCTGGCGTGGACCGCAGGCGGGGCCTTGACCTGGTCCGCATGGATTAAGCCCACGGCCTTAAAAACCAATGCCGCGCTCTTCAGCCGCCATGAAGGCGGGAATGGGTTTGTGGTGGGGGAAAATGCCGGGCTGCCCTTCGTGGAAATCACCACGGGCGGAGCCAAGCAAACCGCTGCTGGGACCACCCCCTTGATCGTCAATGTCTGGACTCATTTAGCGGTCATTGCCAACGGGCCTGCGATCACCCTCTATGTGAATGGACTGGCCGCCGGGACCGTGGCCACTCCGCTGCCAGCACTGGTTGGCCCGTGCATTCTGGGACGCGACGAAAATTCACCGGCCGCCTTTACCGGTGAGATTGATGAACTGCAAATTTCCAAAGTTGCCCGTGAAGTCGGCAGCATCAAATTAGCTGCCATCAGCCAGGGAAACTCGGCCGAAGCTGCCAAGCTCATTACCCAAGGCGCTCCAGAGTCAGGCACCCCGGCGGAGCACGAGAGCGAAATTTCCAAGCACATTGCGCTCTTTAGGGACATCTCCAAGGACCTTACCCCGGACGGTGTCATCGTTATTTTCGGCTGCATTATCCTGGCGGTCGTCGGTTGGGCCGTGGGCGTGCAGAAGTTCCTTTACCTCAATAAAATCAATAAAGCTTCCAAAGTGTTTTTGAAGCGGTGGGAAGGCCTTTCCAGTGACTTAACAGCCTTGGATCACAGTAGCGACGATGGAGCCAAGAGCCTGGGCGCGTCTTCTGGGGGCGAGCAGAAAATCATGCGGCAGTCTCCCTTGTTCCACATTTACCACATTGGCTCTCAGGAAATCCAAAAGCGGATCGATGATCCCAAGCAGAAATTTGATGGCCTGTCGGGTCGTTCCATCGAAGCCATCCGCGCAACCTTGGACGGTGGTCACGTCCGCGAAGTGCAGCGCCTGAACAGCAAGTTGGTATTTCTCACCATCGGCATCGCAGGCGGTCCCTACCTTGGGCTGCTGGGAACCGTGATCGGCGTTATGATCACCTTTGCGGTGATCGCGCAGAGTGGCGAAGTGGAAATCAACTCCATTGCTCCTGGTATTGCGGGCGCGCTGCTGGCCACGGTGGCTGGTCTGGCGGTCGCCATCCCCGCGTTGTTCCTCTACAGCTATCTCAGCTCCCGTATCAAAGAAGCGATTAATGGCATGGAAATTTTCATCGACGAATTCGTCGCCCGGATTGCTGAAGCTTACCCATCCTCCAAAGAATAATTACCCATGAATGCCGACGAAAAATCTTACGACGACATCAACGTCACCCCGATGGTGGACCTCTATCTGGTGCTCCTACTCATCTTCATCATTATGACCACTGCCAGCGTGCAGGGCATGAAGGTGAAGCTCCCGAAGAGCAGCGCTGCGCCAAGTTTATCCCTCAAGAAACCACTCTCCATCACCGTCCAAGCCTCTGGCAGTGTGCAGGTCGATCGCGATCCGCCAGTTCCGGTGGCCAACATGGAGGCGCGGGTGGCGCAATGGCGCACGAAGTTTCCTGATTCCCCAGTGATCCTGCGCGGAGATAATGGAACGCAATACCAGTCCCTTTGGCCCGTCTTAGACACCCTCAACAAAATGGGCATCACTGAAATCAACCTCGCTGCCGAGAAACCATAACTAATCCCATGGCAAACAACCCATCACCGAAAGACGATTATGAGGACGATTATGATGATCGCCCCATGTGGAAACGCAGCCCGGTCACGTTCTTTGGTATTCTGCTAGCTCTCGTTGGCGCGGCTGCCTATGTGGGCACGCGACCAACGCCTGAGAAGGTGAAAGTGGCCAAGGTGGAGCGGGAAATTCCCATTTCGATGTCAGTGCCGATGCCACCACCACCGCCACCACCACCGCCAAAAATAGAGCCTCCGAAGGAAGAAGAAATCGTGAAGCAGGAAACACCGGTGGAAACGCCAGACACTCCGGAAACCCCACCTGATGCCGCGCCACCCTCTAGCACTGCGCCTTCTGCTCCTGGTGGAATTCTGCCAGGCGGAAATGGTCGTAAGGGAACCGGCACCATTGGTGGCGGCAAGAAACGTGGGAAATTTGACGGCTTTGTGATCGCCACGCAAAAGGCACTTGTAGGTGCGCTCCGCCAGCATAGTGCCACCAAGACCGCTGATTTGAAATGCGAAGCCAGCCTTTGGTCAGACTCTACGGGTCGGGTCACGAAGGCGGTGCTCAAGAATGTCAGTGGCGATTCGAAAGTCGCCCAAACCATGGATTCCTCCATTTTACAAGGCTTCCAGCTCCCGGAGGCCCCGCCAGTGGGGATGCCCATGCCCATCAACATGCGAATCACCATCGCCCGACCTAACTAGTCGCTACAATTTCTCAACCCCATATGATTACTCTGAACACGAAATTTACTCGCCACCTACCGTGGGCTCTCGCCACGAGCATTTGCCTGGCCTCCGCTTCCGCGCAGACGACAGACTTGCCGCCGCTTGAGCAACCCTTGCCGCAGGCCGAGGGCGATGGACGGGCGGCTCCGGCAGCGGAGCTGGTCAATCCTCAGGCCGCGCCCTCGCAGAATGCGATGGTGAACTTGCTGCGACTTTTGGAAATGAAGGGCTCCATAACCAAAGCCGAGAGTCAGGCTCTGATCCTGCAAGCGGAGCAAGATGCCGCCAACGCACGGGCCGAAGCCGCTGCCGCCGCCACTGCAGATCCACTGGGCGAGAACGACATGCGTGTGCCCTACATTCCAGAAACGGTGCGTGAGCAAATTCGCGACGAAATCAAGGATGACGTCCTCGCAGCTGCCAAGGCTGAAAAATGGACGGGAGCAGGACAGGTCCCAGACTGGGTGTCACGCTGGAAGCCCTTTGGCGATATTCGTCTGCGCTACGAAATCGATAGCTACCCGGTCGGCAATGATAACACCGGAGCATTCCCTAATTTCAATGCAATCAATACGGGTGCTCCGTTTGATACTGCGGGAACGGTCTTTTCTCCTCAATACAACGTCGATGCCGATCGGCAACGCTTCCGCCTCCGCGCTCGCATGGGAACGGAGTTGGATCTGGGAGAAGGATTCACGGGCGGATTGCGCCTCGGGACAGGCGAAAACAATTCCCCCGTGACCACGAACCAAAGTCTGGGCTTGGCCAATCAAGGTCAGGGCGGTAACTTCAGCAAATATGCCATTTGGTTGGACCGGGCATTTATGAAGTGGGAATTGGGTGACGTTCCCAACAAGGAACTGGCGGTCTTTTTCGGCCGTTTCGACAACCCTTACTTCTGCTCGGACGTGATGTTTGACGAAGACATCGGCTTCGATGGATTAGCCCTGCAAGGCAAGTATGAGATTGCCCCTGGCTTCACGCCGTTTGTGACAGGAAGTCTCTCCCCGGTTTTTAACAACGACATGAACTTCAGCAGCAACCAGCCCAGCAAGTTCAAGAGCACCGATAAATGGCTTTACGCAGCGCAGGCCGGTTTCGACTGGCAGATTACCAAGAAGGTGGATGCCAAGCTGGCGGCAGCTTACTATCATTTCCAAGGTGTGGAAGGGAAGCTCTCTGATCCATATCTTCCGCTCAGCGCGTCTGATGCCGGCAATACCGACAACACGCGTCCTTCTTTTGCCCAGCGGGGAAATACCTACATGGCGCTGCGGAATATTGTGCCGAGCCCACTTAACAACTTCGGCACTACCAATCAATACCAGTATTTTGGTTTGGCGACGCCCTTCCAAGTGCTGGCGATTACCGGGAAACTTGATTTCAACAACTGGGAGCCTTGTCAGATCTCACTCAAAGGTGAGTATCTGAAGAATTTGGCGTTTGATCAAGAAAAGATCAACTCCCGTGCGGTCAACAACCGCGGACCCAATCCCGCGCCACCAACCGTGGAGGTGACCACGACCGCGCCTGATGGCACGGCCACCACGACCACCACCGCAGACACTACCCCGAAGACCACCCCGACCGAAGTGGGCCCGTATGAAGGCGGGGACACTGCTTGGATGGTGCAGCTACAAATCGGCAAACCCAGCTTCCAGAAGCGGGGTGACTGGAGCGCATTCCTGGGGTATCGCTATGTGGAATCCGATGCGGTCATCGATGGTTTCACCGATTCCGAATTCGCAGGTGGCGGGACGAATGCCAAAGGGTTCGTGGTGGGAGGCTCGATTGCTCTTTCGAAGCGCGTCAAACTCGGCGTGCAATGGATGAGCGCAGAGCAAATTGCCGGGCCGCCGCTCAAGAGCGACACCTTCTTCATCGACATCAGCACCAAATTCTAACATGATAAATTTATTTCCATGGAGTCGGGGCGGCTCGCCCCGACCATTCGTCCGAGCTTTCACAGGCGCGAGCCGCGCCTGCTCCTTTCTGTGCCTGCTGCTGTTGAGTTGCCACGCTCACGCCCAAGCGCCGGCAGGTCCAGATCCTCAGTTGGCCAAACTGCGCGAGCAGTTAAAGAATATCACGCTGCAACTGCGCACCGCCCAGAGTGAGACGGCTACGATGCAGGCCGCCAAAGATGAGGCCGAAGCTGCCAACAAGGACCTGAAGGCCAAGTTGGATCAAGCCTTGAAGAACAGTGCCGAGGATAAGACCAAAGCCGACAAAGTGCAGGCCGATCTGACCGCCAAAAACGAAGATGCCACCAAACAAATCGGCACCCTGAATGAGTCCCTGAAAAAGTGGCAGGAAGGTTACGGCAAGATGGAAAGCACGGCCAAGACCAAGGAATCCGAACGTTCCCGCCTGGCAGATGAAGTCATTCGACTGGATCGCAAGGTGCTGGACCGCGAGCGCAAGAACATCGAACTGTATAAGCTCGGCAAGGAAATCCTAACCCGTTATGAAAACTACGGGCTGGGTCGCGCCCTGCTTTCCAAAGAACCCTTTACCGGACTTTCCAAAGTGAAGCTGGAAACGCTGGTGCAGGATTATGCGGACAAGCTGCAGGACTCGAAGATCAAGCCGGATGGAAGCAAAGCTGCTGCGGCAGCCGCCAAACCAGCGCCTGCCCCTGCCAAGGAAGCACCCAAAACCGATGCCAAACCGAAATCATAGCCAATCTTTTCGCATCCTCAGTGCGGTGGTGCTGTGGTTTGTTGCCAGCCCTTCTGTGGTTCTGGCCGACGATGTCGTCGGCAAGATTGGCACTACGGAAATCAAGGTGGATGACCTCAAAGCAACCCTGGGAAATCTTGGCAGCAAAGAGGCTGCGGCAGTGGCTGCCAACCCCAATCTGATGAACCAATTGGTGCGCTCGCTACTGGTGCAAAAGTTGGTTTTGGAAAAGGTCCGTGAAAGCAAATGGGATGAGAAGCCGGAAGTGAAATCGCAGATTCAGCGAGTCATCGAGAGCACCCTGACAGAATCCTATCTGCGCGCTCAGTCGGAACCAGCAGAAGCCTTTCCCAGCGAGGCCGAACTGGAGACTTACTACAACACCAATCGGGCCTCGTTGTTGGTGCCACGGCAATTTCGCTTGGCGCAAATTTACATTGCTCTGGCCAAGGGAGCTGATGCTGCCACCAAGGAAAAGGCCGATGGAAAACTCAAATCTGTCAAGAAGGCTTTGGCAGCCAAGGCCCCCGACTTCAAAGCACTCGCCAGTGAGTTCAGCGATGAAAAGATTAGTGCAGGTCAAGGTGGTGAGATCGGCTGGGTGGCGGAAGGCGAGATCCAACCGGAGATTCGCACGCAATTGCCCAACCTGAAACTGGGCTCCATTTCCGAGCCATTGAAGCTGGATGACGGCTGGCATGTCATCAAGGTGCTCGACAGCAAAGAGCCGAACACACCCACGTTGGGCGAAGTGCGCGAGAAATTGCGCCAACAACTTCGCTCCGAAAAATTAGCCGCCAACACCAAGGAGTTCCTCGCCAAGATGTTGTCGGACAACCCGCTGGTCATTAACGAAGTAACCTTGGCCCAGGAACTTAAAAAACTGGGCCAATAACATTTATTCATCCCATGAGTCCCTCCCCTAATTCAATGGTGATTGCAAAATGGCTGCGCCACGCGGCGGTATTGCTTGCGTCCTCCTCCGCGTTGCCGGCGGGGGACATTCTGCGTGGTGGAGCGTCCGCCAATGTGCCGAACCCGCAGGGAAATTCCGCCGCCACGAATGCGACGGCCGCGCAAGCCCGCACCAATGCGAAGGATGCCTTATCCCGCACTGCAAATGCCTTGCAAGCGGTGAAGAACTTGCAGGCGGCGGCCCAGGCTGCAGCACGCAGCGGTCCGAACAATGCGGGGGCTGATCCAAATCACCCTGGGATGCAACTCCCTAACGTGCCAAATGGCTTGGCTCCAGGCGGACTACAGTTTCAAAGTGCGGTGGGTGCGCTGGCTCCCACCCAAATTTCGGCTGGCGGCTTAACCAATGTGACCGTCAAGCAGACCAGTCAGCAGGCGCTCCTGAACTGGACCACGTTCAACGTTGGTCGTGATACCAATCTGCATTTCGATCAGAGTGCCGGAGGTGCGGCCGTCGGCCAATGGATTGCCTTCAATCGCGTGTTGGACCCATCCGGTTCGCCCTCCCAGATCCTTGGTAGTATCACGGCCCCTGGGCAAGTTTACATCATTAATCAGAACGGCATCATTTTCGGCGGTGGGAGCCAGGTTAACGTCCACACGTTAGTCGCATCCTCCCTGCCGATAAACGACAATTTGATCAACCGGGGATTGCTCAACAACCCCGACTCCCAATTCCTCTTCTCCGCCTTGTCCATTCCTGCGGGGGCCAAGGGCACACCCGCCTTCACCCCGCCAGCGCCACTCACTCCTAACGGCCGCATTGGCGATGTCACGGTGCAGGCAGGAGCCATCCTGAGCAGCCCTACTTCCGCCGATCGCGTGGGCGGACGCATCGCGTTGATCGGACCCAATGTGAACAACGCGGGCACTATCCTAACACCGGATGGACAGACGATTCTGGCGGCCGGATTGCAAGTTGGCTTCACGGCCCACAAAACCAGTGATCCCAGTCTGCGCGGTCTGGATACTTACATTGGTGCGGTGGTTGATCCCGCTTCCGCCCTGGCTCCCTACGCTGGCACGGTTACGAACACCGGCTATATCGAAGCCCTGCGCGGAAACATTACCATGGCCGGGAAACGCGTGGAGCAACTCGGCGGACTCAAGGCCAGCACTTCCGTATCGCTCAATGGCAGCATCATCCTTTCAGCCAATTACGACGCGGTTCCGAACCCTGCGGGAAATGAGACGGGCGCGCAAACGCTGCCATTCCTGAACAAGACCAGTGGTCACGTCGAACTGGGCAAAGGCAGTGCCATTGAAATTCTGCCGGAGTGGGCGAGCACGGACAAAGTAGCTGGCGCGAAGCTGGCCTTGCCAAGTAAGATTGACATTTCCGGCAAGACGATCCACATGGCGAGCGATGCCACCATTCTGGCTCCCAATGCCAGCGTGACGCTGAGTGCAGGGGTGTGGAATTTCATTAGCGGTGCGAGTCAGGATTCGACCATGATGTTCTCCAATGGTCAGGTTTATCTGGAACCGGGAGCGTTGATTAGCGTGGCTGGCACGACTGATGCAGTGGCACCGATCTCGGAAAATATTATTGTGGTGCAGTTGCGCGGATCTGAATTGGCGGACTCTCCATTGCAGCGATTGGGGAACTTACGCGGCGTGAACCTCGTGGTGGATCTGCGCAAGACCGGCGTTTATAACGGCTTCACCTGGGTCGGGACCCCATTGGGAGATCTCACGGGCTATCTGAATTTGGTGCAACGCACGGTGAGTGAACTAACCACGGCCGGCGGCAGTGTGAAGGTGAATGCGGGTAGTTCCACCGTGATCAAAAATGGTGCCACCATCGACGTTTCCGCTGGCTGGACGAACTACGAAGGCGGATTCGTGCAAACGAGCCGCGTCATGGCGTATGGCCGCCTGTTTGAAATCTCTGACGCCACGCCAGATTTGATCTACAACGGAGTCTATGATGGTCTTTTCAAGGTGAACCACCCGCACTGGGGTGTCACTGAAACCTATACTGTGCCGTGGATGCTCAATGGTCACTACGATCCCGGTTACATCTGGGGTGCGGATGGTGGCAGTCTGGCGATTAGTTCTCCCGCGATGGCGTTGGATGGGGATTTCTTTGGCAATACGCTCAATGGTCCACGGCAGCGGTCTGTCCTCGCCAAGGCTTCTACGCTGGAGCTAAATTTCGTAGCCCAACGCAAAGGCAACGCAGGTCTGCCAGTGGAATTCTCTCCCACCCCGCCCGCGATTTCCTTTGGCGACGGCTCACAATCGGAACCGGGACCATTTGTGGTCAATGCCACAGGCGATCCCGCCCCGCTGCGGGCGGATCGCGTTGCGCGAGTCCTGCTTTCGCCCAGTTTGTTTAATGAGCGAGGCTTTGGAAATATGACGGTGAACAATCCTGATGGCAGCATCACGGTGCCCTCCGGCATTGATTTAACCGGGCCCGCGGGTGGTTCGCTAACATTGGCCGGAGCCAACATTCGGGTGGAAGGAAATGTGACGGTGCCAGCGGGAAATCTTAAACTCACCGCCTATAATATTTCTCCGGGAGCGGTGCCGTTTCTGACTGCCGAGCCTACGGCTAACATCGGACGCGGTAATGTGACTGTAGCTCCCGGAGCCAATCTGAGCACGGCGGGTTTGCTGGTGGATGATCGCCTTAGCTCACCAAATCCCCTTACGCTGCCACTGCTGACCAACGGCGGCACCATTGCCATCAACACCTTTAGCGCCAACCTCCAGCGTGGGGCCACGATCGATGTCTCGGGCGGCATTGCCATCGGAGCTACCGGACGGCAAACTTATGGCAACGGCGGAAATCTAATCATCAACACGGGGCGCGATGTTTCCCGTCCGGGCGTGACTGGTGGCACGTTGGAATTGGGAGCCACGTTGCGTGGTTTCGCAGGCGTTGGTGCCAAAGGCGCTTCGCTCACCCTGCAGGCGTTGCTGCTGCAGATCGGCGGGCGGTCGGCTTATCCTGGCACCACCATTTTACAGCCAGAGTTCTTTAGCGAAGGCGGCTTCACCACGTTCAATATTTCCGGCATTGGAGCGGCCACGGATGATCCAGAGAAATTCATCCCCGGCCTCATCATCGCGCCTAACACCACGATTAATCCTCAAGTCGCCAGCCTGCTGGCGGTGCCCTATCCACAGAATCATCTGACCTTCGCCACCACCACCGCGCTTTATCCAGAAGGCATGCGGCCTGCACTGAGTTTGAATTTTGGTGCCGTCTCGGTTTCCGACGATTACACTGGGTCCCTGAAAATTCGGGGAGATCTGGTCTTCGGTCAGGGAGCGGTCGTGCGCACGAATCCGCTGGGAAATGTTGGGTTGAAGGCTGACACGATTGCCTTCTTGGGTTCCATCATTGCTCCAGGCGGGACGATCACCTTGACTGGTGCGAATCGCTTCCCCTCCAACGCTACGCCGACCCAGGCGTTGCCGACGGTCTATCTGGGGCCACGCAGCCTGCTTTCGACTGCTGGCACCGTGGTGCTGCAGCCTGACGCTTACGGACGGCGGGTCGGCACGGTGTTGCCGGGTGGCACGGTGAGCGTGGCTGGTAACATTGTGGGCGCGCGCGGTTCCGTGATTGATGTTTCCGGTGCCAGCGGCATCCTGGATTTGCATCCGAACTATCTTGGCTCCGAGACCTCGCCACTGGTGCTAACTTCCAGCGGCTTAACCACTCCACTCTATCGTTTCCTGAATGTCGCCACGCAGGTGGACAGCAATGGTGGCACGGTGATTCTACGCGGCGGGCAGGAGTTGTTTGTTGATTCCACCATCAAGGGATTTGCCGGTGGACCGACGGCCACGGGCGGCAGCCTGATCGTAACCTCCGGGCGTTACTATGATCCGCTCGCGACGCCCACGCCATTGGACACCTCATTGCTGGTGAAACAAAGCGGATGGACGCTCCCAGCAGGATTTGCTGGGATTGGTAATCCGGTGGTGGACGGCAGTGGCACGCCGATTCCTGGCATGGGCTACTTCAGTGCCAACACCTTCCTGCGTGGCGGCTTCGATTCCCTCACGCTGGGTGGCTCAGGAGCGGTTGAATTCCGCGGACCGATCACGATTGATGCGCGCGCCAGTCTCTACATCGCCAATTCTGGCTTCATCAGAGCCGACGACACCGTAAACCTCTCAGCTCCCTATGTAGCTTTGGGTCAGGCCTTCCTGCTACCGTCCAATCCGCTTGATGTCGTCACCAAGGTTCCCGATGCCAAGCCTACGTATGGTGCCGGCATCCTCAACGTCCGCGCGGATCACATCGACATTGGGAATCTCTCCCTGCAAGGCATCGGCCAAGCCAACTTGATTGCCAATGGTGGTGATATCCGGGGCAGTGGTTCATTGAATATCGCTGGCAACCTAACCATGCGAGCTGCGCAAATTTATCCGGCGGCTGCAACGTCATTTACCATCAATGTGGCAGATTATCTTCATGGTGGCTTGCTGAAATCCGGCACCGTAAATTTCGAATCCTCCGGCGTGCGAAATCTGCCATTGGAAGCGGGCGGCACCTTGAACGTCTTTGCCAGCATCATTAATCAAGGCGGCACGCTGCGTGCTCCCTTGGGGATCATCAATCTGGGCTGGGATGGCACTGGCACCGCTCCGCTCGATTCCTTCTCCGGCTTGGCTGTGACCGCAACCAAGCAAGTCAATTTGCTGCCCGGCAGCATTACCTCGGTTTCCGGAATTGATCCGATTACCGGTCAGGGCGTCGTCTTCCCTTACGGTATCATTCAGAACGGCACGTCCTGGATTGATCCAGCTGGAAATGATATCACCACCACCGGTCCTCCTGCCAAAGCCATCAACATTGCCGGGGCCAGTGTCAACACCATGGCTGGATCCGTCATCGATATCAGTGGCGGTGGCGAACTCTATGCGTATCGCTGGATTCAGGGCATTGGCGGCACCAAGGACATCCTGGCCTCGACCACCAGCTTTGCGGTCATCCCGGGCTACAATGCTAACTTCGCACCGTTCGGAGCTTTCAATAACAGTAGCAACGCGGGCAATCTGGGAGGCGATCCCGGCTATGTGAACAGTGGCCTGAGACCGGGCGATCAAGTTTATCTGGGAGCCAGCGAATCCTTGAAGGCGGGCGTCTATACGCTGCTGCCAGCGCGTTATGCCCTGCTCCCCGGGGCCGTGTTAGTCACTCCGCAGTCGGGCATTCCCATTGGAACCTTCAAGAAGGACGACGGAGCCAGTCTGGTTTCCGGGTATCGTTATAACAGCCTGAATGGCGAGCGCTCCGTGCCAGAGATCTTCTCCCGGTGGGAAGTCGCCCCTTCCAGCGTGGTGCGTCAACGATCCGAGTATCAGGATTACTTTGCCAATGCATGGTTTGCCGAAAGTGCCACCAAGCGTGGTGTCACCACGCCACGTCTGCCGATCGATGCCGGGCAGTTGGTGCTCGCAGCCACTACCTCGATGGCTGTGAACGGCACTGTCAATGCCACCACATCGGGTGGCCGCGGCGGATTGATTGATATTTCCAGCCCGCTGGATATCCTAATTTCCGGATCCAGCTCCACCCCTGCGCCCGGTAGTTTGGTGTTGAATGCCGGACAACTGAATGGCTTCGGAGCCGCCAGCTTGTTGATTGGTGGTGTGAGGAAATTTGGTCCCGACGGAACGAGCGTCACGGTGAAAACCAATCGGCTCACCGTGGACAACGCCGGCACCCCGCTCACCGGAAGCGATATCGTGCTGGTGTCCAATCAAAACCTAACTCTGGCGCCAGGCGCATCGATCACCGTGACCGGAACGCAAGCCGGAAGCGCAGATACCATCCTGCTGGGATCCTCCACCGCAGGCAGCGGCAATGGGTTGCTGGTGCGGCTCAGCAGCGATCCTAACGCCCAAGTGGTTCGGAGCGGAGTGACTGGGTCCACCGTTCCGCAAATGACGGTGGGTGCCGGAGTGATTCTTTCCGGCCCCAGCGTGACGCTGGATTCCACTTACGGAACGAACCTCAGCCCGACGGCTAGTCTGCTCGGACAAACGGTCAATTTGAACAGCGGTCAAATTAGTCTGGCGCTCAACAACCCGGGCGCGTTGCAGCCTACCGCAGGATTAGTGCTGGCGGGTGCGGCGTTAGCCAACCTACAGTCTGCTTCCTCGCTGAATTTCCTCAGCTACTCCTCGCTCGACATCTATGGCACGGGCCAAGTTGGGACGTCGAATCTGGCGAACTTGGGAATCCATGCGGCAGAAATTCGGGGCTTCAATACCGGTGGCGGCACGGCTACCTTCACGGCCCAGAACGTGGTCTTGGATAACAGCCCAGGCCGCACAGCGCCCGGCATCGTGGCTGCTCCGACGGGAAATTTTGTCATCAATGCGGACACGCTCCGCTTGGGTAAAGGCGGACTCGCGATTGATCAATACACAAATGTTAGCTTGAACGCCACCTCCGGCATCATTAACGAAGGCACTGGCACGATGAATGTGGCCGGAAATCTCACTCTGACCACCCCTGTGCTAACCGGTGCGGCTGGCTCCAGCCAGTCCATCAGCGCTGGTGGGGCCTTGGTGATCCAAAAGCCGGTGGGTGGCGGCACCGCTAATGTGACCGGCGGACTGGGGGCCAGCCTCAATCTCACAGGTGCCAGCGTCAGTCAGTCGAGCGACATTTTACTGCCGAGCGGCGTTCTCAATATTCGCGCCACGAGCGGAAATCTTGCTATCTCCGGCAATCTCAATTTAGCCGGGACCATGCAAACGATCCATGATCTAAGCAAACCCACCGATGGGGGCCAAGTCAAGCTGACGGCGGACGCTGGTAATGTTACGATTGCCAATGGTAGCTTGGTCAACGTGGCTGCTCCTGCGGCCGGAGGCAACGCTGGCAGTGTGGTCGTCAGCTCTCCGTTGGGTAATTTCGTGCTGAACGGCGTCATGGCTGGACAAGGTGGCAGCGGTGGTCGGAATGGGGAATTCACTTTGGATGCCGCCACGATTCCCGATCTCCTCGGTTTGAATCAAACGCTGAACACCGCAGGGTTTACCGCTGCGCGAAATCTGCGCGTGCGCACTGGCAACGTGATCTTGGATGGTATCAGCAACGCACAAATCTTCCGACTCTCGGTGGATGCGGGCACGCTGACGGTAAATGGCACCATCAATGCTGCCGGAGTTGAAGGCGGCACGATCGCGCTCGATGCGAACGGTGCCCTCATCATCAACTCCACGGCGGTGCTCACCACCGCCGCCCAACGTTTCAGCGCAGCGGGCAAAGGGGGCGATATCTCCCTAGCAACACGGGGCAATGCAGGTGGTCAGTTAGAGCTACTCGCTGGTTCCACCATCAACCTAACCGTAGCTGAAAATTCGGCCGCGAGTGCGGCCAACGGTTTATTTACGGGAACGCTGCATTTGCGGGCCCCGCAAAATGCTGGCAGCACAGATCTAGCGCTGAGTTCGATCGACAGCACCATCCTGGGTGCCTCCTCCGTGGTCGCGGAAGGTTACAAATTGTTTGAACTCAACAACGCGGCAGGCAGCACCATTACGAGCACCGTGCAAACGAACGTGCGGAACAACGGCATTGCCTTCGTGGGTGACGCAGGCGTGGCCGCAGCCGGATACGATGCGATGCTGAATCGCCTGACGAGCACGAACTTGGTGCTGCGCAATTCGCTGGTGATTCAGCCCGGGGCGGAAATTGTGAATCGCACGGGAGACCTCATTTTAGGGACCACTGCATCCACCAATACTTCGGATTGGAATTTGGCGAACAATCGCTTCGGACCGAAGAGCGCTCCGGGCGATCTCACTCTGCGGGCTGCCGGAAATCTGACGTTCTACAACGCCATCAGCGACGGCTTTGTTTCCAGCGCTTACACCTCACTGCTGCTGGATCAGAACCCACTGCTGGGAGCCAACCAACAAAGCTACTCCTACAACCTAACTGCCGGAGCGGACTTCGCAGCCGCCGATGTGCGCCAAGTGCGGCCGATCGCAACTCTGGGAGCCACCAGCGGCTTGCTCCAACTGGGTAAAAATGGCGGTCTGAATTTGGCCAGCACGCCTGGCAACAATGCCACCACAGCCTCTGCGGTCAATAATCGTTTCCAAGTCATCCGCACTGGCAGTGGCACCATCAACCTTGCCGCCGCGCGCGATGTCCAGTTACTCAATCAATTCGCTACCATTTACACCGCAGGCACCAAGGTGGTGGATGCCACCATGGGCGGACAATTCGACATTCCGGTCATTAGTCTAAGTGGAAACCAAGGGGCCTTGGGAGCAATTCAGCAAAGCCCGGGATATGCTCCGCAGTATGCCCTGGCCGGTGGCAATATCAGCATTTTCGCCCAGGGCGACATCAAGCATCTAACGAAAAATACTGCGGGAGCGTTGATCGATGATTCCTCACGTGAACTTCCTTACAACTGGCTCTACCGCCGGGGCGCATTGGATGCCAATGGCAACTTCGCGCTGTCACGGAATAACGAAATTGCTTCTACGAGCTGGTGGGTGGACTACAGCAACTTCTTTGAAGGTGTGGGCGCGCTTGGGGGCGGTAACGTTAGTTTAGTGGCTGGTGGCAATATCAAGAACGTCGATGCGGTGGCTCCCACGAATGCCCGCATGACGAAAACCACACCCTCCACCGCAACCCTGATCGAGCTAGGTGGGGGTAATGTGACGATCAATGCTGGCGGCAACATCGATGGTGGTGCCTACTATGTGGAACGTGGTCAGGGCCGACTCATTGCTTCCGGGGAAATCACCACCAACTCCACTCGCACTCCCTCCCTGGGTAGCATCATCAGTCAAGCGCCTCAGGACAGCCGGACTTGGCTGCCAACCGCTCTATTCCTTGGGAAAGGTGGCTTTGATGTTTCCGCCCGCAAGGATCTGCTGCTGGGGCCAACGGTCAATCCGTTCTGGCTACCGCAGGGCTACAGCAATACTTACTGGTATAAAACGTATTTCAACACTTACGATAGCAAGAGTTCCGTAACAGCATCCTCCCTCACTGGAAACGTAACTCTGCGCACCGAAGTCACCACCGCCAACAGCACCGCGCCAGTGCCAGTGCTCCAGGCCTGGTTTGAAAACATCAACAAACTAACCGATAACTCCGTTTCCCGCTATCAACCTTGGTTGAAAGTGGTGGAAGCTGATGTCGGTGTGTTCGGCATTACCGCCAGCCTGTTGCCCGGCACGCTCAAGGCCACGTCCTTTAGTGGCAATGTCAATTTGCAGGGTAGCCTAACGCTCGCTCCTGCTCCTGCCGGGACCGTTGAATTGGTGGCCGCCAGTGCCATTAACGGCCTGCAAGCCACTGGTTTCGATGCGGGCACCAATGCCAATATCTGGACCACGAGCACGATCAATCTTTCGGATTCCAATCCCGATGCGCTGCCCGGGCAGCGTTCTCCGTATGCCTTCCAAGCCCTGCTGGGAAGCAATTTCAGCGTTGCCACCCGCGCGCGCGCCACGCCCGCAAACCTGCTGGATTTCATCGCAGCCCATTTTGCTGAGAGTGGTTCCATCGTGCAAAACTTGTCGGATAAACAAAACCTCCACGCCGCAGGCCCATTGCACAGTGGCGACACCAAGCCAGTCTATCTCTACGCCGGAACGGGCGATATTTCCGGTCTGGAATTATTCACTGGCAAGGCGGCACGGATTACTGCTGGACGAGATGTTAGAGACATTTCCTTCTACATTCAAAATCTCAGCACTCAGGATGTTTCGCTCGTCTCAGCGGGGCGCGATATCCTTCCTTATGACGCCACGGCCCCGCTCAGAATCAGCGCTACGACCGGCGGCAATGCCCTGGCTACAGGCGAAACGCCCAAGCTGGGCGACTTGCAAATCAGCGGCCCCGGCACGCTTGAAGTGCTGGCTGGCAGACACATTGATCTCGGCACTGGGGCCAGCTTGAACGACGGCACCGGAACGGGCATCACCAGTATCGGCAATGCGCGGAATCCGAACCTGCCGTTCGCTGGCGCCAGCGTCATCGTGGGTGCTGGGATCGGCTCGGCCGCTGGCTTGGAAAGCAGCACACTGGACTTCGATGGCTTCATCGCGCAATATGTCACCGCTGCCAATCTGGCAAAATACCAGACGGAACTATCCGCTAGTTTCCCCAGCCTGACCGGTGGGAACTTCACTTCATTGCCAGTCGAAGAGCAACACCGGATCGCCCTGGAAGTGTTCTATAAATTGCTGCGTGACTCCGGTCGCGAGCACAACTTGACCGTCGGCCCCAACGCTGGCACCTATGCCTCAGGCTTGGCCGCCATTGCCTCACTCTTCCCGAATGCTGGCACCGAGGGCGATGTCACCACCCAAAGCCGGGACATCCGCACCAAGAGCGGTGGGGACATTTCCATCTTCTCACCTGGCGGCAAACTTACCCTTGCCACTAGCGTGATTGGCACCCCACTCGCTCCTCCAGGGATCATCACCGAAGGTGGGGGTAATATTTCCGTCTTCACCAACGGCAACGTTGACCTCGGCATCTCCCGGATTTTCACCCTCCGTGGTGGCAATATCGTCATCTGGAGTTCCGCCGGTGACATTGCAGCCGGTTCCGCCTCCAAGACCGTGGCCAGCGCTCCGCCAACTCGTGTCATCATCGATCCACAAAGTGGCGATGTTAAAGTAGACCTTGCCGGCTTGGCCACCGGTGGTGGTATCGGTGTGTTAGCCACCGTGGCAGGGCTGGCCCCAGGCAGCGTGGACTTGATTGCCGTGGCTGGTAAGATCGACGCTGGCGATGCTGGCATCCGCTCCGCCGGAACGCTCAACTTGGCTGCACCGGTGATTGCCAACGCGGGTAACATCGCAGCGGGAGGAGCCACCAGCGGAGCGCCCGCCGTGGCTGCCCCTAGCGCGCCAAGCGTAGCAGCCGCTCCCCCCCCGCCTCCGCAACCCTCCGGAAGCAATCCTACAACCACTGCAACGCCCCCGCCCCCTAAGGACCCGGAAGTGCTGCCATCTCTCGTAACCGTCGAAATCATCAGCTACGGCGGCGGTGGTTCCACCGATGAAGACAAGGACGAAGAGGAACGCAAGAAACGCGAGCGCGAAGCCCAAGAGGCCCAGGAAGCTAAAGCGGCCGAGAAATTGCAGTAGGCCTGAATCATACGGATCCGGCCGCTGGACTGATTTAAATTGAGCAGCCCAGCGGGCCGATCCTCTCAGGTTGCAAACCTGTGCTACGTTGGAGATGCTCGGCGGAAACGGGTAGGGAAAATGGTCTCAAAATCCATGGCTATTACAGGATGCAGATGGCTAGGGATTTTCTAAGTGGAAATCTCCCAAAGTATCGGAAAATTCGTCCTGCGGCCTTCGCGTCGCACATTGAATTTTACAGGATGATCACGCCAAACCCGTCGCTGACATTACGCCAACGGAAATTCCAACAAAGTTTCAAGAAACTCGATTCTGCCCCGTTTCCCATAGGGACGTCCTCGGCAGAACGGAAATTTACCTCTAGTTTCCCCCCAGTCCTTGTGCTAAACTCCGCCACTTTCGATTCCCAAATATTGCTTATGAAAACCCGTTCGCTCCTGCTAACCTTGGCCATGTATTCATTCTTTGCTTACGATGCGCGTGCCGCTCAAGAAATTGGCTTCATTGAAAAATTTGCTCTCGCGGAGGATCGTGGGGCGATTCTGAAGGAGTTGATTGCTGGCACCGAAGACTATTATTTCTTCCATGCGCTGCATTACCAAAATACCGGTAAGAAGGCGGAATTGGAAGCGCTGATGACGCAATGGTCCGCCCGGAATGAGCACTCGCCCTTGCTGAAGCAAATCCGGCATCGGCAGGCGTTGCTCAACTATGAAACGGATCCGCCAGCGACCTTGAAGTATCTACGCGATACCCTGCATGTCGAATTCAATCACGCCCAGCAGACGCTCAACCCCAAGCCGGACCTGCCCACAGTCTTGGATCCCAAGAAAATCGAGATGGAGCGCTATCTGCAGCAAGCGCTGCGCGATCCCAATCAACTCATCGGTCTGACGCCAGCAGGCATTGAGTATTTGTTGCAAAACAAAGTGGCGCTGAGTCCCGTGCAGCGTCGTGCGTTGTTGCAACAGGTGATGCGACCGGATGCAGCAGGTTTGGTGGCGCTGATCTTGGAGGATCTGAAGACCAAGGAATCGCGTGGGTTTGGAGAGTTCCCGATTCATGGGCAATTGCTCGTTTCACAGCTCGCAGAAATGGCCAAGGCGCGGCCGGAGTTAATGACTTCCGGTGGTTTCGTGCAGACGTGGTTGGGGAAACTTCGGCCGCAGGCGGACGTTAATTTGGAGACGAACCCGGCGGCACGTGAAGCGTGGTTGGATGCGGCGTATAAGTTTGTGAAGGATCTCACTCCAGGATTCAATACGCTGAAAGCGCAGATTCTTTTCGAGCGCTTGAAACACGATCAGAAGCTGGGAAAATTGGATGCCGAGCGCTTCCTGGCCTACCTCAAACTCCCCAAGCATGTGGGTTATGTGAGTCCAAAGTATCGGGAAAATGAAGAACTCTTCCGCCACGCAGTGGACTTGAACAATGATCCCAGCGCGGCCCTTGGTTGCCAGCCGATCCGTGATGACGAACCTGTGGTGCGGGCGTATTTGCTGCATTTTCTGGCTGGCGAAGATAAGACCTATACGACCTATAAGCCCTATATTGAAGAAGGTTATCTCAACGCTATCCTAGCCGAAGCCAAGCTCACCACCGCCCAGGGCGATCCGGAGAAATGGTTTTCTCTGATTTCCCCGACTGCGGTGCAGGCGCTGCGGGAGCGTGTGGACTTGGAATTTGCCGCCACCAATCCGGACCATTTCCTGCCGACCGCTGAGGTTAGTCTGGATCTCTTTGTGAAAAATGTGCCGAAACTGAGCGCGAGTATTTTTGAGATCAACACCCTGAATTTCTACCGCTCCATGCGGACGCAAATTGGCACCGACTTGAATCTGGACGGCTTGATTGCCAATGTGCAACAAGCCGTGGAATACGCCGAAGCCCCGATCCAGCGGGTGCCACGCAATTTCAAATTCCCGCAACTCGCGGGCAAGCGCGGCGTATGGATGGTGGATTTCATCGGTAATGGGAAGTCCAGCCGAGCCTTGATCCGCAAGGGCGAGTTGCATTACGTCACCCGTCCCAGCAGTGCGGGCACTGCGCTCATCATTTTGGATGAAGCGCTGCAACCGATGCCCAAGGCCACGGCATTGGTGGGCGCGCAGGAATTCAAGGCCGATGAACGGGGCGAAATATTACTGCCATTTTCCAATCAACCCGGACCGCAACCGGTCATCCTAACGGACGGTGGTGGCTTTGCTCAGTTGGAGCAAATCACGTTGGTGGGGGAAACTTACGGGCTCACCGCGGGCTTCCACGTCCCGCATGAATCGCTCATCAGTGGCCGCCAAGTGCAGTTGGCGATTCGTCCCACGCTGACGGTGAATGGCGCTCCGACGGATTTGTCCTTATTGGAAGAAGTGAAATTAACCATCGTGTCCACGAACATTGATGGCGTGAATGCCACGGTGTCGGCACCGGATTTCAAGCTCACGATGGATCGGGAGGCAACATTTACGTTCACGGTGCCGGAACGTTTGGCGCAATTGAACTACACGCTGGAGGCCAAGGTGAAAAGCCTCCTAACGGGCGAGAAAATGAATCTCTCTGCCACCGGATCGCAGGCGATCAATGGGCTGGATAAATCGGATCACACGGGCGATCTGTATTTCAGTCGGATGGGAACTAGCTACTTCGTCCAGTGTCTCGGCCGCACGGGCGAGCCTCGCGCGGAGCAGGCCTGCACGTTTAAATTCCATCGTCGGGAGTTCACCGAGAACACCACGCGCGCGTTGAAGACGGATGCCACGGGATCGATTGCGCTCGGTGAGTTGGATGGAATTTCCACGGTGGAAGTGACCAATCCACAGGGGATGTCACGGACGTGGATCCTGCCGCAAGATCAATTTTCCACCCCGGAAAACCTTCACATTGCGGTGGGGGAAACCCTGTCGCTGCCCTGGATGGAAGGCGTCGATAAGCCGGATCCGAGTTTGGTTTCCCTATTGGAAATGCGTCGGGGCACGTTCGTGCGCGATGCGCTCTCTAACAAGACCGCCAGCATCAAGCACGACTATTTGATGCTGCAAAACCTCGAAGCCGGTGACTACAGGCTCCGCTACGGCAAGCCCGCCAAGATGGTCACGATTCGGGTGACGGCGGGTAAACCAGCGGGCAATTTCCTCCTCGGTGAGGCCCGCACGCTGGAACGCAGCGGGTATCGGGGACTGCAAATCAACGGGGTGCAGCAGGGAGCCGACAGTCTGACGATCCAGTTAGGCAGCAACGATCCTGATGCCCGCGTCCATGTGCTGGCGAGCCGTTTCCTGCCGGACTTCAATTCCTTTTCCCCGCTGGGAGAAGCTCCCGGGCTGGAACCGATGGTGGGCACGCCTGCGAGCTTGAAATCCTTGTTCCTCAGCGGTCGCACGCTGGGTGAGGAATATCGTTATGTGCTCGATCGGCGGACGATAAAGAAATACCCCGGCAGCCTGCTGCCGCGTCCCGGCCTATTGCTGAATCCCTGGGCCGTGCAGGATACGGCTACCGCCATGGATGAAGCGGCTGCGGGAGAAGATTTTCGGCGGCAAGCGGACGGGGGAGTTGCCAATGGCGCCCGCATGGCGAAAAAATCGATGAGCGATGCCAAACAGGAAATGGAGAAGGCAAAAGCGGCCAATCCTTCCGGCCCCAGCAGCATGAATTTCCTGTCTCAACCCGGTGCCACGCTGTGGAACCTAACCCCGGATAAAAGCGGCCTCGTGACAGTTAAACTAGCCGATCTGAAAGACCGTCAGTTCATCCGCATTCTGGCGGTGGATCGGGATTCCGCCGTGTTGCGCGATATTTCGTTGGCGGATGCTGGCACCAAGGTGCGGGATCTCACCCTGCGCAATGGACTCGATCCCAAGGGCCATTTCACACGGCAAAATGAAGTGACCATTTTGGAAAAGGACGCCCCGTTTACGATTAAGGATGCGGCCACCGCACAGTTTGAAGTGAACGGAGATTTGGGGGCGGTGTTCAACCTCTTCCGCACCCTAAGCAAGAATGGCACGCTGAACGAGTTTGCCTTCGTGCTGGACTGGCCCACGCTGGAGGCGGCCAAGAAACAGGAGTTGTTCTCGCAACATGCCTGCCATGAACTCAGCTTTTTCATTGCCAGGAAGGACCCGGAGTTCTTCAAGTCCGTCGTGCTGCCTTACTATGCCAACAAACGGGACAAGACGTTCCTCGATGATTATTTACTAGCTAAACCGATGCAGGGATATTTGCCCGCTTGGAACTACGGTCGGCTGAATGTGGTGGAGCGGATTCTGCTGGGGCAACGTTTACCGGAACAAGCCGCCGTGACGGCTCGCGAGATTCGTGATCTGTGGCACACGCAGCCAGTGAATGTGACGCAGTTGGCGCTGTTATTCGAAACTGCGCTGGGGGATTCTTCGTTACGCAGTGACGGTAAAAAGATGGTGCAGGAGCTGAGCGATAGGCGCGCGAATGGAGCTGAGGAACTGCAGCAGCTCCAACTTGGTGCGGCTATGAAGCCAGGGGCTGCGCCACCAGCGCCAGCGGCCGCCATGGCTGCCCCGACCGGTGATGCCTCAGGGCCTTTGTCTGGAGGAGGCAGGGGATCCGGCGCCAAAGCGAACCGGGCGATGAAGGAGCTGAAAGGCATGACGCTAGAGAAGGCCAGTGCTGATGCTGATTTTATGTCCGATAAAGGCGATCTGGCATTCAGCGGCCGCGAAAGATTAGCCGAGGTGGACAAGCTGGCCCGCAAGGAACCCGGCAAGCAAGAGTTCTACCGCAAGCAACCTCCAACGAAAGAATGGGCGGAAAACAATTACTATCATTTGCGGATCCATGAACAATTGGCTGCACTGGTGGATGCCAATGCCTTTTGGGCGGACTATGCCGCTTGGGATGGCAAGGGTGGGTTCCTTTCTACGAACGTCAGTGCCGCGGCAGGAAATTTCACCGAAATGATGTTCGCGTTGTCGGTGCTGGATCTGCCATTTCCGAAGGATGCCAAGGCTCCGAAATCGGAAGTGAAGGACCTCAGTCTAACCCTGACCCCCACGAACCGCGTGCTCTTGTTCCATCGCGAAATCAAGCCTGCGGAACTCGACAAGGAAGCTCCGAAGCTGCTCGTGAGCCAGAATTTCTATCGCAACGGAGATCGCTACACGCAGAACGGAAATGAGAAGACGGACAAGTTCGTGAGCGAGGAATTCCTCACCGGCATCGTTTATGGTTGTCAGGTGGTGGTGACAAATCCCACCTCATCTCAACAGAAGCTGGACCTGCTGGTGCAAATACCCCAAGGCGCTATTGCCGTGTTAGGCTCCAAGCCTACGGACAATGTCCCACTGACGCTCGATGCTTACCGGACGCACACCCAGGACTATTTCTTCTATTTCCCCAAGGCTGGGAAATACGCCCATCATCCGGTTCATGTTAGCAAATCCGAGAAGGTGGTGGCCTTTGCTGAGCCGTTCAATTTCACCGTTGTAAATGAACTGACGAAGCTGGACACGACCTCCTGGGATTATGTCAGCCAGTTTGCGAAAGCAGACGAAGTGCTGGCGTTCATGGACAAGGCCAACCTGCATCTGCTGGACTTGGATAAAGTCGCCTGGCGCTGCAAGGACAAGGCATTCTTCAGCAAGGTGATCCCACTGTTGGATGCCCGCCACGTCTATGCGCCCACACTTTGGTCTTACAGCATCCAACACGATGACACCACTGCACTAAGCCAGTGGCTGCAGCATCAGGATGGGTTCCTGCAGGAGGTGGTGGAGAACTTGAACAGCAAGCTGGTGACGTTAGATCCCGTGAAACGCTACGCCTACGAACAGTTGGAATACAGCCCGCTGGTCAACGCCCGGGCGCATCTGCTGGGGACGAATCGGGTCATCCTGAACGATCATTTCCTGACGCAATATCAAAAGTTGCTCAACGTGTTGGCGCATCAGCCGAAGCTGGGCGCGGAAGAACAACTGGCGGTCACGTATTACCTGCTGTTGCAGGATCGCGTGGAGGAAGCCCTGGCATGGTTCGCCAAGGTGGATCAAACCAAGGTGGCCGAACAATTGCAGCTGGCCTATCTCCAATGCGTGCTGGCCTTCTATCAAGAAGACACCGCCACCGCCCGGAAGATCGCTCTGGCTCACACTAAGGAAAGCGTGCCGCGCTGGAGGGATAAGTTTAACGAAGTCATCGCGCAGTTGGATGAGATCGACGGCAAGAAGCCCGAAGGAGCCAAGGAGGATGATCGTGAACAACGTCAAAACCAACTGGCCGCCTCCGAGCCAACGCTGGACTTCACCGTGGAGAACCGGGAGATTCGTCTGAAGTATCACAACGTGAAGGACGTCGTGGTAAATTATTACCCCATGGACCTGGAGTTTCTCTTCAGCACCGCCCCCTTTGTCAGCAGCGATACCAGTCGCTTCCGCATGATCACCCCAAACAAGACCGAGCGCGTCGTGCTTCCCGCTGACAAAGAAGCGCACACCCTGCCGCTGCCCAAGGAATTCTTCAGCAGCAACGTGCTGGTGGAAATCACCTCCGCCGGCAAAACCAGCGCCCACGCCTACTATGCCAACGAACTCAATGTCGTCCTCAGCGAAGCCCAAGGCCGCCTGCAAGTCCTCCACGCCGGAGACAATCGGCCGCTCGCCAAGACCTACGTGAAAGTCTTCGCAGAGATCAACGGCCAGCCTAAATTCTACAAAGACGGTTACACCGACCTCCGCGGAAAGTTCGACTACCTGAGCCTCAGCACCCAGGAACTGGACCATGCCACGAAGTTCGGCATCCTCATCATCAGTGAGCAACATGGTGCTGCTGTCAAAGAGGTGAAGCCACCGCAGCAGTGAATAGAGGTTAAACCACGAACGGCCAAGACTCGTTAGAGCGGGATCAAGTAAGGCCGAGACTCGAAGTGAATTTTTCGGAAATTCTCCAAGAAATCGCGCTCCAGTCCGTATGCCCTCACGCAGCCGGACTTGGGGCCGATCCCCAACCGGTAAAGCTACGGTTTCAGGCCACAAATTTACCTACTTTCTCAAATTTCCGTGATATACTCCAAGACCCCGATTCCCAAACATGCTTATGAAAACACGTTCTCTCCTGCTAACCTTGGCCATGTATTCTTTCTTTGCTTACGATGCGTGTGCCGCTCAAGAAATCGGCTTCATTGAAAAATTTGCTCTCGCGGAGGATCGTGGGGCGGTTCTGAAGGAGCTGATTGCAGGCACGGAGGACTATTATTTCTTCCACGCGCTGCACTATCAGAACACGGGGAAAAAGGCGGAGTTGGATGCGCTGCTTGCCCAGTGGACCGCACGCAATGAGCACTCGCCACTGCTGACGCAGATTCGGCATCGGCAGGCGTTGTTGAATTATGAAACGGACCCGCAGGCCACGCTCAAGTATCTGCGCGAGACACTGCATGTGGATTTCAATCACGCTCAACAAACGCTGAACCCCAAACCGGACCTGCCCACGGCGTTGGACCCCAAGGAAATCGAAATGGCGCTGTATATCAAACAAGCGCTGCGGGACCCGAACCAACTCATCGGCCTAACACCTGAAGGCATTGAATATTTACTGCTGAACAAAGTGGCGCTGAACCCGATCCAGCGTCGTTTGCTGCTTCAGCAAGTGAAACGCCCGGATGCCGCTGGTCTGGTGCCGCTGATTCTGGATGATCTGAAGACCAAGGAATCGCGTGGATTTGGCGAATTTCCAATTCACGGGCAGTTGCTCGTGGCACAACTGGCGGAATTGGCCAAGGCACGACCGGAATTGCTAACAGCTGGTGGGTTCGTTCAGACATGGCTGGGGAAACTTCGGCCTCAGGCGGATATTAATTGGGAAACGAACACCGCCGCGCGCGAAGCATGGCTGGATGCGGCGTATGCCTTTGTGAAGGATCTGAATCCTGGCTTCAATACGCTGAAAGCGCAGATCCTCTTTGAGCGCCTGAAGCATGACCAGAAACTGGGCAAATTGAATGCCGAACCTTTCCTGGCTTATCTCAAGCTTCCAAGAAATGTTGGTTATATGAGTCCGAAGTATCGGGAGAATCAGGAACTCTTCCGCCACGCAGTGGACCTGAATAACGACCCCAGTGCTGCATTAGGAATCCGTCCTATCGGGGATGATGAGCCTGTGGTGCGGGCGTATTTATTGCATTTCCTGGCCACGGTAGAGAAGTCCCATGAGACCTATAAGCCCTACGTGGAAGAGCATTATTTAAATTCTCTTCTAGCCGAAGCCAAGCTCACCACCGCCCAGGGTGATCCAGAGAAATGGTTCTCCCTCATCTCTCCCACCGCCGTGCAGGCGCTGCGCGAGCGGGTGGACTTGGAATTTGCCGCCACCAATCCGGAACATTTCCTGCCGACCGCAGAAGTAAGTCTGGATCTCTATGTGAAAAATGTGCCGAAGCTCAGCGCGAGCATTTTTGAGATCAATACCCTGAATTTCTACCGCTCCATGCGGACGCAGATCGGCACGGATTTGAATCTGGACGGCTTGATTGCCAATGTGCAACAAGCCGCGGAATACGCGGTAGCCCCGATCCAGCGGGTGCCACGCTATTTCTTAGTCCCGCTACTCGGGGGCAAACGCGGCTTGTGGATGGTGGATTTCTTCGGTAATGGGAAGTCCAGCCGAGCCTTGATCCGCAAGGGCGAGTTGCATTACGTCACCCGTCCCAGCAGTGCGGGCACCGCGCTGATCATTCTGGACGAAGCGCTGCAACCCATGCCCAAGGCCACTGCGCTGGTGGGCGCTCAGGAATTCAAGGCGGATGATCATGGCGAAATTCTCCTGCCATTTTCCAATCAGCCGGGACCTCAACCGGTCATCCTAACGGACGGCGGCGGCTTTGCACAGTTGGAACAAATCACGCTGGTGGGCGAAAATTACGGACTCACCGCAGGCTTCCACGTGCCGCATGAATCGCTGATCAGTGGCCGCCAAGTGCAGTTGGCCATTCGCCCCACGTTGACCGTGAATGGCGCGCCGACGGATTTATCGTTGCTGGAGGAAGTGAAACTAACCATCGTTTCCACGAACATCGATGGTGTGAATGCCACGGTGGCGCAGCCGGATTTCAAGCTCACGATGGATCGGGAGGCGACGTTTACGTTCACCGTGCCGGAGCGTTTGGCGCAGTTGAACTACACGCTTGAGGCCAAGGTGAAGAGTCTCCTAACAGGCGAGAAAATGAATCTCTCAGCCAACGGATCGCAGGCGATCAATGGACTGGATAAGTCCGATCATACGGGTGATCTGTATTTTAGCCGGATAGGAAATAACTACTTTGTCCAATGCCTCGGGCGCACGGGCGAGCCTCGCGCGGAGCAGGCGTGCACGGTGAAATTTTATCGTCGAGAATTCACAGAAAACGCCACGCGATCCTTGAAGACGGATGCAGCGGGGTCGATTGCGCTGAGTGATCTGGCGGGGATTTCCAGTGTGGAAGTCAGAAACCCACAAGGGATGTCGCGCACGTGGATTCTGCCGCAAGATCAATTCTCAACGCCGGAAAATCTCCACATGGCCGTGGGAGAAACGCTGTCCCTGCCATGGATGGAAGGCGGGGACAAGCCGGATGCCAGCTTGGTTTCCCTGCTGGAAACGCGTCGGGGCACGTTCGTGCGCGATGCACTCTCTGACAAGACCGCCAGCATCAAGCACGACTATTTGATCCTGCAAAATTTGGAACCAGGCGACTACAGCCTCCGCTACGGCAAGCCTGCCAAGATGGTGACGATTCGGGTGACGGCGGGTAAACCAGCGGGTAACTTCCTGCTAGGCGAAGCCCGCAACCTGGAACGCAGCGGGTATCGTGGCCTGCAAATCAACGGGGTGCAGCAGGGAGCCGACAGCCTGATGATTCAGTTAGGTAGCAACGATCCCGATGCGCGCGTCCATGTGCTGGCGAGTCGTTTCCTGCCGGACTTCAATTCGTTTTCTCCGCTGGGGGAAGCCCCAGGACTGGAACCGATGGTGGGCACGCCTGCTAGTCTGAAATCATTATTCCTCAGCGGTCGCACGTTGGGTGAGGAATATCGCTATGTGCTGGATCGGCGGACGATGAAGAAATACCCCGGTAGCCTGCTGGCGCGTCCAGGACTGTTGCTGAATCCATGGGCCGTGCAGGACACGGAAACCGCCATGGACGAAGCGGCTGAGGGCGAAGTATTCCGACGCGCAGCCGATGGTGGCGTGGCCAATGCCACGCGCATGGCGCGGAAGCCAAGTGAGGCCAAGGAAGATCTGGCCAAGCAAAAAGCCGCCAATCCCTCCGGCCCCAGCAGCATGAATTTCCTGTCCCAGCCCGGTTCCACGCTGTGGAACCTAACACCGGACAAAAACGGTGTGGTGACAATGAAACTAGCTGATCTGAAAGACCGTCAATTCATCCGCATCCTGGCCGTGGATCTGGATTCCGCAGTGTTGCGCGATATTTCCCTAGCCGAGGCCGGAACCAAGCTGCGGGATCTGACCCTGCGCAATGGGCTGGATGCCAAGGGACATTTTACGCGGCAAAATGAAGTGACCATTCTGGAAAAAGACGCGCCTTTCGTGATTATAGATGCGGCCACCGCGCAGTTTGAAGTGCAGGGGGACTTGGGATCCGTGTTCAATCTGTTCCGCACGTTGAGCAAGAACGCCACGCTGAACGAATTCGCATTCGTGCTGGATTGGCCCACACTGGATGCCGCCAAGAAACAGGAGTTGTTCTCGCAGTATGCCTGCCATGAACTTAGCTTCTTCATCGCGCGGAAAGATCCCGAATTCTTCACGTCCGTGGTCCTGCCTTACTACGCCAACAAACGGGACAAGACGTTCCTGGATGATTACCTGATGGGCAAACCGGTGCAAGGCTATCTTCCAGCGTGGAATTACGGCCGATTGAATGTCGTGGAGCGGATTCTTCTAAGCCAGCGCATGCCTGAACAGGCCGCGGTGACCGCGCGGGAGATTCGTGATCTGTGGCATACCCAGCCGGTGAATGTGGCTCAGTTGGCAATGCTCTTTGATACGGCTCTGGGGGATGCTTCGTTGCGCAGTGACCGGAGTCAGATGTTGCAATCACTGATGTTGCGAGACAAGGACGCAGAGGGAGTCGTGGACATGCCGAAGTTAGCGGAGGAGAGGGGGGATCCACGGGCGGCCATGAAGCCAGGAGCGCAAGCTCCGGCACCTGCGGCGGCCATGGCCACTGTGGAAAGTGCTCCCACCGGGGCCTCGCTTGCTGGCGGAGCCAAGGTGGCCGGGGCCAGAGCTAACCGGGCGCTCATGGCAAAGGAATCGGCTCTGGAAAACTCCGCCGCTGATTACTCCGCCAAGGATCAATTCGGTGGGCTGGCCTTCGACGGCCGCAAACGACTGGAGGAAGTGGATGCCAAAGCCCGCAATGCTCCTGCAAAACAAGAGTTCTACCGCAAGCAACCACCCACGAAAGAATGGGCGGAGAACAACTACTATCATTTGCGGATTCATGAGCAACTGGCCGCATTGGTGGATGCCAACGCCTTCTGGGCGGACTATGCCGCCTGGGATGGCAAGGGCGGATTCCTCTCCACGAACGTCAGTGCGGCGGCGGGAAATTTCACGGAAATGATGTTTGCGTTGTCGGTGCTGGATCTGCCATTTCCGAAGGATGCCAAGGCACCGAAGTCGGAAATAAAGGACCTCAGCCTAACCCTGACCCCCACACATCGCGTGCTCTTGTTCCATCGTGAAATCAAGCCTGCGGAACTCGACAAGGAAGCTCCGAAGCTGCTCGTGAGCCAGAATTTCTATCGCAATGGAGATCGTTACACCCAGAATGGCAATGAGAAGACGGACAAGTTTGTGAGCGAAGAGTTCCTCACCGGGATCGTTTACGGCTGTCAGGTGGTGGTGACGAATCCCACCTCCTCCCAACAGAAGCTGGACCTGCTGGTGCAGATCCCGCAGGGCGCTATTGCTGTGTTAGGCTCCAAGCCTACGGACAATGTCCCACTGACGCTCGATGCTTACCGGACGCACACGCAGGACTATTTCTTCTATTTCCCCAAAGCCGGGAAATATGCCCATCATCCCGTTCATGTTAGCAAGTCCGAGAAGGTGGTGGCCTTTGCCGAGCCATTCAATTTCACGGTGGTAAATGAACTGACGAAGCTGGATACGACCTCCTGGGATTATGTCAGCCAATTTGCGAAAGCAGAAGAAGTGCTGGCGTTCATGGACAAGGCGAACCTGCATTTGCTGGACTTGGATAAAATCGCCTGGCGTTGCAAGGACAAAGTATTTTTCCGGAATGTTATCATGTTGCTGGACTCCCGTCACGTCTATGCGCCCACGCTCTGGTCCTACAGCATACTGCATGATTACACTGCCGCGCTCGGCCAGTGGCTACAGCATCAAGAAGGGTTCCTCCAGACCTCCGTGCGCGTGCTGAACTGCAAGCTGGTGACACTGGATCCCGTCAAACACTATGCCTACGAGCACTTGGAATACAGCCCGCTGGTCAATGCCAGAGCGCATCTACTGGGGACGAACCGGGTCATCTTAAATGATCATTTCCTCTCACAATATCGAGTCTTCCTCGATATCCTGGCGCATCAACCGAAACTGGGTGCCGAAGAACAATTGGCCGTGACGTATTACCTGCTGCTGCAGGATCGCGTGGAGGAAGCGCTGGCATGGTTCGCCAAGGTGGATCAAACGAAAGTGGCGGAACAACTCCAACTAGCCTATCTCCAATGCGTGCTGGCATTTTATCAGGAAGACACCGCCACGGCCCGAAAGATTGCTGCTGCCCACACCAAGGAAAGCGTGCCGCGCTGGAGAGACAAGTTTAACGAAGTCATCGCGCAGCTTGATGAGATCGACGGCAAGAAGCCGGAAGGAGCCAAGGAGGATGATCGCGAGCAACGGCAGAATCAACTGGCGGCTGCCGAGCCAACGCTGGATTTCACGGTAGAGAACCGGGAGATCCGCCTGAAGTATCATAACGTGAAGGACGTGGTGGTAAATTATTACCCCATGGATCTGGAGTTCCTCTTCAGCACCGCACCATTTGTCAGCAGCGACACCAGCCGCTTCCGGATGATCACGCCGAACAAGACCGAGCGCGTCGTGCTCCCCGCGGACAAAGAAGCGCACACCCTGCCGCTGCCCAAAGAATTCTTCAGCAGCAACGTGCTCGTAGAAATCACCTCCGCCGGCAAAACCAGCGCCCACGCCTACTACGCCAACGAACTCAACGTCGTCCTAAGCGAAGCCCAAGGCCGCCTGCAAGTCCTCCACGCCGGAGATAATCGACCGCTCGCCAAGACCTACGTGAAAGTCTTCGCAGAAATCAACGGCCAGCCGAAATTCTACAAAGACGGCTACACCGACCTGCGCGGCAAGTTCGACTACCTCAGCCTCAGCACCCAGGAAATGGATAACGCCACGAAGTTCGGCATCCTCATCATCAGCGAGCAACATGGCGCAGCCGTGAAAGAAGTGAAGCCTCCGCAGCAGTGATGAGTGTAGTTCTACTTTGTCAGAAAAGGAAAGTAGTGCCGGACTTTAGTCCGCACAGCAATGGTATCGCGATGCTGCCGCTCATAGGCTTACGGACTGAAGTTCCAAACTACGCTGCTTAAGAAACTAGAAGTAGTGAAGCGACGGCTAGCAGGCTTTCTACGGAGGTGGTGCGAGGCTGCGCCCGAGCTTTCGTCAGGGTGATCTCCAAAATTCGCACATTTTCCTCCCCGCGCAGATCGAGCATCGCTAGTAACATCCGTCTAGAATTTGGGTGCTTTGTCTCACGACTGCCTCGCGCACACCCTCGCTCCACCTCCCTGCGAGACCATGAAGCGTGGAATAATCACTCCTGGGGACGCGAGAATCGGTCCCAATCCATTGAGACTTGGCCATGGGCTATCTCCCGCCCCTGCCGGGGCGGTGTCGAATCCTTGATAGACCGGGGGTTCCCTCGTTCCGCGGTCACCCCCGGCTACCATCTTTTGACCCTCCGGGTCGCCCGATCCTATATCTGATAAGGATCGGATGCTTAGGTTGACGCGGATGCCTGTAGGTGCACGGGAGGCTCCCTTCGCTGACAACGCCCCATTTTGGGGGGCCCTACAGGCGGGGAAGTAAAGGGTTGTTGCAGAAGGGGCAGGAACGTGGCGCTGCTGTCTCAGCAGCAGGACGAACGCGGGTGTGAAGTGCTGCTGAGACAGCAGCGCCACGCTCTCTAAAGTCAGAATGTTTTGTCCTTGTTCTGTAATTTCAGAAATAAAAGACAAATTAGCTTGATCTTAGTCAAAAGTGCAACAAATTATGAACGCATGAACCTAAACAGAATCTCCACGATGACCCTTACCACCCTAGATTCCTCAGAACTCGATGTTGCAGCCGAGCAGGCCAAACAACTGGAGTTGGCCGAAGTCAGAGCTATTTTCCGAGCCGTGGCAGGCGGAGATCGCGTAGCCTTTGCAGAATTGCATCGTCGCTTTTCGGGCTTGGTGTTCGCGACCGTGATGCAGGTCCTCCACAATCAGCAAGACACCGAAGACGTTACCCAAGAGGTGTTTGCGGTGCTTTGGAAAAAGGCGGACATGTATAGCGAGGAACGCGGAAAGCCTACAACTTGGCTCACGACTTTGGCGCGAAACCGGGCGATCGATAAATTTCGCAGTCGGGATCGTCGCAGCAAATTGAATCACGGATTTGAGCAAGAATCGGAAATGGAAAAGGGCTGGGCGGCTCCGTCGCCTGCGGTCGAGGTCGAAATTAAAGAACTCGCCCAGGAGGCGCGTTCGGCGGTCATGTTGTTGTCTCCGGAACAGCGGCAAGCCATCCAGCTGGCGTTCTTTGATGGTTTAACTCAAGCGGAGATAGCCCAACGCACGGGTGCCCCGTTGGGAACGGTTAAGGCAAGAATCCGCCGCGGTCTCGGCAAACTGCGCGGCATTATCCTCAGCTAGCGAGCTGGTTTACGTTCATGAAGGCAGCCAAACCCTCTGGGCAGGAGGCTCCCAGGAGACTGCCGACCACGGCTCCACGGTGACAGTTGTCACCTCCCACCATGGCATTGGCGGTGATTCCCATGGTGAATTGGTCATGATACTTCCAAGTCAGATACAGCGCGGCCGGCATGGCCTCGGCAATGTAACAGGCAGGACTGAAGCGTCGGCCCACAACCAACTCATCGGGCTGCTCCTGCCAGCGCTCCGCGTCCTTACTGGAAAACCAATCTCCGGCTTCGCTCCGGAGCGCTTCCCGCAGTAGACAACCTTCAGCGACCTGCCAAAGGAGGCGCACCAGGGTATCGGCTGCCAAGAGCACTTGGGGATGATCGTGCGTTAGGGAGACATGGAGTTTCACGGTGCGGCGTAAGGCTTCGCGATCCATGTCTGCGAGCGCTGCCACCAGGGCAGGGACGGTGGCCAAGCCTCCGATGTGTTCATCTCGGATGCCACATTGGCGCGGCTGCTTCCCTTGCGCATAGCGCGTGAAGAAGGCCCGGTGGTATTCTTCCAGATAGGTATCCTGATGCCACTCTGGTCGCAACATGAGTTCAATATACCGAGCGAGCCACGCATCTGGATCATAACCGCCTCGCGCGGTCACTTGGGCGTAGAGTTCCTGTGCCAGCTTGAAATTGAGGGTATTTTCTCCGGCTTGGAGAAATTGATGATAATGAATTTCCCGTTGTCCCCAAAACTTGGCCTGATCTCGCAAAATGTCTCCCCGCGCATTGAGGGCCACGTAAGAAGAGCGCCAGAGAATGCTGCCGGGATGGGGGTTGCGTGGAGCCATGAAGTGATCGACCACCCCGTAGTCATGGCGCAGGGCGGCCCGATCATAATACCAATGAACGGGCATCGCCAAGGCATCTGCCATCAGCGCTCCGTGATAACTATTCTTCCAGTGATCTCTTTGCATGCCACTGTTTACGCTCCTGCCTGATCCAAGGATGGAGCAAAAGCACGCGGGCGTGGCACAGGCTATGGTTGGACTAGTCCTTCAAGGGCCAGACAAACCTGTTCGGCTGCGTCCAGATGTCCCAACTTCTCCATGTTAGTGGCCAAACTGGTGCGCACCTCTTGGTTGTTGATGAGATCGTTCAGCAGAGCGGCCAAGCAGTCAGCAATTGACATGGTGTTTTAGGGACTGAAGGAACGTAGTCGTGAGACAATAGCACCCATGGCCTTCACCGCGTGAATCTTAATCGGAAGAACACTGTCGTTTTATCTGTGGCCAGTTCCAGGGATTTAATCCTGGAATTCGTTCCAGCTGCTAGTGGCGTCAACACTTGCTGCGTGGGATCAGCTTCCCAGTGATGGAGGTCGTAGCTGATTTCGGGAATCACTTTGATGGCTGGATCCATGGTGGCGGACTCTTCCCAGGTGATGCGGGCGGTGCCAGAAGTGAAGGAAACGGTGGGTGAAGTAATCAGTAATTCGGTCAACACTAACGGGGGTAGATTACTGGGGGCCGCGCTGGGATCTGCCGTGCCGGGGCTGCCACCCACGTTCGTGCTGGCGCGCCAGCTTGCCGCCAAGTCGTGATCTGGGTTCGTGGCAGGCGAGACTAGCACGAGCGTGTTTCCCAAACCATCAGGCGAAGTCGGCCATGGAGCGGTGTCATCATAGCTGAAGTCTTTGACGGAGGCTGCGCCTCGGTCTTCGAGCGTGATGTGGTCTCCCCCGTTGCTGAGTTTCTTGAGCGCGGACCATGCGCCAGCAATGGGCAGTCCGCCGCCATAGCGAGTATTGAAGGCTGCGAGGTTCTGCACGATCAAGGCGTAACCGCCGCTGGGAATGCTGTAATTTGCGGGGAAACTGTAATCAATGCCGGCGGTAAATTTACAGCCGGTGCAATCGACCGTGCGCGGGCCGATGTTTTGCAGTTCGATGAATTCCAGGGTGTTACCATCGGGATCGGCGGGATGGTAGTTGATTTCACTGAGCACCAGATTAGCCGCCGAGGCTGCTTCCGGGCCATTGTTGGTGATCGTGATGGTATCATTTCCCACGGCTATGCCAGTCATGTCCAGTGCAGATAGGGAAATGAGGTTAGCACCACCTTTCAGCGGAACTGTAATTTGCCAAGCACTGGCGTTGGTCCAGATGACAGGCAGCGTTTCTCCCGTGGCGTGGAGGCGAATCCGATCCACGTCAATCCATCCGTTGCCCGTTAGGGTTACGGAGGACGTCGTGACCGTGAAATCCGCGCCACCATTGGTTGTGATGATGAACGGCACGCTGGGGTGCTGTGTGGATAGTTGGCTCAGAACATAAGCGCGTCGATTCGTGACCCATGTTTTGAAATTGTAAGCGTAGCCCGGGCGCTGCGCGGTGGTGCTCAGAGCGCTGATGAAGGGATCGAGGAATTCGTTGCGGAAGCCAGTATTGCAGAAATTTTGCAGATGCTTGCAGAACAAGCGACGGTTCTGCGGCAACGCAATGATGGCAGCGGCCCGATGCGTTCCGAATCCGAAGATGCTGGAGTTGGTGGCGTAGTAGAAGGCGTGATCCTGATCCCAGGGCATCAGCAGCACGCGGCCATCGGAAGGCCTGGCGTAGAACATCATGTTGTGCGCCAAGCCTTGGTTGTAGGTATCCGCCAGACCCATCAGTGCGTTCATGGCCAGCACGCGCATCCAGTTGTCAGTATCGATGGCAGCGCAGGAATTATCGTAAAGTGTGGCGGCGGGAGAATCGAACGCGGTAGCCATGTTTATGATGCGACTGAAGTCATCCCGATCCGTGTGATTCTGCAGCAGATAAGTGAAACGATAACTATCCATCGAGCTGCCCAGGCTCTTGATATCCAAGTCCCGCACTTGACTGTAGCCGTTCTTCAGGCTCTCGGGATTGCCGTCCACGGTGGACGCTGGATAGTAAATCAGCTCCTGTTTGTAGAGGCTGCCGTTGGCGTCATCCCCTGCGAAAATGCTGTCCAGATAGCCATTATTGAAACGCGCCATCTTCAATTGTGCCAGTCGATTGTAGGTGGGAATGGGAGCCTCGAACCAGCAAATATCATCATACGTGGCCGCCATGCCACCAGCGCGATTCGCGATGGTCTGATACAGCATTTCATTCACGCTGGGGCCGATGGTATTTTCCTGCCAACCCGTGCCATCGCCCTTCGGCATGTTGAAGGCACCATCAATCACGATGCCGCCATGCGTGCCACGGAATGGTTGTTGTGAGGGGAAACTAATGTTCCAACCTGCGCGCGTCCCTTGTCGGCCAAAGGGAGCAGAGCGCAGACGGACACCAGCATCGTAGTAAACTTCACGCTCGCCATCAATCACGGTGCAACCCCAGCGGAAATTGCTAACGGCAGCGAGAGGATCGTGCAATCCATTCGCATCCGTTGCGGTCATGATGCAGCGGACCTTCGTGCTTACCGTCTGATTGGCCCCGCCGCCATCGCCCACGCGGAAGAGTGCACGTGAGTTAGGCCCGCCCGCGGGAAGAAATGTCGTCGCCCCCAAACCGTCCGTTGCCTGCACATAAAATTGCACCACCGCGCCATCCGCCTGGCCCGGGATCACCGCAGAATACCGACCACCATTTTCACCCGCCAGGCCGGCCTGCTGCCAGGATCCACCATTCACACTATAGTAAACGAAAGTCTGCGAAATGTTGTCAGGATCAGACAGGTCCACACTGACGCGAACCGATTGTGTGGCCGTAGGAATCAATGGTGAATGGAGCAGTCGATGGCCGGTGGGTCCCACGTTAACCAGTCGCTGCGTATTCACCGCTCCCGGCGTTCCAGTGGTGGTGGGTTGCGCTAGAATTGTGGTGCGGGCACATCGGTTGAGATACAGCCGACTGTTGAGTTGCGGGCTGCCGCTGAGCCACTTGGCGCGAAAGGAGATTTGATAGTTCTTCGTCGCACTGATGGCGCGATTCCCCACCAGCGTGGTGGAACAGCAATTGTAAGTGTGCTCCATTTCCCCCGTGGTCAAAATCCGCAGCACCTTTCCCGGGCCCGTGGGATCGGCCACCACCGTGCTGAGGTTATGCGTGCCCAGGCACCGCCATCGCGCTGGCACTTGGCCAATCGTGTCAGATTCGAAGGAGCCATTCTGAATTACTTGCACCGGTGTGCCCGTGGGATCTTCAATGACACTAACGTCGTCCACGAGAACATCGCCCGCATCCAGCAGGCCGAAGAGGAATTCGTGCCAGGTGTCAGGATTATTCGTATTGGGTGGTTCCGCGCCCAGCAAGGTGTAGGTGATGGTTTGCCATGGGGCATTCTCGATGCTGGCAGCCCAGGCTTCCGGCTGGGAATTGTCAGCGCGTGGATCTTTCAGTTCCAAACTCACGCCGCCGCCATCGGAAGCTTCCGGCCAGCGCCCACCATCCGCGTAGGAAACCTCGTCCACCAAAACATCCGCCGCATTACGCAGGCGGATGCGCTCTCCCGCATTGCTTAGGGTGCCGCTAAATTGCGTTTGATTGACCACGAGGAAGCCTCCCGCTGGCAGGAGCGTGCCCGCAGGGAAGGTGTAGTCCACGGCATCGCTTAATCTCCAACCGGCCAAATCAACTTCGCTGGAGCCAGCATTGTGCAGCTCAATAAACTCTTCAGCACTCTCCACGTAAGCCTGCGCGGGCGTCTCGCTGCGATACTGCGGACGCTTGTGATAGAGGATTTCATTGATGACGATCGCGCTCGTGGTAGGGCCAGCAGTGGACGAGACCGCGTCCGGGGTGATGATCGCTAACGCCGCGTCCCAGCCATCCGCAGTGTCGCTGCCTGGCGAAGTTTGCACTGCAAGCTGATGGGAGCCTAACGCGAGAACTGGCGTGTTGATGAGTTTGCTGAACGGCCCGTCCTGTTGCGGGAACTGCGCTACTTGGACTCCGTCCAGGTAAATCGTAGCGGTGCCGCGTAATTTTCCTGACAGGATCAATTGCGGTGTGCTGATGCCGGGAGGGAGCACGAATGCCTTGCGGAAATAGTGGCTGGGAGCGGCCGGCAAACTGGTGATGGCAGTGGAACCAGCCACAGAAGCTGATCCCAGCGCGCCCATGCCATAAGTCCATCCCGTCTCTGCGAAGCCATAACTGGTCCAACCCGCCGCAGGGGTTTGGCCAGTGGGCGCATATTTCCAAAAGCTGCCAGCAGTAAATGCAATCCGATTCGCTACGGTGGAGTTGGCCGCTGCGGCAGGGAAATTGAGCGCCCCCGGCGTGCCGTTGGCCTGCGTGCTGGCGGTCCAGCTGGCGGCTAGTTCACTGGAGGTGATGGGGGAATTTTTCGCCAGCGTCATGCCCGCAGGCAGTGCCGGCCACGCGCCAGTGTTGTCGTATTTCACCCGATCCATCAGCCGTCCATGACGCGTGTGAAGCCGGAGTTCGTCGCCCGCGTTGTTGAGGATGCCAGTGAATGGACCCAAGGAGCCAGCAGGGTTTCCGGCCGTCTGCGAGACGACTAAATGCGCGCCTGGAGCCAGCGTAGTGCCATCGGGAATCGTATAGCTCATGCCGCCATCCAACGTCCATCCGCCGACATCGACCGGGATGGAAAATTCATTTACTAACTCCACCCACTCCGGCCCCGCAGATGGGCTGTAGTTGATCTCATTAAACGTCACCACGCAGTCAGGCGAAGCGTTCGCAGATGCCAGCGTTAGCGCTGCAACCCAGCAAAGGAGTCGGGGCAGCTTGCCCCGACGACAAGGCCATGTAGAGGGCGACGTTAGGAGACCAGCGCCCCGCCACGCAACTTCAGCAGAGCCATCCGTTGGTCTCGTTACCTCGCCCTCCACTGGTTTTGCGATCAACATTACTTCCTCCGACGCAGGCCCGTGGCAGCCAGTCCCAGCAGCGCCACAGCGCTCATGGATGGCTCTGGCACGATGCGCAGGTTCACATTGTCGAACACCACCGTGGCATCCGGACCGTTGGCGATTCCTTTAATTTCCAGCGTAGCAATGGAGGCCCCAGCCGTCCACGGCACAGACAAATGATACCAGGGATTCGAGCCGCCCACGGGCGTTAGGAAAGCATCCAGCAGGGTGGTGCCGCCGAGATTGACTTGAATGTGCCCACTGTTGCCATCATTGCGCGTGTTGTAGTCCAATTCCAGATTATAGACTTGTCCGGGAGCCAGTCCGCTAACAATCTGGGATAAAGCCGCGCCATTTTGAATAAAGCCAGCCGCTTGGCCTTCCGGAATGGCTCCGTTGTCGGCAAACGGAGCATTTCCCGCATAGTTATAGCCCACGTTGCCATCGCCAGATTTCGTCCATCCGGCCAAGCTCGATGGCGTGGCGCCAGTGGAAGTATAACCTGGGAATGGCAGTGAAGTGCCGCCTGCCTCGAAGCTGGGATTGAGCAGCGGGACGTAGTTTGAGTCTAACTGGAAAATGGTAAAGCCATCATAAGCCAATGAAGCATCGCCCCCGGCTGAAGCGGCACTGCTGATGCTAAGCAACTGACTGGCAGAGCCCGCAGTAAAGGGAACGGAGATCGCCTGCCAAGTTCCAGCACCCACGTTGGCGTTGGTAACCACTGAGGTGGCACCAATATTCACATTGAACACCGGCACATCACCACAGCAATTGCGTCCGCGGAAATAGCCTTGGAAATAATACTGCGCCCCGGGAGTGAATCCGCTAAGCCCCTGACTGATCGTGCCGGAGCCTTGAATAAAGCCCGCCCGAGTCCCATCCAACTGAGCGCCATCAGAAAACGGAGCGCCAGCCCCAATGTCCGTGCCATTCACCCCGCCGCCGCCAGATTGCGTCCAGCCCGTAGGATTACTTGGATTGCCAGCCGATCCATTGTAGCCGGGAGCCGCCGTGTAGTTGTCCGCTTGGAATCCAGGATTAACGATCGAGATACTGCTCAAACCAGCTGTGGCACAGACCGGGAGACAACAAACGGAGGCAAGAACAAGGGCAGAACGAGGGGGGTTCATGATGAATTAATTTCTAAAGGATGCCCGAGAATAGCAGGCTGCGCGTTCTGGTGTCAAAATCAATTGACGCTGATTTGCCTCATCCGCTACAAGGACACGTAACCTCCATGCGCCATTTCTTCACATTTCTCCTTCTGCTGATCCCAAGCTTTGCTGTGGCAGCTTCCTTCGTGGCCAATCCCAGCTTCGAATTGAACTACAATGCTACGTTCCCCGGCTATAGCGCGATCACGAGTTGGACGGGCGGCAGTGGGGTGAATCAGAGCACGGGACCATTTCACAATGCGGGCACGCCCATTCCGGATGGCACGCGGGTCGGCTTCCAGCAGGGCGCGGGCACGTTGAGTCAGGCGATCACGGGTTTGACGGCGGGGAAACGTTACTGGATTCAATTCCACTATGATGCGCGCGGCTGTTGCGGTGGCAGCATTGATATCAGTGTGCGTTGGAATGGAGCCGAGCTAACAAAGATCAACAGTGTGACCGCGTCCACTGCTGGGGCACCCTATAAATTCCGCAGCGTTCCCTTCGATGCCACGGCTCCCACGGGCACGCTGTCGTTTGTCACCACCGTCACGGGAGATGCCACGGTGGACTATGATGCGATAAATATTGTGCAACGCGATCTGGGAAACGCCACCTTGGTGAATCCAGGCTTCGAAGCGAGTGGCGATTCCACCACCGCGCCCTATGCAGGCTGGATTACGACTGGCAGCGTGGGGCTTAATCGCAGCGGGGGCACCATGGCGAACAACGGAGCCACACCCGAACAGGATCACGTGATGTTTCTTCAGGGGCAAAACTCCACTGCCAAGCAAACGGTTAGCGGATTGGTGCCCGGGGAAAATTATACGGTCTCGGTGGCGGTGAATGCGCGCAGCCCTAACACGCCAACGCTGCGCATTTCGGCTCAGGGAGCCGTTATCTCGGAGGCCACGGTAACGGCGGTGGGCACGTCTGCGGCTTATGTGGTGCGCACGGCAAATTTCACCGCGGCCGCGAATTCTGCGTTGATAGAATTTACCCAAACCGCCACCGGAGACCAAACCGTCCTGCTGGACAATGTGAGGGTGATGGGGATTGTGCAGGATCCGTTGCCTTGTCTGGGATTGACCCCCACGAAACTCGAACTGGCCCCCACGGTGCAGGCCACCATCAATGTGACCGTGCCTGCGCAGTTGCTGGCATTTCCGCCGGTGGGCGGGGTGAATGTCATCATGCGCAGCCCGAATCCCTTGGTGGTGCGCATTCCCTCCGGCATTGATGATGTTATCGCACTAACATGGGTGGCGGGCGATCCTCTGACGAAATCCTTTCTCGTCGAAGCGGTAGCCCCGGGGGCTGTAAACTTGGAAATGCTGAACTCCGCCTCGCTGTGTGTGGATCGGGTGGTGAGTGTCAATGTGACAAATCAATTGGTGCGGAATCCGAGTTTTGAATTGGATAGTGCTGCAGGCACCACGGGTTACGGAGCCATTACTGGGTGGGATTCTACGTTCCTGGGAAACACGGGATTGAATCGCGCAGGGATGCCATTTCTCGATAACGGAGCGGTGCCGGATGCTGCGCAGGTGGCGTTTATTCAAGGAGCCAACACGCTGAGCCAGATCATCGCAGGGCTTGTTCCTAACACCCAATACTGGCTGCAATGCCGCTACAATGCACGGACTACAGGAACCACCCAAGCCAGCGTGCGCTTTGCGGGAAATGCGATCGGAGCCATTCCACCTGTCACTCCCGTGGGCGGAGCTAACGCGTTCTACACCATCACCATTCCGTTTACGCCAGCGACCTCCGGTGGCTTGCTAGAGTTTACCACCAGTGTCACGGGCGATGCCACGCTGCTACTGGATGCCGTGACTATCGTGCCGCGTGGCGCGGGGGAAATTGTGCTGCAGAATCCAAGCTTCGATGCGAGCGGGAGGATTGCTTATCCCGGCTATGCCGGAGCCACACCCGTCGCAGGCTGGACCGTCACAGGTGGCATCGGACTGAACTCTGATGGTGTGGGACCATTCACTGACAATGGCGATGCCCCGGATCAGGAAATGGTGTTCTTCATTCAGAACGCGGGCTCGCTAGCGCAGAATATTTCCGGGCTGGTGCCCGGCGGCACCTACACCCTAGCCTATGCGGTGAACACCCGCAGTGCAGGCTGGACCGCTCCCGGCACTCCTTACAATGTCACCTTTGCTGGCAGCACGTTATTCAACGAAGTTCTGACGCCAGTGTATGGTGCCACTCCCTACAACCAACGCTACGTGGTCTTCAACGCGCCTGCGGCAGCGGGAGAGTTGAAATTTACCGCCACCAGCAACACGGGAGATCGCACCGTGCTGCTGGATAACATTCGCCTGATTTCCGGTAATGCCGATCCTGGAAATGCTCCCATCCTCCTAAATTCATCCATTCTCGCAGGCAGCGCCCTGCGGCTGTCCTGGCCCCTAACTGGTCCCGCCAATCTCCGCCTTCAGTGGTCGCTCACCCTGCAATCCGGCACTTGGCTGGACGTCACCCAACCCGCCGTCCTCGAAGGCGCGGACTACACCATTTACGAACCCAGGGATGATTCGCGCAGGTTCTACCGGTTGGTGCGGCCGTGA
>JANOAV010000090.1:0-18625 GCA_031411295.1 Verrucomicrobiales bacterium | reverse complement strand
CCCGCGCCCGGATGACGGCTCGCATTGCCGACATACACGGAACCCGGCAGCGTCACATTGCCGGGCCCGCGGAAGTGCTGCAGCCACGCGCCCATCGAGGGATGATTGATCGTCCCGCGCATCTGGTAGCTCGTGTGCATCATGTAGTTCCCCTGCTCATGCGCGCCCTGCGTGGACGTGAGCGAACGGATCACCGTGCCGTGATGCATCACCTTCGCCGTGTGCGGCAAATACTCGCCGAGCTGGATACCATCCGCACTGGTCTTGATCGTCTTCGTGGGCCCCATCACGTCGCCGCTTTTTGGGTCCAGCGTATCGACGTGGCTCATGCCGCCATCCATGTAGAGGTAGATTACATTCTTCGCCTTACCACCTTTTGTCGCATCGGCGGCGAGCGCGTTGCGTGTGAGGAAGTTCGGCAGCAAGCCAACGCCAAGCATACTCTTCGCGGTGTGCGCGATGAAGCGACGGCGGGTGAGTTCGTCGGAACGGAGGGGCGCGGGTTTCATGGGAGTAGGCATCTAGAGGAGGGGTCGATGGGTTGGATAAAAATCATTTTAGTGAATCGGCAACGATCGCAAGCGAAGCATCATCGAAGCAAACGCTGCCTGCCTTCTGACTTCCGGCAGCGAGCATCACTTGCACCTCGACGAAGCGGGTGCCCTGTGGAGCCTGCGCGGTGAGTTGCGCGGGAACGTAAACATTTGCAGGCTGGCCGTAGTGCAGGAAGTGTCGCGTCGAGCAGGCAAACTCCCGACCTTCGGCATTGAGGAACGCCAGCTTCAGCACCGCGAACTGCCTTGGTGAAATCGGATCGTCGGGGGGAGACTTCGCCCACACGGAAGCGTGCACCACCCTGCCCGAAATATCGCCGCAATCGACGCGCTGCTTCACCAACGGAAAGTGTTTTTCCCTCGCGCGCACGCGCGCCGCCGCGCCGGATCGACCGAACGATGCGGCGTGCTCCAGGCAATCATCCGTGCCGCGCCAGAATGCAGATGGCAGCGTCTTTTCAAAGCCTGGATCAAGCAGCCGGTTCTGCCCCGCACCATCGTTCGCCGCATGCGCCCGCACAGGCTCACGCGTCAGCTCTGTGATCTCGTCATTGGTGAGCGGCTTCAGGCGCACGACCTGACCTTGCTTTACATCCACGACCTCGCCCGCCGTGAGCACGCCCGCATTAAGGGACATCACCTGCACCTTCCCGCTCAGCACCGCCACGCGCGTGCTCTCATCCGCGCGAGCATCCACGGAGAACTCGGTGCCCAGATCCAGCACCTTCGTTTGCGGCGTGACCACCGTGATACGCGATTCCAGCGTCGGGCATTTGCAAAACACGCGTCCCTCATCCACGAACACCGTCTTCCGCTCAGCGAACCGCACGCTCGCCGGACCATCGAGCACGACGGTCGCGCCATCGAGCAACTGAAACTCCGCATGACCTGAGTCCAGCCGCAGCGCACTCGGAACCCGCTCACCACTGCTGAGAGCAAGCTCCACATTCGGATCCGACCAACGAGCATTTGTCGTCACCATCATCGTGGCAAAAGATCGCACGGTGCTGCGCGACGATCCGAACATCAGCCAGACACCTAACGCAGTAAAGGCGACCAGCGCCGCCGCCGCAAGGGAACGCCACGTGGACCAGCGCTTGATTCCCGGCGTTGTCGGCAATGCCTGGCCGGTCACCACTCGGAGTGATGCGTTTTGCATCGAGTGCTCTAGCAGGCCGTGGATGGATGCGGTCTCCCAATAGCGGGCGCGGGCTTCCGCAGATTGCTCAAGGAGGGCGCTGAGCTTCGCTGAGTCCGGTTCGCTGAGACGGCCTTCGAGGCAGTCTTCGATGAGGGCATTGAGTTCGCTGAGTTTCATTTTATGAAGCGCTCTTGAGTTCGGTGGACACACAATCGCGCAGGAAGGCGCGGGCTTTGGAAAGGGCCACTCGGACGGCGGTGGAAGTCATGCCGAGACCATCGGCCATCTCGTCGGAGTCCTGCCGACCCGAGTAGCGACGCCACAGCAGGTCGCGACTCTTCGGCGCGAGCTTTTCGATGCAACGGCTCAGCGCTTCCTCGCGCAGGCAGGTCGTCTCAGCCGCCGGTGCCTCCTTGGCGAGTGCGATGAGGGCGGCCTCGCTCAGCACATTCGCGCGCTTCCGTTGACGGAAATTCTCCAGCACCTTCAGCCGCGCGATGCCGCAGGCCCACGCGACAAAATTCGTCCCGGGCTGAAACGACGCAGCCTTGCGGGACACCGTGAGAAACGTTTCCTGCAACACGTCATCCGCATCCGCCAGCGAAGGCTGCAATGCGCGAACAAAAGCCCGGATCGCCCCTTCATTGCGCACAAACAGCATCTGCACCTGCTCGGCATGCGTGGGTGGTGTGTCTGGGAAATCGTTGGTCATCAAGAGTAATGACACAGCCTGGTGATTTGTTTCCAAAAAGGATGCTGGGCAAGAAATCTTAGGGTGGATGTGCGTGTGCCACACAGTCCTCAGAGCGATTCGAGCGTCTGCTGATCCTGGGCCACCCAGGGAAAGGCGACGTTAGCCGGGCCTCCGGCTAGGTTGCCACGCTGCTGTCCGTTCCGCTAACCACCATTCAACAGCCGTGCCGGGAGATTGCGCTAACGGCTTTCAATGCGCTGCGCGAACGCATGGCCAATCCCACGCTGCCGGCCCGCAGTCTGCTGCTGACACCGCGGTTGATGGTGCGGGAGAGTTGCGGGGCGTATCTGGTGAAGTGAATGGCAGGGCAGGCGCGCACCATTCCGACCGCGCGACGCTTACATGGTGGCTGTGCCTTCGAAGACGAAATCAGCTGGACCCGTTAGGGTGACATCGGTAAATTGATCGCCTGCGGGGGTGAAGCCGATATGCAGGGTGTCTCCGCCGCGGACATCCACGCTGACCGGGCCGGTGGCTCCGTGGAGCAAATGATGGATCAGGGCGCAGGCGACCATGCCCGTGCCGCAAGCCAGGGTTTCATCCTCCACGCCGCGCTCGTAGGTGCGGATGGCGATGTGTCCAGGGGCGATTACTTTCATGAAATTGGCATTGGTGCCTTTGGGGGCGAAATGTTCGTGGTAACGCAGGGCGGCCCCCCATTTCACGATGGGAGTATTTTCCAGATCATCCACGAGGACTACGGCGTGCGGCACGCCGGTGTTGATGAAATGGACTTCCAATTCGGTGTCTGCGACCGGTAGCTTGGCTCCCAGCGCCAAGCTGTGGGGTGCGCTCATGGCCAGGCGCACGAGTTCGCCTTCGTATTTAGCGGAAAGGATTCCGGCGGGTGTTTCGAAGCTGAGATTCGTGAGATTTCCGCCCATGAGGCGGTTGACGTAACGGGAAAAACACCGCGCGCCATTGCCGCACATGTCCACTTCCCCACCGTCTGCATTGTAGTAGCGCATGCGGACATCCGCGCCTTGAACTGCGGGCTCCACGGCTATGAGACCATCTGCTCCCACGCCACGATGCCGATCACACAGTTGCGCGATCTGGGCGTTGGTAAGTTGCAGGGTGTTGGAGCGGTTATCGACCATGACAAAGTCATTGCCGGCTCCGTTCATTTTTGTGAAAGTTAACATGGGATGGATCGGGGGAAATTAAGGACACGCTTGAACTGCCAGTGAGTTGCGGTGGCGGCAACCGAATATTTTAACAGGGACCGACAAGGTAGGCGATGCGGCCCGGAGGGCCAAGGCTGTTTCCCTCCTTGCGCGGCAGGCGTATCCGTTTCAAGTAATCAACGTATGCCTGACTCCCCCACTGCCGACCCCGAAGCCACTCCTCCTCCGCCCCTCGAGACGGATCAGGCGACGCATGGGTTTATCTCCCGGGCGGACTTCATGACGCTGACCAAGGCGCGACTGAGTTTGATGGTGGTGGTCACCACGTTTGTGGGATACTGGCTGGGGCTCGGCTGGAAAGGGTTCGGTTGGGGCATGGTGCACACGATATTTGGCACCACGCTGACGGCCTTTGGTGCAGCGGTATTCAATCAACTCATGGAGGTGACGGCCGATGCCAAGATGCATCGCACGGCTTCCCGTCCACTCCCCGGGGGACGGATCCGCCGGGAGCATGCCTTTTTCATCGGTTGGCTGCTCTCCGCCATCGGCCTGCTGCATTTGGGAACCAGGGTCAACGTGGAATCGGCCGCACTGGGAGCCTTAACGCTGATCACCTACCTCTTCATCTACACCCCGATGAAACAACGCTCCACCCTGAATACCCTGGTGGGGGCCGTAGCCGGTGCCCTGCCGCCGGTCATTGGCTGGGTGGGCGCAGTGGCCGGACCAGACGAAGCCACGCACCGCTTGTTTCGGTGGACGCACTATTTCGACCAAGAGGCGATCTTTCTCTTCGCACTGTTGTTTCTTTGGCAAATGCCGCATTTTTTGGCCATCAATTGGATGTATCGCGAGGAATATATCCGTGGAGGCTTCGTCATGTGGGCCAATGAAGATGCGTCAGGCGAACTCACGTCCAAGCTGGCAGTTGGCTTCAGTGTGGCGCTGATGCTGCTGGCGCTGCATCCCTGGGCCGCTGGATTTGCCGGGCCGGTCTTTACGGTGATCGGCTTGCTGCTGGGCGGATGGTTGGTGCTGCTGGCGTTGAAATTCCGCCGCTTGCGCGACCGGGCGGCGGCCCGCACCCTTTTCCTTAACACCCTGCTCTACCTCCCTATCGTGCTCGTTGCCCTTTGCCTGCTGGCCAAGACCCGCCACTAAGAGTCGTTAAATTTCACCCCAACTTGATTATGGACACCCCCACCCCACTCCCCCCACCGCAAATTGCCGCCGATTACGTTCCCACCAAAAAACACGGAACGGTGCTTATGTTCTGCTTCATTTTCATGGCTCTGGGAGGCGTGATCTTCTGGCAATATCTGGTGAAGCTGAAAACGGATAGCAAGCACGCCCAAGACCGTCCCAGCTATGATGGCCGATTGAAAGAGAATCTAAAAGCGACGGAAATGTCTGGCAAAGAAGTGGATATTGGTCAACTGGAAGGCAAGGTCTGGGTGGCGGGATTCCTCTATACGCTCTGCCCCCGCGGTTGCGCCGGCTTGGCCATGGAAATGAAGAAACTGCAGACTGAGTTCGGTTCAGATCCTATGTTCCAGCTGGTCTCAGTAAGTCTGAATGCGGAGTGGGATACGCCCGAACGGCTTCGGGCCTGGACTGGCACGCAAGACTTCAAAGGAGACAATTGGTGGTTCCTCACCGGCAATGGTCCCTTGCTCCGGGGTTATATGAAGGATCAATTCAAACTCGAAGTGCGCGAAGTGCCCCTCGCAGAGCGGAAGAACGAGTTTGATGCTTACGATCACCGGCTCGTGCTCGTGCTGGTGGATCACAAACGCCGCATCCGTGGCACCTATGATTTCAGCCAGAGTGAAATGAATGATGTCTATGCCGAGGCCTTGCGGAAAGACCTCAAGGCCGTGCTGAAGGAAGCCAAAGAGCCAGCCACGCCCGGCTCATAAGCCGCGGGGGCTCAAGGAGGATCCTGATAAATCAAGGGATATCCCGGATGCGCCAGCACAGCATACAAATGAGCCATTTCCTCCGCCACCTCATGGGGAGCACTAACCGTTCGTGCAATCTGTGATTCCAGTGCCTCGCGAAACTGCTGACGCAGTCGCATAATTTGCGATTTAACCGCCCCGAGGCTCATGCAGAGTTGCTGCGCGGCTTGCTCATATGGCATCGGTGGCGTTCCTGCGGGCAGGAACGCCAGTAGCACTTGCAGGGCTGGGCCCCGGCCTTCCTCCTCCCAGGTCGTGGCCACCGACTCCAAAGCAGCGTCCATCACTTGCTCCGCCCATGCTTGATTGAAAATTTGCGCAGCGGACGGATCCATTTCCCCTGGCTCGAACCCCTCTTCCGCCAGTTCATCCAAGCTGGCCAGCATTTGCCCGCCGCCCCGCTTCTGGGCTTGGGATCGCTCCCGTTCCTTGTGCAGCACCCGCATCAATGCCCCCAGCAGGAAATTCCGAAATTTCCCCCGCGCCCGATCCGCCCGGTGCCACCCACGCGATTGCAGCAGGGCGCTAAAGAATTCCTGCGTCATGTCCTCGGCATCCATCTGACTCCAACCACGCTGGCGCAGAAATTCCGCCACTGGCCGCCAATACGCCTGGCAAAGCTTTCCCAGCGCAGCCCTCCCCGCCGCATCGCCATGCATCGTGGCCTGCGCCAATACACTCCAGTGCGTGGTGGGGAAATTCATCAGATCAAAGAAGCTTCAATCTCACTCAACCGTTGCCTGAGCCCCCTCAAGGCTGCATCCAGCGGTTCGTTTGGCGTGGACAAAATACCGCACTGCTCCCTCAGGTGGCTTCGCATCCGTCCAAGTAAACGTCGTGCCGGGCACGGAGGCCACGACCTCCGGCTTCGATTGACTGGCAGACTGCCGCGAAATGAGGAACTCACCGCCCTTCCATTCATGCCAGAGCGACCACGTGGCGTAATGCACGTCCGACCAGAGTCGGTCGCTCCAGGTAAGTTTTTTCGTAGCGCCCACGGTTTCCAGTTTCAGACCATGCACGGCGGGGGGGGTGAAATCCATCAATGCCCTGCCGTCCCATGGTTGGTCAGTTTCATCGAAACCACTGGGATTCTTCATCCAATCTTTAATTGCTTTGGAGAAGTCCGTGCCGTCCAGCATGAACGGCGGTTTTTTGTAGCCCCACCAGCCCGGAGCCAGCACATGGACCCGCTGCCGATACAGCGCCTGCAAGGAATCCAAGCAGCGACGATACCCTGATTTCATCGAATCAGGATGGTATTCCAACAGTGCCCAATTGGCATCAAAGCGACGCGCTTTGGCAAAGACCGTTTCATCCGCCATGTAGTCAAACGTGGTCATGCCCAGGCCGAAGCCACCGTAGTTTCCCTTCGTGTCATCAGCGGTCCACAACGGGGTGGCGGTGGTGAACCGACGCAGTAAGGGAACGTTCATCCCTGAGCGATAATTTGCCTCTGGCAACACGCGCTTGCTCAGAAACTCAGCGGGAATCTGATGTGAGAACAAATGTGATTCGGGGAATCCCGTGGCCACAAAGTCCGCCACCACGTCCTGATTCCAGGCCCAGATGGAGAACTGTCGGTAACCTGCCGCCGCTGCCTCTTCGTTGTCCCAGGCCAGCCAGAACTTACTCTTGAGATCAGCCACCCGCGGAGCATCGAAACCCTGACCATTGCAATTTCCGCGCTCACCTTCGGCGGGCAACGTATTTCCCAAATCCGCCGCCCATGGGAGTGAACCAGCTGGGAAGTCTGCGAAATCCCAATACTCCAGCTTCCAACTCGTGAACTTGGTGCCGTAGAAATCATTAAAACTAACCCCAGTTCCATGCGCCTCCGCTGGCGAGGGATCATCATAAAATGCACTCCGCTGAGCGCCTGCAATCATAGCCCAGGGGCCCGTCAACGCCTCTGGAGCGGCCTGAGCGGCATGCCCTTTCCCTGCCTCATACCCGCCACGATGCCGCAACCAATCCTGAAATTCCTGCACCGAATACGGACTGTAACAACCCCACGCGTGAGGGGACATCGCCAGCTCATTTTCCACACTACAGCCCGCCGAAATCATCACTTCAGGATGCTCGCGCGCAGCCGCCGCATGACCTTGCGTTTCATTTAACCAACGCGCCGCTGCCAGCCGCGCCTGCACCACTTCCTTATTCAATCTGGAAATGCACGTCAGCACACTGGTCCGCGCCAGACCTTCTTCGTTGAAGACCTTCGCGTCCGTCCAGTTAGTGGCCACGCCCCGACAGTTCCCATCCGCCCGCCAGGAGGCGTTACGCCGATCCAACTTCACCGCCTCCAGGAGCACCGGATACCGCCCGATGGAATGATTCCCCACATGATGATGCGCGTGCCATACCAGCCCCGCTTCCTCCAGCATGGGCATCAGCCGCTGCGGACTCGTCTTGTGCCAACTCTGCGCGCTGGAAGCGGAGAAACCAGAACGCATATACAGCCGACCCGGGCCGAACTCCTCTGCCAACTTTGCCATGTCCTTGCGTCGTGAACCGTCATCATAGCGGGCGTCATCGAACGTTTCGTGGATCGGCACCAGGTAGAAGGTATTCTTCCACTCGGGCTTCGGCAGCACTGGATGCTCCTTGGCGCGCTGAAGTTTAAGGAGATAAATGGCGATCTCCTGCAAGTCCAACTCATGCTTTCCACCCTCGGGATCGAAGCGCAATGACTTCAATCCGCCAACCGGCAAGGAAAACCAGACTGATTGCCAACCTGGCTTCCCCAACACCATGCGACGCACCATGTGAGCAGCGTTGAATTTACCATCCGCTCCGGCTGGAAACAGCTCCAGATAAGACATTTCTTCCGCCTGTCGGCAAATGATCTTGACCGCCAGCGGTCCGGTTAGTTCGGTCGGTATCGTGGCCACCATGGAAGGATCGCCTCCCTTGGTTTGCAACTTCACGCCCTCTGATGCCATGGCGAGGGATAAATCTGCGCCGATTTTCCACTGGGTGCGATCCGACTCTTTCGTGAAGCTCCAGCGCATCACAGGTTCGGCCTGGGCCAGTCCGGCCGTGGATTCATACCACTCGGAATCACTTGCTGGCATGGCCTGCACCGAGATTAAACTCAACAGAAATAGCGATCGGAAGTTATTCATGGCGAAAAGTGTGTTCAAAATATTATTTTCCCAACTCGTCCCAAGATTTCAAGCCTGTCAGTGGCATGACTGCCGCAGCTGCATCTTTCCAAGCGGGCGTTCCCGCCTTCTGGAAGAGATCGTAGAGTTGCTTTTTCGTATCCGGATCAGCAATGCTGCCGGGCTTGTTCGTCCAGAGCCCCAGCTTCAATCCACCCTCCTGCGAGTGATCCACGTGGCGATGGTAAATGAACGCATCCACCAATGGCACCCGCTGACATTTTTCCCACGCGTAAGCGAATCCCGCCGCTTGTAACGCCTGGCCATCCGGCTTGGCCCAGGAATGAAAACCCTGCTCGGATAAGATGATGTGACGCGGGAACCCTCGATAGAGCAGTTCTGGCCGATGCAGGTATTCCCCCAGGACCTGCAGATTCTTGAACGTAATCTTTGGCGTATCGGCCTTGGTGGTCACCGTGGGATCTTCCCAAGTCTTGGGATTCCCCAAATTTTCCGGATACGGATGATGCGCCACATGCCAGTCCAGATCGCCTCCCTGGCGAATATTAGCGGCAAACGCATCCAGAAACCCTCGCCCCGACTTGGCCTCCGACTCATGCACATTGTGCATGCTGATCTGCCAGTGATGGTCGAACGAAATGTATAGCCGAGCGTTGGTCGAGGCTTTGCGAATGGCTTGGTGCATCAAACGAAACGCCTGCGCGTAGGCGTCCGTGGCTTGCTCCAGCGTGGCGTTGCCCAGGTTATACCACAGGAAATGGGAGTTCACTTCGTTGCCAATGATCCAGCCCCAGACGCGGCCATGCGCTTGATCTGGTGCCGACCACCGTTCCGCCAACAGTTCCGTTGCCGCCGTGAGCCAGGCCCGGCCTTCCGGAGTGACATTGTTAAACGCCCCAATGCTGAATTTGTAATCCGGCTTATGGTTCGGGTGCAGCAGGATCGCATCCTTGGCGGGATCCTTCGTAGGGTAGGCTAGCAGTATCGCATAGACCAGAATTCCCTTGTCGCTCAGTGGTTTGATTTGCCGATCCAGCGATTTCAAATAGGCCTCGTTGAAGAAAAAAGTCTTCCCGCCCACCGAGCGCGAAAGCTGGCCCGGACTGCCCGTGAGATCCATCAATCCAGCGAGATTCACATTGATTCCAGCATGATGAATTCCAAGCTCAATCGCATCGGGCGTCATCTGCACCTGAAGCCCTTTGATGTTAGGCGGATGGGGGAATGGTTCTGGATTGGGGGCAGCGGAAATTTGCTGCAGGCAAATCAGACTGGTCAACAGGAGGGGGAGGAAACGAAGCATGAGTTGCGGTAGTTCTGCCTACAGGCTTCGCCAACTACATTTTCGTGGAGTCCTTTCCTCATAAATCAGCCGGGGGAGCTTCCTGGCAGCAGTCTGCTGGACCGCTCAGAGCCACTGGCAGGGCGCGGCCCAGCGGGCCGACCCACACTCGCGAATTTTCATTGGCATCAAAATAGCAAAAGACTCGAAAATTTTCCGTTTCCCCTGCGGAAAAACCGTCCACAGTGCGGTTTCCTGAATTTTTTTACCCCTCCAACCTGAACTCATGTCCCACGTCAAACTCTACATTCCCGGTCCTATCGAAGTTTCGCCTGCCACCATGCAAGCCATGACGCAGCCCATGATTGGGCATCGTTCCAAGGACTTCCAGAATCTGGTGGAGAGTATGCATCCTGGCCTGCAAACGATCTTTGGCACCAAGCAACCAGTGTTTCTTTCCACCTCCTCCGCTTGGGGTGTGATGGAAGGCTCCATTCGCAATCTGGTCCACAAGAAAGTGCTGAACTGCTGCTGTGGGGCGTTTTCTGACAAATGGTATGACGTTTCCCTGGCCTGCGGCAAACAAGCCGAAGCCCTGAAGGTTGACTGGGGCAAGGCGATCACGCCGGAAATGGTGGACGAACGCCTGGCCACAGGTGAATTCGATGCCATCACGTTAGTCCACAACGAAACTTCCACCGGCGTGATGAATCCGCTGAAGGAAATCGCAGCGGTGGTGAAGAAATATCCCGGCGTAATGTTGATTACCGACACCGTTTCCAGCCTGTCCGCCGTGCCGATTCCCTTCGATGAACTGGGTCTGGATGTGATGCTGGCCGGTGTGCAAAAGGCCTTTGCACTGCCACCCGGCTTGGCGCTCTTCGCTTGTTCGGAGGCTGCTTTCGAGCGCGCGGCCACCATGAAGGATCGGGGTTACTATTTTGATTTCATTGAGTTCAAGAAGAACGCCGAGAACTTCATGACCCCCAGCACCCCGGCCATTCCGCATCTCTATGCACTGCAGCACAAGGTGAAGGAAATTTTGGCCGAAGGTCTGGACGCTCGTTATGCGCGCCACGCTCAACTCAATGACATGATGCACGCCTGGGTGCGGAAACACGGCTTCGACTTCTTCGCTCCCGAAGGTTTCCGCTCCAAGACGCTGACGTGCGTGGCCAACAAAGCGGGCTTTGAAGTGGCGGATTTCGTGAGTCTGCTGAAGAAGAACCACCGCATCGCCATCGACGGCGGCTATGGCAAGATCAAAGGCAAGACGTTCCGCGTTTCCAACATGGGCGACGAAACCGTAGCCACCATTTCGGAGGTGATTGCGGCGTTGGATGATACCATTTCCAAGCTGTAAGGCAGCCAGACGGGCTGCTCCACGGTTGGTGTATAGCCTTTAGGCGAAGGGCGGGCTCAGCACGCCTAATTACAAGTAAAGCGACTTGCGAGATCACCCTTATCCCCGGTCTCCTAACGCCAACCGTAAGCCAGCGCCCAGCAAATTTTTGCCGGTTTCTCAACCTCGGGTTTCCCTTTCGCTGGTGGGGTCTCCTTCAGCGAGATCGTGAAGACCGCCACATAGGTCCCGGTCTTCGGTGGGACGACGCGGACACCCTTCGCAGCAATACCGGAAATGGTTTCCAGAGTAATTTTCTGCCCGGAACCATCAAAGAGATCCAGCGTGATGTCCACATTGTCCTCATCGCTACCTAACCAGAACCAATATTCGTTTCCCTTGAAAAGTTGCGCTTTGACCGACTTCTGCTCTCCGGGCTTGGCCGTGCCCTTCCAGTAATCCTCCCGGATTTTGAAACCCTTCTTGTAGGCCGGACCAGCCAAGTCCATCGCTTCGGTATGAGCATCATCCACCACGGCGTGGACCATGGGGGCGAAGCCAAGGAACAACGCCAGCAAGCCAGTGAAAAACCGGCGGTGATTGGAGCAGGAGAGCAAAGAAAGATTCATGTTCAAAGTGGAAGTTAGCTTTTGGTAGTCATGCGCAAGACCAAGGCACTGGTAATTCGGTTGATGGTGGCAACGGCTTCCTGATTCATTGTGCCGTTCCCTTTAACCATCAGGTCATGAATCTGCGCCAAGCCGCTGGAGATGAGCTTCAATTTCTCGGGCTGGGCAAGATGGGTGATGGCTTCCTCCATGCTGTCGCGGAAATAATCTGTCAGCTCAGGCTGGTTTAGCAACTCGGCCTTTTCGGCCGTATAGCCCGCATTGATCACGCTGGTGACAACTTGGGTCCCCCGCAACCAACCGCCCACACTAACGCACTCAGCCAGCGCATTGTCCTTCATTTTCTCCATCGTCTGGCGGACGGTGCGCTGGGTCGCGTCCAGTTCCTTGCGCACGGTTTCCCAGTCATTGGCTTTGGCGGCATCTTGAATGGCGTTGCAATGGGGCAGCACGGCATCCTTGACTCCCAGAGCCTTTGATAAATCGAGCACTTCCCGCCCTACCGCTTCCACGGTCTTCGAATCCTGGGCCTGGACCGCCAGAAATCCATCCGCCACGACCGTGCCCAACAACAGCGCCACATCCGTGCGCTCGCTAAACTTGGCTTTCGCCTCGGTGCTGATTTCCTTTTTCCAGTCTGGATCCCCCAATTTCTCCAGGACACTAAAGATTTCACTGGGGACGGGCACGATGACATCCTCCATGACCTGACCTGGAAACTTCGAGAGATCCAACTCTCCGGAGCCCTCCTTGGCAGCAGAAGGGGTGTCCTGGGCGGAGGACAAGGCTGAACACGAGCAGGAAACTGCAAGCGCCAGACGACAAATAAAGTGGACACGATGGATAGCGGTGCTCATGGATGGGAAGGTGGGCGGTCAGTATAGACGGTATCGTGAATTAATCCAGTAATGGTGTAATTATTCACAGGAACACAACCTCGCCAAGTTACGACTGACGGTTTTCTGATTTCGCGACATTTTTGGGTGAAGCCAATACGCCTCAGCGACTGGAGGTATGCCAGCGAGTTTTCCCGCCCGCGGATCACTCCGGGGCATCAGTTGGCCGGCTCAAGGGTGAATTGATTGGTCGGGGCAGCAGACCAGTGCCCGCATCTCCCTGGGCAGCTTGGGTTCTGATGGCTCCCGCCAGGGCCTCGGCCAGGCGCTGGCGATATTGCGGATCAACACAGCGACGGGCTTCGGCGGGATTGGAAAGATAGCCGCACTCCACTAAAATTGATGGAATCTCTGGATTTCTCGTCAACCGGATCCTCCGCCGCACCAAGCCACGTGAATTATGGCTGGGCGAAACGGCCTGCAACGCGGACTGGGCGCGGGTCCCCAAGCCGTGACTATCAACACGCCAATAATAGGTTTCCGGACCCGCCACGGAAGCGGGCCCTTGGTTATAATGAATGCTCACCAAAATGCCGTCCCCGTATCGGCTGGCCCGGGCAACCCGATCATCCAAGTCCACGAAACTGTCCCCGGACCGCATCATGACGACATTAAATTGCCCCTGCAACTGGTCTCGCAGCCGGGCTGCGGTGTCCAACGCCAGATCCTTTTCCTTGGCCCGGGTGATCGGGCTCACGGCACCGGAATCTTTTCCGCCGTGCCCGGCATCAATCACCACCGTCCGAAAATTCTGCGGCCCCGGTCGATGACCCATCACATCCCGCGTGGAGCCACCTCCCAAGCCCTGGTTACCAACGGAATTACAGGCGGTCGGCATCACCAGGAGCAGAGGGAATAGGAGGGCAAAGATTTTTTTCATAGCAGTGTCCCCACCATGACCTGAATTATCGAGGCGTCAAAATGATTTCGCTAGCGTCATGCGGTCAGCGCTCAGAGCCATTTGCAGAAATGAAGACCTGCTGCTATCAGTCAACTCATGAAGCCCACGCTCCCCATTCTCCTAGCCTTGCCGGTCCTGGCCACCGCTGCTCCCTTTACCTTCGACCAAGTCCGTGCCCTGGCCTCGGAACGCGCGGCCAAGCCCTATCATGAGCCGGAGAATTCGCTGGCCGATTTCTGGAAAAATCTCACTTACGATCAGCATCGGGACATCCGCTTCAAAATGGAAGAAGGCTTGTGGGCCAAGGAGAAGCTGCCGTTTTCCATCGATCTATTTCACCCCGGCTGGACCGCCAAGAAAACCGTCACCCTGGCAGAGATCGCGGACGGTCAAGCCAAGCCAGTCACCTTCGATCAGAGCCGATTCGATTACGGTAAGACCGTGGTCCCTGCCGGCACCCCGCCGCCTCCGGGATATGCGGGCTGGCGGGCGCGGTATCATTTGAATTCGCCCGACTACATGGACGAATTCTTGGTTTATCTGGGAGCCAGCTACTTCCGCGCGATTCCCAAGGGAGCGCCCTACGGCCTTTCCGCCCGAGCCCTGTCGTTGAATAGCGGGCTCCCTGGCGTGCCAGAAGAATTTCCTGACTTCCAACAATTCTGGCTCGTGCGCCCCACGGCCGAGGATAAGTCCCTCACCACCTATGCCTTGCTGGACGGCCCCAGCGTGGCGGGAGCTTGGAAATTTACCGTCACCCCCGGTCCGGAAACCGTGATGGATGTAGAGGCGGAAATCACGCTCCGCCAACCCGTGCAGCAACTCGGTCTCGCCCCCTTCTCGAGCATGTTTTGGTTTGGCGAACTCACCCGCCCGCACCCCTACGATTTCCGCCCAGAAATTCATGATAGTGACGGTCTGGCGCTGGAGTTAGTTAATGGCGAACGCCATTTCCGACCCCTCGATCACACGGAAGGAAAGTGGCGGCATTGCGTGTTCGCCTTGGAGAATCCCAAGAGTTGGGCGCTGCTGCAACGGGATCGGGCCTTTCATTCCTATCAAGATACGGAGGCGCTCTACCATAACCGCCCCAGCGTCCGGGTGGAGCCTGTGAGCGGCTTTGAGAAAGGAAAGCTCCATCTCATTGAGATGCCCACCACCGACGAAACGAATGACAATGTGGTGCTCGTTTGGGAACCCACTCCCGGCCCTCAAGTCGGGAAACCGTATGCCTTCCGGTATCGGCTGCGGTGGCTGCGCGATCCAGCCCCCAGTGGATTGTTCCAAGTGCGTTCCACCGGCTTCGGCCATCCCGTGCAGCAAGCCGATAAATTGCTCTTCAGCATAGAGTTTGCCAACCCACTCACCCCCGAACCCAAAACCGCCGAACGCAAATGGGACGATATCAAGGGCTGGAAACCGAAGGTCACGTTCAATAATCCTAACGTGAAGCTAGTCCACGCCGGCCTGAGCGATCTGAGCATGGCCTGGGTGGACGATCTGCCCCTGGAACTCGGCCGCAGTAAGGACATTCACATGCCCCAAGTGCTCCGCGCCTTCTTCGTCATCGAACCACCCAAGGATGCCGAGGATCTGGACCTAACGTGTGAACTGCAGGATGCCAACGGGAAAGCCGTCTCCGAGCGCTGGTTGTATCTTTGGAAGAAGCCGTAAGAACCTACCGCAGGATTACTGAACCCACTGATAAGTCAGGCGGATTTCCTTACTGGTGGCTGGGTTCAGCGGGAGGACGAGTTCCTTTTGGCGAGCTTGCAGTTGGGCTCCCTGAGCGCTGATTTTGAATGCTTTGCCGACCACGAAGTCCGTTCCTTCGGCGTTGAGGTCACCCGAGGCGGCGCGCAGATAGGTGTTAGGAGCGGCGGAACCGCTGAGCCGGATGATGCGGACAATTTTGGCATTCAGGTCGGCATCCGTGCCGGTGGTTTCGTAACTTTCCTGCACCGTCAGGCCGCCCATGGTGTAGGCAAACGTGGGGAAGCCCTTGGCATCCAAGTGGTAGCCTTTGAATTGCAATCCTGCTGCGCGTTGCTCGTGCTTGGGCCAGGGCGTGGTATTGGGATCTGCCAGCACGGCCAAGCCTTGTTCCTGGCCCGCTGGCTTCAATACGGCATAGCCTAACGGTGGTTGATTGCCACCCCCGCGGTCGGTCCAGTGACGTTTGGCATCAATGAAGGCCCCACGCCAAAGCATGCTAACACTCATTTGATCCGCATCGAAACAGAGGTTCAGATGCGAGGGGAAACCCACCGCAATCCCCCGTGGGCTGCTGCCTTCCAGGAAATTTCGGTAAATGATCGCGCGATCCGGCTCTGGAGCCAGGACGATGCCTCCATTCTTATCTCCCGCCTTGGCCCGATTGGCCGGATCTTTGCGGGAGTCCGGCACCCAGGAGGAAAGCGGGGTCTCACTGAAGCCGGGGCCAGCCCAAGCCACATACAGTTCCGCTTCGCCTGCCTGTTGGAAATAACGCACGCCAATCGTATGATCACCGGGATCCAATTTCACCTCGCGTGTTTCCGGCTCTCCGGAGGGATGAATTCCATCGCGCTTGAGGATAGATTTTCCATCAATCAAGATCTCGGCCCCATCATCAGAGGCGAGGAAGAACGTATATTTCCCCTTCTTCTCAGCCTTGAGTTTTCCTTCGAACTCCATGCCGAACTGATTCTTGTAGTCATCGAATTTCCACCCGAGCAATCCGTTCGCCAACTCACCGGTGTGTGACGGGGTGAGCGTCGTGAAATCCGGCAACTTCTGCCATGATCCCTGATAGAGTTTAAACTTTAGATCCGCAATTTTCGGACCATCGATCGCTACGCGCATCACCCCGTTCATGCTCATCGCATGGCCGGGAAAGGTGCAGACGTAGGGGTAGTTTCCCGGCTCGGCTGGGGCCGTGAAGTCATAGGTAGCCTTGCCATGGGGTGGCGCCATTTTTCCACTGAACAACACGCGTTCATCGGCTGGCACCCAGTCCTGCTCCACGCCCTTCTCCCCCAGCTCCCAGGCCTTCTGCGCCAACGCCAACCCCTTGTCATTGCTGGGTTTGGTGATAACCAAATTATGCGGCATCTCGTCGTTATTCTCTAGCACGACACTCACCTTAGTCCCCGGCGGCACATCGAATGAGGCCAAATCATACTTCATCTGACCCGGCGGAGTCTTAATGGTGACTGGTAACACTTTGGCATCCTGAGCCCAAGTGCTGACGGTCATGGCGGTGGTAAGAAGAATAAGCGGACGAAACATGGTGTCGGAGCCTAGGGAGGAAACCCTGACGTGCCGCTGGGAAGTTGAACGTAAATGCGGCAGTTGGTGCGGTGCCAAGCCGCTTACTGGGAGCACACTTCACCAATGGCAGCACCCAGCGCGTGCACCGCTTGGGTCAGTTCCGCTGCCGTAATCGAGAGCGGCGGCATCAGGACCAACGTGTCGCGCACGGGACGGGTTAGCAGACCGTGGTTGCGGGCGGCCCGGCAGATTTTGACGCCCATTTGGGTGTTCCATGGATACAGTTCTTCGGTGGCGGTGTCCGGCACGATGTCGATGCCTGCGATCATGCCGACTTGCCGGGTGCCTGCGATGTGTTTGGGGTGGGCGGCTTGGAGTTCGGCTAGCAAGGTTGCGAGCAGGGAAATTTTCTCCGGCAGTTTGGCCAGCGTTTGTTCTTCCCGGAAGACTTTGAGACTGGCCAGGGCGGCGGCACAGCCAAGCGGGTTGCCACAATAACTATGCCCATAGTAGAAGGTCTTCATTTCCTCGACCGGGCCGAGGAAGGCATTGAAGATGCGTTCGTTCGTCAGCGTGGCACCCAGCGGCAGATAGCCACCGGTAATCCCTTTGGAGAGCGCGAGGAAATCCGGGATGACCTGTTCCTGCTCGCAGGCGAACATCGTTCCGGTGCGACCGAATCCCGTCATGACCTCATCCGCAATGAGCAGCACGTCCTGCCAATCACACCATTTTCGCAGCGTCTCCAAAGTGCCCGTGGGCCATACTTTCATGCCGGCAGCACCTTGAATCAGTGGCTCGATGGCTACCCCCGCTAGGCGCTCCACCATGTCGTCCGGAATGGCGCTGAGGGAATCGGCATCACGAATATGATGGACGCGGAAACCCAAATGCTGGAAGCGACCATGGAAGGTATGAATCCCGCCGAGCGCAGCCGCGCCTAACGTATCGCCATGGTAAGCGTTGTCGAACGCCAGGAACTCGCATTTCTCCGGCTTCCCTTGCAGTTGCCAATACTGCACAGCCATTTTCAACGCGCACTCCATGGCGGTGGAGCCATTGTCGGAAAGGAACACGCGCGTTAGGGTGTCGGGCGGGAAAAGTTGCGTCAACTCCGCGGCCAAGCGGATCGCGGGTTCGCTGGTGAAGCCGAGAAATGAATTGTGCTCCAATTTCCCAAGCTGTTCCTGGATGGCGGCATTGATGGTGGGATGCCCATGGCCATGAATGTTGGTCCAGATGGAGGAGTTTCCATCGATGTAACGTTTCCCCTGCTGATCCTCTAACCACACGCCTTCGCCCCGCGTGATGAGCAGCGGTTCATGATCGGGTGCGCACCAATCCTGCATCGGAGTGAACGGATGCCAGAGGTGTTTTTTGTCGAGTGCGATGAGTTCTGCTGCGAGTGATGAATCCACGTCATTTCCTGCGCCATGACCTCGGGGGAAGCAAGGACCAAGACTAGTGGTGGAAACCATGCAAGGTGCTGGGTTCACGCCAAACTGGAACAAGAGTTGGAGTCCCGCTTTTAAGCCAATGCCTTTAAGGATTCAAAAATATCTGGAATTCTGTAATTTCCCATGGCGCCCTGCCAGCTTCTGATGGATTGGGCGGATGCCCCATAACTCCCTGCCGCTTCCCGCATTCTTTTCCAA
>JANOAV010000089.1:0-18018 GCA_031411295.1 Verrucomicrobiales bacterium | reverse complement strand
GTGGTCCGCACAGTCCTCTGTGCGGCTGGAATGCAGAGGCTAAGCCTGTGAGCCGCACAGAGGACTGTGCGGACCACCGCATGGGGCCCAGCGGTTCAGTCTTCCTCGATATAGAACCACCCGTCTCCTAGTGGTATGCTTGTCCCCACATTATAGTCGCCCTCGGTTCGCTGATAAACGAAGCCGTGGAACTCATTTCCACTGCCCTCCAATTGGAAATACGTGGTGCCACGACGTGATCCACTGCTGATAACCCGAAATGGTCCTGTAGAACCCAATGGACGGGGAGGTGTGGGAGTGAATCCGTTCGTGCGGGGAGGCGGATCCCAAAGCCCATCCATGATGCGCGCGCTAAATTCAGCCCTATAGAGTCTGAAGGCTACCCGCAGTGGCACACTGAACATCCCAATCAATACCAACACCGTCAGCGCGACTGCGAAGGAAAATGAAACCATCGGATTATTGAATCGTTTTCTGCCCAGAAGGCCCGCCCCAGCAAAAGCCCAGAGCAATGATATCACCACCGTGCTGAAAAACACCCCCAACGTTCCTCGCAGCATAATGGAAGCCGCGCAAACGAGTCCCAGCGCTAGGAGGAAGGTGGCAATGGTGGCTTTCATAGAGTTGTGCTGGCGAAGGTTTGCCTCAGCCTGTTTCCAGTGAGCAGCGGTTACTGCTAGCACCATTCAGACAGTAGGTAAACAGAATTCCAGAGGATGTCTTGCAGCCCCAACTCGTGATTCTTTGACGTAAATGTCGTAAATTGGCCATCGATATGGGGCGCGATTTAGGCTCTCGGACCTGAGGTAAGCGCTTTACTCCGCGTCCTTTTTGCATACGGTGTTCGTTCACTTTTAAAATATTGCCTCTCCTGCATGTCTCAAAATCTCAGCTCTCTTTCTTATCGCCAAGGTATTGCCAAGAACCTCTTCGAACGCATGGTCGAAGCGGCAGATCGTGATGGCGCGGCCGAAACGCCCGGCACCGTGCGCAAGCTGGGTGAGGAATCGCTCTTTGGCGATGCAGTGACGCTGGGCGCGGTGTCCGCTTATGATTTTCTGAAAAAGGAAAATGCCTCCAAGAAGGTCTTCGTCTGCAATGGCTCCGCGTGTCTCTGTGCGCGGACGCAGGAGAAGCTGCACCATGATCTGGCGCAGAATTTCCAGGAGGAGGAAATCGGTCACATTTGTTGTCTGGGGCGGTGCCATGAAGGCGGGGCGTTTCAGTATCAGGGGAAAAATTATTCCGGGCTGAAGCCGGAAGCGATCAATACGCTGTGCAAAACGGGCGAGGGCGATGCCACGGATCGATATGCGGTGGTGTCACATTTGCAGCCTGCCATCCTCACGGCTCCCTTTCCTGGGGTGGATACTTACTATGAACCATTCCGCAAGCTGCTGGCTGAAGGGAATCGGGATGCCTTGGCGGCGGAACTTAAGGAAGCCAAACTCCGTGGTCGGGGCGGTGCGGGTTTCCCCCTGCACTTCAAATGGCAATCCTGTCGCGATGCCAAGGGCGCGGTGAAATACATCGTGTGCAATGCCGACGAGGGTGATCCCGGAGCCTACATCGATAAATATTTGATGGAAATCCAACCTCACAGTGTGCTGTTAGGCATGATGGTGGCCGGTTGGTTCGCAGGGGCTGAAGCAGGGGTGTTATACATTCGTGCGGAGTATCCCGATTCGGTGCGCATCATCGATGCTGCGATTCAGGAGCTAACGGCGGCGGGATTACTGGGGAATAACATTCTGGGCAGTGGATTCAATTTCATTTTCAAAGCCATCAAAGGCGCAGGGGCTTACATTTGCGGTGAGGAAACCGCCCTGCTGTCGTCCTTGGAAGGTCAACGCCCGGAAGTGCGCGTGCGTCCGCCGTTCCCCACGGTGGAAGGTTTGTTCCGGCGGCCCACCATCGTGAACAACGTGGAAACATTCGCCAATCTCCACGCCATCCTAACCATGGGCGGCAAGGCCTACGGAGCCATCGGCACATCAGATAGCAGCGGACCGAAACTCCTTTCCCTGGATAGCCATTTCGGGAAACCCGGCATTTACGAAGTAGCCATGGGCACTCCCTTGCGCACGGTGGTTGATTTAGCCGGCGGCTTCAAATCCGAAATCAAGGCCATCCAAGTCGGCGGCCCGTTAGGCGGCATGTTGCCAGTGTCTAAAATTGAAGAACTCACGGTGGACTTCGAATCGTTCAAGAAGGCTGGTTTCCTGCTCGGGCATGCTGGCGTGGTGAGCATCCCGGCGGATCTCCCCATGATCGAATACATCCAGCACTTGTTCCAATTCACCGCCGATGAATCCTGCGGGAAATGTTTCCCCTGCCGACTCGGTTCTACGCGCGGCAAGGAACTCATCGCCAAAGCTCGTGCGGAAAGCGACTTCAAGATCGATCGTCAACTCATCAACGATCTCCTCGAAACCATGGAACAAACCTCCCTCTGCGCCCTCGGCGGCGGCGTGCCGCTTCCCATCAAGAATGCGCTGACGTATTTCAAGGATGAGTTGGATGGGTATTTCCAGGGGTGATTTGTTGCTTTATGTCCGTTAAAACTCGAACCATTAAGCGCGGACTCTTTTGTCTGTTCTTTTTGGCTTTGAGCGGACTGTTGATTTACTTGCTGGGCAAAACCTACGCCAACGGAGTGGAGAGTTTTGGAGCATGGCAGTCAGTAACTGGGAGCACCGTTTTTGGGTTCAATATGGTGTTGGTGCTGGCTGTGGTCTGGGGCGGAATGGCCTGGGGGTTACTTTCGGAGTTGCTCGATGCTTGGCATCGGAAACGCAGGTGCCGACGAGAGCAGGATCCGCGAGATCAGCAAAAAGGCCCGTAGGGGTGACTGCTCATGCAGCTTTAGTTGGGTCCAATCGATTCTGCTACAGCTTCTGCAAATGGGCCACGATGTCTGCGATCATTTGCGCGGTCAGGCCCAGTTGGCTGGGTTGATACATGAGGGATTTGTCCATTTTCTTACTGCTGGCGATCCGGCTTTGGGGAATGGTCTGGAGTAGGCCGCCCATGCATTTGATGATCAGAGGATCGCCTTCGGAAAGGACCATGCCGGTGATGGTTAGGCCGTCCTTGGTCTTGATCTCGCTCCCTTCGAAGCCATGGGAAATATCGGCGGAAGGGTTGAGGATCCCGTTGATGATGACCTCCGCTGGCTGTTGTTTGCCGTAGGTGGTGAGGTTGGGGCCGAAGTCCACGCCGGCGTTGCCCATGCGGTGGCAATTGGCACAGGCGGCCGCCATGGCTTGGCCGCGGGTGGCGTCTCCAGGGAGCTTGGCGATCTCCGCCAGGGATGGCAACTTGGGGGCATCAGCCGGAACCGGGGGCATTTCAACTGCGGTCAATTTTACTTTGTCTGGATCATACAGGCCCAGTGCCTTCAGGCCCGCATCGATGTCGAAGTCCTTCCAATCGTTGCCCTTGCGATTCATCAGCCACCATTTGGCCAAATCTTTCATCGGGAAATCTTTGTTGTTAGCCAGTTCCATCATGGCTCCAGCAGCCTCGCGACTTTTGACGAAGGCCAAGCCGGTGAGCATACGTTTTCTTTCCGTGAGCGAGAGTTTCTCTGCGAGGACCCGAGCCTTCAGCCCTGAGGTTGCGGCAGCTGGATGCAGGCGCCAAGCAATGCCAGCGAAGGCCACGGACCAAGTGGCTGGAGCGCCACTGCCCATGGTTTTGGCCAGAGCGGCATACACTTCAGCTTCCTTGCCGGTGCAGCCGAGGCCGAATGCTTCCAGGTAGGTTCGGTCGGTGCCATCGAATTGTTCAGCTACTTTCATGAGCACGGGCAGGCTTTGAGCCACCGGCACGGTGCGCATGGTTAGGGCGACTTCGCGACGCACGGCGGGCGAGGCGTCACTCGCCATTTTGGTGGCCATCGCGAGCACGTCATGTTTCGCCCGACGCAGCGTGCGGTAGGCCACGAGACGTTGCGCGGGATCGGCGGAGGCCAGCCATGGCGTGACTTTGGCGATGCCAGTTGGACCCATCTGAGCCAAGAGCCAGGCGGCACGGGCCGCCAGGAAAGGGTTTTTGTGCGCCAGAATGGCCGCCACTTCAGGCACCGCTTTTTCGCCCTGGGCCTTGAGCCGGATGAATCCGCTGTAACGCAGATTGGCTGCGGGGCTGAGCAATGCGGTCACTTGGCCCGCGGTGGTGTTGAGGTCAATTTTCGGCACCACGGATTTGAATCCCTTGGGCGCGATGCGGTAGATGGCTCCCGCCAGGGTGTTATCCATCGTGCCGTGGCCACCGACGCGGGCATCGAACCAGTCGGCCACGTAGAGGGCTCCATCTGGACCCACGCAGACATCGCTGGGGCGGAACTTGGTCTTCAATTGCCCGTTGGCCTTGCCGCCGAGGAAATCGGAGCCGGCAAATTCCTTCTCCTTGTTTGATGTTAGAAAATCCATCCGCTCCAGCTTGAAGCCCGCGCCATCAGGCTTGGGTAGATAGCCGAAAACAACGTTTTTGCCAGCTTCGCATGCAAGCAGGAGCCCGTTCCATTGCTCGCCCAAGGCACCATTTTCGTAGAAACCTACGCCCGTGGGGGAACCGCCACCATAGACATCGCCTGCGGGCATGGTGCCGGGATCTTCCTGGCGCCACTCGGCCGTTGGGGTGTCTTGTTCAGGGCGTTTGTCTGCGCCCCAGGAGCGCTTGCCATCGGCGGAAGCAAAGCCCGCGTTGCCGCCTTCCAGAATTGGCGTCACTCGGCAGGCTGGGGGATCGTCATTGTCACTCTGATAGAGATCGCCTAACGAATTGATGGTCTGTTCATAGCTGTTGCGATAATTGTGCCCAATGATGGTGACGTCGTGACCATCAGGGTTCATGCGGGCGGTAAATCCACCGATCCAGACATTGCCATCGTCGCTCTTCTTGCCGGCAATATCACCCATCATGTAGGGGCTCCCCATAAAGAATTGTTTGCCGTCTTTATCCTTAAAGTTGGCTCCCGTGTTGCCTTGGTTCCAATACCATTGACCATCCGGACCGGCGGTTACGCTGTGGAGGCTGTGGTCGTGCTGCCGTCCGCCGAACCCAGTCAGCAGAACTTCACGTTTATCCACCGCAGCGTCGAATTTGCCATCGCGATTCACGTCGGTATAAACGATCATGTCCGGGGGTTGGGAAACGACGATTTGATTATCGAAGACGGCCACTCCCAGCGGAGAAGCCAGGGCGTTCTCCTGGACGAAGACCGTGCTGCTATCAGCCTGCCCGGCTCCTTTCGTATCCGCCAGAATGATGATGCGATCCCCGTCCTTGTCTCGTCCCGCCTTGCCGCGGTAGTTGACGCCCTCGGCCACGTAGAGACGGCCGGCGGCATCGAAATCGATGTTCGTGGGATTGCGCAAGGCTGGAGCCTTGGCCCAGAGCGTCACTTCCAGGCCTTCAGGCACGGTAAACAGGTCCACGGGCACCTCGGTAACTCCAGGAGCTTCCTCACTGGCGCCCGGACGTTCTCCGGGATTTTGGGTGTAAACGAGAAATTTCACGTCAGCGTCGCTTGGTTTCCCACTCCGTTGCATCCCGCCATCGTCAATGGCGACCAGAGCTTTGAAGCGGACGACTCCTGGCGGTAAATCGAAGGCAATCACGGAAGCGGCATGAGTCCCGATGGCGTTGGCGTATTCCTTATTCGCGACTTTGACCGGCTTGCCCTCGTAGTTCTTCCCCATGTTAGGTTGACCGTGGCTTGCCCGCGCGGACTTCCATTTCAGGGAAGTGAGATTGACCGTTTTGCCGTCGGCCATGATTAGTTGCGGTTCCAGCCAGGCGGCCCAGTCGCAGGAATCCTGTTCCATTTCGTTGACAACCAAATACAACTCCTTGGCGCCTTTGAGATCGACCTCAACTGGGAGCGTGCGTTCCGCGCTTTTGCTCGTGAGCACCGGACTCGAGAAGAGCGGTTTGGCGACCTGGGCCTGAGCCGTGGCGCTCAGTGCAAGCAAGGGAAGTAAGGATGCGGAGAGACGTGAGGAGAGGGTATAATTCATAGAAAAAAGAAGACACAAAAGGAGTGCAGACCTCAAGCCAGCGGTGGCTGTCCGCAACTGCGCGAAGGCGGAAGTTTTGCGCTGCCGAGACCATGCGGAAGCGAACGGTTACTTCGCACCCTTGGTGAAGAGCACGGCGGGAATGGTTAAAATGAGAATTTTGATATCCAGCCAGATGGACCAATTATCGATATACTCCAAATCCAAACGCACCCAGTCCGCGAAGTCGGTAATGTTATTGCGGCCACTGATCTGCCAGAGGCATGAGAGGCCGGGCTTGACGCTGAAGCGCCGTCGCTGCGCGGAGTCGTTGACGTTCTCCGCTTCATAGTAGGCCAGCGGTCGGGGTCCGATCAAGCTCATTTCTCCCCGCAGGACGTTGAAGAGTTGGGGGGTCTCGTCCAAACTGGAGTTGCGCAGGAATCTTCCGAACGGGAAGATCCGAGGGTCGCGTTTGACCTTGAAGACTGGCCCCGTCATTTGGTTCTCGTCCATTAAGGCCAAGCGTTTGGCTTCGGCATCCGGGACCATGGAGCGGAATTTATACATCGTGAACGGCTTGCCATATTTACCGCAGCGTTTCTGGGAAAAAATCACCGGCCCGCCGGGTGAGCTGATTCTGATAATGATCCAGATGAAGACCCACGGAATGAGCAGGAGGACGATTCCCGCGATTGCGCCCACCTTATCCATGATGCCTTTAATCAAAAGTGCCCAGGAGATGTCGGGCGTGCTGCGGAAGACCATCATGGGACGATTTCCCAGCGTGTCGAACGTTGGCTTGGCAATCGCAGTCTGGATGAATCCAGTCCAGAGCCAGACCTCAACCCCCATGACTTCGCAGGCAGAGATGGCCTCCTCGATTCTGGTGAACTCAACGTGGGCGGTGGCGAAGAAGACCCGTTCCACATTCTTCTCTCGCAGCGCCAGCACTAGATCGGAAATCGGTTGCTGGGTAATATCGATGCGTCCGACGATTTCCAATTCCAAGCCGAACTCTGGCGGCATTTCCTTGAGGAAGCGTTCCACATCCTGAGGCGGACCCACCAGCAGCACGTGCTCCAACTTCTCTCCACTGCGAGACCTGCGTTTCAAGGAGGCCCGCACAATAGCTTCCTTGGAAAGGAGCATCACCGCACCGACGACCGCATAAATGGGGAGGAATCCGCGAGCCCCGATTTCCCGCTTGGCGAAAATCGCCAAACAGCCCAATGCTAAGCCGATCCACAAGGTGGCCTGGAGTAACTGCTGCAGACTTTTGATAACGGTCTTCTGCGATGGGTGCTTGTAGTAGCCTTGCAGTTCCAGCAGCAGTGGCATGAAGGGGACCACGATGACCATGACCCACAGGAAGTCCTCCAATGGTGGAATCGTGTCCCAGCGGAGCCAGCTAACATTATGCGCACTGCTGCGTAACCAATGACTGATGACCCCAGCGAGAGCCAGGAGGAGGCTGTCGAGGACTTCGTTGATTTTGATGTTGAATTCTTGCTTTCGGCCCAGCATGGGTCAAATGAACGGGGTTCGGAAAAGGGAGATGCAAATTTTGCGTTGAGCCACCGCACCGGTGTCTCGCCACATTACTAATTTATGATAGTTCAGAGTATTCCCAAAAAAGCAAGCGGTCTCCTCCACCGGAGTTCCGTGGTGGGCAGTATTTCCGCCATCTCCAGCCTGAACAGAATCAACGAGTTCGCCACATTGGCGCAGGCGGATTTGTTAGAGCTGCGCCTGGACCATTTCCCGGAAGCCATCGAGGTGCTCTGCGCTCAGGCTCTCGGGCTCGAACTGCCCTTGCTCGTGACGGCGCGCTGCCCCGCCGAGGGTGGAAAGAATAATCTCACCGCAGTGCAACGCATGGAACTCTTGCGGCCATTGCTGCCGCACGCTGCTGTTATTGACATCGAAATCGCATCCCTTCAGGAAATGGAGCCGCTGGTGCATGAGGTAAAGCAATCCCCAGCGGTCCTCCTGGCCTCATTCCATGACTTTCATGGAACCCCTAGTCTGGCCGAACTCCTGCGATTGCAGGAGCAAGCCCTCGCAGCCGGGGCGGACGCGGTTAAATTTGCCACCACGCTCGCAACCCCGCATGATTTGGCGACGCTGGTGGAACTGCTGGGACAGCCGGATCATCCTCCACTTTCCCTCATGGGCATGGGGCCGCTCGGAAAAGTTTCCCGACTGACCCTGGCCCAGGTGGGCTCCATTTTTAATTACGGCTATCTCGATGCTGCGACCGTGCCCGGGCAATGGCCCGCCGCCCGATTGAAGTCACTGCTGCAAGAAATCAACTCGCCATGATCATTCAAGCCCTTGCCCAGCAAACTCCTTTCACCACCAAGGACGGGTCCACCATTCGCAGCATTCTGGACCGCACCAACGCCCCCGTGCAGCATCAATCGTTAGCGGAAGCGACGCTGACGCTGGGGCAGGCCACGGATCGTCACTACCACAAGGTCTCAGAGGAAATATACTTTCTCCTCGAAGGCCAGGGCCAGATGGAGCTCGATGGCGTGACTCGGGTGGTCGTTCCCGGAGATGCCATCCTGATCCCGCCCGGGGCCTGGCATCAGATCACCGCCACCAGCGCAGAGCCACTGCGGTTCCTTTGCTGCTGCGCTCCGCCTTACGATCACGCGGACACTTACTTTGCCTAAACGGTCGCTCTGGCCGCGTGGGAGATTTTTTTTATTTTCCCAGAAACTTTTCCGCGGAGATGATTCAGAACGAGGTGACACCCATCACCCATCACCTACTGCATGACTCCGAAAAAAATAAGATACAGCCTCTACACCTTTTGCGCCATCGTTCTGCTTACCATCGCAGGCATTATCGTTAAAGTGCGTTTGGATCGCCAGAAAATCCTCAAGGAGGGGATCCGCACCGATGCGACCGTCTTGGAGCTTAGCTCTGAACGCCGACGGAAGAAGACCGAATACAACATGAAGGTGGCGCTCTTTGCCAAGACCAAGCCCACCGTCGCCATGCCCGTCACGCCGCCGGGCCAGCCAGAGAGCTTCGACGCCAAGATGGATAAACTCATCGGAAATGTTGCGGCCAATCGCGATCTCGGCACTTACGAGACCCTCACCATGACCATCTCCGGCAGCACCTTCGATCGAGTTAAAGTGGGGGATCGCGTCAGAGTTGCCTACCTGAAGGAGAATCCGCAGGGCGCCATCCTCGTGTGGGACGATGAATAGCCACCGCAAACTAACCGGAGTCCGCTAGGGAGCAAATTGTCGATGTTGCCGAATCCGGGCCGCGAATTCATCTGCTGCGCTCCCCTCCAGTCCAGCCGGGATTTTGGCCTGGGAGCGCTCCCAGCGTGCCAGCCATTTCTTCCCGAGCAATCGATGCTGATTGCCCCACCGTTGCGCCGCCGCAGCCGGGGTTAGGGCGATCGTGGTTTCCACCTTCGCGCCTGAACTCTGACCATGGGCCACATGGAAACCAGCGGCCAGCAGCGCCACCCGGGCGGCCGTGGATGTCGTGTAAGTGAAGAGTTCGGCTGGTTTCGACTGACAGCAGGAAAGCAACTTCACGAACATTTCCTGGGTCCATTGGTGCGGCTCGGATTTGCTGGAAAACAGATCGTAGTAAATGAGATCGGGCGCAGCCGGGGCTTCCACCATCAACTCCATGAAGTCACCCTGGAGCAGCGTCCAACTCAGTCCCGGCAGGGTGCGGGATTGCCAGGCTCCCTCCTTAAGCAAGGTCGCAGGCCCGCCATGGCGCAAGTAAGTGAACTTCTCCCGATGCCGCAACGCCAGCGTCAGCGAATCCAGGTCATTTTCAAAACTAACAATCTGCAGGGGGCGCACCGGTCCTTGGGCGGCCAGCATTTCATAGCACTCAATAGCCGCCATGGCGTTGGCCGCAGCCCCGAGGCCGACATCCCAGATCACCAACGGTTCGGTGCCCTGCAGTAATCGTTCCGCCAGGGCAGATTGTTCAACGTAGAGCGCGCGCGCTTCCTCCATGGGAGGGCGGTGGGGATGCATGACTTCGCCAGTGTGGGTTTGCTTGATGTTGACGAATCCAGCAGCGGAAGTGTGCACCTCGTAGGCTCCGAGTCGCAAGCGACCCGCGTGGGACTTGGCTGGTGCCGGGCGCTGGCTGGGGTTATCGATGTCCTCCAGATCCAGCAATTGTCGCTTTTCGTGATAGTAAGCCAGGAAGCGATCCTCGAGAATGCTCTGCCGGATCTCCCGCATCAATTGGTGATAGTAGTAAATATTATGCTGTCCCAGCAGCGTCCAGCCCAGCGTTTCCTCACATTTATGCAAATGATGCAGATACGCCCGGGAATATTTCTGGCAGACCGGACAAGCGCACGCCGGGTCCAGTGGTTCCTCGGAAAATTTATACACCGACCGCCGGAACTGCACCAAGCCCCGGGACGTAAAGGCCGAGCCCCGCTGCGCCACTTGCGTAGGGATGATGCAGTCGAACATATCCACGCCTCGATGCACGGCTTCCAGCAGGTCCAACGGCGTGCCCACACCCATCAAGTAACGCGGACGATCCGTGGGCAGCAGTTGCGTGGTGTAATCACACACGTCCTCACGCTCAGCGCGGCTTTCGCCCACCGCCAGGCCGCCGATCGCGAAGCCGTCGAACGGCAGCGTGATCAATCCCTCCGCGCTTTCCTTCCGGAGTTCGGGAAACAACGCGCCTTGAACAATCGCGAACATTGATTGCAGTGAATCTCCCCGGGCGGCCAGACTGCGGGCCGCCCAGCGTTGCGTTAGGCTCAGCGCTTGTCGTGCCTCTGGCTGGGGAGCCGTGGACGGGATGCATTGATCCAACACCATCATGATATCACTCCCAATGGCCTTCTGCGTTTCGATGCTTAGTTCCGGGCTCAACAGAATGTTGGTCCCATCCACATAACTCTTAAAAATCGCGCCCTCTTCCCGCATCGCGCGGGAGTGGGGGAGGGAGAAAATTTGGAATCCTCCAGAATCCGTCAGCACGCTGCGTTCCCATTTCATCAAGCCGTGAATCCCGCCCAGCTTCTGAAAAACATCCACCCCCGGGCGCAGCAGTAAATGATAGGTATTGGCCAGCAGAATCTGCGAACCTGCCTCCAGCAACGTTTCCGGGAGCTGTGCCTTCACCGTGGCTTGCGTGCCCACCGGCATAAACAAGGGCGTCAGCACCTCATTATGCAGCGTGCGGAAACGGGCCGCGCGCGCACGGGAACCGCTGGCTTGAGCTTCAATCTGGAATTGCAACCGGGAGGGAATCATAGAACCACCATCCGTGGTGGCAACTCCGCGCTCTGTCGAGTAGGAGTTTCGCCTGCAAGCGACAGCGACACTGTCGCCCACGCACTGGAGTGTTCAAAAAGGTGGAGCCTAGCAAATTATATCTAACCGGGACACCCCTCCTGCGTTAGTTAGTTAAGACTGTAATGTCCCCTGCCGGGGACATTACAGTTTCACCTAACCCAGTGATACATCATCGGCTCGAAGTCTGATTTTGAATACCACAGTCCCGCACTACGCCTAACTGCGGTAATGCCGCAACCGCCGCCGCTCGCGATAGCCCAGCGCTCCCAGCAGCGAGACGGCCGCCAGCACTGAGGATGGCTCTGGCACGGGGACGAGTTCGCTGCCATAGAGGCCGCCGCCACCCGTGCCGATGGGGCCGGTCCCGTTGCCGCTGAAGAATTCGACTTTGGTGAGATCGATGTTTCCGAGGTTGCTGCCAAAGACCAGTTTGTCCGTGCCAAGCGTCCACGGGGCTCCGGTGTAGTTCCAGACGGATAAGACCCCAGACCATGCGCCAACGCTGTTGAAGTTAAGAACGGAATCGCCTCCGGCCATGTCGATGATGGCATTGCCGTTGACGGAAAGCGTTCCCGTGTTGTCACTGAAACCACCCGTTTTCAAGGTGGTGCCAGAGCTGAGGTTCAGGGCGGCGGTGTTGGGCAGGGTGTCGCTGGCTCCCATAAGCAGGGTGCCGCCGGTTAGGTTGGTGGCACCGGTGTAGGTGTTGTCGCCACTGATGCGGGCCACGCCAGGTCCAGCTTTGGTGAAGGAGCCTGCGGCAAAGTTATCCACTAGGTTGCCAGTGACGTCCAGATCGATGGCCCCGGGACCATCTCCCACGGTAAAGGTGGCATTGCCCACTAGGCCAGCGTCCTTGGCGCTCAGGAGCGAACTGGTGCCATCAAGGGCGGAGGTGAAGTTGTAGCTGTTCACTGGTCCGTTGCCAGTGTCGCGGAAACTGTAGCTGGCTCCGTTGTCGAAACTCGCACCGATGGCTGAAGTAACGATGCCGCCCACCACATTGAGATTGCGGTCCATGGAGAGGCGATTCCCAGCGCTTACTAACAGGGTGCCGCCTTGGTTGATGGTGATGCTATTGGTCCCGGTATTGGTGTGATAGCCTGTTGCATCCACCGCAGCTCCCACCAGGGTGCCGCCATTGTTAATCACGATGGGCCCCTGTCCAGCCAGCGTTCCAGCTTGGCTTCCGGTGTTGAGTTGGAGGATACCCCCGTTCACGGTCGTGGTGCCAGAGTAGGTGATGTTGGTGCCCGTCAAGATCTGCGTGCCTGGTCCGCTCTTGGTGAGATTGATCTTCGTTCCGCCAATGTTATCGTAGTCGCGCAGGTAACCGTCGAAGGTGTAACTGGTGGCGGCGGCGGTGTTGACCACCACGGTGCCGTTGCCGCCGGGCGCGGCTTGGTTGTAGCCATTGTTTTCAATCACGCCTTTGCCGTTGGTGGAATCCAACCCTGCGGTGGTAATGGTATTTCCTTCCGGGCGCAGACCATTGAAGTCTGATCCAATGAAATGCACCACGCCCACGGTTTGATTCGTGGCCAATTCCACCGCCGTGGTCGGCCAGCCACTTGATGCTGTTAGGGTGAGATCGCCTGCCCCCGCCGCCGTGCCGGAAGCGCCACCCAGAATCAGTTTCCCTGCGGTCAAGAACGTTCCTCCAGTGTGAGTGTTGGCACCAGTTAGGGTTTGCGATCCGCTGCCCACTTTCATCACGCCGCCGATGCCGGAAATGGTCGCCCCGCCGGATTGCGAGCTGTTATCCGTGCCGACGATCAAGCCGCCAGTGGTCAATTGTAAATTTCCTCCAGCGCCCGCAAGCGATCCTACCACTAAGTCTGGAGTGACTGCCGGACCGCTGGCCCCCAGCGTTACATCAACATTGCCAGTGTCTGCTCCGTTAATGCCGACTCTGATGGAATCGCCTCCGCCGCCCTCGTAGAAGCCCACGATGATACTATGCCGTCCGGGTGTCAGATTGAGCGAACCGCTGGCCTGTGGGTAGGCGAAGCCTTGGAAATGATTGTTGCTCACGACCAGTTGGCCATCCACCCAGACCATGCTGCCGTCATCGCTTCCAGTGCTGAAGGTGTAGCTGCCACCGCTGGTGATATTCACCATGCCCGAGTAGTAGCCCTGATAGTTGTCCGGGCCCACTCCGGCGGGAATCGTGGCTCCACCGTTGTTCAGATCCATCACGGGGGTTGTCACCACGGTAAACGGCGTCAGCGCCCCAACGCGCCCTCGCAGGGTGGAGAGGTTATTGTAAGCAGGATCAAGGTTACCGCTATTGACTGGAGCACTGTTGTAATAAAGGCTGGCTAGTCCGGCATTCGCAGTCTGGTTGACGGCCACGGTGCCGCCTGCGCCAATGTTTAACGTCCCCGTTCCCAAGCCGCTGCCACCGGAAATGAGGGTGCCGCCGTTGACGTTGGTTCCTCCAGCGTAGGTGTTGTTCCCGATAATCGTCTGCGTGCCGGTGCCGATCTTCGTCAGCGATAGATTGCCGCCCGCATTTCCGCTGTAGCCTAGGTCTGTGCGATTGTTGTAAATTTTACCCGTGAAGGTTCCGCTGCCGCTGTTGGCTCCGATGGTAAGTGTGTTGTTGCTGCTCCACGCTTTGTTGATCGTCCCTGTTCCCGTCAGTTCATCCACCGTGGCATCGCCATCCCAAAGATCGAAGAACGCTCCGCTGGCCACATTCAGACCCGCCAGGTTTCCACCCCAGGCGCTGTTGCCATATTCATTGCGCAGCAGGCCCGCCTGGACATCAATGATGCTAGTGGCGCCCGTGAGAGCCATGGTTTGCGGGGCTCCGTTTGCACCCAGCAGGAGTTGTCCATTGCCTGTCTTCAGCAGATTTCCCGTGCCGCTGATGGTGCCGCCGGAGAGTTGCTGGCTCCCGGTGGTGACGTTGAATTCCAGTTCTGCATTGGTCACGAAATTAGAACTCCCGGAAACGTTGTCTTTTAGCACCAAGCGACCCGCATTTACCGTGCTGCCGCCCGAGTAGGTGTTCGCTGCCGTCAACACCACCGTGCCCGTGCCAGTCTTGTTGATGCCACCGCTACCAGAAACGATGCCGGTTAGGGTGTTGGTGCTGTAATCATACGGAGCAGCCACTTCTGTCACCACATCCAATTGGATCGCGTTAGCAACCGTGATATCGTGGCGCAGATTGTTGACGAAACTGCTATCGCCCAAGTTCACGTAGTTTGCCGCATCGGTGGTTCCTCGGCCCTGCATATCCACGCCGAAACCAATGTTCCAGCCGCTGTTAGGGCCAACCCCGCCACCGCCTTGACCGAAGCGCACCTCGAAGGAGTGCTTCCCTGGTGTTAAAGTCACAGTGCCCTGCGTCGGCGTGTTCCAACTGTTGTTATTGATCACGCCGCCATTGGCATCGATCGCCAGTTTCACGCTATCATCGAATTGCTCTGCGAACGACCACGTGACGTTGGAATTTCCCGGCACCACGATGCTGCCCACGTAACCCCAGGTGGAGTTGTCGCCAAAAGCCGCCGTGTCCGTGCTGTTGCCACGGGGAGTGTCGAAGACCACGGTGCCCTTTGGCACGGGCGTGGTTTGATCAAATGAGTTCGTGCCTGCGGCCACCCGCCCTTCATACAGACCGGAGTTATCGAACTGTAATTTTCCTCCGGTGACTACCACATTGCCCGTGCCGAAGGCGTTGTCGTGCCCAATAGCCAGCGTGCCAGCGCTCATGGTGGAGCCGCCAGTAAACGTGCTGTTACCCCGCAACGTTACGGTATCCGCCGTGCTCTTTGTCAGCGCAGCACCGCCTGTCAGCACCGCTTCAGACAAGCCTTTTTGGAAATTGTAGCTGGAGCCGGTTAAGTTACCAAATCCCACTGCGGTGTGGCCACCAGTCAAGGTGCCGCCGGACAACGTTACCGTTCCTGTAGTCTGGTTAAATGCGGCCAAATCAAAAGCGCCACCGTTCACCGTGAGAGGCGCGGTGGTTGTTAGGCGATCATTTGCCGAGATGGTCAGGGTGCCTGCATTTACGGTCGTAGTGCCAGTGTTGTTGCTCGCTCCAGTGAGCGTCATGACACCGTTGCCCGCCTTGGTAATGCCACCGCCTCCCGTGTAAGCATTGGCGGAAATGGAACCTCCGTTGACCGTCGTTACTCCCGTGTAAGTCATGGTGCCGCTCAGTGTCAGCACCCCATTGCCAGTCTTCGTGATTCCGCCCACGCCATCGAATGGTGTGCTCGCTGTGACGTTGAACCCATTGGAATTCAGCACCAGTCCGTTCGTCAGTAACTCACTATTTCCCGCCGTGAAACCACGCAGGAAATCAGGCTGGGCCGCATTGGCCCGCAGTTCCCCACCGTTCATGTTCAACGTGACCGTGCCCACCCCTGCTTGCACGTAGCTGGCCTGCACCGCTCCACTATTGAGATTCACCGTGCCATTGCCACCAGCGCCTTCGGTGATTTGCAGGAAACGATCATGCAGGTTCACCAGTCCGCCATTCACGTTCAGCGTGCCTGTGCCATTGCGACCAATGTAAGCATCGAATGTGAGATCCAGTAAACTGGATGCGCCGGAAATAGTCACGGTGCCCGTGCTGCCACCATTGGTGGCGACAGAGAATTGATCCGTGGCACTGTATTTACCTCCATTGGTGATCGTAAGTGTGCCTGTGCCATCTTCGCCAATGTTGGTTCGCCCGGCAGTCAAAGCGATCTTAGAATTCGCACCATCGATCGTGACGGTGCCCACAGATCCACCGCCTCGCCCCAGGTTCAGCCACCAGTTAAAATTAATCGTGCCGCCACCGGACACATTCACATTGCCCGTGCCGCCATTGAAGCCAATCTGCCAATCCTGACCGGAAACATTGTCGATCACGGCACCGTTGGAAACATTCAGCGTGCCAATGCTGCCCGCTCTATTGCCCACGTAAGACTGACCACCTCCAGAGTTAATGGTGGTGGTGCCGCCCGTGAGGTGAAACGTGCCGAACGCCCCGCCTGACTGCGCCCCAGCAATTCCCAAATTTTTCGTGGTCAGGGTGCCGCCCGTCTTATTTACGATTCCGTTGCCGCCCGTGCGCACGCCCAGCGCCACGCTGCCAACCGCCACATTTCCGGTGCCGCTAATGTTCATCGTTCCCGTGCGATCCGCTCCGACCTCCAGCCCTGCTCCGCTAGTAATATTTCCCCCGCTGATGTCCCACTTAGAGGTAGCGGTGCCGGCTCCACCTCCGCCAATCACGGCCCACTGGCCAAAAGTAACCGTGCCACCCGTCTGATTCACCATACCCACCGAGTTGTTATCACCCACCACAAAATAGTTCGTGGGATTCAGCGATCCAGAACTAATATTGAGTGTGCCCGTGCCGCCATTGACACCGATTTTGGCATAGTCTGAGCCATTCACCGTGCCGCCGCTAACATTCAGGGTGCCACTGCCCGCACCGTTGGCTCCCACCAGGAGGATGCCAGTGTTCGCAGTCGCTCCGGTGTTCATCGTCAGGGTCCCAACACCGCCGTTACCTACATTGACCTGACCTGTGGTGACCGTGGTTCCAGCCCCGCCCATGGTCCATGTGCCAGCACCGCCGCTGCCTACGTTCACGAGTCCAGTCGTGGCGGTGGCGCCATTGCTCATATTCCACGTGCCATTGCCGCCATTGCCAATATTCAGTTGGCCCAGCGTAGCGGTGCCCCCGGACATGGTCCACAGGCCGGAGCCAGAGGAATCACGGCCAATGTTGGTCGCGCTACCGGTATTGACTACACTGCCGCCCGTCTGCGTCAGGGTGCCGCTAGCCGCAGTCGCTCCGTTGCCAAACGTGCCAATATCAAAGGTCCCTGATCCACCACCTTTAGTAAACGTTCCGCCACTTAAATTCAGCGTCCCCGTGCCGCCATCGCGACCAATCGCCACCCAACTGTTTACTGTCACACTCCCGCCCGTCATATTCACCACCCCAGTGCCCAAACCATTCCCGATCTGGAATTCGCCATTGGAAACAATACTGGCCGTGCCGGAAATATTTGTAATCGCAGAGTTGCCGGCTCCTTGTCCGGTGCGGAATTCATTATTCGTCGTGATCACGCCGCCACTGACTACATTCAAGGTGCTGGTGCCGCCTAATTGCAGCACATTCACGTTAGCCACCGTCGAGTCCAGAGTGACCGTCCCCCCATTAAAAATGTTGGCATCCGAGGTATTAGGCACCGCATTGGGATTCCAATTTGCGGCATCCGCCCAATTGCCACTGGCCACATTCCAGTTCTCCGCCCAGGCGCTCAGCGGCAATGCGGCCAAGGTCAGACAGAGGACCAGGGGCTTGCGAGCGCGGTCTGAGATTGACAATCGGGCCATGGAAGACTCGGGAAAATTAGGAAGCGTGCGGTTCATAGGTATCTTATTCAAACCGCAAGATAGCCGTATTTCTCACGTCTGCCAAATGAAATGAAGGGATTTTATCGCCTCTATCCTTCCGGTGATACGGGGCGGTTGGTTAAAGCAATCTCATAAAACGCAGCATACAACATGGTTCGCTGCTGCTAGGAGTCTCCCGTGGCGGTGGTGGTCAACTAACAAGGCTCTAATTCCAAGTTGCCTTCAAGCTGATGTGATCCCGGAGGGATCTCAGAAATTAGCCGGGGGTTGAGCGATAGCGATACCCCCGGTATCCCGACGAGGTGGCCGCA
>JANOAV010000088.1:0-40301 GCA_031411295.1 Verrucomicrobiales bacterium | reverse complement strand
CCCCATGCACGACACTGTGGTGGAGCACCTGTGCGCCGAACTCAACGAGACCGAAACCACCTACCCAGGCACGGACCTAACCCTCGTTTTTCAAACCATCAGATCATCGATTTTCCGGCCAGGTCAGGATGTCTGAGCCTGCGGTCTGCTCCAAGAACGCGGCCAGCATTTGCGGGCTGGGGGCGCGGTTATCCTCATCATCGACGACTTTCACCAGGGTATAAATGAGTCGGGAGGAATCCACGGTGAGCGGGAATAGTGGTTCATGCTGCTCGAAGCAGCCTGGTTGCTGCGTCATACAGAAATCAATGTAACGCACGCATTGTTCGATTTGTTTCACAGTGCGCGTGTAGTGGCCTTTCTTCATCATCGGCTGCTTCTCGTCCTCGTGCAAAATGTAGTCTTCAAACAATCCCTGAGAGAGATCGCCATCGGCCGAATAATAAATGTTAGAACCAAGATCGCGCACGAAGATTTTGAGATGAACAGGAGGCATGGTGACGGCGGCAATCTAGCGAGTTAGTAGGTGCCAGATGGTTTTCTGACTTGGTGAAATTTCCACAGACTTACTGGGCGGTAGAGATTTCCCCGGCTGACCTTCAGCGGTTAGCGGTGTCACGACAATATCAGCCTCGGGAAAGGTCAGCTTGGCGGTGAGTCCCTGCACCAGAGCCGGAGCGCGGCCCCAGTTGGTTCCCACGCTGGTGCGCGTGTCATTCCATTGTTGGCCGGTGTTCTCGACTCGTCGCAGGGAAGTAAGCAGCATTTTCTTGGATTGCGTCAGCGGTTTCCCATCCAGGCTCACCAGGACCACAGTGCCGTGACCATTCCCATCCAAGGGTGGCACCGAGAGGCTGATCCCGCGGAACATCGACTCTCCGCTAATCAGTCCTTGAGCGATCAGCAGTTGTTCGGTGTTTACTTGAAACTTCTGACGCTCCGGTTCCCAGGTCGTCGGCACGATCCCGTTTCCGGCTTCGCCCATACCTTTCGGACGTTGATCCTTGGTCAGAAGGGAAACGCTCATCCGCATCCCAATCGCGAGCTTGCCATCGGCTCCTGCCGCCGTTTTCCATAACCTGCGCCAAGCGCCCCAGAGTTCTCCGTTACTGCTAGTGCAATCTTGAAAGAGTTGTTCCTCGGTGAACTCTTGTTGCCATTCCGGTTGATGCGGGTTCACCAATCCCTTGCGGAAAATCAACGCGGCGGCGGGGATCAGTCCTTCTTTCGCGGGATTCCCCGCTTGATCGAAGAAACTATGGATTTTCTCTGCCGCAAAGGCCTTCACGTCATTGGCATAAGTGAACGTATAAATCGCATCCCAGTCTTGTTGGCAGGCGAAGGTGGCCAGCATCGGCAGGGACTCCGCTGAAAAATCACTCGGCGCAGGGATATCGAATTCGCTTACAGAATAAGGCTTTCCCGCTGGGCGCTGCATCGCCAGTTCAGCCAGCGTGCCTCCGGAAACGCTGGCCAACTGTGAGGTGTTCTTGATGTTCCAGTCGTTCATGTCCCATGCTTTGTGGGGGAAATCCGGATGCTCCCAGTAGCCATGATTGTCGATGAAATCACTCACCAACAGTTCCCGCCGCGCTCCCAATAAGCCGCCGAACAGCACGTGGGAATGGGCGATGGGTTGCGGCACCTTCAATTCCTCCCGCAGGAATTTCTTCTGTTTCAAAGCCCAGGAGATCTCCGTGGCTGCGAGGAATTCAAACACATCACGTCGCACCACTTCCGGGGCATCCCGATCTGGGAAGGGCACCGTCTTAGTCTCCAAGCGTTGTCCGGTGCGCAGATAACCTGGCGGAATTGTCTGTAGTTTCACATTGCGGAATTCGATGACGCCTGGCGCATTCAGGCCATCGAAGGTGAGTCGCTTCTTGCTCGCCTCATCTCCCAGGGCAGTGAAGTTCACCTGCACCGTTTGCCAATCTTTGGTCAACGTGGCCCGATGACTGAGCCCAGCCATGGCATAGCTGCCTTCATTCAGCATGTAAGTGATTTCCAGTGCGCGAGGAGCTTCCGAGCGAGCTTCCAGGCTCAAGGCGACACGCGTCCCCACGGGTAATTTCAGATCCGTCAGATTGAAATGGTGACTCCATGGGTTGGGGCCCGGTTGCAGAATTTCCCAGCGCACGCCACCATCCTTGAGCTGCGTTAGGGTGCTGTGGGCATTGTTGCGATCCTCCCGCCCCCAAGCTCCACCGGCGGCTTCCACCTGCGGTTGCACGGTCACCAGATTGGGGCCCAATTGACCCTCCGTGAGGCCATAGGCTTTCGTGAGCACTGCCGAATTCTGGTATTGTTTCAGCAGCCAGTCGTTCCATTGGGTGCGGATTTCTTGAGCGAAGGGATCGGCTAATTTTCCCAGCCACCAGGGATTCATTAACAGGGAATTTTCGTTATTCAATTCCACCACCGCCACGCCAGGGTCTTCAAATGGAGCCCTGCCAGAGTAAGGATTCTTGGTGGTCAGTAGTTTCCGGGCATAGGCTTGAAAGGCATCGCTGTAGGGCGGGTAGATCAGATCGATCTGCTTGCTATGGTCCGGCCCTTCTTTGGGCGATCCCGCATAGACGCGGCCCACATGAAGATTCCAATTGATGTAGATCCCCACCTTGTTCAGTTCATGGAGGAAGAAGTGGAGTCGATCAAAGGCGTCCTCGTTATACGTGGTGTAATCTGGTCCTTTAAGCAAGGAGTCTCCGCCCCACTGATTATCCAGAAAATGCAGGCGCAGGATGTTGTGCCCCAACTTTGCAAGATGCGCAGCAATGTTGGGCGCATCCGCCTTCTGCGGGAAGCAAGCGCTGGCCACCACATTCGTGCCGAAGAACCGCAGGCGCTGCCCTGCACCATCCTGAAAGTGCGCCCCCACTACCTTCACGAAACCCGATTTGCCCGCAGGCATTTCATTTAAGAAACTCACGTCCACTAATCCCGGAGCCCCCGCTTTCACCGAGGAAAGCGGGAATGGAAACCAATCCCCCCCCACCTCCGCAGAGAAGCCGGCGGTGGCGAAGGAGATCGAAACGAGAGAGGTCAAGAAAAAGCGCTGAAGCAATGAAGGCGTGCTCATGAGAAGGAACATGGGGTGACATCGAAGGGATGCAACCGCTGGCAATGGGGTCCCGAGGGTCGAGCATGGTGGCAGACGCGCCCTTGCTTGGCCTGGAGGCGGGGGCGCCCCATCCACCTGATGGGGCGAGGGCGCCCCATCCACCCTTCCACCATGGCAGCGCTTAGGGCGTGGGTTTGCCCAGAAGGGCGATTTCTCGATAGAGATTATAGCCGGCGTCACCATCGCTGAAATCGAAGCGCACCGCCACGACTTCGCGGGCTTGGACATCGGCATTTCCGAGCACGGCATTGTCTGCGGGGAGTTGGCGGCTGAGGACGGAACCGCCGCTGGATTTGATGGAAATTTCCGCGAGCGGCAGAAACTTCGTGGGAGCGTTGGCCAGCGCGATGGACACTTTATACAGCTGACTCGCTCGCGCATCGTCGTGGCCGGAAATGGTGATGATGCCGCTGAGGTCGAAGCCTTGAGGATGCTTGGCGGCATCCAATTGAATCGTTAGGGAATCTCCGGCCCCATAGCCGCGGAATGTTTTACCATCATCAGCAGTGGTTGCGGTGCCCCGGCCATTGCGGGTGGTGCGATTGAAGAGCGCGGAGGCATCCTTGCCGCCACCAGCATTGCTTGCATGATCTTCGCTCTGGAGAATCGGTAGCGTTTCGCGTGGGATCTCAGTCTCGAATCCGTCTTGGTCGGCTGATTTCAGAACCTCGTTGGCGGCGGGTTGCTCGATAATCAGAACGCCCTTCATGATCCGCCAGTGGCCGGGGAAGGTGCAGAGGTAGGGATAGCGGCCGGGGGTTTTCGGGGCCTCGAAGGTCAGCACGGCCCGGGTTTTGGGGGAGACGAGCGGCGTGTGTTGCAGGATCTTCGGGGAGTTAGGGACGTATTGTTTCGCCAAGCCTTCTGGCGTAGCCGCGAGTTGATCCGCCAATGCTCCGACCTCGTCTTCGGAGCCAGGAGCACAGAGCACGAAATTGTGAATCATGAGATCGGGGTTGTCGAAGATCAGATGCAATTTGGTGCCAGCCAGCGCGCGCAATTCACGGGGTGCAAATTTCAAATCGGCCGCCGCTTGCACGCGCAAAGCTTGCCCCTGCTCGGCGGTGAGTTTATTAAATTCCGCCAGCAATGGATCGAACTGCGAACGATCCTGCGGAATGCTTACTGCGACGAGCCGTTGTCCGACCGCATCAAACAAATGCACTGCGGGCGGGCCGCCGTTAAGCCGTTTGAAACTGAGTTCCAGCACGTTCAGCCCGGGCATAAATTCCAACTGCACTTGATGGTCGCTACTCCACTGCGAATCCGCAGCGAAGACTTGCACTCCGTTCAGCGAGACTTCGAGGAAACTATATTTCACCGCCAGCGTCGCGAAGCTGGCCGCGGTGGCTTTCACGAACGTTCGATACAGCCCGCCCCCGGCATCCTGCCATTGCGTCAGGCGGGTCTCCGGCGCAATCTCCAGCACCGGCACGCTGGCGGAGAGGCGGGGTTTGGTGCCGTAGGAGAGATCCTTCAGCATGCGATTCACCGTGGGATCGGTCGCGTTGATGCCAGCCAGGGCTTCCTCCAGTTGCGGAAATTTCGCGCGCAGATGCGCCACGGCATCGATCACCTCCATGCGGACGCGTGGATGGGGATCCGCCGCCATGGCGGTTAAGAGCGCTTTGGCCTCTGGCAGCCGATCTGCCTGCAACCGCAGCAGATGAACTGCCGCCGCGCGATACGGACCAACCGTTGATTTCATGAGCGAAGCCAGGACGGCGGGGCGCGTTTGGCCCAAGCCTTCTGCGATGAACAACGTTTCCAAACGTGCTTGATCGAGGTTAGCATCCGTTGCTGGCAAGGCCGCGAGCCAGGCATCCACCGCAGCCAGTCCGGCCTGACCGAGTTTCCTGAGCTCGATCCTCACATGATGCCGCACGATATCCTGGCCATGTGTGAGCAATTTGCAAAGTTCGGCCGCCGCCGCACCTTCGATCTTCGGCCATTTCTTTTCCACCGGGCCGGCCTGATTCACGATGCGCCAGATGCGGCCCTTGACGTGGTTCCAGCGGGGATCGCGCATGGGATTCTGCGCATGACCAATGATCGTGCTGGTGAAGTCCGAGACATACAATCCGCCATCGAAACCAAATTCCACATCCGCCGGACGAAACGCGGCATTGGGCGAGGAAACGAGATCCAAGCGACCCGACGGCTTGACCATGCCGCCGCTAAAATCAAATTTCGTCAACGAGACCGCATGTGATCCTAACAAGGCCGCCGAGGCCATGCCCTGCTGGTATTCTGCAGGGAAATTCGGACTGGAAATGCTGGCAGCCGCACTGCCTTTGCCGTAACCAACCACTTGGGCATAAGCAAACGGATGATACACTCCCAGCGGAGTCCACGTCAGCGCCAGACCATCCAGCACCAAACCATCGCCATACATTTGGAAAGCGTTCCCCCAGCGATCAAACGTGATTTTCCATGGGTTCGGCGTGATGCTTTGCCATTCGGTTTCGATGCGCCCTGTCAGCAGATTATGCCGACAGGTGGTCGAGTCCACGGTGCGATGCACGCCATACGGAGTCTCGAATTGCGAGCGATGGAACACGCCATCGCAAAACCAAATGGCACCCAAAGGATCCGCCGCAATCATCCCGCCGTGATGCGAATCCGTGACATCCACTCCGCGGAGTAATTCGCGTTTCGTGTCCGCCCGACCATCGCCATTCGTGTCCTGCATCAGCCAATGCCGAGGCTGTTCGGAAATGACCACGCCCTGTTCCGTGAAGGCTACGCCATCCACGGCATCCAAGCCCTCCACAAACGTCGTGCATTTATCCGCCTTGCCATCGCGATCCGTATCTTCCAGCACGATGATTTTGTCCTCCTGCGGTTGCCCTGGCACCGTGTGGGGGAAACTCGGCATCGTCACCACCCACAGCCGACCCCGGGCATCGAAGGCAATTTGCACGGGTGCGCGCAACTCCGGAAATTGCTCATCGGAGGCAAAGAGATTCACCGCATAACCGTCCGCCACTTTGAATTCCGCCTGCGCTTCAGCCGCATTTTTTACCACGCCCACATCCCCATTGGATCCGGGCTTTTTCCAAGGGGGCAGGGGAGGCAGGGAAACGGCAGGCATCTCCGCGAACTTCGCCCCCGGCTTGCGGACCAGTTGATGCACCACCGCATCCGCCTGCTCGATCCGCTTTAGATACAGTGGCATTTCGAGCGCGCGTTCCTCGGGGCGTTTCCGCACCCCATAGTAGAGCACGCCATTCTTCGGCCGCACCACTTCCTCCACGAAATGAGCCAACTGACTGGCCGCCGAGGCCACTTCCGCCACCTGCGCGACGGAAATTTTATCCACTGCCGCCGTCCCCACGAACGCCCTGGCAATCACCTTCGCCATGGCGCGATTGCCCTCGGCATTCAAATGCAGACCATTCGTCGTCAGGGGCGTTTTGCCTTGCTCGTAGGCCGCTCGACTCGCCTGAAAGAGATCGACGAATAATGCTCCACGTGATTTCGCAGCCTCAGCCAAGGCCTCCGCGTAAAGTGCAATGTCAGCATTCCGCGCAGCCACATCGATCTCGCTGGAGGAAGATTTCTCCACCGCCGTGGGAGCCAGCACCACCAAAGTCGCTCCCGGATGCAGCCGGCCTAGCTGATCCAGATAACCTGCCAACTGCGAACGGAACAACGGCAACCCAGCCGCTCCCGCAAAAGACTCGTTCATGCCATACCCCACCACCACGACCTGAGCCGGCCAAGCCTGCATCAACTCCTTGAGATGCCCAGCGTATCCTTCGGCCCGCAACCGATGCCCCACTTCATCCCCCGTCCACGCCAGACTGCGAAAATGCAATTGCGCCTCCGGCAACGCCAACTGCACCATCGCCTCCAGTTCTCCGTGCTCCAGCAATCGCTCCACGAGAGAGTTCCCATAGAACAGCAGCGTGCTGTCTTTGGCTAACGCAAGCTCCGCCCGCACCGGGCGGAGAAGCAGGGAACAGAGCAGCAGGAACCAACAGCAGGATTTCACAATCATCCACCCCCGTGTCATAACCCACAGCATTTGCAACTGCGCCCCGCCACCCCATTCGCGCGAATGAGGCCGTTTTGCGAATGTGGAGCAGTCCGCTGGACTGCTCGCCCAGGTTGATCCGTCGGGCCGACAGCTCCACATTCTGATCTCGAAAAAAGTTGAGAATCTCCAGCGCCCTATTTCAAAACGGAAAATGGCTCCCCGAGGCAAAATCATCTGATGTTCCCGCCGTTCAGCCTCAAAAGCGGCCAATTTGTAACATAGATTTCTTATATTTTCCTACTAATTATGCACAAACTGTGCAAACTCCGCGTTCCATTCCCTAAATAATTCAAAATGAAACTCTCTCCGCTCTCTCTCCGTCTCAAGTGCCTCAATCCGTTTTGGCTCGCCCGTGGCTCCGTGCCCTTGGCCTTGAGGATGCTCGCGGCGGGGAGCTTGCTTGGCCTTTTGAGCTCGCCTTCCTCTCAAGCGGCCACTTTGTATTGGAAAACCTCCACCGCTGGCGCGTGGACAGGTTCGACTTGGGGAGCAGCAGCGGGCGGACCTTACACCACCGCTTACACCACGGGGTCGGACGTGGTCTTTGAAGCCAACGGAGGCACAACCTTGACCATTACGGGGGGCACGACAAATTTTGCTTCCATCACGGCCAATGAAAATGTGACTGTAACCGCAGGCGGAACCCTCGGCACCAATGGGACAGTCGCCACGATCACGGTGGCGACAGGTAAAACACTGGATTTTGGATCACAGGCTATTTCCACAGCAGTTGGAACTGGATTCATTAAGGCCGGGGCAGGCACGCTGACTCTCGCTGGAGGCACCTACGCTGGCGGATTCACTTTGAATGCGGGCACGGTTGCGGTTGGCGGCGTCAATGCCATGGGAGCGGGGGGAGCTTTGACGATCAACGGCGGAACGATTCGCTCCAATAGCACGACTGCCAGGGACTTGACCGGCAAATACACCGGAGGCATCACCATCGGAGGAAACTTCTCGCTGGGTGATGCAACTAATACAGGTGCTCTTACTTTTACGGATAACATGAACTTGGGAGCCTCGACCCGATCCATAACCGTTGATAGCGTCGCTTCCTTCGGCGGCGTTATCAGTGGAGCCGCCAGCGTTGGTCTGACCAAGCTGGGGGCCTCAACTCTTACCCTTTCCGGAGCAAACACTTACACTGGCAAGACCACGGTCTCCGCCGGAACCTTAAGTTTCAATACGATTGCCAACGTTAGTGGGGGCAGTAGCGCACTGGGGGCTCCCACCACCGTAGCCAACGGCACGATAGATCTAGGGGGGAATCTCACCTACACGGGAGCAGCCACGACTTCGGACCGGGTGATCAATCTCACCACTGGTGCCGCTACAAATACCATCACCAATAGTGGCTCTGCCCTGCTCACTCTCACGGGTGGGTTTACCGGCAATTCCACCAGTCTCTTTTTCCGAGGGACCCAACCGATCACAATAAGCGGCCTCATTCCCTCCAGTTTCACGGGGACGGTTAGCCGCACGGACGTCGCCGTCCTGACACTTTCAAACTCCTCGAACGCTTTCAGCGGCAACTTGGTAATATCGAATGGCACTATTAGCGCGAATTCCATCGCGAACAGTGGACTCGTTTCAGCGATCGGTGCTGGATCGCAAATTACCTTGGGGCAGTCCGGATTTAACAATACCGGAACATTACAATTCACCGGGGTCAGCGGAGGCTCTAGCAACCGAGCTATCGATATTCAGAGCAATACTGCCAACACGAACGGTGGCATTATTGAGAACACGGTTGCAGGGCAGACCCTTACCCTCAGCGGAAACGTCACAACAGGTGGCCTCGGCACCACTCCCAGCTTGCAGCTCATCGGAGCGGGCAATGGCGTCATGAGTGGCATTATTGGTGGCACAGGTCTTTCGCTCACTAAAGGTGGCACTGGCACGTGGACGCTGTCGAACACAGCCAATACCTACAACGGCACCACCACCATCAGCGCAGGTGTGCTCCGAATCACTAGTAATACCGGCCTTGGAACCGTCGCTGCGGGAACCTCTATAGTCGCGAACAGCGCACTTGAAATCGACGGCACAGCCGGTGCGGTTACCGTGGGTGCGGAAGCGCTCAGCATCAATGGTGGTGGCATCACGAACTTTGGCGCATTGCGCAACATCGCTGGCAACAACATCTACGGCGGCACCATTACCATGGGCTCGCAGTCGCGCGTCAACTCAGACTCCGGCACGCTCACGTTGAACAATGCGACGGCCTCCGTCACTGGTGCGTTTACCCTCGTCGTTGGCGGTGCTGGCGACGTCGCCATCTCTACGCCGATGACGAACGGGACCGGGGGCGTCAGCAAAGACGGCACCGGCACCCTCACCCTCTCGGGCGTTAACACTTACACCGGTGCAACTACCGTTACAGCTGGTATACTGCGCGCCACGACGAGTGTCCAAGCCTTGGGCACAGGTGCCGCTACACTCTCCCTCGGCGGCGGCACTTTGCAGTTGGCCAACGACACTGCCCTCAACTTCGCCCGCGCCACGACCGTCACCGCTACTTCCACGATTACGCCTGACCGCTTGACCTCAGTGGTGGACACTTCCGTCACCCACACGCTGGGAACTCTTTCGATTGGGGCCCAGACTCTCAACATCACCCGTGGGACAAACATCACTGGCACTGGGGTTGGTGGCATTACCTTTGGGGTCACCACGTTGACAGGAGCAGCCACTTTTGCTCCCGCCGCCAACACCACGCTTACGCTCGGTGCCGTTTCCGGTGCCACCTTTGGCATCACCAAGGCTGGGACGGGCACGCTCTCGCTCGGCGGAGTTATTGGCACGACGACGGGTGGCTTGGCAGTAAATGGCGGGACGCTCATTGTGGGCAATGCGGCGAACACGTTCACCGGAGCCGTCACTGTCGATGGCGCAACATCTGTCCTGCAAATGACCTCCGGCAGCAACGGCACCGCCACCGCAGGACCTCTCGGCATCGCTAGCACAACCACCTACAAGACGGTCACGCTGACCAACGGCGGGACGTTCCGGCCGAGTGCAACTTTCAACGACAACGCCCCCATCGTCTCCGCCGCAGGCTCCTACGTTTTCAGCATCGGCAGCGGCGGCGGTGCTTTCGACGTCCCGACCGGCGTCACCCTGACACTCGACGACGGCTCTGGTGCGGGCACTGCTTCGACCAATGCACAGCTCCAAGGCTCCGGAACACTCACCAAGACGGGCGTCGGAACCCTGTCCTTGGGCAACGGCACCAGTAATTTCGCGGCATTCACCGGAGCAATCATCGTTAATGCCGGAACACTTACCACGGGCTCCGTTAGCACGACCCCTCTTGGGACAACCACGGCGGGAACAACCATCAACACCGGAGCCGCGTTGAACGCCAACGGGGTCGTATGGACGGCAGCCGAGCCCCTGACCGTCAACGGCACCGGTCTGGCGTCTTCCCCGCAGGGGGCGCTGACGAACAATTCGGCCACAGCGGCCACCTGGGTCGGTCCGATTACCTTGGGCAGCGCGGCCACCATCGGCCATAATTCCACAGGCGGATTTACCCTTTCAACCGGTGCTACCATCAATACCGCGGGCTTTGCGCTCACCATGGCCAACAACGGCACTGGCAATTACAGCGTGAACAGCCTCATCAGCGGCAGTGGATCGGTCACTGTGAGCGGCGGCACCGGGCAGTATGTGCCGAATGCGCAATCGACCTATACCGGCGGCACCACCTTCAGCGCTGGAACTAGCACGATTCCGCAGCAGAACTCCACTGGCAACCCCGGCTCTGTCACCTCCGGGCCCTTTGGCACCGGAACACTGACTTTTGTGCCCTCGGCGCAAATCCGTGCGAGAGTGAGCACGGTGACGACACTGAATAACAATGTGACCTTGAATGGCGGCGTCACCTTTCCGACTGCCGCATCGGAAGCCAATATCATCTTCGGCGGCCCGGTCACCCTGTCGGGCGGTAATGCAACGATCACCAGCACAGTCGGCACCACCGTGGCCGGAACTAGCGCAATCCTCAGCGGGGCCATCGGAGATGGTGGCAACAACCTCGCTCTCATCAAGGCCGGCACCGGAAACTTAACCCTCGGTGGCGCCAACACTTACACCGGCGGCACGACGGTGAACGCGGGGGCTCTAGTTCTCACAGGCTCCCTGGCAGCCAACACTGGCTTGACCGTGGCAGCGGGTTCTGTCTTCAGTATGGGTAGCGGAACCGCCAATCCCTTGACCACTGTTTCGAATCTAAACCTTGGTGCGGGCACGGGCACGGCCACCTTGGCTTTTGATCTTGGAACTGATACTGCCAGTTCTGACCGCCTCATCACCAGTGCGCCCGCCACTACGATCAATACGGTCGGCCTAACCTTGATTCCGCTCACGACGATCGGTAGTTCCACCACCTATGATCTGATCTCAGCAGCCAGTGGACTGAGCGGGGCCGCCTACGTCCTCAACAGCGGTGCAGGAGGCTATACCTATTCCCTGAGCGCTCCGTCGGACACGCTGGTGCAGGTTACTGTTGCTCCCATCACTGGGACCGGAAGTCTCTATTGGGGAGGAAGCATCAACAACAGTTGGTCGGCCCTCGGTGCCTCCGGTGCTACCACCAACTGGACTACGGACGCGGCCGGAACCACCATTGCCGGTTACAACCCCACCGTCGGCAACACCGTCATCTTCAGCGCGGCCAACGCCCTAGGTTCCGTCTTCTCTACTACCCTAGATAACAATTACACGATCAACGATTTACAATTTACCGCCAGTCCTTCCGGCGTGACCGCCGTGAACATTGCTGCCGGTCCCCTCAACCCTGGCAGCCTTACCCTTGCCCCCACCTCCTCCAGCACCGGTATCAATGTTGCTTCCAACGCCGGAACCGTCACTATTTCCGCCCCGGTTGTTCTAGGCGCGGCCCAGACGTGGAGTGCCGATGGCACGGGTGCCAATGGTTCCTCCCTTACCGTGAGCGGAGCCGTCACTGGCACGAACGCTTTAACAATTGGCGGCGGTGGAACCGGTGTGGTGACACTGTCGGCCGCTGCGGGCCAGAACACCTATAGCGGTAGCACCACAGTGCAAAGTGGAGGCATCCTGCAAGGTGGTGCCACGAACTCCTTCAGTGCCAATTCAGCCATGACGGTGAGCGGCACGGGCATTCTGCGGCTGAACGGGTTCAGCAACGCTGTCGCCTCTCTGAGCGGAGACGGCACGATCCAAAATAATCACGCTTCCACCGGAGCGACGCTAACGTTTGGTGACGCCACAAATAAAACGTTCAGTGGCATCGTGCAAAACGGTGGTGGCGGCGCGCTCGGACTCACCAAAAATGGCTCGGGTAGCCTTACCCTCAGTGGCGCGAACACGCACACCGGAAACACGCTCATAACCAATGGGATTTTGAATATCACGGGGACTGGCAGTCTCATTGGCGCGACCGCCAGCACCAAGCTGAACATCAACCCCACGGCGGGCAACAACGCCGTCGTCAATTATACCACCAGCGGGACTAGCACCCTCTTCGCCATTACCGGCGCAACCGTGGCTGGCACGGCATCGGCCTTTAATCAGACAGCTGGCACGATTAACCTCACCCCGGGCAACACAACAGGCACGCAAGGGGTAGTCAATGCGACAGGAGCCTACGGATTTTACAACATCACGGGAGGCACTCTCAAAGATTCGAACCGTTTTACCTTGACTAACAAAGGGACGGCGGCTGCCACGAGCGGCCCGAACGCTGGCGTTACAAACACTGGCGTCCAAGTTGGCGTCGTTTACGTGGGAGGCACTGGCACCATTGACCAGACCTCGGCCGAGTGGTATCTCAGTTACAGCCTCGGTCAAACCACGGTGGCAGATTCCGGCAAGATCGACCGCACGGGCAGCGTAACGACCACGCCTTATGGCCTGATTATGGATACAACTGTCGTGGGCGGCAGCTACGGAGTGCTGAATCTGGCGGGGTCGGGCGCGCAGGTCCTCCTGGGTGCAGGCGGACTGAAATACGGTAACTCGGCCACTGCGAACAACGGTGATGGAAATAGCGGCTTTGTAAACCTCGCTGCTGGCACGCTGAGCACTGGGGTCACTGCCGCTGTGGCACTCCCGCCCACCCCATCGGCCACCAACTATGGATACTGGAACTATGCTGGAGGCACCTTCAAGGCGACCGGGGCACTCTCCACTGGGTGGACCCCGGCTGCTACGAACATTAATTTTATCCACACGCTCTACGGAGCGGTGGACAACAGTGCGGTTACCGGAGCGCCGTCTTTCGGCGGTGGCCTGACCGTGGACACAAATGGCAATCCCGTAACCATCACAACCAGCCAACCGTTGCTCGGAGGATCCGGTGTCGGGGTGGCGCAGACTAATCTGAGCATCAGCGGCGGTTCGGGCTACATTGGCGCACCATCCGTCGTCTTCAGCAAGCCAGCTGCTGCCACGGGCGTGCCTGCCTCGGGATATGCCCTCATGACTGGTGGATCGCTCACTGGAATTGTGATCACATCCCCCGGTGTCTATGCTGCAAATGAAACACCCACCATCACTCTACTCGGCGGCTTTTCCACTGGCACGGGCACTGCGGCAACGGTAACCTCCTCCGCGCTGACCACCAACAACACCTCTGGTGGTCTGACCAAGATCGGCTTGGGCACGCTCACCCTCTCTGGTGCAGGCAATACCTACAGCGCCGGAACGACTGTCAGCGGCGGCACGCTTGCCCTGGGCATTAACGGCGGACTCCCGACGAATGGCAACCTCACGATCGACAACACCGGCACTTTTGATGCGGCCACGTTCACTAACTCGGTCGGCACCGTCAGCCTCCAAGGCAGCGGCATCCTCACGGGTTCCACCGGGGTGCTCACTTCGAATGCGGATTACGATCTTCGCAGCGGCACGGTTAATTTTACTGGAGCAGGTGGGCTTGCAGGAGCAGTTAACGTGACTAAGAGCACCGCCGGAACAGTCACCCTGACCAATAATGGGCTGGGCTCCTTCGCCAACGTGGTCAATATCAGCGGCGGCACTCTGGCTTTCTCTGCTGGCAACCAATTGGGGAATGCCTCGGCCACTAACACCCTGGGAATCAATGGCGGCACCCTCAGCTACACCGCAGCCAGCGCCACCAGCCTTGCAGCCAATCAGGTGCTGACGCTGGGCAGCAGTGGCGGCACATTAAATGCCAGTGATGCCAGCGGAGTGCTGAATTTACTGGGCGGCGTGACCACCGCGACCGCAGCCAATCTCACCAAAACGGGGCTTGGCGCGATTGCCATTACGGGAACTACCAACCTTAACGGTGGAAACGTCACCGTCAGTGGCGGAACTCTCAATGCTGGCTTTTCCGCCACGGGTCTCGGCAGCATCAGCATAGCCGCCGCCGCTACCCTGAACCTCTACGATAATGCTACCACGACGATGGCCATTAATGGCTTAACCTTGGCCGCTGGAAGTTCCTTAGGTTTTGACCTCAACGCACCCACAGTGAATGATGTCCTCAATCTCACTGGCACTGCCAACGTTTCCCCCTCGGTCTCCTTAAACTTCAACAGCCTAGGTGGTCTGGCGGCTGGCACTTATGATCTGCTCAACGTCACTGCGGGCAGCTTAGCCGCTGGGGATTACACGCTCGGCAGTGCCCCCTCCGGCTTCAATTACGTCTTCAGCACCATCAATGCGGATCAGACGCTGCGCCTGACCACTACCCCGCTCAACTTGGTCTATTGGCACGGGGATATTGCGGGAGGCTCTTGGAGCGCACTTAATGCCGGCCCTGACACCAACTTTTCCAACGTGGTCAGTGGGGCCACTGATCTTGGAGCGCTGCCGGTGGCCTCGGATACGCTCGTGTTCAGCACCACCACTGCCACGGGACCTGCCATCGCCACCACTTTGGATGGAAACTTCACGGTGGACAGCCTGCGGTTTACCTCCAATCCCTCCGGTGTCACTGCTGTAAGCATCGACCAGGGAACTAGCGGCACGTTGACCATTGCACCGGTCGGTTCCAACAACGGGATCTCGGTCGCTGCCAATGCAGGAACCATCAGCATTGGCGCGCCGGTCACCACAGGAATGCCCCAGACTTGGGAAACTGCCAATGGCACTGCACTTAATATTGGCGGCGTCGTGACCTACACCAGTGGTGTCACCAAGACCGGTAACGGCGTGCTCACCTTGAGCGGCAATAACACGGGGACGGGGGGACTGAACCTCGCAGGAGGCACGCTAAACCTCGCGAATAACAGCGCGCTGGGCACCGGCACCTTCACCATCGGGGCAGGCACGACCATCAACGCTTCCGGTGGCGCGGTCGTCAACGCAGGTAACAACGTTCAGAACTGGAACGGCAGCTTCACCTTCACCGGCGCGAATGCCTTGGATCTCGGCACCGGTGCGGTCACATTGAATAACAGCGCCACGGTCACGGCCACCGCAAGCACCCTCACGGTCGGTGGTGCGATTGGCGACGGGGGCAACAACCGCAGTCTGACCAAAACCGGTGCTGGCACCCTCACTCTCTCGGGAGTTAATACCTACGCCGGCGGCACCACTTTAAACGCTGGCACTCTTAACCTTGGCAACGCCGCCGCCCTCGGCTCTGGCACCTTGACCATCGCTGGTGGCAACCTAGATAACAGCAGTGGCAGCGCGCTGACTCTTTCGACGAACAATGCGCAAGCGTGGAACAGCAACGTAGCTTTTACAGGCACAAACGCTCTCAATCTGGGCACTGGTGCGGTTGTCCTCTCTACCACCCCCACGGTTACTGTCACGGCCAATACCCTGACAGTAGGCGGTAACATTTCAGGTGCCGGCTTCGGCGTGACCAAGGCTGGAGCCGGGACGCTAATTTTAGCGGGCACCAACTCCTACACCGGAGCTACTACTGTCAACGCTGGCATCCTTCGTCTATCGGGACCTGCCGGTTCCACAGCACTGACAGTCAACGGTGGTAGCCTCCAGTTCGGTTCTGCCACGGCCCTGACCAGCGCAAATAACATCACCTTGGCTGCTACAGGCACGCTTGATCTCTTTGGTAACAGCCAAACGATTGGCTTATTGACCAGCGTGGCCGGCACTTTCATCACAAATACCGGATCAGGCACCGGGGCTTCTTCCGCAACTACGGCAGGCACACCCTCAGGAACTGGTGTGTATGTGGACGCGCTCAACATTTCATCTGCCGCAAGCAATCTACCGTTGGCCTCGACGACCGACGGGGCAACTCGGAAAACGCAAATCATCATCAACAACTCCAATAGTGGCACGGCCTTCGCAGGCCTGACCGCAGCGACTGTTAACTCGTATTCCGGAGGTGTAGTCCTAGCCAACAATGCGGGGGGCACACGCCTTAGTATTAACGCCGCCATCACCGGCACCCCTTTTGGCAGTGGCCCAATTATCATTGGCCAGACTGCTACGGACAAGGCTGGTATTTATTTTTCGACGGTAGCGACCCAAACGCTGGCTAATCCCATTGTTTTCAATACAGGACTGGGCACCGATCGGTTTGGGGTTCGCTCGGATGTGGCGGGCATAACCCTCTCAGGCCAAATTACTGCTAACTCAGATGCGGTATTCAGTTCCAACACTATCACTGGCGCTTTTATTTTAACTAACAAGGTTAGCGGTGCGGGCGGTTTGGTTTTGGACTTGAGCCAGACCTCAACGGCCAGCACTGTTCTCACTGTGACGCTCAATTCCGCAGCGAACGCAAATGACTACCAAGGTGATACGGTCGTCGGCCGAACCAACGCCGCTCCTGCTCAAACCTACACAGCACGGCTGACGCTGGGCGCAGCCAACCAGATTCCTAATGGAGCAGGCAAAGGGAATGTCATTCTCAATAACAACACGGCAACCCGCACGGGCAACCTTAACATGGCCGGATTCAGCGATACCATTAATGGCCTGAGTGGCAATGGCACCGTGGACGGCACCAGCGGCTCGCCGATCCTGACTTTGGGGGACAATGACGCCACTGCAACTTTTAGCGGCATTGTCAAAAACACGGCGGGCACCCTTAATGTCACCAAAATAGGCACAGGCACCCAAACGCTGAGCGGGGCCAACACCCACACGGGCGGAACGACCCTTAACCAAGGCACATTAACCGTCGGCACCGGCGGCACCCTTGGCGCAAATACCAACCCGCTCTCGGTCAACAACAACAACAGCACCGCCGCCGGAACCAATGCGATTCTAAATCTGGCCACCGCCGTGGACACGACGGTCGGAAGCTTGAGTGGCACTATCGCCACGCCACTTAGCGGCACCAATACGGCCACCATCAACAACGGTGGTCTGGGCCGAAACTTCACCGTCAATCAAACCGTGCCCGGGACCTACGCCGGGGTGATTGCCGGAGCGGGCAGTCTAACTCTCGGGGGCACAAATGCACTGACCCTCTCCGGTGTGAACACCTACACTGGCGCAACCGCCATCAACTCAGGGGCCTTGGTGGTGGCGGCCAATGGCGCGCTTGGAGCGAACACGGCTGGAACCACAGTCGCAGCAAACGCCGCACTGGGTTTCTCCGGCGGGATCAACTACACCGCCACAGAAACAATCTCGGGTAATGGATCCGGAACCACGACGTCTCCCGTCGGCCCACTCCTAATTGGCAGCCGTGGATTCATCCAAAGCGTCAGCGGTAGCAACACCTTTGCCGGTAACATTGAACTGAACGCCAACGGAACCTCCCGCATCGGCACGCAGGACGGAGCTTCACTAATCCTCACGGGGGCGATTACTCAGGCGGCGGGGATCACCACTGCTAATATTCTGTTTCGCGTTGGCAACACCGATGGTGACTTCGTTACTCTTTCGAGCGCAAGCAATTCATTCGGTAGCGATTCTACAGTCTTCACCGGGGCGACTGTTGGATACGCTGGTGTGCGCCTTGGGATCGACAATGCCTTGCCGACCAATCTGAGCATTTCCGGTTTCAGCGGCACCGCCGCCGCTTTCACAGCACTAGATCTAAATGGCTTCGACCAGACATTAAACGGACTGGCTTCTGGGGTTGGAGGTATCAGCATCATCAACAAGAGCGCGAGCGATTCGATCCTCACCTTGAACCCGACAGCCAATAAAAACACGACTAATCACCTTATCCTCGGCGGGGGAGGTCTGGGAGTAATCAGCGTCGTGAAGGATGGAACATTTACCCAGACCCTCTCGAGCGCAAACACCTACACTGGCGGCACCACACTCAGCCAAGGCACCTTGACCGTCGGAACAGGAGGCACGCTCGGTGCGACCACGGGCACGCTGTCTGTTAACAACACCAATAGCACAGGGGTCGGCACCAATGCCGTGCTCAATTTGGCAACGGCGGTGGATACCACCGTAGGTAGCCTGAGTGGCACCATCGCAACCCCAACCAGCGGCACCAACACCGCCACGATCAATAACGGAGGCGCAGGTCGGGACTTCACCGTGAATCAAACCGCTGCAGGCAGCTACGATGGTGTAATCGCTGGTGCAGGCAGTTTCACGCTTGGTAGCCTCAGCACCAATACACTCACCCTGACCGGTCCCAATACCTACACCGGCAAAACGACGGTTAGTGCAGGCACGCTTTCCTTGAGTGGAACGGGTTCGCTGGCGGATACGGGTGCGGTGGAGTTGACCAGTCTCACCAGTGTTTTCAGCATTGCTGGGATCAACGCCTCGGAAACAATCGCCACCTTGGATGGCGTGGCTGGATCCAGTGTGGTCTTGGGAGCGAAGACCTTGGAAATTGGAAATGGCCCGGCAACGTATTCCGGTAATATTACCGACGCTGGACTGGGTGGCAGTGTGACCAAATCCGGCAATGGCGTGCAGACGCTGAGCGGCAACAATACCTACTCCGGTTCCACGAATATCAGTGGCGGGACGTTGCTCTTGGGCAGCAACACCGCGTTGCCCAGTGGCGCGACGCTGAGCCTTAGCGGTGGCACCTTACAGACGGGTGCCTTCGGTGGCAGCACAGGTGCCTTGAGTGTGACGGCGGCCTCGACGATTGATATGAATGACGCGGCCTCAGTGCTGACGTTCGCCAATACCGGCACTTGGTCGGGATTACTGAGCGTGTGGAATTACACGGGCGGTGCCATTTGGACCGCTAGCACGGGGGATAAGCTGTTGTTCTCCGCTGGAACCTTCCCTGATCCAACCAAGGTGCAATTCTACAGCGATGGTGGATCTACCTTGGTGGGCCTCGGCGGTGACCTCATTACCTCCGGTGGCGGCTTTGAACTGGTGCCGGTCCCTGAGGCGAGCACCGCTGTCGGAGCACTGGCCTTGCTTGGCTTGGTAGGCTACCGCGAGCGTCGGCGGTTCTTCCATCGGCGGTAATTTATTTGGCGCGCTGCGAGTGTGGCCGCAGTCCGCTGGACTGCGGTGGCGCTGGTGGGATGGGGGAGCAGTCGAGCCGACTGCTCCACATTCGCTTAGAATACCTGATTCTTAGAGTCGCACCAAGCCGCGTTGCAGCGCTTGTTTGGCTGCGCTGGTGCGGTCTGGGGCGTTGAGTTTTTCCAGGAGGCGAGCGACGTGGACTTTGACCGTATTTTCCGCGATGCCGAGGCGGTCTGCGATGAGTTTGTTGGTGAGGCCAGCGACGATGAGATGCAGCACTTCGAGTTCGCGCGCGCTGAGGCCCGTGTGGGTTTGGCGTTGCTGAATCAAGGCGGTGGCGGTGGGGGAGAAATAGCGTTGCCCGCTGGCGATGACGCGAATCGCATGGAGCAGTTCGCGACGGGGAGCAGACTTGCTGAGAAACCCTGCCGCCCCGGCTTCGTGGCTGCGATAGATGTCTTCCTCGGTTTCTTCCACCGAGAAAATCAGGACGGCGGCGTTTGGATCCTGGGCGCGGATCGCCCGCAGCGCTTCCATGCCGGAACCATCCGCGAGGCGCAGATCCAGCAGGGTGACATCCGGGCGCAACTGCTCCCAAGCCGTGATGGCGCTGGCAACGCTATCCGCTTCCCCGACAATGATCAGGTCGGGCTCGGAACTCAACGAGGTGGTGAGGCCGCTGCGGACGAAAAAGTGATCGTCCACCAGCAAGAGGCGAATGGATTTCATGGCACAGTTGGGATGGTAAAGGTGAGGCTGGTCCCTACGTTCACTTGGGTGGTGATCTGCAATTTCCCCTGGAGGCGGTTGACGCGTTCTTGCAGATGCCGCAAGCCAAAATGTTGGCCATCATTACGAGCCACGACTGCGGGATCGAAGCCTTTGCCGTCATCCTTGATAGTTAGCGTAATTACGTTAGTTGAGCAGGTTAGGGAAATCAGGATATTTTTTGCCTCCGCGTGTTTCAGCGCATTGCCGAGGGCTTCCTGGGCGCAGCGCAGGAGGTGGAACTCGGTAATCTTCGGCAGCGCAGGAAATGAGCCCGGGGCTGTGAACGTCGCGGAGGGCGTTCCGGCCACCAGTTCCCGCAGCGCGCCGACCAAGCCCTCTCGTTCCAAGGTTCCGGAGCGCAGATCATACACCGAGCGTCTGGCTTCGGCGCGACAGTGGTCCAGCATGCGCCCCGCAGTGACCACGCTCTGCTGAATGTGTGGTGGGGACGGGGATGCTGCCGTCCAATCTTGCAAGGCTTGCAAGTGCAGGTGTAAACCGGCTAGTTGTTGTTCCAGTGAATCATGTAAATCCCGCCCCAATCGTTGCCGTTCTTCCAGCAGGGTGCGTTCAATCACGCCTTCCATGAGTTGGCGTGTTTGCCGGCTGACTTGTCGTTTCAACAGCAGCAACCATAACAACCCCAGCCCCACGAGGACGCCGAGTCCCAGTAGAAGCCAGCGCAAGCGCTCAGTGGTTAACCAAGGCGCGGGCCGCAGCACCTGAACGTCGGTCTCAGAGCGCAACAGCAACGTGAGTAAGGACGGCTGCTTATGGGGAGGCGACGTTTGGCAAACTCCAGTCACCCGAACCAATGCGCCCACCGAGAGTGGCGTGGTCTGCCACCGCTCACGACTGCGGGCTTCGAAGGCCTGGCCGGAATCATCTCTCAGATAAACGATCTGCTCCTGAGGGGTCATCGCCAGTGCGGAAATAGTCCCGGTAAGTTCAGCGAGCGAGGCTTCCGCTGACGGTCGCTCCGCCTCCGCTAACGTGTGCCAAAGAGGAGTCGGTGCTGGGCCGACGCTCAACGGTGCCACGATCCCATCGGCCAGGAACGTGCCGCGTGGACCTTGCATGGCATAACCTTCCGTCCGCACTGAGGTTCCCACGCTGAGCGAAATTTTCTGCGGTGTCTGCACCCACACGCCGTTTTGATCCTCCAAGAGGAAGAATCCCTCGCCCGGCCGCACCAAACTCACCACGCCCTGCAGCGACCAGCGGGGGGCCGCATCCGCATAGGACGACAGGGGTGGTTGATACAAGAACAACGAGGCAATGGAGCGCGGTTCATCGGCCAGGCGCGGGAGCAAGGTGAGGTCGGAGAATTTCGGAATGAGCAACCTCACGTTGCCAAAGGTCCCCCGTTCGTTGGTGCCGCCAGCGACCACTGCGATCAAACTAACCTCTTGCTGCAACCACTCCGTCGGCACGCGTGGTGATTGATAAATGAAGGCTTCGATGGTGTTCCCGGAGCGATCACTTAGAATCAAGCGCACAAAGGTATAGGGCTTGCCGGCCTCTCCCGTTACCTCCCGCACCGTGCCCCGCACTTGCACTAACTGATCATGCCAACGCGTCTGCCTGATCTCCCGCAGGTCCACCGGTTCTGGAGCAGGAGTTCGTATTTCCGGTAAATGCTGCAATTGCACGGGTAGTCGCGTGCCATCCGCCGCCGTGCCGCCCGCCACACTGGGAGAGAATTCCCCCGCCACCGTCTGCCCGAAAATTTCCACCGTTTCACCCAGGGCTGGCGAGACTGCTCCGGGCGTCCCTGCAAAACCAGGGCTGAAAAAGATGCTGCCCGTGGCATCCTGCACGAACGCATGCCCAGCATCGGCATTAATGAAGGTAATGACTCCCCGCAAGCGCACCGGCAAATGCGTGCGCGCTTGTTCCTGCGTCAGTTGGCGCACCTCCGCCACTGTGGTTAGTTCGTCAGGCGCAGCCAGTCCCGCCGTGGCACACCACAGCGAAATCAGCCAGAGCCCCACGGAGCGAATCATTGTCATACATCGATGTTTGCACTCGAATTCAGGGAGATACAAGTCCGGCTTCCCCGCCAATGGTAGCCCGATGTAATTATCCTACCGGGCTTTACCGGGAGCGACGCGTTGGTATTAGTTGCTAATCTAAATTCCACATCATGCTCCATCCCAACTTCATTGACCCTCACTTCCGTTTGCTCGCACTGGTGGTTGCCGTGACTACGGTTTCTGCCCTGCCAGCGGAAATCTCCTTTCCGGCAGCACCGCAAACGATCGTCGTCACGCAGGCACCCTACAACGCCAAAGGTAATGGCATCACTGATGACACCGAGGCGCTGCAACGCGCCCTCAATGAAAACGTGGGCCATCATCGCATGCTCTATTTTCCTGCGGGAACGTATCTCGTGAGCAGAACCCTAACCTGGCCGAAGCGCTGGGAGGGCCATGATAACTGGGGGCACACCATGTTACGGGGAGCCAGTCGGGAAACGTGCATTCTCAAACTGAAGGACGGCATCTGCTCGGACTCGAAGCAACCGCAGGCCATCATGTGGTGCGGCGGATTCGGCTCCGCTGACTGGTTTCATAACTATGTGGAGGATCTTACGTTCGATGTCGGGAAGGATAATCCGGGGGCCACGGCACTACAATTTTATTCCAACAACACCGGAGCCGTGCGGAACTGTCGTTTCCTGGCCAGCGCATGCAGTGGCAATGTGGGGCTTGATCTGGCGCATCGGGATATGAATGGCCCGTTGCTCGTCTTGAATTGTGAGGTCCTAGGATTTCGCGAGGGCATTGCTTGTGCCGGGGCGGTCAACAGCCAATGCTTTGAAAACATCACCGTTCGCCATCAACGTGAAACCGGTTTCAGCAACAAAGGTCAGTCGGTTAGTATTCGTAATTTCACCAGCGAAAACGACGTGCCAGCGGTGAGCAGTTATGGCCGACTCCTGTTGCTGGAGGCGACCATCAAAGGCACCGCCAAAGCGGCCCAAACGCCTGCGATCGTGAATTACAACGGCGGCGTGATGTATCTGCGCGACGTCACCACGGCGGGCTACAGCCGGGCCTTGGCCGATCTTAAAACACCGGATTTCGCAGCCGCGTATCGTGTCACAGGCGAGGATAAGCCGGGCAGTGCCGGCCCAGTCATCAAGGAGTATGCGTCGAAGGAAGCGTGCAGCCCGTTTCCTTCACCAGCGTTGTCCCTGCGACTTCCTGTCAAAGAAACCCCACCGTGCCATCTGGAAGATCCCGTCAAGTGGGCGGTGGTGGACACGTTCGGAGCGGATCCCACTGGCAAGGTGGACTCCACGGAGGCCATTCAGAAGGCCTTGGACTCCGGGTCGACCACGGTATTTCTGCCGGGTAACTATAAAACTAGTAGCCCGCTCAAGGTGCGCGGAAACGTGCGGCGGGTCGTGGGGATCAGCGGTTGGATCAACTACGGAAAACGAGACCTGCGGGCTTTCGTGATTGAAAATGGCGCTGCTCCGGTGGTCTCCGTTGAACATTTCGGCACGCTGCATGGCGGCATCGAAATCAACACGCGTCGCACCGTGGTGCTGCGGAGTTTGGAGGCGGGCACCATTGTTAGTTCCAAAGCAGCGGAAGGCGGGGAGGTCTTTTTGGAGGATGTGTGTGGTGACGATTTCAAATTTCACAAACAATACGTCTGGGCCCGGCAATTGAACATTGAGAATCAAGGCACGCATCTGACGAACGATGGGGGAGACGTGTGGGTGCTGGGGTATAAAACGGAGCGCGGCGGCACCCTGCTCCATACGCTGGGAGGTGGACGCAGCGAGATCCTGGGTGGCTTCAGCTACACCACCACCGCCGGTAAATTGGCTCCCATGTTCGTGAATGAGAACGCTTCCGTTTGGGCCTTCTTTGGGGAAGTTTGTTTCAATGGCGATCCCTTTACCAGTCTCATCAAGGAAACGCGCGGCAGCGAAACCAAAGAGATCCTCAAGGGACAAGGCCATTCACTGCCTTACAGTGGACGGGTCGCGCAATGAACTGGTTTGGGTGAAATCTAAAATTTTAGATTCAAATGATGCCGACTTGAAACTTGACTCTAATTCCAAGTGGCGTTCTAGATGAGAGGATCCCGGAGGGATCTCAGAAAATAGCCGGGGGTTGAGCGCCAGCGATACCCCCGGTCAGGCGCCCAAAAGAATCGCATCCCGGCAGGGATGCCAGATCAGCAATATGAGAGGAAATGGTTTGGCACGATCCTATTCTGGCATCCCTGCCGGGATGCGGTCACTTCGTTGGAATACCGGGGGTATCGCTATCGCTCAACCCCCGGCTAATTTCTGTCAAGCCTCCGGCTTGAATCTGACAAGATGTCCCTTTGAACTCAACTTAGAATTAGCAGCCTTCAACCCGTTCACCCTAACTGAGTAATCGCCTCAGCGATGTCATCTTCCCGCCCAGCCTCGGTGCGGATAAAAATTTCCTGCAATCCTTTGGCCGTCTGGGTCACTGCTTTCAGGCCGCCCGGGGCTTTGCGCTGGACTTTGACGGTTCCGGTGCTGCTGCCATTCCCTAAAGATTTCCCGCCGTAAGATCGACCAATGATGACACCTATGACACCCGGCATCGACTCGATTCGACGCATGGTGGCGTGGCATTCCTTGGAGGAACTCTGGTGACGGCCGCGGGAGGGCATGCGGGAGGATTAGTCGAAACCGATCGCTCCGAGCCTCTTGATGAAGGAGCCTTGGAGCACGAAGGCCACTGCCGGAATGCGTTCTGCTGGAGAAAGTTTCCCATCTTTGTCGGCATCTAATGCCAGCAAAGGTAACCGGGCCGCTTGGAGCGTCTGCGCGGCCTTGGCGGCCTGATCGCTGGATCCGATCTCACCGCGCACGGATCCAAAGACGGATTCATCTCCTTCGAGGAGGCGGTCGATCAGTTGATTCGCCAGATAGACTCGCAAGGCTTGATGCGTAGCCTCTTTCTGCTCCTTGGTGTTGAAAATGGCGCACAGGGTGATGACCCCCATTTCGTCTGTGGTGCTGGGCCCCCACACGACACGTTTTGGGGGATGGGTGGGATTGTTGGGATTCTCAGCGGAATTGTCATAAGACATCAAGACATCCAAGCGAGTGCCCGCCGGGAGTTTGATCGACTGCTTGAAAGCATAATCCTCCTGCCATTGGAAATCCCAGTTGGAAGTCTTCAGCAGCCACTTGGTGGAGCCGTCTTTGAAGGTGGCGGTCATCTCCATGCGCTTACCCAAATAATGCGCGTGGGCGTTGACCGAGAAAACCTCGCAATCTTCCGGGATTGTGAACGAGGTCTTTTCGATGTGTTCCTTCTCACCGGCGGCAATGTCGATCCCCTGCATCATGCCGAAATGTGGTGGCACCGGAATAATCGACCAGGGACGAGCCGTAGGCTCTTTGGAATAGTGGAATCCGACGGAAGATTGGTCGGTTGTTTCCTTACCGTTAGGATGATAATGGATTTGCACTACCAGATCAGCTCCCTTGGGAATGAACCAGCGCAGACCATAAGGCAGTTCCGCAGGCTGCGTGCCCAAATCCCACCCTCCAATATAGCGAAAATCTCCATTGGACTGCCCCATCCCCTTGAAGCCAGGCCCCGGGTCCTTGGCGTCCATTTCCCGGGCCTTGCCGCTCGTATCCAAGTAATAAAGGATGTGGTGCACCACTTTGGGATCGCCTGGATGAAATTCGATTCCCCTGACCCAAGTGTCCTCGTTTAGATTCAGCGGGATCACGAACTTCCGATAAATATCCCGCCCTTCCGCTGGCACCGTAAACGGCTCCGCCATCGTGGCGATCTGATCCGGTGGTCCGAGCTGCCACCCGTCCTTCATGGGAGGCAATGGCGGAAGCTTATCGACCGGACCTTCAGTCGCGCCAGCAGCCACCCAGGCAGAGATCAACTCAATCTGCGCTTTGGTGAGGGAACGGTCATTACTGTATTCGACGAAGCCCGGGTCCGCATGCCAGGGCGGCATCGTGCGGTCAACCGTCACTTCCACCATTTGCTTGGCGTGTTTCTTGACGGAGGCATAATCAGTTAATGCGAATGGGGCAATCTGCCCGTTCCGATGACAACCCGCACAATTTTGAAAAACTAGCGGAGCGATGTCCTCGGTGAAGGTAATCGGACGCGGTGCCTCAGCCACTGCGGCCACAGTGAAGCTCAAGCTTAACGCCAGCGCGGCATGATGAAGTTGACGAGGGATCATGGTGGTAGGGGTGAAAGGATCGTGGTTTAGGAGACTTACTTGATCGGCTTGCTCGGCAGGGAGCCACCGATGGCTTTGGTAAACTACGCTGCTATGGGGTTATGCGCCAGCACCGCATCCAGTGCAAGTCGAAGATCGCGTGGCCGAGGCTCCACGCGAACTGTGCCCACCTTGACGGTTCGAACCTTCCAGAGCCGCCCCTTTTATCCAGTCCGCGTCCACGCCAACGCCCCGTTCTGCGACTGCTTACGAGAAATACCGACTGGCGGCAGCGATGATTTCGCCTAACCGCATGATTTCGGCTTCGGTGTTATAAAAATACACGCTGGCGCGGGTGGTGCCTGGCAGGTTTAATTTCCTCATGAGTGGCTGGGTGCAATGGTGGCCACCCCGCAAGGCCAAGCCCTGCTCGCCCGTGAAGGTAACCAGATCATGGGGATGAACCCCGTCCAACACAAAGCTCGCGAGCGCTCCCCGGGCACCGTTCGGCCCCAGGACACGGACTCCCGGGATTCCGCGCAGTGTCTCCACTAGCAACTGTGTAAGTTCATGGTCTCGCGCTTCAATTGCCCCCAGACCGATCCCCTCCAGATAATCGCAAGCAACCGCGAGACCAAGGGCACCAGCAATCGGTGGGGTGCCGGCCTCAAATCTAGCGGGCGCCTCCCGGTAGGTGCTGCGGTCGAATCTTACCGTTTCGATCATCTCCCCACCACCATGAAAGGGCGGCAAGTCGGCCAAAGCCGCCGCCGTGCCGAACAACACCCCGATTCCGGTCGGCCCGCACATCTTGTGACCAGAGAAGACCAGAAAATCACATCCGAGCGCCTTTACATCAACCGGGATGTGCCCCACGCTCTGAGCGGCATCGACCAAAGTGGCGATGCCACGGCTGCGGGCCATCCCACACCACTCTGCTACTGGAGTAATGGTTCCCAGCGAATTGGAAATATGGGGGAAAGCGAAGAGCTTGACCGCTGGCGTTAGCAAGTCCGACACCGCCGCCAGATCCAGTGCGCCATCCTCGCCTAACACCGGGACAAATCTCAACGTGGCTCCGTGGCGCTCCGCAGCCAGTTGCCAAGGCACAAGGTTGCTGTGGTGTTCGAGTTCCGTGAGCAGGATCACATCCCCCGGACGCAGATTGCGCTGAGCCCACGAGTGGGCGACCAGATTAATGGCTTCAGTGGTGCCTCTGGTGAACACGATCTCATCTATCTCCGCGCCCAGCAATGCCGCAACCCGCTGACGAGCAGCTTCATAGGCCTCAGTGGCTCGGGCGCTCAGTTCGTAGAAACCACGATGCACATTGGCATTGTCGTGCTCGTAGTAATATTGCAGCGCAGCAATGACTTGGTGCGGCTTCTGGGAACTGGCGGCACTGTCAAAATAGAGGAGGGGTTGGCCGTTGGTCTGCACTTGCCTCAGCAGCGGAAACTGTGAACGCACAGCGGACCAGTCGATGGTGGGAAAATTCATGCTCCCTGAACAAGCACCCGGGAGGGAAGTTGGCAAACCGAGATTTGACCGCCTCCAACCGACCCCAATTTCGCGGAAATGAATAAATTTCATGCACTTATCGAAAAACATGATGCTTCGATCATACGGCATCACCAAAACTTGGCACAAGCCGTGCTGAATAAGGAGGCATGACCTCGCAAACCCCGCTCATCCCAGACAATGCTCCCTTCTCCCCCGAACAACGGGCGTGGCTGAACGGATTTCTGGCTGGCGTGTTAGGTCGCACCCAAGTAAACGCACCGGCCGCAACCGCTCCAAGCGAACCGCTCTTAATTTTATTTGGCAGCCAAAGCGGCAACGCAGAAGGCTTAGCCAAAAAACTGGCGAAAAAAGCTGCCGGACGCGGCTTTGCTTCACGCGCGTTGGGACTGGAGGCCATTGCTCCGGCCGATTTATCCAAGGAAAAGAACGTCCTGATTATCTCCAGCACCTGGGGTGAAGGCGAAATGCCGGATAATGCCGCTGGGTTCTGGAGCGGATTGAATCAAAATGGATCGTCGCCCAGTCTGCAAGGCGTGCGCTACTCCGTGCTGGCGCTGGGAGATATGAATTACGCGGACACTTTCTGCAAAGCCGGACGGGACTTGGATGCTCGCTTCCAGGAACTCGGGGCCGAATGCGTTAGTCCACGAGTGGAATGTGATGTGGAATTCGATGATCTGGCGCAATCCTGGAGTGACGCTGCGTTCAGCGCGCTGACTGGGGGCACCCAAGCCTTGGCAGCCCCAGCGTCTGAGGAAGTTTCCGAAACAACGGGATACTCCAAAAAGAATCCATTCCCCGCCGCACTGCTCGAAAACCGTATGTTAAATGAACCGGAGTCGGCCAAGGACACGCGTCACATTGCGCTCTCATTGGCAGACTCAGGGTTAGTCTATGAAACAGGAGATGCGCTTGGTGTCTGCGTGCAAAACTGCCCCGGCGTGGTGGACCATGTGATCGCAAATCACGCTCTCGATCCGAGTGTGCTCGTGCCGCTGCCAGGTGGCCAAATGGCACCACTGCGCGAAGCCTTAATTTCAGCTTATGAAGTGCGGAGCCTGCTCGGCAAAACCTCAACGGACGTTACTGCCGCCGCCTTCGTGGCGGATCTGAGGAAACTGCAGCCTCGCTTGTATTCTATTTCCAGCAGCCTAAAAGCCAATCCTGAGCAAGTGCATCTCACGGTCGGGGCGGTGCGCTATGAGCAAGATGGGGTTCATCATAAAGGGGTCGCCTCGACCTTCCTATCGGACCGCTTGGATATCGGCAAGACCACTGGCGTCTTCATCCACAGCGCGCCCCATTTCCGTCTGCCCACCGATCTCAGCAAAGACGTCATCATGGTGGGGCCCGGCACCGGCATTGCTCCCTTCCGCGCGTTCCTCCAAGAACGCAAAGCGACCCAGGCGACCGGCCGCAATTGGCTGTTCTTTGGTGATCAACATGTCGCCACAGATTTCCTGTATCAGGATGAAATCGAAGCCTTCTTTCGCGAAGGCACGCTGACAAAATTGGATCTCGCTTTCAGCCGGGATCAGGCGGAAAAAATCTATGTGCAAACCAAAATGCTGGAGCGTGGCAGTGAACTCTGGGCATGGCTGGCTGCGGGGGCTCACTTCTACGTTTGTGGGGATGCTTCCCGCATGGCCAAGGACGTGGATGCCGCCCTGCATCAAATCGCCCAAACCCATGGCGCCATGAATGAAGCCGAAGCCGCGAGCTTCATTGCCGACCTGAAGAAGAGCAAACGCTACGCCCGCGATGTCTATTGAGCTTGCAGAAATCAATCTCCCAAAACCATCATGAACGCGCTCCCTCCCCCACCCTCCGCCGCTGAAGGCTTTACGGCCGTGCAGCAACGTTATCTGGAAGGCTACTTTGCCGGACTCAATGCCGGCGGCATCACCTTTGGTGGTCTGGCTCCGGCTGCGGTGGCGGCACCCACGGGTCCTTCGCTGGATGATTTGACCAAAGAAGAACGCATCAAACACGATCTCAATCCCTTCGATGCGATTGAACAACTCCAACTCGACGCCCGCTGGAATGCAGCACCCGAGGCGGATATGGCGTTCCGTTACAAATGGAACGGCCTCTTCTGGTTGAATCCAGTCAAAGACGGCTACATGTGCCGACTGCGGATCCCCGGTGGCACCGTAAAGTCCTATCAACTCCGTGAACTGGCATCCATTAGCCGCGAACTCACCAGCGGATACATTCAAATCACCACGCGGAACAATTTCCAGATTCGTGTCATTGAGCCGAAGCACTGTCCGGATGTCCTCCGCCGCATCCAGAGCTGCGGATTGCATTCCAAAGGTGCGGGAGCGGATAACATCCGTAACATTACCGCTAATCCCACGATGGGAATCGATCCCTATGAGTTGATCGATGTCAGCCCGCTGGTGCATGAACTTTCCCAACTCATCATTGGCGGCCAGGAGTTCTACGACTTGCCCCGAAAATTCAATATTGCCTTCGATGGCGGCGGCTTGATTTCATCCGTCGAGGACACAAACGACATTGGGGCTAGTGCCGTGGAAATTTTACCCAACGACTTGGGAATCGATCCTGGCATCTATTTCCGCATTTGCCTCGGTGGTGTCACGGGACATCAAACCTTTGCCAGCGATTGGGGCGTCATTGTTAAACCAGAGGAACTCATCGCGCTGATGGCCGGGATTCTGCGCGTCTTCATTCGCGATGGCGATCGCACCAATCGGAAGAAGGCGCGTTTGAAATACATCATCGAAGCCCGTGGCTTGGATGGTTTCCGGGATGATGTGGAAGCCCTCATGAAGACGAAGTTGCGGCTGCTCCCAGCCGATTCTCCGCTCAACAAACCCCGTTCCTTCAGCCAGCAAGGCCACACTCACGTGGGCTCCCACGCGCAGAAGCAACCCGGACTATTCTATATTGGCGCAACGGTGCCGGTCGGACAAATGACGGACAAGCAACTGGAGAAGGTCGCCCAATTGGCGGACACGTATGGCACCGGTGAAGTTCGCCTCACGGTGTGGCAGAATTTCCTGATTCCCAACATCCCTGAAGCCTTTGTGCCCACGGTGTGCAAGCTCCTTGATAAGATGGGCTTTCCCACTTCCCAATCCAATGTGCGCAGCGGATTTGTGGCCTGCACTGGGAATCGTTATTGTAAATTTAGCTCCGCTGACACTAAAGGTCATGCCATCGCCATGATGGATTTTCTCGACAAACGCGTGAAGCTGGATCGGCCCATCAACATTCATTTCACCGGCTGCGCGCATTCCTGCGCTCAGCATTTCATGGGCGACATCGGCCTGCTGGCCACCAAGGTCAAGAACGCCAGTGGCGAGTCTGAAGAAGGCTATCACGTCTGTGTTGGCGGAGGCTTTGGCGAGAATCGCAAAGTGGGCACGCAGGTATTTACTGGTATTCCATTTTCACAATTAGGCACCACGCTTGAAGCCATGCTCAAAGGTTTCCAGGCCCGCCGCAACCCGGAGGAAACCTTCCATGACTTCTGCCACCGCCACCCCCTTGGCGAGCTTCAAGCTGTCTTCTGCGAAGCTAGCTGAACTCCCTGCTCCAGAAGTTCTCCTGCGGGAACTACTCACGGAACAACCCAAACTGCACACAGCGGTGGGGACATTTTCCCGCTGGCACGAGGAGCAGGTTTCGGTGGCGAAACGCTATGAGTCGCTCATTCCGCTGTCTATTCCAAGTGCGGATGAGCAATTTGCGTTCGAAGTAAACTTGGATCGCTGCACCGGCTGCAAAGCCTGTGTGGTGGCGTGTCACGGTCTGAATGGGTTGGATGACGATGAGGCTTGGCGCGATCTGGGACTAGTGGTGGCCCCAAAGGAAAGCTATCAACAAACCATCACCACGGCCTGCCACCACTGCGCGGAACCAGCCTGCGCAGAAGGTTGTCCGGTTTTGGCTTATGATAAAGATGCGGTCACCGGCATCGTGCGGCACTTGGATGATCAATGCATCGGGTGTTCCTACTGCATCATGAAATGCCCGTATGATGTTCCAAAGTATAATCGCAAGCGGGGCATCGTGCGCAAGTGCGATATGTGTCAAGGCCGCCTCAGCGCAGGTGAAGCGCCCGCTTGTGTGCAGGCCTGCCCCACCTCCGCCATTGCGATCCGCGTGGTCAAGCGCGGCACTGGTTTCAGCAATATGGCAGGCACCGTCGATGCAAATTACACCAAGCCTAGCACCCACTACGCTTCCACCAAGCCCATGCCCGCAGCAGCCAAGGCAGGGAATGCCAGCGTGTTGCGCATTGAGGACACGCATTGGCCGCTGGTCATCATGCTGATCCTAACACAGATTGCGACAGGGCTATTCCTGGCCAGTGGATTGCTGGGAAGCCAACTGCTGACATTTATCGGCAGCGGCGTGCTAATGCTGGGAATGATGGCGGCAGGAGCCCATTTGGGTCAACCGTTGAAGGCTTGGCGGGCTTGGATGGGGTGGCGTAAATCCTGGTTAAGCCGTGAAATCATTGCCTTCAGCGGGCTGATGGGCGCGGCCGCAGGCGCTTGTTTCCAATTGGTTTCTCCTTGGGTTGCCGCAGTCCTTGGCCTGGTGAGTGTTTTCACTTCGGTCATGGTGTATGTGGATACGAAGCGCCCGGCCTGGTCTCTGCTGGAAACCGTGCCGCGCTTTTTCGGCACCGTGATCATTGCCATGTTGATAGGAGCCAGCGTGGTCGATGTTCGCTTCGGGGTGGCGGCGGCAGTGATTGGTTTGGCGAAACTAGCGTTTACCGAAAGGAAGCTTCTGCTCGACCGGGAAGACGCATCCGCTAAGCTAAAGCTGGGGCCGCTAAGGAAAGTGACGGTGGCGCGTTTTACTTTTGCGCTGCTTGCGGTGGCGGTGGGCTGGCTGCATCCAGCACTGGCAGTTTCATTGGCTGCTGGCAGCGAAGTGCTGGAGCGCGTGCTTTACTTTAAAACCGGCAAAGCCTGGAGGATGCCCGGCCTATGAAACAAGCAACCAACGTGGAGGGCGACGTTAGGAGACCGGCATCCTCCCTGGCAACCATCACGCAGCGTGGCGCTGGTCTCGTTACCTCGCCCTCCACTTGAAGACTTTATGACTAATCCAGCTGCATTTAAACTCCCCGCGTTGAGCCTGCGTGAATGGTCTGGACCGTTGACAGCAGAATTGGTTCGTCGTCCCGCCGCATTTGGCTTGGGGCAAGTTCCGGTGGGACAATTGCCTGATGGAGTTTCGCGTGGAGTTTGCGGATTTTGCTCTACTGGCTGTGGACTGCTCTTTCACCAACAACAAGGCGTGGCCGTTAATGTCACGCCGGATCCAACCTACCCCGTCAACCTTGGCATGGCCTGCCCTAAAGGCTGGGAGGGGCTCACGCCGCTGAGCGCGACTGACCGGGGCACGACCCCACTCCTAGATGGAAAGCCCGTTTCTTGGCACGCTGCCATGACGCATTTCACGCAGAATTTCCAAGCCATCCAAGCCAAGCATGGCAAGGCCAGCGTGGCCTTCATTTCCACCGGGCAAATGATGTGCGAGGACATGGGCCTGTTAGGCGCAGTAGCCAAATTCGGCATGGGCATGATCCATGGCGACGGCAATACCCGGCAGTGCATGGCCACCTCGGTGACCGCCTATAAGCAGGCTTTTGGCTTCGATGCCCCGCCTTTCACCTATGCCGATTTCGAGGCTAGCGACGTCATTGTGTTCATCGGAGGGAATCCCTGCATTGCCCATCCCATTATGTGGCAACGCGTGATGCAGAATCGCAACCAGCCAGAGATTATCGTGGTTGATCCCCGCAAAACCGAAACCGCCATGGCCGCCACGCAGCATCTCCCGTTACGGCCTAAGAGCGATCTCACCCTGCTCTACACCTTGGCGAATTTGCTGATCGATGCCGGAGCCACTGATCCGGATTTCATCACTCAGCACACGAACAACTACGACGCATTCCGAGAGTTCGTGCAAGATTTCACGCTGGAACAATGCCTTGCCGAAACAGGATTAACCGCGGACGCAATTCAGCGCTTGGTGAAAACGATCGCCCAGGGAAAGGCCGTTTCCTTCTGGTGGACCATGGGCGTTAACCAAGGTCACCAAGCCACCTACACTGCCCAAGCCATTATCAATCTAGCGCTGCTCACAGGAAATATCGGTCGGCCTGGAACGGGGGCGAACTCGATCACTGGTCAATGCAACGCCATGGGCTCACGCTTGTTTTCCAACACGACGAACCTAATCGGGGGGCATGATTTCCTCAATCCAGCCCATCGCGAGAAGGTGGCGCAAGCCTTGGATATCCCAGTGGAAGTGATCCCGCAGGAAAACAGTTGGGCCTACGATCAGATCATTCAAGGAATTCACGACGGTGCCATCAAAGGCCTGTGGATCATTGCCACGAATGGCGCACATTCGTGGATCAACCAACAACATTTCCGGGATGCGATGGCCAAGCTGGAGTATCTCGTGGTGCAGGACATGTATCCCACTACCGAGACCGCGCAGTTGGCGCACCTGTATTTACCTGCCGCAGGCTGGGGCGAGAAAGAAGGCACGTTCATCAATAGCGAACGTCGCATTGGCCTGAGTCGGAAAGTGCGTGTGGCACCTGGGCAGGCGTTGTCGGACTTCAACATCTTCCGCTTGGTCGCCAGTTACTATGGTTGCGGAACGCTGTTCGAAAACTGGACGAGCCCTGAAGCCGCGTTTCGCATGCTGCAAAAATGTTCCGCCGAACAACCCTGTGATATCACCGGCATTGAAGGTTACGACATGCTGGAATCTCAGGGAGGCGTGCAATGGCCGTGCACCGAGCCGACACCAGCGCAGGAACGACGCCTCTTTGCTGATGGCAAATTCTTCACTCCTGACCAGCGGGCAAATTTCCGCTACGCGACGCCCGAAACCGCCCCAGAAGCCCCCAACGCCGAATATCCGCTCACGTTTCTAACCGGTCGAGGCAGCAGCGCGCAATGGCACACCGGCAGCCGCACCAACAAATCCACCGTGCTCCGAAAACTGCACGTGGCCGAACTCATCGTGGAAATGCATGCCAGCGATGCCCTGGCACTTGGCCTGCAAGATGGAGCCCTGGCCGAGGTCAGCACCGTCCGCGGGCGCTTGGAAGCGACCGTTCGCGTGGCCCCCACCGTTGCCCCGGGCTGCATCTTCATGGCCATGCATGATAGCCGGGTCAACTTACTTACGCCCAGCGTGTTCGATCCGCAGAGCCGCCAACCAAGTTACAAATATGCCGCCGCCAGGGTGAGGAAAATCTCAGCCTCAGCAGACGGCATTTCTGTCACACGGAATCGGATTGACCGAGACCCGGTTTGCTCATAATTGTGATCTGGTCGGTCCGCATCTTGCTCCCCCACCCCCTGTGCGTTGCTCCCCCCCTATCGCTGGTCTCCCTCTACCCACCATCTGTTTGCGCCATCGCCTTATGGGCCGGTTGGTTATTGCCTGCATCACTTATCTCTGGTTCGCAACCACGCCGCCGGCGTCTGCTCAGCGTCTGCGCCTCATGGCCGCCAATCTGACCAGCGGATCGAATCAGGCTTATGAGGATCCCGGTATCCGCATTTTCCAAGCCGTCAAACCTGACATTGTCATGCTTCAGGAATTCAACTATGGCAATAATACTGCGGCCTCCCTGCGAGCCTTTGTTGATACCGCCTTCAGCACCTCCTTCAGCTACTTCCGGGAAGCCGGAACCGGCATTCCCAACGGGGTGATCAGTCGCTACCCAATTCTGCAATCGGGGGAGTGGGACGACCCAAGACTAACTGATCGCGATTTCGTTTGGGCTCGGATCGACGTTCCTGGATCGCGCGATTTGTGGGCCATCAGCGTGCATTTAAAGGCTAACAGCACGTCGGCTACAGATCGCGAAACGCAGGCTACCAATTTGAAAAATTTCATCATTGCGAAGAGTATTCCGGCCACGGATCTCCTCGCTATCGGGGGCGATTTCAACAGTTACTCCCGCACCGAACCCCTGTTCGCCCAACTCTCCACAGTGGTTAACGTCAGCGCCCCGTATCCAGCTGATGCAGCTGGGGACGAAGATACGAACGCCGGTCGCAGTAGTCCCTACGATGGCGTCTATGTGGACAGCGATCTCATCAGCATGCAAATCCCGGTAGTCATCGGTGCCAACGCTTTCCCTAACGGCTTGGTGGTCGATACGAGAGTATTCACTCCGCTCGCTGACTTGAGCCCTGCGGTATCCGGAGATAGTGGTGCCAGCGGAATGCAACACATGGGAGTGGTCAAAGATTTCATGATCCCCCTGCCGCCGGATCCACCGGTGATTCCGCTGATCAGTTCGCAATTCAATCTCACTCAGCCCCCCACCATCGTCATCACCTTTCTCTCCACCAGCGGGGCGCTGTATGAAGTGCAAAGCTCCGCCACCATGGCCACAGGTGAATGGACCTTGCTCGGTCAAATCACCGCAACGGGCACGACCAGCAGTGCTAGCATCGTGACCACGGCACCCGGAGGCATGCAGGTTAGAGACTCACAGTTAGGGATGGGCCCTCGGAAGTTCTATCGAGTAGTTAGAAAGTAGTCCATCTGCTGGATTTCCTCCTCCGCCGCCGCGCACCACCAGGTTGTTCGAATCGTTGCTGACTTGCTTGTGGAGGTGGCGTGTTCCTGGTTAGCCTTTGTTCCCGGCTGAGGACAGCCGGGACACTTTCTCGGGAACGTGTGCCGACGGTCCTTCGTTGGCCACGCCCCGGGGCAGGGAAATCACCTCCGCATATTGGGATGTAGCCCTATTTTTACTGGCTTCCAGCGGACGGCACGCTTACGGCAACCGATGCAATCCTCTATGCCGCATCGGTCTCCTTTAATTAACTCGCGGCTCGGCCCTGCTTTGGCATGGGTTGTGTGCTTCATGCTAGGGATGCCGGGACTGGGTGCGCAGTCGTTTACCGCAACCGATGCGGATGCAGCCTTCGAGGCTCATACCAAGGCATTTTATGAAGTGAAGGATGGTGCCGCTTGGTTCAAGGAATCAACTGACGGTGGTAAGGTCTCCTTCTGGATGCGGGCGGAGCAGATGGAAATGGTGCTGGACGCCTACGAACGCACCAAGAAACCGCAGCAACTGGAAATGTTCACAGCCTTGTTTCGGGGCTTCCTGGCGGACCATGGGAAGACATGGGAGCACAATCCATTTAACGATGATATTCTCTGGATGGTCATGGCCTGCGCCCGCGCTCACTTGTTGTCAGGCAACGCAGAATTTCTCAAGATGGCTCGCGAGAACTTTGATCTCTGTTATGCCCGCGCTAACTCCTCCGATCTGGGCGGTGGCCTCTGGTGGAAAACGGAAAACAAATCCAAGAACGCCTGCGTCAACGGCCCTGGCGCCATCGCTGCATTCCTGCTCCACAAAGCCACAGGTGATGAGGCCTACCTCACCAAGGCCAGGGAAATCTTCCTCTGGGAGCGTGCCACCTTGTTCGATGCCACCACTGGTCGCGTGGCGGATAACATTCAGCTCAACGGACACGTCGGTCGCTTTGCGCTAACTTACAATCAGGGCACCTTCGTAGGAGCCGCTCATTTCCTGGGTTACAACGACGAGGCCAAACTAGCCGCCACCTACACCATGAATCAACTATGTCGCGACGGCTACCTGCCACCAGCCAAGGAGAGAGGTGATGGCGGTGGATTCAATGGTATCGGCGTGCGTTGGATTGCCAGATTCATGAAGGATCAAAAGGAGCAAGCTACCTTCGATCCATGGCTTCAAAAGAATGCGACCGCCGCCTGGCAGGCGCGTCGCGCCTCGGACAATCTGATTTGGTGCCGCTGGCCCCTGCCCACGGACAATGAACTGCGTTATTCCTGGGGCTGCAGCAGCGGAGTTACGATCCTGCAAGTGGTAGCTCCACCAACGATTACCCACCCCTAACACTCCATCTTTTCTGTCGCAGCCCACTCACGTGGCTTGCCGGAAGGCTATCTTCGGTGCATAGGGAGCTATGCAAGAACAGATCAAACAAAGTTTACTTACTCTGGCAGCGGAACAAGGCTTCCGGGTGTTATTCGCCTGTGAATCCGGAAGTCGCGCCTGGGGCTTCGCTTCGCAGGATAGTGATTGGGATGTCCGCTTCTTCTTCGCCCGCCCCGAGGCGGACTATTTGAAGGTGCATTTGCCGGACGACTACATCCACTGTGATCTGCCTGGAGAACTGGATCTTACGGGCTGGGATCTGCGGAAGGCCCTGCATCATGCCACGAAATCCAGCGCCTCCGTGCTGGAGTGGTTGGGATCACCCACGGTGTATTTTGCAGAAGCTGACTTTGCTGAGAAAATGCGCGCGGTGGTGGCCTCCTATTTTCAAGTTAGGCCCACCGTGCACCATTACCTTGGGCTCGCCAAACAACTGATGTCGCAGGCAGGAGAAGGTCGTGCGCTCAATGGTAAAAAGTATCTCTACGTGCTGCGAGCCACCTTGTGTGCTCACTGGGCGCTGCGGCATCGCACGCCCCCGCCGGTGCTGTTTGCCGATTTGCTGCCGTTGGTGCCTGACTTCACCCTAACAGAAGCAATTCAGCATTTTGTAAAACTGAAGCAGGCAGGAAATGAAACGGATGCCTTCCCCGTAAGCGATGCGCTGCGCAACTTCACAGAGGCCCTCCGCCAGCAAGCCCACGCGGACGTTTCCCTGCTGGAAACAGCGCAACCTTCCGCTAACGCTGCGGACCAGTTATTCCAGTCCACCATCCGCTCGATTTCTAACCATGACTAAATCCCCCATTCTCGAACGAGGCCGCCTCTGGCTTGGCTTGCTGGGATGCTCCGCAACCTTGCTGACAGCGGAGCCCACGATCATTGCCGTGCATCCCACGGAAACCGGTCAGGAATTCCAAGGCATGGGCTGTGGTGCCATCTTCTATGAGGCTCACGTAACCAGCCTGGGAGCAAACGGCCACCCGGCAGAGCAGGAGCAACTTTACGATGCGATGTTCAAGGATGTGCGTGCAGACATTCTGCAGTTGCAGATCCGGCCCAACCACGAACCCGCCAATGACAATGACGATCCTTACGCGCTGGCATTTAACGAAAAGGACCTGGCTTACTGCCAACATCCGCTGAAGATTGCCGCCGCCGCCAAAGCTCGCAACCCGCGGACCAAGCTCTATGCCGTGCTTTATACGCCCCCACCCTGGATGAAAACCAACGCCACTGAAAGCGGTGGCGGCAAGGCCCGGGGCACGCTGAAGCCGGGCTTGGAACTGGAGTTTGGCGAATACATCTGGGCCTTCCTAACTCACATGCAGCAGCACGGGCAGACCATTGATTACCTTAGCATCTGCAATGAACCGGACTGGGAGCACGACCAACCGAGCTACTTCCTAACCACGGAACAGCACACCAACCTCTTCGTTAAAATTGCTGCTTATCTCAAGGAAATGGCGATCCGCAACCCCGCCGTGCCGCGCCCCAAGTTGGTGGCTCCCAACATGCTCAGCGCAGTGGATGCCGCCCAGCGACAGCTCCCGCCCTTGCTCGCAGCGGCGGGAAATGAGATCGATGTGGTGGGAAATCATGATTACGACAGACGCGGCCATCGCTGGGCGAAACTGCGGGAATTGGCGGGCACGAAGCCGCTGTGGGAGACAGAATGTTGTTTCAACGGAGAAGATAAATCTCCCGGCCTCATGCGCTCCGCCAGCGAATACTGGCTCTACATGACCGAGGCGTTCAACGAAGGCGTGAACGTCTGGCAGGCTTATGATTACGTCTATCCACCCCATCCCGGAGGCGAGGCCTTGATCCACGTGCAGTGGGGCAAGAGTTTCCAACTAACTAAAATTTACCACGGCTTCCGCCAATGGTGCGCCCCGCTGGAACCGGGCATGAAAGTCGTAACCAGCACCCTCACTGGCCCCGGTGCTACCGGCATTTCCCAAGCCGGAGTGAAGTCCACTTCGTTTGTCAGTAAAGACGGCCGCACCCTCGTCGTGCACGTGGCATCCGTGCAGGAAAAGGATGCAGAAGTCATCGTGCAACTGGATCCACCTTTCGCCACCGCGGCTTATCGCCAGTGGCGCACCAGCCCTACCGAAGACTATAAGGAGCAGGAAACAGGAAATGTGCAGCAGGGGAAAATACCACTACACCTAATCGGGCGGGCACTGGTGACGATGGTCTGCCGCCGATCCGACTAATTCCTCGTTGCGTTCAAGATGAGGTGATCCCGGAGGGATCTCAGAAATTAGCCGGGGGTTGAGCGATAGCGATACCCCCGGTATCCCGACGAGGTGGCCGCA
>JANOAV010000087.1:0-178361 GCA_031411295.1 Verrucomicrobiales bacterium | reverse complement strand
GTCATCATCGCAGAGACTGAGATCATTGATGTATTGGTAGTCAGAAATCCCAATGACCAAGGCCCGCTTGGTGCCCGTCACGGTGCCACCGCCGCCGCCCGTGGTGCTGGGTTCGAAGCGCAGATTGAGCGTGTAAGCCCCAGTGCCAGTGGAGGAGAAATGACGCACTTTGACATAGTAAGTGCCGCTGGTCACGGCTTGGCGCAGGGCAAAGTTAGGGCTGCCGTTGGCGTCATCATTGGCGGACAGTTCACTGCCGGCGGAGTTTAGAATGCAGCCGTAGGTATCCGTGCTGCCAGTGGTGCCGGCATTGAGGAACCCGGTTCCGGAAATGGTGACCCGGAACATGTCGATGTCACCAGCCACTCCGATGTTGCCAGCACGAGTGGCAGTCGTGGTGCCGCTGAGCGTCACGACCGTGGCGGTGGCGGTGGTATTGCCATGATCATCTGCGGGCAAGGGAGTGAACGTGCTGCGCACCGCAAAATTACCGGTGCCGGTGGCAGAGAAGTGGCGCATACGCACATAGTAAGTGCCAGCGTTGACGCGGGCGGCCAGGCGGAAATTCACTCCCACCGTGTCGTCGTTGGTGAGCAAAGTGGCCCCGGCACTGTTGAGGAGATAACCGTAAGTATCGGTGGAGCCTTCCGTGCAGATGACGAAATCACCTGCGCTGGGAAAGACCACGCGGAGGTAGTCATTGTCGCCCGCAGGATTGATGGCGTAATTGCTGTAGTAGTAGTTGGGGGTGATGACATCGGCGGTGGCCAGAGTATCGTTGGCCAATGCAGGCAGGGTTAGGCTGGAGAGCAGCAGGAGAGATTTAATGGTGGAGTTCATGGTAGTGTTGATTTGGATTGGTAGTGACAATGTTTAGTGAGAGTGAACTGGCGCAGCGCAGGAGCACTCGCAGTTAAGATGAGTGGACAGTGGAGGGCACAGTGGTTACACCCCTCGTGAATTTTTTTTTTCGCAAAGGTGCCATGCTCGAACTAATCGAGCTACGAAGGCACGAGTTTAGGCTGTCACCAGGCTATTGTTAGTGTGGCCACTGGGGACGTTGGCAGCCAACTGCGGCCGCATGTGGATTAGACTCCGTCGCGACGAAGCCACCGGGAGCAGATGGGCAGTGCATAGCCCACGCAGGGTCCGTTTGCAGCAGGCTGCGTGGCTGCCACGAAGCGCGGGCTAGCGGGCTAGCAGGATACTGTTTCCTGACCTAAGCTAGGATGCTTGCACGGCGGCGGCCACTTTAATGGCCAAGTCATGAAATGCTGCACTAACAGGGTTGGCGGTGGCTGGCGCGAAGGCCACGGGGTTTCCAGAGTCGCCACCTTCACGGGTGGGGATGTCGATGGGGATTTGTGCTAGGAGCGGCACTTTGAGACGCGCTGCTTCCTTCGCTCCGCCGCCTTGCCCGAAGATGTCGTAGCGCTTCCCATCGCTGGGGCAGAGGAAGTAGCTCATGTTTTCCACGAGACCCAAAATGGGCACGTTGACTTTGGCGAACATACTCACGGCCTTGCGCGCATCGATCAACGCCACCTCTTGCGGAGTGGTGACGATCACGGCACCATCCACGGCCACAGTTTGCACAATGGTTAGTTGAATATCGCCCGTGCCAGGCGGCAGGTCCAAAATCAGAAAATCCAAATCACCCCACAGGCATCCCCGCAGGAATTGCTGGGTGTAACGGGTGGCCATGGGGCCGCGCACCACGACGGGCGAGCCTTCATCCAGCAGGAATCCCATGGACATCAGCTTCAGTCCCCGGTTCTCGATGGGGATGATCTGATTATCGTCCGTGGCCATCGGTTTGGCATCACTACCGAACATATGAGCGATGCTGGGACCATATAAATCGCAGTCGCACAAGCCGACCTTGGCTCCGGTCTGACTCAGCGCGACCGCCAAGTTAGAGGCGACGGTGCTTTTGCCCACGCCGCCCTTGCCGCTGGCCACCACAATGATGCGCTTCACGCCCGGGATGCTGCTTTTGCCTACGGTGGCGCCAGCTCCGGCGGGGGACTCTGGTTCTTTGATGTCGAAATCCAGCTGAATTTTCCCGATTCCTTCAACTCCGGAGAGCACCGCCATGGCGGTGGCATGAATCTGGCGGGGCAGGTTCGCGTCCCGGGTGGCCAAGGCAATTTTCACGACCACGTCATTCCCGGACACGTTCACCGCCTTGATCAGGCCGAAGGAAACGATGTCACGACTAAATCCAGGATATTTCACCGCCCGCAGGGCCTCTTTGATGCTAACTTCCGTAATCATAGACGCAGCCAACATCGCTTTGCCCGCAGTGCAAATTGAATCGGTGGAGAATGGCGGTGAAATTAAGCCGCTCTACGCCAGTAATTGCTTCACGGGTCCGCAAGGTTCCACGCCCGTGAGACGCATGTCCAGGCCTTGGAAGGGATAGGTGAATTTCTTGTGGTCGATGCCCCTGCAATGCAGGATGGTGGCGTTGAAATCGAAGAGCGAGACGGGATCGCTGACGACGTTGTAGGAGAAGTTACGCGTCTGACGGACTAGAAAATTACGGAAAATCCAGCTCTGTAACTGCGGATTAAGCCTAGCCCGTCTTGCATTCACGCAAGAACCGAAAGAATAAATTTAAGTGCATGGCGGCTGGAGGTTTGGATTGAGTTAGGGATGACTCAGACGGAAGAATTTCTTACCGATGAGGTTCGCGAGGGAGACTTGACTTTGCCCGCTGTCCACAGTCACGGGCAGAGCCGAACTAACCCAGCCTCCGTCACTCAGATCGGGACTTTCTTGCAGATTCCAGCCAGTCGCGGAGGAAGGCCACGTAAGGATCAACGTGCCCGGCACGGTGTTGCCGATGGCCATGATGGGCAGGAAATTTGCGATCAGCGTTCGATTGGTGTTGGCGGTAAATGGGTAGCTAGTGCCATTGCCAGCGACGTTGCCGCCTTCGGTCCAGTTTCTGAACTCATACCCGGCAGCAGGCGTGGCGATGAGGGTGCCTGAACTGCCAGTCGAGTAACCACCCGCGCCACTCACGGTGCCGCCAGGGGCGAAGGATGAAGTGGCCGTCATCGTGAATCCGACGGCAAAATGAGCGACGAGGGAATGGTTTATATTCATCGAGAGCGTGTAGCTTGGATCCCTGCTAACCACGGCACTGTTGTCCGTCCAGTTGAGAAAGACATATCCAGCCGCCGCGGTCGCGACGGCGGTGGCATTGGCACCGACGGCAAACGAGCCATCGCCCGTCGTGGTGCCGGTTCCAACAGGCGAGACGGTCGTGTCGAGCAAGCTTGCAGGCGGCAGGACGGCACCCGCAGCCGCGATGGTGAGCGTGTAATTTTTTACAACGTCGGGATTCAAGCCATCGGAAGCGCTCACCTTGAAATTGAAGGTTCCACTGACAGTAGGAGTGCCGGAGAGCACACCAGTGACATTACCGAACACCATCCCAGGAGGTAGTAATCCGGTTTGCACGCTGGTAAATGGACGCGAGCCTTCCACGACCAAGGTGCGGGCAGTGAACGCCGTGTTGATTCGGCCCTCACCGCAATGGTCGATGAGGCCGACTGGAGCATGAACATCCACAGCGGCCATTTGCGCTCCAGTGAAGTCACCGACAATGATGACAGTGGCCAGATTAGTCGTAACCAACGCCCATTCGGCAGTATTTGGGTCCCAGTGATGCGCATAAGTCACACTGCCGGATCCGTGCATTCCGTCAGGCCCCACCAGATCGCCCATGGCTTCACCAGTTTCAGCATCGAGAGGTCCCACATATTTGAAAAATTCGTAACGCCGCGTCACAACCACATCACCGCCAGGAAGCGGTTCAGCCGCCGCAGCAAGCTGATTGTTCACACCACCGTCCGGCAGTCCGCTGTTTTTCTGCAAGATGCGCCACTCTACCTCAACCTCATCTGGTTCGCCATTCTTCCAGTTCTTGTCGTTCGGGTTATCCGGGTCATCGGACACGAGTTCGCGCAGTTTGACCTCACGGTTGTTGTGCGTCGTGGTTTTGATCTCTTTGACCCAAACCGCTTTGCCAAACTGTAGCAGCGGAGGCACGGGAGGCGGCGGGGGCGCGATCACCGCCTGCACGCGAGGTGGTGCCGGATTTCCCACTACTGGCGGGAAGTAGGTGAAGGTCGGCGTAGCAACCTGCACCGCTCCCCCATGCACCAGCGCACCACTACCATTATCAACCAGCCAATTGTATAACACGGCCGAGGGTTGCACGCGATAGCCACACCCAAAGTGTTCGCCCCCGAAGTTCACGTTTGGATTGGTGAATTGATGCCCCTGCGTCGGCGGGATCGGTCCTGCGGGAATTGCGGTATACGCGGCCCAGGTGCCATTTGTGTTCTTTTTGCTCTCCCAGCGGATGAGCACCTTCGGATGGGCTGGCACCGAGTTGTCTTCGGTGATTTTCGGCACTCCGTAGTGGTTGTAGTTATAGGTATAAGTAATGTCGGTGCTGTGGCAGTCATCCAACTCGATTTCAAAACCGTGACCCTCCTGACCGGTGTCATTAACGGTGTCGAAATTATTAATGCTGCCATAGGCGATGCTCGCCTCCACGGGATGTGGATTGAAGGCTAACAGGAGGCAGGAGAGGAAACCTGACCACACGAGATTTCGCTCATTCGCTGGTGCAAATTGCGGCCCTTTTGAAGTTGTTTTCATGGTGTCAGGATTTGGTTTAATTGCTTGCGATGCGGTTGAAGGGTGCATCCATCCGTTGGGATATTTTCATGACCGATTTGCATTTACCGGATTCAACATGGAAAACATTTTCAGGCTCGATCTGACGGGGGCGGATACACTAAAACCGAAGTTTGACCCCACCTGTAAAGTAGATCCCAAGGTGATCCCACTGGGTCATGATGTCCGTGCCGACCCCGAAGGAGGCTTCCCAGCTTTCCGTTAGGTCGAAGGTATATTCCATTTCAGCAAACAGATTCTTGTTGCCGCCGGGAGTTTCGTTTCCAGCGGCCCACAGGCTGAGGGAGAGGGAATCTGTGGCCGCGGGAGTGAAGCCGCAGAGCCAGTAAACCCACAGCGAGTGCGAGACATACCCGGCGTGATCGCCCGCATCTGGGCTGGTGGCTAGGCTGGCACCAATATCATAACCGATCCACCAATCATCTGTGATACCCCAGACAAAACTAAGGGCAGGAGTAATATCCCATCCGCGTGAGGCAATTTGCGAATGTGGATCGAGGTCTAATTTTGCATTCCAGTAGAGGCGCTCGGTGTTGCTGCGGTAGAGCGCATAACCCAATTGCAGGGTGACATAGCTGTCGCACTTGAGATCAATGGAACTTGCGAGGTCGCTGTAGGTATCACCAGACAGGCTGATCCATGCTTTCGGCGTGCCCCACTCCACTTCCATCCCAGCATGGAAGACATTGGTGCGGGAGCGCGATTCATCGTAATCCAGCGAGAACACGCTGGACAAGCCATTGGAGCGCTCTGCATCCTTGAGCAGATCACGTGCGGCCACAGTTGGCGTCTGGGTGGCTATCACCCCCAGTGCGACAACCTTGAGGATCGATTTAATTGCATCCACAGCCGCCTCCCCCTACTCCGCGTCCGCCAGCAAAGGCTTCGCGCGTGAACCACACATGCTCTGAAATGGAATCTGTCAGGGGATCACGGCTCGGCCGCATGATGTAGTCCGCCAAATGTCCGCGCTGCCACGGTTTGACAGGGGTGGACGAGCAGGAACAGGCGCTGAGCGCGACGGAGAGACAGAGGAGATGACGCAAGGTTTTCATGGAGGTTAGTGGAAATGAAACTAAAACTGCAGATGCACGCCCGCCGTGATGGAGTGCGCATCGGGATAGGCGGATTGTGAAGTCTTGCCGTCGGTGCCGCGGCTGATGTAGCGCTCGTAGCCGAGATCAAGTCCCAAGCGGTCTTTGATGACATTCCAGCGCACTTGGAAGCCGAGGTTAAACGTTTGCTCCGCCGAGACCCGATAGTCGCTGGAGTAGAAATCCGGGTTGCCAGTGAACGAGGTGTCGTAGTAATCCGCTGCGGACTGATCGTAGAAGCGGAAGCTAGGACGGAGCACCAATTTCTTATCGAAGAGGTATTGATAGAGCGCCACACTAGCCGTGTGGGAAATGCTGCCATGATCATTGTGGCCCAGTCGATAAGACACTTCCAAGCTAAGACGGTCCGCGATTAACTCCTGAGTAAGTTGAGCGTAGAGCAGTTGCTCGAACTTGTGATCCGGGCGTTCTTCAAGGTAAACTTGATTGTCCACCAAGGCGCGTTTGTAGGGATCGCTGAGGAACCCGCGTTTCCATCCCAACCCCAAATTTACGCTGAGCAACGTCTGCGGCCCCAGCACTTGATTGATGCCCACGATGTAATCGTAGCTTTGTTTCGTAGCGCTGAAGTTACTACCGTTGGCCCCCACGGTGTCATGCGTGTAGGCAAAGCCCAGCACCAGTTCCGTGTTCTTGCTGTTGAGGGAAATGGTATCGGTAAATGAACCGCCCAGGGAAAGATAGTCCGACTCATTACTGTAGGAAAATCCGCCGCGCAACGAGTGATCGGCAATCTTTCCCGTGAGTCCCAAGGTTCCTGCATAGCGCACATCTTCGATTTCCACGACCGGCACTTGTCCGCCTCGTTGCGTCGATGGAAGGCCAGTGGGAGAGGCCCCGGAAATGGTGCTGTAGAGCAAGGTTCCATCCAGCACCAAGGAATCACTCAGATCCACGCTGAAGAGTGAGTAGTCTGAATCCACCCGAATTCTTCCATTGTCCTCCTGGTAATATTGATAACGGGTATCGAAGACCGTTTCCGCCAGGCTGGCGGAAAGCAGATAGCCATGCAGCAACAGCGCCATGCTCCCGCACTTGATGGTTCGAAGGGTCGTGGGACTGAGTGCTGTGAGTTTCATAAAAAGATGGTTGTTTAGAAAATGCCGTCTGGGCGAACGCGGGAGATCGGTTGGTTATTGCTAATTGATAGAGCAATGGTTGGCGATGGGGTGACCACCCACCGCTGTGGACTGGTTGATTCGCAACGAACTGCTTGATCACACTTCACCATGCACGAAATAGAGCTGACTGCTGCGCATGGATTCCGAATCATTCCGCAGATTCCCCAGTCGGCCGTTAGCCAGCAATCGAAACACAACGACAAAAAGCCGCCCCTGTGAAGGAGCGGCTTGTTGCCTAGGGGGGATGTGAGGGCGCTGCCTGCGTTTCACACGTTGTCGTTGTGGGGAAATTGCGGGACTAAGAGGCGCGGCCCTTCTTCTTCTTTTTCTTCTTGGCTTTGTCCACGGAGAAGTCCTCTTCGGAACATCCCACGAGGTCGGTCGATGCGATTTCATCACCTGAACTGCCGTAAATGGCGGCCTGGGGGAGGAGATATGCGGAACGATTCGATGGGGTTGTCAAAGCGAAGGCGGAACTTGATTGGATGCCAGCCAGCAGGAAGGCGGCGGCAAGAATGCTAACAGACTTATGTTTCATGAGTTGGATGGGATCAGCGGTTTTGGTTTGGGATAAAAAGACAAAACGATGTTCGTTCAACTGGGCGCGTTGGGGAATGCACTGTGGCGGATCGAGAATCGCTCTGACGGCCATAAGATGCCACAAATAGATCGGAATTACTCCGCATGGCTGCGGAAAAATTGAGCAAATAATCCTGTCGTTCTGCTAGGCTGCCATCTTCAATCGAGAACGGTAAACGCGTGGCGTCACGCCGGTGAGTTGTTTGAAGACGCGGTTAAACTGGGACAGCGATTGAAATCCATTCTCGAACGCGATGGTGGTGATTTGCAGATGAGGATTTTCCAGCAGGTGCTTTACTTTTTCCACTCGGACGCGGGCGACGTAGTCAGTGAAGGTCAGGCCGGTGGCCTTGTGGAAGAGTTCGCTAAAATAACCTGCGCTCACGTTGACGGCTCGGGCGATCTCCCGCACGGAAATGGGCAGGGCGCATTTATCCTGGATCAGCCTGCGGGCTTTGGTGACGGCTTCAGGTTCACTGGACACGGTCTGCGCACAGAGGGCTGAAGCACAGAGTGAGAGGTGTTGGGCGAAGATTTCCAGCAATCGAAGCACAGCATCATATCGGGTGGGCGTTAGCACTGTGCTGGCCAGCCAGGCCGTTTCTGCTTTTTTGAGATCGGCCTCGAAACCCCACTTGATCAGTTGCTGAGCGATCTCGCTGAACTGTTCCGCCTCCGGTTGATGCAGGAGCACGGGCCCCGTGCGCAACGAGGCCACCAACCTGCCCTCAACGCATACCGACACCGCGCTTTGCCACAAGCCAGCAAAGCAACGGTAAGTCTGCGGAGCCAATGATGCAGGTGCCTCGCCATGAAATTGATTGGTTGCGCAGGCAGCACAGGCTGCGTTGCGTTTCATCATGAGGGAACAGAAGGGATTGTGGTTCGGCCGCTCTAACAGTCGAAGATTTGGCTCCTCTGGAGCTTGGATCGCCAACGGTAAACCAGTCACATTTTCAAACGCCGCTTGGTAGTCACGGAAGAGTCGTGACGCTCTAAACTCTTTCGCGGCAAGGAGGGGGAGGGTTGCTGCTTTCATGAACACAGTGTGTCTCACGTGATCACGATTGCATAGTGAATACGCGTTCATGCATGAAGGCGGTGTCAAAACTAAACGTCAAACGCATTACCAAAGAAGTCATTGACACTATTTTCCATGATTTCCATATTGTATCCAAACCCCGGCAGCACTGTAGCGTCCTTCCAAGACCAACATTTCGATATTAGCCATCTCTTGGCACCGCCTCCGCCTCCCTTACGCCAGCAATTGCCTCACGGGGCCGCAAGGTTCCACGCCCGTGAGACGCATGTCCAAGCCTTGGAAGGGGTAGGTGAACTTCTCGTGGTCGATGCCCATGCAGTGCAGGATGGTCGCGTTGAAGTCGAAGAGCGAGACGGGATCGCTGACGACGTTGTAGGAGAAATCATCCGTCTCACCCAAGCTGATACCGCCTTTGATACCGCCGCCGGCCATCCACATGCAGAAATTCCGTGGGTGGTGATCCCGTCCGTAATTGGTGGCGCTGAGGCCGCCCTGCGAATAGACGGTGCGGCCGAATTCTCCGCCCCAGACGACGAGCGTATCATCCAACATGCCGTGGAGTTTCAGGTCTTGAATCAAGGCGCTGACTCCTTGGTCGGTGTCTTTACATTGGTTGCGGATGTCGTTGGGTAAATTGCCATGTTGATCCCAACCACGGTGCATAATCTGCACCACGCGCACGCCGCGTTCGACTAGGCGACGCGACATCAGCATGCTGTGGGCAAAGCTGCCGGACTCCTTCACTTTGTCGCCATAGAGTTCCAGCGACGCAGGGGATTCCTTGGTCATGTCCACGAGTTCCGGCACGCTGGACTGCATGCGGAAGGCCATTTCGTATTGGGAAATGCGGGTCTGGATTTCGGGATCACCAATGCGGTCGAACCCTTGCTGGTTCAATTTCCCTAACGCGTCCAACATGTGGCGACGTTCGGTGCTGGCGAGACCATCCGGGTTCTGCAAGTAGAGCACGGGATCGCCCGCGCCCCGGAGCACGACGCCAGTGTGTTTGGTGGGCAGGAATCCACTGTTCCACATCCGGGAAAAGAGCGCCTGACCATTGCTGGTGAGCGGATATTTCGGAGTGAGACAAACGAAGGCCGGCAGGTTGTTACTGTCGCTGCCGAGACCGTAAGAGAGCCATGTGCCCAGGCTGGCGCGTCCGGGGATTTCGGATCCGCTCATGACGAAGGTGCACGCAGGGTCGTGATTGATGGCCGTGGTGTGGACGGTCTTGATCAACGCAATGTCATCCACGATCTTGGCAGTGTGCGGCAGCAATTCACTGACCCAACGACCGCATTTGCCATGCTGGGCAAATTTAAACAACGACGGAGCGACCGCCAATTTGCTCTGGCCACTGGTCATGGTGGTGATCCGTTGATCGCCCCGCACGGACTTGGGTAATTCCTGATCGTAATATTTCTGCAACTCTGGTTTGTAGTCCCACATATCCAACTGCGAGGGACCGCCGCTCATGTGGATGTAGATCAGCGCCTTGGCCTTGGGCTTGAAGTGGGGCAGATTGGGCAACCCGGGCTGGATGCGGTTCGTGGTATTGGCGCCCGTGGCTGCGGTAGTGTTGCCCAGCAGCTGCGCCAAGGCCAGACTGCCCAGACGAATGCCGGTGGAGCCGAAGAATTGCCGACGGGTTTGCAGGAGATGATTTTGAAAGAGTGGGTCCATGTTAGTTGCGGTTAACGGTTTCATCCAAATTGAGGACGAGGTTGGAAATAAGCGTCCAGGCAGCCAGTTCAGGTTCAGCCAGTCCGGCCTTGGGAGCGGAGCCGCCTTGACGGATAAATTTCGCTGCTTCGGCGGGAGCTTTCTGATAAGCGTCCAAATGCTGATCGAAGGCGGTGCGGACAATCGTCAGTTCTTCCGGCCGTGGATCGCGTGCCAGCACGAGCCGATAGGCATGGCGAATGCGGGACTCTGGCGTAGCGCCTCCATCCGTCATTAAACGTTGCGCCATGGCTCTGGCAGCTTCGATGTGCTGCACATCGTTCATGAGTTGCAGCGCCTGCATGGGCGTGTTGCTGCGCTCGCGGACGGGGCAGCTTTGCTCGCGCGAGGGACCATCGAAGTTGGCCATGAATGGTGGTGGAGCGGTGCGTTTCAGGAACGTGTAAAGACTGCGGCGGTAAAGCGCATTGCCTTCGTCCGCTTTGTATTTAGCAGTGTTGCTGTCGATGTAAGCCACGGGCTCCCAAATGTTCGGCGGTTGGTAGGGGCGCACGCCACGGCCACCCATGGTTTGATCCAGCAGGCCGGAAACGAACAGGGCGTTATCCCGAATTTGCTCTGCTTCCAGCCGAACGCGCGGTCCGCGGGCCAGCCAGCGATTCTCCGGATCCCGCTTCCACAGGTCCGCGGGGGCGGCGGCGGTTTGTTGGAAGGCTGCACTGGTGACGAAACTCCGCATGAGTTTCTTCACATCCCAGCCACTCTCACGAAACGACACCGCCAGGAAATCGAGCAACTCGGGATGGCTCGGGGGTTGCCCTTGCGAGCCGAAGTCGGCGGTGGATTTCACCAAACCAACGCCAAACGCTTGTTGCCAGAAGCGATTCACCGTGACGCGAGAAGTCAGCGGATGTTCGTTGCTCACCAACCAGCGGGCCAGATCCAAACGATTCGCGCGACCTTCTTTAACCAGCGGCGGGAACACCTTGGGCACGCTCGGCTCCACTTTTTCACCGGGCTTATCGTAGGCTCCGCGAACCATGATGAAAGTATCGCGCGGTTTATCCATGTCCTTCATTGACAAACTCACCGGCACGGTGTCGTCCAGTTTTTTGCGTTCGGCTTTCAGTTTATCGACCTCAGCGGTCAAGGGGCCTAAGATCGATTTGGTGGCCGTGCAGACGTTGGCGGTGTAGTAGTCCAAGAGCTGTTTCTGCTGGACTGGATTCCGCTTTTCCGCCGGTGTTTTTTTCAGAAGCTTGTTAATTTCCGCTGGCAGGCCTGGGGTGTCTTTACCTTCCTTGGGCGCCAGCCAAGCCTGCAGCGACTTGCTGGGATTGTGCGCATCGTCGCTGAAGGAAAGGAACGCCAGCTTATCAAAATACGCCGTGCCGCCATCCAACGTGAAAGCCAGTCCGATGAGTTTGTCCCCGCCTTTCAAATCCAGTTTCTCCACCGGCACTTCCAGCGTCACCCACTCGCCAGCATTGGGCAGCGCACCGGCTACGAAGCGCTCACCCGAGTTGGGTTTGCCCCAGCCGGGAATCGCCTTGTCATCACCCCACATCACACGGTGGGACCAGCCTTCGCGATGGCATTGCAGCATGATGGCCTTGGGAGGGTTGGCAGGATCGAGAAATACTTTGAGACTGAAGCGCGCGCCCGCGGGGATTTCGATCGGAGCGGCTCCATCCTGATAATATTCCTGCGTCACGCCGGTGCCGCTGATGCGAAATGATTTCTGTCCACTGGCGACGGGGAACTCTGGAGCAGTCACCCATTTGGTGCTGTTTGGGACATTCGTCGTATGCTTGGCACCGGCAGGGAAATCATCTTCAATGAGCATTGTTTCCTGCTCCTGAGCAGGCGGCAAGGGCACCACGGTGGCGGGATCGACATAGACAATCTTGGCCGCGGCCTCCTGGGACTTCTGCTCCACCGCTTTCAGTTGCGCGTCCACTGCCGCCGTCTGCTTCAGGTATTCCGGCGTGGTAAGGCGAGCCACCGGGCCTGAGACTAACGCATTGCCATCCATGGCGGGATCCGCCGTGCTGTTGAAGAAGGCATAGAGCGAATAGAATTCCTTTTGCGAAATGGGGTCAAATTTATGATCATGACACACCGCACAGCCTCCCGTGAGGCCGAGCCAAGTTTGCACCGTGGTGGAAGTGCGATCCACCGCATAACGGAAAATGAACTCCTCATTGATGGCCCCGCCTTCACTGGTGCTAACATTGCAGCGATTAAATCCAGTGGCCACCTGCTGATCAGCAGTCGGGTTAGGCAAGAGATCTCCCGCCAGTTGCTCTATCGTAAATTGATCGAACGGAAGATTCCGATTAAATGCGCCCACCACCCAATCGCGATACGGCCACATCGAGCGTTCATTATCCAAGTGCAGCCCGTGCGTGTCTCCATAGCGGGCCACATCCAGCCAATGACGACCCATTTCTTCGCCATACGCGGGATTGGCCAGCAACCGATCCACGGCCTTTTCATAAGCGTCTGGGGAGTTGTCCGCCAGAAATGCATCCGTCTCCGCCGGGGTCGGGGGGAATCCGGTCAGGGTGAAAGTCACCCGTCGCAACAAGGTCGATTTGTCCGCCCTTGGCAGGAAACTCAGACCCTCGCGCTGCAGACGTTCCAGCAGAAAGGCATCAATCGCATTCGCGCTGCCCGCTGGGATCGGAGCTTTGATGGGGGGCTCGTAGGCCCAATGCTTCTGATAAGGGGCACCCTGCTCGATCCATTTTTTTATGGTCAATTTCTCTGCCGGGGAAATGGTCTTGTGCGTTTTGGCAGGCGGCATGGCATCGTCATCGTCCGCCACCAGATTGATGCGTTTCCATAATTCGCTGCCGGTCACATCCCCTGGTTTCACCGCCACGGCACCGCTTTCACCCTTGCCGTAAGCTCCTTCCGGCAAGTCCAGTCGCAGTTCGCCTTTGCGATGCTTGGCATCCAAGCCATGGCAGGAGAAGCATTTGTCAGACAGGATCGGACGGATGTCTCGATTAAAGGATAGTTTCTCCTGGGCCGACAGGAAACCGGCGGAGGCGAACAGGAGGATCAGTGAATTGGGACGACAAATCATGACGAACCATAGCCAGTCCGACGACCCGGCTCAAGTTGAAATCCGTCGCAAGCACGGAACCCGTTCATGCGATGCATCCGCATTGCTCTGGTGTCCTGGGGAGTGGGTGGACAATTGCAAAATCCGTGGGATGCTCTCACCATGATCCGCAATGCTCTCCTCGTATTTCTTGGCCTCACCATCGGTGTGGCCGCCAGTTTACTGATCCGTGGCAGTATGCTACCGCCGGAAGGCACGCCCGAGGCGCGGATCCTCTCGTTGGAAACCGAGTTGCGCGATACCCGGCTGCGACTAGCGAAGATCGATCCCAGTCAGGCGCGGCAGCGTGAAGATATCAACGGCGCGCTGAGTGCCGGGGCGCGGGCTGCGTTGGATGATCTCAAGGCGGGGCGACCGGTGGACATGAACAACATTTACCAAGCGTTGAAGCCCATTATGCGTGATCTGTCCCCCATCTTCGACCGCATGCGGCGGCGGGATGAACGACGTCATTTCGAGAACATTGCCGGGGAAATGGAGCGCAAATATAAACTCTCCGCTCCGCAGCAGGAAGCGCTGAAGGTCTGGTTGAAGGAGCGGGCGGATCGGAATGCGGATGAGTTCAAGCAGATTGCCTTTGATCCCAATACCAGATTCGAAGACCTCGCCAAAGCGGGACGAAATAACCGCCCAGCGGACGGATTGGATGGCTTTATGGAAACTCAATTGCAAAGCCCGATGCTGGAGACGTTTCGGCGGGATCGTCTAACGGAACGCGCCAATCGCGTGCAAAATGAGGCCGATGGCAAGGTGGAACGGCTCCATCAAACGGTTCAGTTGGACGAAGCGCAGAAGGATCAGGTCTTCTCCATCATGGCGCGCAGCTCGCAGGACTTTGATCCCTCCATGCAACTGGAAGGGGTCTCAGCCGACGCACCGCTGGCCAATCGTGAAGGTCGGGATGAAGCGATCCGCCAAGTGCTGCGCCAGGATCAACAATCGTCCTACGACAATTGGAAAACGGAACGTCGAACCAAGGCGGAACTGGAAGCCAATGAGATGGGCTTCCAGCTTCCAGCTAACTGGGATTCGCTCAACGGGGATTAGCCGCCCCGCAAACCAGGATGCTGGCGGCTTACGGTTTTGCTGGTGACTCTGCTGCTTTGGCAAGCTGGGCCTTCAGGCGCGTGATGTGGCTGTCGATGTTCTTTTCCTCATCAGGAAATTCCTTTTTCATGGCTTCCAACTGAGCAATCGCACCAGCGGTGTCCTTCTTGACCATTAACGGCATGACGTGCTCCTTGAAATAATTAGCCGGGGCGGCTTTCTTGGCTTCGGCTTTCTCAGCGGCAGCCACATCAAAGGTGCCCTCGACCACACTGGTGAGGATTTCCTGATTGAGGGTGCCAGGATGGCCGATCCAAGCGACCTTCCCCTTGCTGACGACAAAGGCGCAGGGAATGCCATTGCGGCCCGCAGCCTTAAGCCATTTGTCTGCGATGTATCCATCGCCATCAGCGGCCACACGGTAGGACATTTTATCGCCCTGACCATCTACGAACGTTTTCACTTCTTCGGGCTTTTTCTTTTCCCAAACGTTGACGCCAATCACCGTAATCTTGCCTTCGTTAGCCTTCGCCAATTCGCTCAGGTGAGGAAACGCCGCGATGCAGGGACCGCACCACGTGGCCCAACACTCAACAATGTAGGTCTTATCTGCTTCCATCTTCACGGGCTCGCCCTTGTGCCATTGGGTGACCTTGAACTCAGGTGCGGCATCCCCCATTTTGAGGGTTGGGCCAGCAGCGGCAGCGACGAGAGCAGCAGCCGTTGCGGCGGAGTCTGGCGCAGCCTGGCTGACCGCCGCAATCGCAGCAGAGGAGAGCAAAGTCAGGATGATTCTAACAGGTGATGTGAGTGATTTCATAAGTGGTGCGCTGGCAGGGTGTGTGATGTTCTAAGTAAATTACGGAAGTAGGTTCACGATTTCTGCTTACGTTTAGCTTAAAGACGAAATTTTGGCGAGCAAGATTTTCACGGGTCTTTGGCGGCGGGGGTTTTGGGTGCGGAGCTGCTGCTCATGATACGATCCGTCCAAGCGATGCCCAGAGCAGAAAGGATGAAAATAGCATGGATGATGGTCTGCCACATGACGCCGAGCGGAGTCACCTTTTCCCCGGTCGGCACGACCCCAGCGGCAGCGGCTACAGCATCAGCAGCGGCTACAGGATCGGTTGCGCCAAGGCTGCCAGCAGCGATGAAGGTCTTGAGGAGGTGAACGGAACTGATTCCAATAATGGCCATGGCCAGCTTCACCTTAAGCACCGAGGCATTGACATGGTTGAGCCACTCGGGTTGATCGGGGTGGTGTTGCAGGCCCAGCCTGGAGACGAAAGTCTCATAGCCCCCAACGATGACCATCATCAGCAGATTTGAAATCATGACGACATCGATCAGACCAAGCACGAGGAGCATCATCTGTTGTTCCGAGAGGCTCGTGGCCCCGGTGATCAGATGCCAAAGTTCTTTGAGAAACAAGACTACGTAAACCCCCTGGGCCACAATCAAGCCCAGATAGAGCGGCAGCTGGAGCCAGCGAGAACTGAAAATGAGGGTGGCCAAGAGCCCGAGACGTGGAGGAGGGGGTGCGTTCATAGGAAACGAAGGACTGATTCATGACCGGGGCGGCACAATTTGCAAGGATTGTCCGGCCATGACGCGCGTGAGCCGTGGAATTTTCCTGAATTCCAAAATTGACGCTGCCCCCGACCCGTCGCACTACTGGTGCGAATGCCTGCCCCCTTACTTCCTCCCATCGAAACGTTCCCTGCGCTCAATGCGCTGAGCGGCATGGTGCGGCATGCCTTTGTCGGGCGAGTGCCGGCAGTGCCGGTGGCAATGGCCAAGCAGGAGGTGCTGGCCGCCTTGCAACCGTGGCATGACGCGGCGGTTACCAGCCTGGGATTCTCCCTTGAGCAGTATCACACCGCAGAACAAGTGCACGGTGCGGCGGTGGCGGCGGTGCCTCAGGCTGGCCTGCGGCAGATTCCGCAAGTTGATGGGCTGATGACAAATCAACCTGGAGTCTTGCTAGGAATTCATGTGGCGGACTGTGGGGCGATTTACATCGTGGATCCAGGGCATGGCGCCATTGCCCTGTTGCATTCAGGAAAGAACGGTTCCGCGTTAGGAATTGTGCGGCGGGCCATTGTGGCCATGGGGGAAACCTACGGCTCCCGGCCACAGGACTTGATCGTGCAGCTTGGTCCGTGTATCCGACCGCCTGCTTATGAGGTGAATTTCCCCTCGCAAATTCACATTGATGCCCTCTCCGCCGGGGTCCCGCCCAGCCAATACTTCGACTGCGGCACCTGCACCTATCAGGCGGCGGACACTTACTATTCTTATCGTCGCGAGTTAGGCCAGACCGGCCGCTTGCTAGCCCTGCTGGGAATGCCATGACGCTCACCGCCCCCGCCCGCGCCAAGATCAATCTTTCCCTGCGCATTCTCCGGAAACGGGAGGATGGTTTCCACGAACTCACCACCCGCATGGCTCCCCTGGCTTTGGCGGACGCCCTGACGGTCAAATTAAGCGGTGCGGTCGGTCAGATTGAGTTTACTTGCTCGGACCCAACCATCCCGGCGGACGGATCAAACTTAGTGCTCAAAGCGGTGCACGCGCTGGCTGAATTAACGGGGCCGCTCCCGGGCTTGTCCATTCACCTGGAAAAGCGCATCCCTCACGGAGCTGGGCTGGGCGGCGGCAGTAGCGATGCCGCCGTGGCGCTGCGACTGGTTTGCAAGATCGCCCAATTGACCGTCAGCGAGCAGCAACTCCTGGACCTTGCCGCCAAGTTAGGATCTGACGTGCCGTTCTTTCTAACCAATGCGATTGCGGACTGTGCGGGTCGAGGTGAAGCGGTCACGCTATTGCCAGAACTAAAGTTAGGCTGGCGCATTTTGCTAATCAAGCTTCCCTTCGGTGTGCCTACACCTTGGGCGTATTCCCGCTGGCAAGCGTCGCAAGCATTACCGGATATCGACTACGCTGCGCAACTGGTGGACGGGATTGAATTGGTGAATGATCTGGAGCGTCCGGTGTTCGAGAAGCATTTAATTCTGGCCCTGCTCAAACAGCAGTTGCGCCATCAGCCCGGGGTCCGGGCCGCCTTGATGTCTGGTTCTGGAAGCACGGTTTTTGCGGTGTTAGAACCGTCAGCGGATCTCGCGGGCCTAACGCACTTCATCCATGAATTAGTCGGCCCGGAGGTCTGGCTGCAGGACACTCGGCTGGCTTGCTAAGGCTTGGGTTTTTCCGCCCTGCACCAGCCCACTTGAAGCGCTTGACGCCAAGGGAGCTTGCGGCAAGTTCAGAAATATATTGCCTGTCAGGCAGCGCAGACCAGCGGACTGCTTCCACCCTCCTGCTATTTCCCCCTTTTTCCTAACTGCCTATGCCCCGTCCTCATGGTGTTGTCCTCCTATTCACTTTTTTGGTGGCGGCATTGCTGACGGGAGCGGTCCTGGCTCCCTGGTTGTTCCGCGCTGGCGAGTGGTTCGTGAGCATGGTGCATACCTTTCATCATGAGAAGTCTCCGGTGCTGGGATGGTTCGCAGAGAAACTGGAGAAATCTGATTTCAGCAAGTTTTTCAACCGTTCGATGCTCATCTCCGCCGTGTTCTGGCTCTGGCCGTTCTCGCGCTGGGCAGGTATGACCAAGGCGGATCTGGGACTGGAGCGGAATCGTTTGCGCTGGCAGGATTTACTGATTGGATTCATGTTAGCCTCGTCTTTGTTGTTGGTCATGGGCGCGGTTTATTTCTCCTTCGGGCGCTTTGCGGCTAATCCCAAGGCGGACGCGCTGTCGGTTCTGGGAATGGCTCTTTTTGCGGCCTTCTGCGTGGCCTTGATGGAGGAATGGTTCTTCCGCGCAGCATTGTTCGGCCTGCTGTTACGGGCGATGAAGCCCATGCCAGCGATTTTGTTTCTCAGCGCCTTCTTTTCCATCATTCACCTGCTGCAGCCACCGGATGAGATTGTAGTGGCGGACAATGCGGTGGAGGCGGGCACGGGATTTTGGATGGTGGGGCAAATTTTTAGCAAATTCGGCAACGCGAATTTCCTGATTGCCCAAGGAGCCACGTTGTTTGCGGTGGGACTGATTCTGGGGTGGGCGCGCTGGCGCACCAAGTCGCTCTGGCTGTCCATCGGGATGCACGCCGGGTGGGTCTTTGGGATCAAATTATTTGCCGGCCTGACGCGCACGCCCAAGGGGGTAAACAAGCAGGCGTATCTGCCCTGGATTGGCGAGGATTTACGGATTGGCGCTACGCCGTTGATCGTGTTGTTATTTACCGGCTTGATCATGCTCGGCTGGCTCATCCTGCGGGAGTTTGGTCTGCGCCATTTACCAAAGGAAAAATGATGCGCGCGCTGCGGTTCGGTAAATTCATGGATGCCGCCCGACCCTGGGGTGCGGCCATGCGGGATTTGCTGTTTCCACCGCAATGCGATCACTGCCGCCGACCGCAAGGGCCTTATGTGGCCGGTGGCAGGCTGTGCCATCGTTGCTATGATCGGCTCACGCCGGTGGCCGCTCCGTATTGTCGGCTCTGTGCGGAACCTTTTGCCGGGGAAATGAATCCGGACTTCCTCTGCGCCAATTGTGTCGATCGGAAACTGGCATTTGATTTCGCCTTCGCACCCTACGAATCCGCTGGGCCGGTGCGGGATTTGATTCACGAGTTCAAATACAACCAGCAACTGCATTTGAAACTGGCGCTGGGTTCGCTGTTGGCCGATGCCATGACGGAACCACGGCTGCTGGCCCGTCAAGATTGGGTGATTGTCCCGGTGCCGCTGCACGCCGTGCGATTCCGTGAGCGGGGCTTCAATCAATCTCTGGAGCTGGCGCAACAGTTGCATGAAGCGACGGGATTTCCCCTCCACCATGGGCTCAAACGAACGCGTTACACCACGGGGCAGGCGCACTTGGATCGGGAGGGGCGGCTGGAAAATCTCCGTGGAGCCATTGCGCTGAGTCGCCCAGCGCGAAAGGAGCAATGGTTCCAAGGGAAGGCGGTTTTACTGATCGATGACGTGCTAACGACCGGGGCCACGGCTCACGAATGCGCGGAGGTGCTGAAACAACAAGGCGGAGCAGTCCTGGTGGCGGCACTCTGTGTGGCGCGCGGGTAGGTGGGTGAATTTCCACATAATAATGAGGCGTAGTTTTCATATAAATCAGTGTAACTCCTTGGTTATATAGGATTAAAAATGATTTGCTTTGATGATATTTTGATGCATAATTATCAGATAAATGGCTCGCCCCCCACAGATTACCCGCGCAAACCTAGCACCACTCATGATGCTGGGGCCCGTTGCTGCGGTCGATATGGCCGCTCGCTTGCGGGTGAACCGGACTACGATTGTTCGGGGATTGGCAGACATGGGGGATGAAGTGGTCTCCATGGGCGCAACGCGGCGGACGCGCTATGCGCTGCGGCGGTCGATCCGCAATGCTGGTAACCGCTGGCCGATTTATGTCTTGGACGACATGGGGCGCGCACGACCGTGGGCCGAGTTGGAATCGCTGCACGAACGTCGTTGGCGCATTCGTTGGTCGGGCGAACCGCCTGCTTGGGCGCATCATTTCTCAGATCCGGAGGGCCTGTGGGAAGGGTTCCCATTTTTCCTTGGAGGGGTGCGTCCGCAGGGGTTCTTGGGGCGGGCGATTGCGCGGCAGATTTCCCGGGCGCTGGCATTGCCGGAAGATCCGCGGACTTGGAGCGATGACCACACCCTGATCTATCTGCAAGCTGCGAGTGAAGATCTCCCCGGAAATCACGTCGTGGGAGACGAGTGTCTGCGGCGGGCGCTGGCACGGGCGGTCTTCCCGGCGGCGGAAAACGTCATTCAAGAAGCGGATCGCTCCGCGCGCTATCCTGCCATGGCGCAACAAGCGGCCAACTCCCTACCCGGAACGTCCGCCGGGGGCGAGCAGCCGAAATTCCTCACCAGCCTGCAGGACGCGGCGGGGGCTTACCATCCGGTGTTAGTGAAATTTACCGCTCCCATGGATCAACCGACCGGCCAACGCTGGGCGGACTTGCTGCTGTGCGAATACCATGCCCATCAAGTGTTGGCGGCGTGTGGCCTGGCCACTCCGGGCGCGCGGATTCTGGATGCGGCCGGGCGACGTTTCCTGGAGGTGCCCAGATTCGATCGCGTGGGCGCGGGAGGTCGGCTCGGGGTGGTCTCACTGGAATCACTGCACGCCAGCGCGATTGGCTTTGACGGAGGCGGCTGGCCGCAGGCTGCGGAGGAACTCCAGCGGGAAGGACTCATCGATGCCGCAGCCGTGGCCACGGTGCAGCGGTTGCATGCCTTTGGTGAGCTGATCGGCAATTCCGACATGCACGCAGGGAATCTTTCCTTCTGGCTGGCCGACACCCTGCCCTTCCGCGTGGCTCCGGCGTATGACATGCTGCCCATGCTCTGGGCTCCTGGCTTGCAGGGGGAAATGGTGCCGCGCACCTACGAGCCTGCACCTCCATTGCCGGCTGCTTTGGATCCGTGGCGGGCCGCCGCGGACTGGGCGACTACGTTTTGGGACCGCGTGGCTGGAGAGGCGAGGCTGTCCGAGGAATTCCGAGGCTTTGCGAGGACGGCGGCTGGAACCTTGGCGCGGCTGAGGGCGCATGTTGGGTGACTGTCAGCGCGCGGCGGCAAAATCCCCTAGCCATTCGCGAATTGACCCTGTAGGATACACTCCGAATGAAACTGCTATTTCTCAGTGCTGGTTGGATCGCTTTGCTGCTCTTCCCGTTCAGCTTCGCTCCAGGCCAAGCGTTGGAAACCATCACTCCCGAGGAATTTCAGCAATTGATGGTGCGGGATTATTCATCAGGGGGAGTGTTCAGCCTGACCGAAAGGTGCTTCCTCCGTCGACGGGTGGATCTCATCACCTCTCTCTGGACTGCACCCGCCTATCATGCCGCGATCAGCGATGCCCTGCTATCAGAGCGGGAATCCCCTTTCCGGAATCAGCTCATCCTGATGCTGTTGCAACAGCCATGGCCGGATTCATGGCAAGCTAGCACGGCAGATGAATGGCCGCCGGGGGAACTCACATTGATGCGCATTTGCTTGAGAAAACTGCGGATCTATTTGCCTGAGGAAAACCTGCACGAGGCCAATTTGGATGCTCTGCAGCGCCTGCTTAAGCCTACGGAAAGGCACGTGCTGGCGAATAAACTGCGATCCGCCTATGAGGTAGAACAGGTCAACCTTCCACCAGCGGTCACGGACGCGAAGGAACTGGCCATGCGGGAGCATCTCACGCTGTGGGCCAGCAGTGGTTGGTGTGATCCCCGTGGCACGCTAGATTACTTCGTTTACAGCAAGCTTGATCAACATGGGGTGGCCGCACTTCCGATCCTGCGGGAACTGGCTGCTGCCAAGACTTTGAATCCCGATGTTAGGCGGAAATACATGTCGCACATCGGACTTTACCTCAACCGCTTGAGTAATCAGGTTTCAGCTGAGGAGCGGGAGCGATGCATCCAGTTACTGTTGAAATTATTCAAAGAGCACTTCTGGCGGCCTTCGTATGGCCACGATCGGTCTCATAGCTCAGGCGCGCTTAGCGCTGTATGCAGTAATTTTGATCCGAGGATTTTGAGCATGGCGAATCAATGGTTGGCTGAGAAACCGGAAGACGTGCTGCGCCACTTCGTGCCCTATTACGAACAGCAATTTCTGGAAATGAGTCGGTATCCATATTCCTCATCCCGGTGGAACGAAATCCACTTGGGGGCAAATGACGCACGCTCCAGATGGAAACGTCGCGTCAAATTTGCCTTCGAGGACTACCCAGTGCTGTGGGGAGTGGTGGCATTGCTTTCGCTACTCGTGGTTGGCACCTTAGTTAAACTCTGCGTCGCACTACGCCGACGCTGGACGGTAAAGCATCGTCCGGCCTGACTGCGGTTTACCCATTGTTCCCATGAACAAATTCCCCTGCAACGATGTCCTATCTGAGGGGTTGATGTTTTGTCGTTCCGCCCCCATACTCCCCCGATGAAAGAGAAACCCATCTTGTTGGTTGCTGCCACCACTGCCTTGCTAGGCCTTGTGGGATTCTTTTTATTGGGTGGGTTGAAATTTGACCTGCCGTGGAATCATCCGCAGTCATCCGCTGCATCCAGTTCCTCTGCAAACCAGAAAGCTGGCGGCCCCAGTGATGAGAAAGAGAAGGCCGCCCCCGTTGCCGCCAGTTCCGGGGATCCCACGCTGAGTAAATGGCTCATGGAAGCCATCCGCCAACTCGCGGAGTTCGAAGCCAAAATGAAAGGGCGCGACGCGATTCCGAATGAGGCCATTTTCAGCTTCAAGGACAAGGCCGCCTATGACAAATTCCTCAAGGAAGCCGAAGCCGCCGGTCTGAAGATCAAGGACAAGAATGACGACATGCTGGCGGTCCGTCTGGGTTATGAAGATCCGGCATCGCTGCGGAAATACATCGCTTCCCACCCCAATAACGGGGCGAGTATCGACCCCAACTATACGGTAACTCCACCACCAGTGCCGGCTGATCGCTCCGCTTCCTCGGATGTTCCGTTCAGCGGCTCTGGGTTGGGATTTATCGGCGTGAAAGACAATACGACCTGGGGACAGGGCATTAAGATAGCCGTGCTGGATAGCCCCGTTTCTGGAGAAACAGTGTTCGGAAATCGCCTGAACAACCAAAATTTAGTGAAGGACGTCACCACGGATTTCAGCCACGGAACGGCCGTGGCTTCGATTGCTGCGGGCGCCAATGGCGTGGCTCCGGGCAGCACGGTGCTCAGCCTTGGCGTGGTGGCGGCAGACGGGCTCAGTGATTCCTTTACGTTAGCGCAGGGCATTCGTAAAGCGGTCGATCAAGGGGCCAAAGTGCTGAATATCAGTCTCGGTTCCTATGGCGATAGCGACGTGCTTTCCCAATCGGTGATCTATTCCAACGAACACGGAGCCGTCATCGTGGCCTCGGCGGGAAATGACGCCTACGCTAATCCCACCTATCCCGCCCGCTATGACGGAGTGGTGGCGGTGAGCGCAGTGGATGCCTACGGCCAAGTGGTTAGTTTCTCAAATTCCACCACGCAATATGGGCTCAGCGCCCCTGGCTTGGAAGTGCAAGCAACGAACGTGGGCGGAGAGCAGATCGCATTCTCTGGCACCTCCGCCGCGGCTCCATTTGTGGCTGGATCCATTGCCAGTGTGATGTCCCTCAATCCTGGGATGAGCGCCACGGATGCCGTGGGACTCTTGCAAACTTACGCCAATGATGCCGGCGCGCCTGGGGTGGATGCCGACTTCGGCTACGGCCTGGTCAATGTTAGCCGGGTCAATAACCGCAACACGCCGAATCTCACGGACGCCGCCGTGGCCAGCCATTACTACAATCCAAACGATCCCAACGGTGCCTCCATGAATTATGTGGTGCAGAACCAGGGCACCACCGCGCTTTTTAATTATCAGCTCAATACGAATACCGGTGGGGATACCCAAAGCTGGACCTTGCCAATCATCCAGCCCAATCAAGAAACCGTGGTCCGGGTGCCACTGAGCGGCTACGACCTGACGGGCGGAGTGCAGTTCCAAAGCCAACTTACCACCCCTCAAGGCGTCACGGACGTGAACCGCAACAATAACGGTCGGACCAGTGCTGTGCAAACGAAGTAGTCGCTGGCGCTGGCTAGGGACGTGATCCTTACATTTCCAACATAGAGAAGAACAGCCCGGATGGATCACTGAAGAAGGTTCTCATGTAGAGACCGAAGGTGAATTCTATTTTCCCCAACGCATTCATGCCACAGTTGTGCGTCAGGGTGGCCTTGGAATAGGAACGGAAGTCCAGATCCAGATACATCGGAAATTGAATTTCCCTGTCAGGAAATGGCTCCGCCCGCCAAGGAGGGGGAGCGTCCCGCTCCCCTTTTTTAGATTTCTGTTTAAGTGGGGCAAGATGCCCCACCTCCTTGGTGTGGTTCATCAGCAGCCGATTCCAACTGGCTTGATCCCAGAAGCCGTTGTTCCAATACCGCTTTCCCTCGTCGATCTTTCGCCACTGTGTCATTACTTCATGAAATACCTCTGCCCGCACGGCTATGCTGCCGCTGTTAATGCCGGTGCGCGCGCCTGCTTTGGTTATTTCTTTCTCCGTGTAGAATGCATTGTAGGTTACCTCATCACCTTTGTGTCCGCGCTCTGGTTGGTAACGGATATCCCAATCGCCTTCCAACAAGTGATCGATGTTCCGCAGAGCCAGGAAGTCCGCATCTAGGAAGAGCACTTTGTCATAACCTGCCACATCCATCATCTCCGCCACCTTGTATTTCCAGCACCACGCGGCTTCCGCTCCTGGTTGTCCCGCCAACTGCGGAGCATCCACGTAGATTTCCTCCAAGCCTTTCCGTTCTACTAGAAACAACGGTGTCTCGAAGTTACGGAACACCAGAATGTCACCCGTGAAAAATGTCCGCAGTAACGAGGACACCAACATCTTTGCTAGCAAACGGTTCCCTCCGCAGCCCGGAGCATCGAAGCAGATGATGTAAATCAGGTTGGGGCGTAGGTTGGTTGGCGCATCTGTCGGTATCGTGCTAGCAGCCAACGTATCCGATGCCTTTCCTGTCGTAGCTGGAGCGATTACAAACTTATTCTTCATAAAAATCAAAATGGTTATTGACGAATTCATAGCGATGCGTTAACATGAGCCTACCATGAAAAAAACATCCATTAGTGATCTAAATAATCGCGGGGGGGGGCAAATAGTCAAGCTCACCGTAACAATAATGCTGCGACTTGGAATTCAGATCTCGGCAAGCGCCTATTTCTCAAGAAACTGGGTATGGCGGGAGTAGGATCTTTGGTCGTGATTGAGGTGTTGAAAGTGGATGCTTCGGCGCTGCCTGGAACGGGTCCTCCTCCCGTTCCAAACAAAAAACGTAATCATGCTCAAACTAGGACCTCGCCCAATGGGAGCGGTTTTAGTGCCAAACCCGGACAGGTTGGTTCTGACGAGGCGACTGCAGCAGCGAAGGCAGATGCCACAGCACAGATAGCTGCAGTAGCTTGGGCGTATGACGCCAATTCTCCAGGTGCACTGGTCGATACTTGGGACCCTGTTAATGCTAACGCTAATTTTGACGCAAGTGCAGACTTTGAACCTGTGGTAGCAGCTCATTGGGATGCCTTCTTAAAATCTTGGACAGCAACTTGGAGAAGGGTTGAGCATCAGTCTTGGGATGTAATCACGGCCCAATGAATGCTGTTATTAAATTCTGTTTAAGCACGTGTGCAGTCATTGGGATTGTTTGCTGGTTGCGATTTCAAACAAAAGGAAAACCACCGGAGGTTTCTTCAAGAAACCCCAGTGAAATTTCTGTGTTGCGCGAGAATCGTAAGCCGGTTTATGATCCTACTTCCTCAACATCGCCTCCACTTAAAAAGGAATTGCAAAGCGAGGTCGTTTACTCAACCGAGTTTCTATCACAACTCAGGAAGCCATTTTCTGGAACTTTTGAGATCAGTGAAGAGTTTGCGAAACAGATGGAACTGACCGCAGAAGAGAAAGAACAGTTGATACTGACAACTAGGCCGTTTTTTGATGAGATTAAGGAACTGGAAAGAATTCATGTGAGCTTCGTAAGCGATCCGCAAAAAGGTGATTACTTTAGAATATCTCCCTATCCAGAAGGCGCGGATTTACTAGCGCGGCTCCAAGAAGCCATTAAAAAAGCGCTTCCCAACGGTAAAGGTAAAGCTATTGCCGCTGTGCTACAGACTGATAGCTTGGCATCAAGCTTCGGAACATACACTGAAGAGATTTATATGGAGGATGTTATCCACCAGGGGAATACCCTAACTGTTGTAAGTTGGAACTCTAGTGGGAACGCTGGAGATGTCGTCAGTTGGAAGAAGCAGTTAAATAGAACAGCCATCCTCCAGAGGTTTCCTTGGTTCGAGAATCTTGCCAAAAGTAAACAGTAATTCACATGATGTCGGCCTTTGCTTCCCAGGTGAATGGCAGCGCCCAATAGCGAAGCGAATTCTCACAGCAATTTAACATATGATTCTGAAGGACAAACTCATCTGGACCGCAGCGGTGGGAGTCTGCGCTGCAATGTTTTGGGGGGCATGGCGCTTGATTTTTTCCCGCAATGACCCTGCTGGGTTGGATCAATCACAGAGCGAAGCGCTTGGGGCGCCCACTCGTCCGCAATTAGACCGTAAAGAGGATGGTTTTATCAGCCGATTTAGAGCGCTTGCCTCAACTGAAACACCCGCCATCAACCACCGTGAGGAATACCGAGCATTGTGGACAGATTGGGGGAAAGCCGCGCCAGATGAAGCTGTGAAATTTCTTCGGACTGAAGTTCCCGAACGCTGGCTGAAGCAGTTTTACAAGGATCTGTTCCATGCTATCGCCTGGAAGTTTGGACCGGAATACAGCAAGTGGTATGATGGGCTGTCCGAGTTGAATCAAAAGTTTGCCGTGGAAGGAATTGTGTCTGGGCTTGGCCAATATTCGGCACCTGCCATCGCAGGCTGGATCGGCAATTCAGAAAATGCCCAGTGGCAAAACGCTGAGGCAGCCGGGTGGATCGCCAAGGCGCTGATGCAAAATGGCGGCATTGCCAAAGTGCATAAAGTGCTGAGTTTGGCGACCGCACCACAGGCACCCTTCGAATCCGAGATCTTCGGAAAAGCGGTTGGCATCATGGCCAAGCCGGATGCCAAGGCGGCATTGGGGCAATTGAAATCCTGCCCTGATCCCAGCTTGGTGAATGCGGCCTCACTGGCAATGGCCTTTCCCCCGCTGATCACCGCCCGGGGAGGAACGGAGATCATGACGTTTGCGCAAACCATTGCGGGCCAAAACGTGGCCCGTCCGGTCGCCATCGCAGCATGGGCCGAAGTCAATCCTGACGATGCGGGGCAATGGCTAAATCAACATACGAATGAGCCAGACCGCAATGAGTTGATAGGAATCTTCAGCAAAGCAATCTGCAAAATGGACCCGGAAGGAGCTGCGAAATGGGCGGCTACTATTTCCGACGAAACGCTGCGCAACACTGTGCTGAAGGCGTTGCAACCTGTGAAGCCAGTCAAGCCTTAAGATTCCTGATTCCCCAAGCACATGGCTGAACTCATTCCTCCGAGCGTCCTGCTCTACACGATGGCATTTGACTCACCGGGTTCTTTGGTTCGCAGGGTGATGGCTAAACTGCTAGTGAGTAGTTTGTTGCGATCCTACTTTAATGGGCGCATCGTGGTCTTCCGCAACACGGAGGCCCCCTTATTTAAGGTGGCCAAGGCTGGGGTGGAGGAAGTTTACGTTGCTACCACTGGCCAAGGAACGGAGTTTTCAACGCAATTTCCGCATTTGGCGGCTGACTATTTGGACACTAACGGCTGTTCGGTAGTGGCGTATTTGGATGCTGCCAGTGCGGTGCGCAGAAACATTGATCATTTGTTCCCGGTAGATCGCCCGTGGGATTTGCTTTGGTTTTTCGGCGGTCGGGCGTGGGCCGTCAAAACGGAATTTTACCAAGAGTTGATGCTGACTTGGCGACGGATGGAAGAGGCCGACATCGCGCTCCCGGAGAATGGCGGGGACCCGTGTCAAATTTCTTCCAGTCACCCAAATTCGTTGCGGCGGATTCCATTTGAACGGGACGAGATCCAATCGGTGGATGCGGGCACCTCCTACCTCGATTGGCGGGAAGCAGCAATCCTTTCCGTGGCAGATTGGGTGCCCAATGCTCAGTTGGAGTTTCTCACAGGGCTCTTTTACGCCCGGTATTTTGGGGACCAGACGGGGCATTTTCTCGATATTTTGGAACCTTAATTTCCCTCTGATTTTTGATGCAACTTGAAGCTACCTTTCCCTACCGCACCTACCTAAATCTTGGAAATCGCGAAGATCGCAGGAATGACGTTGAATACCAGTTCTGGCAACACAGTTTGGAAGTCATCAGACAACCAGCCGTCAAGGCAACTTGGTTGCGAGACGCGTGGGGTTACAGCACAACCGCCAAGCGTGCGTGCGCGCTGACCAAACGACTGGCAATCCGGCGCGCGCGGATTGCAGGGGCAGACGCAATTCTGTTATTCGAGGACGATGTGGTGTTACACCCGGAATTTCGTGAACGGGTCGAAGCGATAAATTTACCGGATGATTGGGGGATTTTCTATTTCGGCTGCCAGCATTTGGAACGACCCGAAATTGTCTGTCCAGGGTTGGTGAAGGTTCGCAGCGCCTTCGACAATCATGCCGTAGCGATCCGCAGGGAACATTTCTTGAAGGTATCCAAAGCTATGCGCGGGACTGGGCGAGGACGCCCGCCACAAAAAACCGCGTCAGACGTGGAGTTAGCTTTGCTCCATGCAACCATTCCCACCTATGCCGCCTTTCCCAATCTGGCTTGGCAGGCAGTGTCTCCATCGGATGTCTTGGGTCGCACTTACAGCAATTACCGGGAGGACGGTTCGCAGCGGCCGAACCGCGAGACGGTGCGTGGGTTGGACTGGGAAATGGCGAATCCAGGAGAGAGCTGGTTCGATGAACAGAACAAATTGGCGCTGCCCTCCATGGTCTCCGGCTTACAAAGACGCTCACGCGTGGAAGTGGCGGGCGAGGAGGAGTTTGGGCTGCCGTTAGTTAGCTGCCTGATGGTGACAAGGAATCGACCTGCGCTTGCGTTACGGGCGGTGAGTTCCTTTCTGGGGCAGACTTATCCGAATCGGGAACTCGTGATTGTTGATGAAAGTGAAACCGACTGGTCACCACAGTTGCCTGAATCTGACAAAATCCGCTGGCATCACATTCCATCTGGCAAGGGGCCGCTTGGTAAGATGCGCAATCTCTCTCTGCAACTGGCTGCGGGCAGCGTGGTGATGCAGTGGGACGATGATGATTGGAGTCATCCGGATCGTATCCTGCGGCAGTGGGAATCGCTGGGGAATCATGCGTTCGGGTTCCTGAAGCGCCTAACGTTGTTCTGGCCCGCCAAACAGGAAGCCGGAATTACGCAATGCCGCGCCTGGGAATGTGCTTTCATTGCTAGGCGGGATCGCGTCAGTCTGATCTACCCTGAACTGGAACGCGCGGAGGACTCGCAGTTGTTCGATCGGCTTAGGAAAAACTGCCCTCACCATCTACTAGATGAGCCGGAACTTTATATTCGGACGGTGCACGGAAACAATACGTGGGAGGAGGAACATTTTGACCAATTCCAAAATCACGCCGCCTACGTTCCGCTGGATGCCGGTGCCGTTTCTGATCTCATGACCTTAACCAATTACACGATGTGAGTCATGGCCGCACAAGAATTGATTCTCATTCCCACGGATGGCTTGTGTAATCGGCTTCGGGCCATCGCAGCCGCGAAACGACTTGGAGTGGAGCTGGGAATGAAAATTTCCGTGGTCTGGCAATGGGGAAATTGGGGTGATCTGTTTGCGCTGGATGATTCCCTCACTGTGCTTTCCGGACTTTCCGAGGATGAGCAGGAGCTTCCAAAGATATCGACCTTGCTGGCTAAAGACGGTGGGGGGAGGTCGAATCAACAATTAGACCTGCCCATGGAACCAAGATTCATTTTGAAAACGGGGCACATTTTCAGCGTAGCGCGATGTGCGCCCGCTACGCCTGTCTCGCTGCGAGATTTTTATCCAAAGCCCAGCGCAGTGGTTACTGAAATTGTGGATGAGTTTGTAACCGAACACTTTACGCAGCCCACAGTGGGCATTCATATCCGCCGCACGGATAACACAGAGTCTCAAAAACGCAGTCCTGACGAGCTGTTTCTCAATGCTGTAAGTGAACTGGTCACAGAAAAGAAACAGGTTTTTCTAGGCACGGATAACCCAGAAACCCGTCGCCAGTTTAAGCAGAAATTTGGCCCCTCCATTGTGGAGCGTGTGAAATTTAACGATGAAGCGATTCGCTGGCCCCGGGCTCAAAGCACCATCGTAGATGTGTGCGACGATTGGATTGATCTGTTGTTGTTGAGCCGGTGTGATTACGTTCTGGGCTCGGGGTATTCATCCTTCTCGGATACTGCGATTTCGTTGAATGGAGATGGGCGGTCAAGGATTCTGCGTGTTTAAGAACCGCGCCTCAATTTCTCAAGGGGTTTCATCCCGTAGTTTCGGTGACTGGAAACTTGCCGGGGCGTTGAATGCCGTGATGCTTACCGCCCTATGAGTGCTTCCGCTGCTGAACAATTTGAGAAAATCAAGACCGTCATTTATCCCACCGCCCACGACGCCTGTGCCTCCCTGGCGCGGGAAGTCCAACAGTTGATCCAACAACGGCAGGCCGAGGGTCGGACCGCCGTGCTGGGCTTGGCGACCGGTTCCACACCTGTTCCGTTTTACCGGGAACTGATTCGGCTGCACAAGGAGGAGGGGCTGAGCTTCCAAAATGTCATCACGTTCAATCTCGACGAATATTTCGGCCTGGGCCGGGACCATCCCGAAAGCTACTGGCAATTCATGCACACCCAGTTGTTCAACCACATCGATCTGCCGCCGGACCACATCCACGTCCCCAATGGCACGGTGGCCATGGAGGATGTCTTCGCCAGTTGTGAGCAGTATGAAAACCAAATCGATGCCGCGGGCGGGTTGGATCTGCAAATCCTGGGGATCGGGCGCACGGGCCACATCGGTTTCAATGAGCCTGGCTCCAGTAAGGACTCACGCACCCGTTTGATTGCGTTGGACCACCTGACACGACGGGATGCTGCCAGTGATTTCCAAGGGGAGGAAAACGTGCCCCGCTTCGCCATCACCATGGGCGTTGGCACCATTTTGAAAGCCCGTCAATTAGTGTTAATGGCCTGGGGGGAAAACAAGGCCGGCATTGTCCAGCAGGCGGTGGAAGGCCCGGAGACGGAGATTATTTCCGCCAGCTTCCTGCAGAGCCACCCCAACTCCCGATTCCTGCTCAATGCCTCGGGAGCAGCTCACCTAACACGAATTCGTCTGCCGTGGCTGGTGGGCCAAGTCGCTTGGACGGATGCGGAGAAACGTCGGGCCGTGTGCTGGCTGGCGGAGCAGGAAGGGAAGCCGATTCTCAAGCTGCGCAGCGGGGAGTATAACGAGAATGGCATGGGGGAACTGGTCACGGGACACGATGGTTCCTATCAACTCAACATCAAAATCTTTAACGTCCAGCAGCACACCATCACCGGCTGGCCCGGCGGTAAGGGAGACGCGGATGACACGAATCGTCCGGTCAAAAATACTCCAGCGCGCAAGCGCGTGCTCGTCTTCGCGCCAGAGCCGGAAGACGACATCATGTCCATGGGGGGAACGCTGGAACGCTTGGTAGCGCAAGGCCACGACGTGGAAGTCATTTGTCAGACCAGTGGTGATCTCCGGGTCACCGATGCTGAGGCCACGCGTTTCACCAAAGTGCTGGCAGACACCGCTCGCGAACAACCCGATTGGTCTGTCCAGGAAGCCTATGCCGTGCATTTGTTGAAAGAAATCGAGGTTAAGGGTGCCTTCGGTCTGCCATCCCCAGAATTACGCCGTCTCAAATCCCGCATTCGTCGAGGGGAGACACGGGATGCGGAAGCCAGTCTCGGAGTTAGCAAGGTCACGTTTCTGGACCTGCCATTCTATGCCACTGGCCGCTATCGCAACTTCGCCCTGAGTGATGAGGATGTGCAAAAAGTGGGTGCCGTTTTGGATCGGGTCCAGCCACACCTCATTTTCGCCACCGGTCACTTGGCGGACCCCAGTAGTGTGCAAGGTGTCGCCTTCAAGGCCCTGCGATTGGCTCTGGAGGACCGGAAGGTCAACTGCCAAATTTGGCTTTACCGGGGGCATCAGAAGGAGTTTTCACCGCATGAGATCGACATGGCGGTGCCCATGAGCCCCGACCAGTTGGAGCGGAAGCTCAACGCCATGCGGAAATTCCATTCCCAGAACCTCCCGGAAATGATGACTGGCGAGCAAAATAAACTCACCGCTGAAGCCTATGATGCGCTGGGCATGGCCGAGTATGAGGCCATCGAAGCGTTTCAGAAGTTCGTGGACTGAGACCATTTCCAGAAAGAAAACGTTAGAATGTGGAACAGCCGCTGGGCTGCTCATGCTGGATCAGCGCAGCGGACTGATAGTCGCTTCGCCAATCCCCTTCGCTTTGCATGGTGCTGGTCTCGTTACCTCGCCCTCCACGTGGCATCTCAGGGAGATTGCACGACTCGGATGCGGATGAATTGGTGCGACTGGGCGCTGATGAGATTAGGAGACGTGGCATTCCACGTTTCGAGGTTTCCGCTGGTATTCAGCAATGTTTCACTGGCCACGTATTGCTGCCAATTGCCGAGTTCGTCAGAGAGTTCCACGATGTAGCTGAGGCCAGGGGCGGTAATGCGCTGATAGGTCAAAGAGAGACGACCACCTTGGTTGGCAGGCTGCGGCAACAGGTGGGTGCTGCTCTTGGTGGGATCCAGATTTAGCGCAAACTCTACCAGATTAGGGATGCCATCTTGGTCAGGATCCGCATTCTGGCCGATGGTGGCGGGATTGGTATTGCCAGGGTAGGCTTGGCTGATCCAGTAGTTGTATCCAGCGATGACATTGACGGTGAGATCATTGGATGACACTGGACCGGCCGCCACGGTGGCGGTGAGACGCAATACATAGGTTCCAGCTGCGGAGAAGGAGGCATCGGAAGCACTGCTGTTAGGAGCGGTAAAATTCACCGTCCCGGGACCACTGACTTTGCTCCACTGGAGGGTGATATCGCTGAAACTGTAGATCCCAGGAAAGAGGGTGCCACTGAAGACACCGGTGGCGGGTAGCACGACGGTGGAATCCAAACCGGCAATGACCCCGAAGCCAGGCACGGTGCCCGGGCTAGGGGCGCCCGCCTGCCAACTTTCCTTGATGCCCCAAGTGTTGCGGGCAGCACCGGGATCAATGATTTGCAGGGAGGCCCCTTGACCAACGGTGCTGGGGAACCACGCCCCATCGTAATCGAAGTCCAAGATGCCGATGTCCTGCAAGGCTGGTTCATAGCGGATATTTTCGCCACTGTTGGAGAGTTTGCCACTGGTCCACTGGGTGGCGGTCACGGCGGGAAACTGAGCGTTGAAGGCGGCTAGGTTATCCGTGATCACCGCATAGGCTCCGGCGGCCAGGGTCATGGTGGGGAAGGAGAAGACGATGCCCGACGTGAAGCGCACGCCAGTGATGGTGATTGCGGTCCCGCCGGTGTTTTGGAACTCGATAAACTCTGCTTTACCGGACTGCGGTGCAAACATGATTTCCGTGATCCGCAGGTAATTGAAGATAGCGGTTTCAGTGGTTAGCGGGGTGGTGTTCGAGTAGCCTGGGGTCGGGATGGAGAATATTGCATAGTTCTCGGCTCCATCCGGGCTGCGACCAATAGAAAGGTCGGAGCTGTTGGGATAGGTCACGACACAGTCCAGGATTTTGCCCGTGGCGTCCGCCAGACCGAGGCCGTTGTGGAAGGCGTCGAGCTTGAAGTTTAGGTGATCACCACCTTCGGGGCTGCTGTCGGTCCAGAGGTGAACAAAACCATTGGCGGCAATGAAGCTGAGCGGTGGCAGCGCTTGCACATGCTTGTCTCCTTGGGCTTTCAGCGCAGCAAAATTCAGAATGTCATCGGTCAGGTAAAGGCCGGCCACGGAGACGATCTTGCTGGTGGGGTTGTAGAGTTCGATGAAATCGTGCGCCACGGTAATGTCATTGGTAGTCAACCATTCGTTGATCCGCAGGCCGATGGGGCTGCCGATATCACAGTCAGCAAGATTGGCAGCGTTCGGACTGGGCGTGCCGAGATTCCATGCATAGAGCGGGGCGGTGCGCCCAATGGATTTATTAGGCAACTGGGGACCGAAGGCCACGCTATCCACTGGAGTAGCTCCGACGACTGCTCCCGGGGCAAAGAGGGCGACGGTTTCACCACCAGAGTTCAAACTGAAGCCAGTATGCAACTCACCGCCCACTGGTGCCAGGCTGTCGCAAATCACGAGCAAATAGCCTCCAGCAGGAATGCTGGTGCCAGCTGGGAAGACGTATTTCAGCGGCTTGGTGACATCGTCTGTCAGCCCGTAGCCAGCGAGGGAAATGACACCGGTGCCGTAGTTATAGAGTTCAACGTAGTCCGGCATGGTAGTTCCGAGCGTGTAGGCGGTAACGTTATCCGCCAGCACTTCGGAGAGCACGACGGTTGGTTGGGCGGTGTTGACGGTGAAGGTGTAAACGGTGGGTGCGGCATCCTGCCAGAGGCCAGTATCCTGTTTCCCTTCGACGCTCAAGGTGTGCGTGCCGTTGGAAAGCCCGGTTAGGGTGATTGGGGTCGTGGTGGGCGTTTCTGCATTCAAGGTGCCGCCATCCAGGCGATAACGATAGGCGGTGTAACCGTAGGACCAGTTAGGGGTGCCGTAGGTAAAGTTTCCGACCGGCCCGACCGTGAAGGTGGCACTGGTATCGCTAGTGCGATCTGCGAAGAGTCGGCTGACAACGATGCCCGTGGGGGCCGTGGCTCCAAGGTCCGTGCCGTAGAGGCCGCGGCCCAGCGCTGACGAGCAGCTTTGCGGGGTGAGGGCCGCGCGCACTTGGGCCTCTGTCGCAGTGCCGGGTGTGGTAATGAGGCTGAGGTTCAGCAGCGGATCTGTGACGATGTTTCCGCTCCGAAGGCCGCTCCAAGCAGTGGGCAGGATGTTGTTGCTGAAACGCACGTTCGGCGTGGCGACATGGTAGTTCCGCGTGAGGAATTCCGCGTCCCAGATGATGTTGTTTTCCACAATGAAGCCGTTGCCGCTGGCGATGCCCACGTCAGCCAAATTCACCACTCCGGTGCCACCGTCATTTTCGGCCGCAGAGGCAGTATCGATGCCGCCCACCTTGGTGGTGTGAACGATGGTATTGTTCAGCACCACCGCGGAATTGCCCTGCTTCATCGTGACCGCGTCATCGCAGTCATACATCAAATTGCGGATCACGGTCACTTCGCTGGTATTGCCGGAATCATTTCCGCCAGAAACAGCGCTGGAGCTGTCTGGCGAGCTTCCATTGCGATGGCAATGCATGAAGAGATTCCCTTCCACCCAGGCATCCGTGCCGTCCAAGTCCAGGATGTCGTCTTGCGAACCTGTGAAGACGTTGTTGTAGAAACGAATGATTGGTCCGGGACGATTGCCGCCCGTGAAGTCCACCACGTCGTTGTAACCGATCGGGGCGCCAAACCAGCAATCGCGAATGACCCCCTGACCACCGGCACGGATCCCGCCAGTGCCATGCACCGGTTCGAAACCTACCGTTGGCGTCGGGAAAATACAGTTGGCCACGGTAAATGAACTGCTGTCCAGCGAGATGTAAGCCACCGCAGTATTACCGAAGGTGATGTGATCGATACTAACATCGGCCCCGCTGGTGTGGATGGCAATGCTGCCGTTGTTTTGAATATCCAAATAGGACAATTTCGTCTGCGGAGAGCCAGCGTTTCCATTGACTAAAATTTGCGTCCACTTGGTGGTGACGCCAGTTTGTTGCATGAAGCGGATCGGTGCGATCTCCGTGCCTTGAGCAATCAGCGTGCCGCCTGCCGCCACGGTGAGACCGGTGCTGGCCGCCATGTAAACGGTAGTGCCTGGCTCGATGGTGAGCGTGGCTCCGTTGGCCACTGTGACCGTGGCCGTAACGTTGTATGGTCCGCCCGCTGCGGTCCACGTGGTGTTTGCAGCGATACTGCCGGAAACGCTAGCCACACTTCCGTCGTCATAGAAATACGTCAGCGACTGGCGGGTGATTTCTGCTCCCGCATCATCCAGCGCTCTGATGAGCACCGTGTTGTAGCCCGGCTTCAGGCCCACGGCGGAACCCGTGGCCGTCCAAGTATCCGAGTGATTGTTCAGCGCTGCAGCAACTCCATTAATGAGAATGTTCGCAGTGCGCGCCCCGTCCATGGCCCCGCTCAGACCAGTGACATTCGGATCCGTCGTGGTGTAAACGCCGCCGCTGGGAGTAATGGTGCTGGTGAACGAGAACGTGCTCGGCAACTGGCTCAGAATATAGTTCCGCCGATTGTTCATGAATGTCTTGATGGTATTCGACTTGGTCGTCGGCACCCAGGAACCATCCGTGCCCCACGTATTATCCACCATGGCGTTGAAGCTAGTCTGGGAGAACACCGTATTCATCAGGTCCCGCAACTGCGCCTTATATTTCCGGGCAAAGGTATTGTTATTAAAGAGCCCGGTCCAGAATGGGAAGCCCGCGCTCTCAAAGCTCCGGGCATCCGAGAGATAACCGTAGGCCTGCCAAATGCTATCCGTGGCGGTGGTCGAAGTATCACCAATAGAACCCAGGATGGTATCGAAGTCATGGGCCAGGAGGATAGCGCGTTTGTCGGTGGTGCCGAAATACATGCTGTAGTCATCATCAATGCCGTTGCTGATGTTCGTCTCACGGTGATTGATACTGGCCGTGAAGGCGAACCAGCGAGCCCACTGATCCAAGTTGGCGACTGTTTCCAAGGTGTTCAAATTGATGGTGTAAGGGGTGGTGCTAGTGTTGGCACTGGCATGAACGGTGGTTAGGAAAGTATGCAGATCTGACCAATTATTCTCTGCGGTGTTGGATTGCTTGATCCAGCCATCGGAAAGGTAATTGGTGGAAACGGGATTGCTCGTGCTGACCACCCAACCATTGTTGCCCAAGGCAGATTTTTTGTAGATATTTCCGCCAGGATTGGCTGGGAAGGTAAATTTAGCCCACTCCGTGCCCATGGGGGTTTGGTGCGTGTAGAGGTTGTAAACCGCGTAGGTGCCAGGTGCTGGGTTGGTGCCAGCAGCCATGCGGTTTGCACCATTCAGCCGCACCGCAGTGGGCGTGGCCACTTCCCCGGGCAACTGGGCACATTGGAGGAGCCGTCCGCCCAAGTCCAGGCCGTAGGAAGAAAGGGAGTTTAAATTGAAGCTCGTCAGACCATTCCATGGGGTGGCGTTGGGAATGCTGAGCTTCCAATTGTGGGGATTGTAGCTGAAGTCAGATCCCCGACTCCCCGCCCCACGATAACGGATACCACAGGAATACCGCACATTGGCATCCTGCCCAGTGGTGAACACCACACTGATATTTTTGTCCGTATCGCTGGTCTCGGACTTGTTATAAGAGGTAGCAGTAAAGGCTGCGGATTCGACGGGCGTCATGACCAACCGGTAGATCGGCTGCGGCTGGGTCCAGGCTTCCTCATTGACTTGATAGAGGCAATTCGGGGATGCTTCCTGGGCCAACGTAGCGGTGCCAGCCGTGTTCACGGCGGGAGCGGGCCAGTTGCGGGTCAGCGTGCCATCGCTGGCTTGCACATAGAATTCCACCACGGTGCCATTGGTTTGGATTGGCAGGGAGGCGGCAAATTTACCGTCATTGGCCAGCGTATCTTTGTGTAATCCGTCATCGAAAAGGTCAATACTGGTAAACGCTGGCTGGGGATTCGTCGCGAGCAGGGCACGATAGAAACATTTCACGGTGATACCAGTCGCGGCTTCATCTTCCACGGTGCAGCTAACCGTGACTTGCTGCGAGGCCTTGGGCACTTCCGGATGATGTTTCACGTTGAAGATCAGTGGGGCGAGGTTGCTGGAGTTTGCGGGATTGACCACCCCTGGACTTGGCGCGGCCGAAATCCAGTTCTGACCATTGTTCACGTTGAGCTTGGGATTGCGCACCTGATAGGATTGACCAGTCGTGTCCGCTCCGGCAATCCATTTCCAACCGGTGTTGGAACCCACCGTTTCCGCCTGGCGGGTGGACCAGTCGCCCTCCTTCGCATAGTCCACTTTGCTGATAGTGTTGCCGGTCTTATCGCTCAGACGAATCGTATCGAGGCGATTGCTCAAGCTAGTGGTGGTGCTCCAGCCGACGCTGAGGTAGTTCGTGACGCTCGGATATTTCGTCTGGAAGGTGGTAGGATTGGCCGGAATCACCAGATACGCCCCGCCCGCCAGGCTGGTGCCAGCAGGGAAAGTGAAATCAATGCCAGAATCGAATTTCCACCCGGAGAGATTCACGGAATAGCCTGCCGTATTCACGATCTCAATGTATTCGTCATTCACGGTGCCGCCTGGCGGGCTGAACATGAATTCCGAAATGGAAATCACCTTGCCGCTGCCAGAGATATCGATGTTGACCGTGGCGGTATTGGAAGTGAGCCCACCATCGCTCACGGAGTAGGTAAACGAATCCGTGCCGATGTAACCCGTGGTGGGTTGATAGGTGAAGGCACCATCCGCATTGAAACTAAGCACCCCATGAGTCGGATCCGTCAACTTCGTGGCCGTCAGCACAGTGCCCGCATCCGGGTCCACATCATTTCCCAAGACCCCGGGAGCTGTGATGGTCAGAAGCGTGTCCAAGCCCGTAGGGTAAAGGTCATTTGCCGCCACGGGAGCGTCTGGGAGATTGGTGATCGTGAGGTTTACCGTGGCAGGAAGCGAGTTCACCGTGCCATCGTTGGCGGCATAGGTGAAGGAATCAGCGCCAGCGTAATTGGCCACCGGAGTATAGGTGAAGCTGCCATTTGGGTTCACGACGACACTGCCATGGGCAGGATTAGTTAATTTCACCGCCGTGATGGCAGAGCCCTCGGGATCACTGTCGTTGCTGAGCAGGCCGGGGGCGGAAATGTTGAGCACCGTGTCCTCCGACAAACTGTAGGAATCCGGGCCTGTCACCGGCAAGCCATTTACATTCAAGGTTACCGTCGCCTCGTTGGAATCCAACGATCCATCATTGGCCTTGTAGGTGAAGGAAAAGGTGCCGTTGGTGGCTGGGGTATAGCTGAAGCTACCGTTCGGATTCAACGTCAGCGATCCGCTCGAAGGAGGCGTGACCAGCACGGCGGTAAGATTTGCCGCCACCGTATCGATGTCCGTGTCGTTGCTGAGAACCCCGGGCGCGGCAATGTTTAAAGTCTGACCAGGAATCGGGTTATAAGCGTTCGCCACCGCCACCGGAGCATCATTGACGGGCGCAATGGTGATGGTCACGGTGGCATTGTTGGCCGAGAAATTCAGTGCCGTGTCCTGACATTTGTAAGTGAATGTATCTGTGCCGCTGTAGTTGGCGTTGGGAGTGTAAACGAAGCTGCCGTCCGGGCTGAGCGCCAGCGTGCCTTTGGTGACATTAGTGACTAGAAAAGCGGTAAGGACATCGTTGTCCGGGTCCGTGTCATTAATGAGCACGCCCGTAGCGGCCGGAATCGTGAGCGTGGTATCCTCGGTGGCGTTGTAAGCATTGGCCACGGCCGTTGGCTTTGTGTTGGCAACATTGGCCACCGTCAGATTCACGGTGGCCACGTTGGAGTCCAACGAACCATCGTTGGCTTTATAGGTAAAGGAATCAGGGCCCAGATAACCAGGTGTGGGGGTGTAGGTAAACGAACCATTCGGGTTCACGGTCACGTTGCCATGGGCCGCGTTGGTGACAAGGATTGCGGTGAGGGCATCGCCATCAGCATCGGTATCATTTTGCAGCAAACCACGGTTGGTGAAGCGGGTGATGGAGAATTTCACATCGAAGCTAAGGTCTGTGGAAGTGGAGCTGGAATTATGCACTTCAGCCGCAAAAATGTTATTACCTTCCACCAATAAGGATGGCGCGGGCGCGACGTTGATGAGGTTGACGCTCTCACCAGAGGTTCCGAGCACCGAGGCATCCAGAAACGTTGCCTCATTGGCAGGGCTCGTGCTGACACCCGCGAGAGTGCTGTAAGTGGGATTGGCAGTAAGGTTGCTGCGAAACGCCGGAGTTTTGTTGATATACAAGACGATGCCGTCATCCCGCAGGACTTGGAGGTTGAGTGCTGTAATCTCGGAAACGTTCGGGATGTTCAGCGTCTTTCTAAAATAGGAGGTGGTATAGCGCGGGACACTGCCACCTGCGTATCCAGTTATGTCGTCATCTGGGATCAGCGTGGCCTCGGGGCGGTTTTCCGCAGTGGCGGGGGCATCGCCATAGCCTAACTCCGAAGGCCCCTCGCCCCAAGCTGAATCATCAAAGGCCAGGGACGTCCACGGCACCGCCACCGTGTCCGCTGGCGCCGCCGCCGTGGAGAAATATTTCCACACGGACCCCGCATTCACAATATCGAGGCCATTGGCAGCCCGCTCCGTGCCCAGGATCAATTGCTCATTCACGGAGGAACCGTTAATGTCAGAAATCGTCAAGGATCCGTTATAGGGCACAGTGTAAGTTTCACCGCTCGCCACCGGAGCATCCGGTTTCGGGACCACGGTGATGGTCACTGTAATGGGCGCGGAGTTGGCAGTGCCGTCAGTAGCGATATAAGTGAACGTGTCTGTTCCGAAGTAATTTGGCGCAGGCGCATAGGAAAAGGAATTCGGCGCTAAAGTCGTGATGGTGCCATGCGCTACATTTGTCCCCGAGCTGATCGAAAGGGTGTTGCCCTCTACATCCGTGTCATTGGCAAGCAGCATGGCACTGGTAAATGGCACGCTTCCGTCCTCGTCCACCGTCAGTGTGTCTGGCGAGCCAACGGGAGGATCATTGACCGGAGCAATCGTAATTGTGACCGTCGCTGGAGCAGAAGAACCCCCGGCATCATTGGCAGTATAAGTAAAAGTATCCGTGCCGTTGTAGTTCAAGGCAGGTGTGTAAGTGAAAGTTCCATTCGCAGCCAACACCACCGAACCGTGGGCCGGCCCGGTCACCAGCGTAGCAGACGTGGGACTACCGGTATCATTTGCCAGGACACCAGGCGCAGCGCCCAAGGTCTTGATCGTCACATTATCGAACCAGACCTCGGTGGATTCATTGGTCCCGCCTCCGCCGCCTTGGCTCGTATTGTTGTAGGCTCCCAATGTCAGCGTGTGCGTCCCAGCGGTGAGCGTCATTTGCAGCGTGATCGGAAGGAATCCAGAGTCGAAATTGTTCCCTCCATTGCCGTCACCCTCTTTGAATGCTACGGACTTGTGCGTTCCCGGGGCCGTAATCGTGCCGTATTGGGTTCCATCAATGTCTGCGATCACTTCGGACCATTCTCCGGGATCATAATCTTTCCCGAAGAGCATCCGCTGGCTAAATTTCAACTCTACCATTCCCGTTTCTGTGACGGTGAACGTCCGTCGCCAACCAGCAGACCGCGGTCCGGCATTGCCTCTGCCGTTAAAGACAAAATTACCTCCAACCAACACTTCCACCCCACCAGTGCCGCCCACACCGCCCGCTGTTTGGTAGGCAAAGGAACGTCCCGTATTGAAGTCAGTGTTCGCCACCGTGCCGAAGAAGGCGTCATTTACTCCCGTAAACCCACTCTGCGGATCCCCTCCCGTCGTCGCTATGGAAACGCCAATACCCGCATCGGAACTGGTAAATGTAGTCGCGCTCGTAGCTGTCTGGTGCAATTCGATCGCGATTTGATTCACCCCGACCACCAATTGACTCGTTGGAATCGCAATCGTGTTGGTTGCGGTTTCATTGCCACTGGCAGTGGCCGTCAGCGTGGACAACCCAGCCGGAGCCCCCGCTGGATTGATGAAACTGCCCGCAGCCATATTCACCCGCCCAGACTCCGTCCCATTGGTGTAGAGCACCATGCCATCATCACAGATCACCGATGCCGTCAGCCCAGCTGCCACCTGGGCCGCATTCAGCGTGATCGCTTTGCGGAACAAGTAGGTCGTATAAATATACTGACCGCCAGCTCCACTGGTCATGGCGGGAACATCCAAGACCACCGCCGCCCCAGGCAGCCCATCCACCCCTCCCCCCTGAATCGGCATGGGCGATTGCGCCCAGCCTGGAATATTTGAAATCGCCTTATTGAAGGCTGCATCTTTCCAGCCCGCCGTGTCCCCGTCCACCGGATAGCTGCCATTGCCCGGCACGGTAGCCAGATGATTCGGCACCTGCAAATAGTCCCAATTTCCCGTTGCCAGATTGGTCCCGGTTTCGAATGGCGCATCTAGATAAACCGTGGAAGCACCGACCGCCTGAAGTTGCCTATCCTCCGTCGCGTTATAGGCATCATCCACCGCCACGGGGACGGCTAGGGAGATAGAAATGAGGAGACCGCTCACTGCACAAGCAGCGAGAAAAGAGCAGGGGGAGTAGTTCATGGGGATTTTGAGACTGCGATGGAACACGGGGGCGGAGGAGTTGCGCGCAAATTGAGGATCCTTGCGGAATCCCAACTGAGTGAAACGAACAGATAGACACCATCCGCAGAGCCCCCGTCCGAATCCAGCTGGGGTGGCTGGGGGATCGAGGAGATTGCGCAGGTATTTCCCATCCAGAGTGACAAAATTGAAACTTCTTGGCAATCTCCATTTTCCCGCGTTCAGTGCTCCCATCATGACTTCCTTGTCATGGTGCCCAGCCCGAGTCCGGGTTCAAGTGCCGCAGCCAATGCTTATGTCACCATCCGTCCCCCCACCGCTCCCAGCCCACGCACTCAGTCCAGCGTGCCAGCGGGGTCGGGAACAACTGCGCCTCCTAGCAGGATTTCACTTTGCCGGGGCCGCGTTCGCAACGATGTCCGGTCTCATGATTCTGCGACCCTGGATTTCTGGACCTGCGGAGATCCGACCCAAGCCATTGCACCCCGATCCCATTCCGGAGGAATTACTCTACACCATGCTGCTAAGTTGGTTTGTCGCCTCTGCACTTGCCAATGTTCTTTCTGCCGTCACCAAGCGCAGACTCCTTTCTCTGATCGTCGCTTGGTTCAATTGCCTCAACCTACCACTGGGCACCATCCTCGGCATTTTTACCCTCGTGATCCTCCGTCGGCCCTCCGTCGTTGGCACCTACGACGATGCCAAGCCACGGTCCCACAATCCATGGGGATAAATCGAAAATCTAATGCCAAAGGGATCCTATCCGTTTAGGAAAACTTAACGGAGAAGCCGACTGTTGGCTTGGCGATTGGCTTTGGCGCAGGTAATGGTTGAGGAACCCCACCATTTGGTGGCCATTCGCAATCACTGTTAAACAATAGCCGCCATTACTGACGCAAAATGAATCGTGACTAGTATAATTCTTTCTCGATGGCCTGAAGCTCCTTTTTGACCAAGGCCCCCACCCGGTGCTTCGCCAGGTAAACTTGCGCCATGCTGACGCCCAGTTCCCGGCTGACTTGGAGCACGCTCCAGTCCTTGACCACGTAGCAGTCGAAGATCTGGAACTGTTTCGGTGTGACCTTCATTTTCACTGCGGCCAGCGCCCGGTCGGTCAGCGATTTGGCCCACTCCCGATCCCAGACGGATTCCAGTTTGTTGCCGCTTTCATCCGCATAGCGATCCAAGGTATCGGTGTTGCGGCTGTCGTCGGACTCTGGCTTGAACATGGCGGTGTCCTTGGCTCGCTTCCGGAACTGGTCCGCAATGCGCCACCGGGTTTGGTTCATCAACCAACTCTTGAAGCTCCCCATCTTAGGGTCATAGCGGTGCTCTTTCTGTTGTTTGGCGATCACTAGGATCGTCTCTTGGACGGCATCCAAGGCTTCCTCACTGCGCAGGCCACTTTTGAGGGCGACGCTGTAGATTAGCTTCCAGTAACGTTTGTAGAATTCATCCCAGGATTTCTGATCCTCCCAATTCCCCAAGCGCTCGATGAGGCTCTTGCGAGTGTCCTCGTAGGCTTTGAGCATCACTAGATCCTCGGCGGAAACTTCGTTTTCACCGACGGGGGCATGAGCAGTGGGCGTCTTCATGAAGGCGATGGGACCACGGTGGAGGAAGGTTGCATGGACATGAGGAATTGTTAACAGCAATTTCATCCTCGGTCAAGCCTGACCAAGGGTTGGCTGAAATACGTCAGAGCGTTTCCGGCGTTTGCAGCAGCTCTGAAATGCGGGTCAGCAAGCGGCCGGCTGCCCCGCCATCCAGGACGCGGTGATCAAAGCTCAACGTGAGTTCCGCCTCGACCACCGGGAGAAACTGCTTGGTGGCCTCATCCCAGACGGGCTGCTTGCGGCCTGCGCCCAGGCCGAGGACCAGATTCTGTTCTGGCAGCGGGATGGGCGTGGCCCAAACGATGCCGAAGGTGCCGAAGTTAGTTACGGTGGCAATTCCCTGTCCCCGGGCTTCTGGCGGAAGCTTTCGCGTCCGGGCTCGCGCCACCAGGTCATTGTAATAAACGATCATTTCCCGCAGGGGTCGTTGGTCCACGTCCTTGATAACCGGGACCAGCACCCCATCATCCACCTCCACCGCAAAGCCAATATCGATGGCTTGGGGATGGACGATGCGGTCCCCTACCAAGCGCCCGGCCACCGCCGTATTCTCCGCCAGCGCAATTGCCAAAGCTCGAATAATATACAAAGCCGGACCTGGACGTGGCTCGGCGTGACTTTTGCGGTGGGCCAGCATTTTATCGAGCGCGATGGGCGAACCCACGGTTGCCAGAGGGCGCGCCCAACTGCGGCGCATGGAATCCGCCACCGCAATCCGCATGGGGCTGGCTGGGGTCATGCGGTGTTCATCCAACTTGCGGATGAACGCCTCGAAGTCCTCCACCGTCACCCGACCGCCCGCTCCGCTGCCGGGCACCCCAGCGAGATCGCTGGCGTTGAGTCCCAGTTCCATCATCCGGGCTCGCATGCGGGGGGAAATGTAGCTGGCCCCGGTCGCATTCACTGGCACTGGCAGGCCACTCAGCGTAGGCTCCACGACTCGCCTCGTCTCGTTGAGTTGGTTCGCGTGGTCGATCTTAAAGTGAGATTTGGCCGCATCGTCATCCTGCGGTGCAACCACTGCCGGGGTGGTATCCGCCGGGGAGATTTCCTCCAGCTTGATCCCCGCGCGCTGGGCATCCTCCACGGTAACATCCAAAAAGCCCAGCACTTCCCCCACGGCATAGCTCTGACCAATCTGGCAGGTCCATTCGGTGACTTTCCCCGCACAGGGCGTGGTGACCGTCATCACGGCCTTCTGGGTCTCCACCTCCATGACTTCCTGATCCGCCGGGACGAATTCGCCTACGGCAAACTCGAGACGCATAATGGTAGCTTCGGCAATGGATTCGCCCAATTGGGGCATGGTGATGGGAACACTTGGCATGGCCAGACGCTTAACCACAAATTTTGGAAAGGAAAGTAAGAAACCGTCCTCAGAATGAATTGGCGAATTTTTCTGAAAGTCAATTTACCGCGCGCGCCGACGGAAAATGCGCGTGACGAAAAGCCACCAGCGTTTATAACTGACCCAGTCAGCGCACTGAGCGCTGGGCTCCGTTTCCTGTCATCTCCGCTTTTCCATCCTATGAAATTCTTTCTGCTACCCGCCCTCCTTGGTGCCTGCGGCCTTGCACTCACAGCTTGTGACAAGAAACCCGAAGCCACCGTCGTTCCCGCCGTGCCGGTGCCACCACCCGCCGCCGAGGAGAAATTCAGCGATCCCGGAGCCACCAGCTTCCTCGCGGAATACAAAGCCTTCGCCAGCCAACTCGCGGAGGCCGTGAAAAGCGCGGATAAGACCAAGCTCCAGCCGCTGCTCGCCAAGGCAGGAGAATTTGCCGCCAAAGGCAGGGACTGGGCGGCTAAATTGAAACCCGACGAAATCAAAGCCTACACCGCAAAAATTGCGGAATTTTCCAAGCCCATGCAGGAAATTGCCAAGCAGCGGGCGGCGGAGGCCCTGGAGAAAGTAAAATCCTTCGGTGCCGCCAGCAAAGAGAAACTCGAGGCGCTCAAGAACCGCGTCACGCCACCCACTGCCGCCGAACCCACCGCTCCCGCCCCTCCAGCCACCGAGCCTGCGGCCAACTAACATTATTCTAAAAAGCCCCATGGAACTGCTTCTGCCTGCCAAACCAAACTCCCGACGCTCCGCGAAATTCTCCGTCCCCACCGTGGATCAAATCATGGTCGAGGAGCGGGCGAAAAGTTTCACCACCCGCAGCATCAAAAACGAGGCGAAGCTGGCGGGACTCAAGCTTGCGGTGGCCATGATGGACCTCACCACGTTGGAAGGGGCAGACACCCCGGGCAAGATCGCCCACCTCTGTGCCAAGGCCCGGTCTCCCATGCCCGCACGCTACGAATGTCCCTCCACCGCCGCAGTGTGCGTCTATCCCAACTTAGTCCGCCACGCCAAGCCATTGTTGGCTGGCACCAAGATTCACTTGGCTAGTGTGGCCACCGCCTTCCCCAGTGGGCAGGCTCCACTGGTCACCAAATTGGCCGAAGTCCGCTCCGCCGTGGAGGATGGCGCGGATGAAATTGACATGGTGATTGATCGGGGTGCTTTCCTGCGGGGCGACTACAATTTAGTTTTCGACGAAATTGCCGCCACGCGCGAAGCCTGTGGCGCAGCTCATTTAAAAGTCATTCTGGAAACGGGCGAACTCAAGACCTACGACAACGTCCGGCTCGCCAGTGAAATTGCGATGCGTGCCGGTGGTCATTTCATCAAGACCAGCACTGGCAAGGTCTCCCCGGCGGCCACCATGCCGGTCACGTTAGTGATGCTGGAAGCGATTCGCGATTTCTATTACGCCACGGGCCAGATCATCGGGATGAAGCCTGCGGGCGGCATTCGCAAAGCCAAAGAAGCCCTCCACTACCTCGTCATGGTCAAGGAAACCCTGGGTGACACCTGGCTCACCCCGGACCTCTTCCGCTTCGGGGCCAGCAGTCTGCTGACGGATGTCACCCTGCAAATTGCCAAGCTCAAGGATGGCAACTATCAGAGTGAGGATTATTTCTCCCTAGCCTAAATCACGGCAGCGCAGGAATCCATTTCGCACGATAGAACCGCTTGGGCGCACCCGCTGGAGTGATCGGAACTTGCACGCTGCCGCTGCGGACGAATTCGTAGCTGTAGGGGATCCAGGTTGCCATGTCGGTGCTGCATTGGATCTGGTAGAGTCGGCCGTCGGTGGCGTCCGCGAAATTCAGCCGATACTGCCCTACAGGCACGCCAGCGTTATCGATGCCAAATTTGGGCATGATGGTTGGTTGGACGTTGGCGATGACGCTGGCGTCCGTGCCGAACCCAACCAGTTCCGCATCGAAACCAAGATCACTGCTGGTGAGGCTGGATTGGTGCACTTCGGCAGACAGCACGTGGTTCCCGGGAGTGAGGGTGGCTATACCGGTGGCGGTCAGCTGGACCGTGATCCAAGCCAACTCATCCGGCACCGTGGCGGAGGCTAGGGTGGTGGCCGTCACGGTTCCGGCGGGCATGTTATTGCGCGCGATTTCCACGCCATCGATATAAAAAATCACCCCATCGTCCCGTTGGAAGCGCAGCCTGACAGACGCAGTGCTGGCCCCAGCGGGAACGTTGAAGGCATGGCGGAAATAGTAGGCAACCGCACCTGATTCCACAGCGGTAATTTCCCCATCAGCCCCGAAACCCAGCTTCGCTGCGCCTGAATCCCACGTGCTGTCGTCGAAGCTAACTGCCTGCCAATTAGCCGCGGGGGCCGCTCCGGTATCCAAATATTTCCAAGTGCTGCCAGTGGTTACGAAGGTCGTGCTGGTGTGAGCGGAATCAATCGTAATGGTTACGGCGGGCGTGGTGCTCGTAGTTCCGTTGCTCAAGGTGGCCTTGGCCGTGAGGGCATACGATCCTACCAGTGGAGTGGTCCAGGTCAAGGCGAACGGTGCTGTGGTGGCTTCACCAATCTTAGCCGTGCCAGCAAAGTATTCCACCTTGGCAGCCGTGCCCAGTCCGGCGGGGAGGGATACCGTCAGTGGCACATCCACCGCTGCACTCATGAGTTGGCTGGTCGCTGGATTGGTGAAATAAAAGGAACTGGAGCCCAGGCTCTGGCCGATCAATTCGCAGTTCATCGCCAGGTCGCTGCTGTTCGCGCTGGCTTGGTGGATTTCCACTGCGAGCACATTGGCCCCCGTAACCAGCGCGGTGGATGGAACGGTTACTTCGACCGGAATGAGTTCGAACGGTTCCGCCGCCGCCAGCGTGGTGGGCGTGATCGCGCCCGCAGGGAGATTGCTGCGGAAGATTTCCTGACCATTTAAATAGACCACTGCACCATCGTCCCGCACCAACCGCAGCAGCAGTTGGGAGAAACTGGCGGCATTGGTGACATTGAAGGTCTTACGGAACCACGTGGTGATGAATTTCGCATTCGGCTCATTGCCGTGGTTGATCATCGTGATTTCGCCATCGCCCCCGTAGCCCAGTTTGCTGTTGCCGGCCTGCCAGGCGGATTCGTCGAATCCCGTGCGGGCGGTCCAGGTGCTGGCTGGAGCAACTCCGGTGTCGAGGAATTTCCAACTGTCGCCAAAGCTAATCAGGGCCGTGCTGCGCAGCGGTGGCAGCACATTGACCGTGAAATTATTACTCGTCATCGTGGCGTTGGCGGAATCCGTGGCGATGGCACTCAGCGTGTGCGAACCGACTGCCGGATTGCTCCAGGTGAACGTAAAGGGATAACTGGTATCCGTGCCCAGCTTGGTCGCACCTTCGTAAAATTCGACCTTGCTGACGCTCAAGGTGCCACCTGCCACCACATTGGTGGTGAGGTTGACGACGGCCGGAGAAGTCACGGTGGCTGGTCCGGAAAGAGTGATTCCACGCGCGGCGGCGGTGGTGCCAGCAGCATCCAGCCAGAATTGGAAACGCAAATCCGAACTAGTAGCGGAGGATTGATGCACCTCGGCGGCCAGCACGTTATTTCCCGGAACCAGGAGTGACTTATCGATGGAGAAGGAATGAGGCACTCCTTCAGTGTAATCAGAGCCAGAGGCTGCGGCCAAGGTGGCGTAAGCGATGGAGCCTGTCGGCATATTGTCCCGATACACTTCGATTCCGTTGAGATAGACCACCACTCCGTCATCTCTAATCACTTGAGCGAGCAACGAATTGATGGCGGCAGGATCCACCACATTGAAATTCTTCCGGAAGTAAATGGCGGGATAGCGCGCAGTGCTGGGGCCGAGATTGATGGTGGAAGTAATGCTAGCATCACCTGCGCCAATCTGTCCTGACGCTGTCAACCATGCGGTATCAACGAAGGCGGGTGTGTTCCAAGTGGCGGCGGGAGCAGTGGCCGCGGCTAAATATTTCCAAGTGTCCGTGCCCGCAATGAGTGATTGGGGCGGGGCAGTTACATTGATGACGACATTGGCGGAAGTTTCCGTGGTCGCATCACCCAACGTGGCGATGCATTTCAGGGTATGCGCTCCCGCACTCACCGTGGTCCAATCGAAGGCGTAAGGCGCGGTCGTGTCCTCGCCAATATTGGTGCCGTCCACGTAAAATGCCACCTTGGTAATGGTGCCGTCTTTTACTTGGGCGGTGGCCGTTAGCGGCAAGGTGGTGGTGGCCGTGGTAATCGGCTGCGTAGCTTTGGGGCTCGTTAGCGCGAGAATCATCGTGCCCGCACCGCCCAGCGGAGCCACCCCATCCAGCGCGCAATCGAACGCCAAGTCAGAGCTGCCCAAAGTGGATTGGTGCACTTCCGCCGTGAGAATGTTGCTGCCATCCAGCAAATTATCCAGCGGTAGATTTACATCCAGATACGCTCCCGGCTCGGTGGAATCGGTCGCGAACGTGTTGTAAGTTGGCGTCCCTGCGACAATGTTATCACGGAAGATTTCCACCCCATTCAAATAGACCACCACCCCGTCGTCCCGCAGGGTGTGCAGCCGCATGCTGGTGAAGAGGGCTTTATTGGTGACGTTGAAGGTCTTGCGGAAATAATAGGAAATCCATTTCGCAGCGGCATTACCGCCGTAGGGTATGGTGGTGTCCTGACCGGTCTCGTTGCCGTAACCTAACACTCCAATTCCACTGGCCCAGGCGCTGTCATCAAACGTCGCCAACTGCCAGCCGGCCGCTGGCTCGGCACCAGTATCGAAATATTTCCACGTGCTCTTCGTAGCCACCAGAGCCGTGAGCGTCTCGCTGGGCCCAATGGAGGCGATGAAGTCAGCCGTGGAAAAATTCGGCCCGATGGTGACCGGATTGGTAAAGAACGGGGCCACGAAATTGTAGCGTTCGCCCACTTCTTCAAATGGGGTCACAGTCCAAGCCCCTGCAGTTAGGTTGGGAATGGTGTAAGTGCCATCGCCATCCGTATGCACGCTATGGGATTCCGTGCCTTTGGTAGCGGTTAGGCGAATGCCTCCCACGGGAGCGTTCGTGGTATCCAACACCCGGCCGGAGATGCGGAAGTTCGTGGGATTTTCCACCCGAATAATCACCGTATCACGTGCGGCTCCACCCTTCATATCGCTGACCGTAACCTGCGCCACGTATTCGCCCGTGGTGCTGTAGGTGTGGGATTGCGTGGGTAGATTATCCAGGCTGATGTTGCCGTCCCCGAAATCCCAAGCGTAGGCCAACTTGTCATTGTTGGGATCCGTCGCTTCCACGGAGAAAATTACCGGGCCTGGAAAGGGCGCTACGGTGGGCTGGGCGGGCACTGCCGTGGTGCTGGCGATGATGCTGGCGGTGGGAGGTAGATTTCCCGCCGCTACGCCCACTTGCACATAGACATCCATTGCCTCGGGAGAGGTTCCCGCCAAGCCTATGGGCGTGACATGGATTCCAGCGCCACCATTGGCCGCAGGATCGGAGAACGTTTTGCCAATCGTGATCGCAGTGCCGTTGCTGCCCGGACGCGCATCTAGAATGCTGTTCTCCCGCCCATCGGTATTGCCCCATTGCAGGAAGACCGCTCGATTCAGCAACGCGTCGGTGAGACCCTGCCGATACTCGATCCAATATTTCCGTGAGTCCTTCGGCACTCGCAGCAGACGCGTTCCCAGCGAGTGCACATCGTCGGATGTGGCCAGCCGATATTGCCCGCTGGTGACTTGAGGAGCATCGGCATCGGGAATCCAACCAAGATATTTCTTGTAACCTCCCACATAATGTTTCTCGCCTGGAATGCCATCATAGGTGGCCCCAATGGGATCATAGGGATTGCCATATTCCACCTGGGTGCCGCCACCGATGATGGAGCCGTTCGTGGTGTCCCAACGATGCGCGTGCGGCAACCCCAGGTTATGGCCGAATTCATGTGTGGTCACGTGCTTGGAAAAATAGCCGTTGGCCATGTGAAAGCCCACCCCACCCACCCACGCCAAGCCCGCGTAGCCAGCCGCGGGCTTGCCATTGGTAAACACGCCGAACCAATCATACTTGGCGAGATCAAACCCCGCGGCCGCAGCCTTACTTTTGGCTTCCGGGTAGAGTTTATCCAAGCCCGCATTATCATAGGCGGAAGCATTGCTGCCCATACGCAACACAGGCGTGAAGTTGGATCCGTTCGGCCCCATGGGAGCCAATTCATGGGTGCCATAAGACATTAAATGCGTGTAGGATCGCAGATCCGCCAGCAACGTGGTGGCCGCCGCCGCCGTGATGGTCTGGCCTTCGCCTGTGGCATCCGGGAAATCCACGCGCAGGATCAACAGCCGCTTGTAGCCCTGAGTGTAGGTGTTCGTGATGGTTCCGAAATTTGCAATCACTCCCGGGTCCGTGCCGCCAGCGATGGGCGCGCTGGCAGTGGTTAAATTTTCCGCCGCCGTTAGGCTGGCCGCCGCTGCCATAACGTGACGCGGCCCGCAGTAAAGCTTGATTTCCCCACCGATCTGCAATCCATCCGCCTCATGATTCACGGTTACAGGCTGCTCCGAAGTAGGGCAGACCGGGGCCGCAGCATCCTCCTGCAAGGCTGCATCCACCTCCTCCACATCAAGCCGACGCGCCACTTGCGAGGACAGTGCCAGTAAATTTTCCGCACTGACAATCGAGCGGTCCGGCGGATTCGTGCCGGCACTGGCAGGCAGGGCGATGCCATTCAGCGCCACGTTAGACTTGGTGATGAAACCCTCGCCCGCTCCACTTACGAAGACGTGGAACTGCCGCCCCTCAATCGTGGCCCGACGCGCCATGGAGGCTACCGAGTCCGCATTGGCCGTGAGCGGAACCGCGGCAATGACTTCCAGATTACCCCGGGCATTGATCGGTTCTTCCAAATAGGCTCGCACCTCGTTCGGTAATTTTTTCGCCACCACCGTGGGGATGGACAACTCCAGCGCCCGCTCGGATCGACCTTGCATGAGATCGGCCAGGGCTCGCTGGCGCGCGGCCGCCAGGGCCACGCCTTCCTGCAGTAATTCAGCCGAACCTTGCGACGCGCTCAACCACCGATCCGACCATGCTTTGAACGCTGCAAACGCCGGTTCCGCAGGGGTCGTGGCCCAACGTTCCAGCGGCCGTGGAAACTCCGCCATGAGGGACTCCGCACCCGCTCCCGCAACTGGCGCAGTCATGGCTGGAGACGCAGGAGCGGCCCCGCAGCGGGCACAAGCAGCGGTGGAAACAGCGTTGGGTTCAGGCTGATTAGAATGCTGTGGCCAAAAATACCACAGCAATCCCAGCCCCAAGAAGCCCACCGCCAGGGGGAAACGTTTGATTTTCATAAGGTGCCGCCAGTCTAAGCAACCGCCCGCGCAGCGTCCAGAGCATTTACTGTCAGCTCCGCCGCATCAGCGTTTCCCCTAGTCAAACTGCTCAGTGCATCTCCGTGGAGCACGATCCCAGTCCCCCACGGAAGTAATTGAACTGCACGTTCGGGTGTGAGGCCAGCAGGGACATGGGCACCGCGGAGTCTTCCAGATGCTTTGAGATCATCAACGCGGTGAGACGCTGGCCCAGTGGGTTATCGTGGGTTCCGGCTTGCCAAATGCTGACTTTCTCCGCCCGCCAAGTTTCCTGCGGGCCAACGGTAATGGCTTTCGTGGGCACCATCGTGATATTGCCACCACCAGACGTGCGGGCATTCTGCATCAGCGTTACCGGGTGCAGATCGACCACGCGCGTGGCGAGTTGGCGATACTCGGCCGGGGTCGGAGGAGCGGTTTGATAGGCTCCGGTGCGTCGCACGGGATCATTGAAGGCCCAGTGCTTCACTTCGCCCTGGCCGCCTTGCATGAGGGCGCAGCGCACGCCCTCCCAACTTTGACGATAGGCGGAAACATCCGCTTTAGGGAAATGCAGCTGGGCTTCCGGCATCATCAGGTCCTGATGAATGTGATTGAATAACATTTCCCGATCACAGCGCTCAAAGGACAACGGATGGGTGACCGGAGTTTCCTTCTCCCCGTCATGCCATTCATCCATGCCCCAGAAATGCGCGTCGTGCAGCTTCAATCCTAGTTCATTCACCATCCGCGCTACTAATGGCAACTGTTCGGTGGGACCGATGGGCCCGCAGACTCCCACGGGATTGTCCGCCGTGGCCTGACGCCAGGCGACGATGTATTCCAGCGCTTCCGCACAATAAAAATCTTCCAGGGTGTCATACATTACGACCTTGAAGCCAGGGCGGGAGAGTTGCTCGACATCCCGCATCGTCAGAGCCGCCGCCTCTTGGATGATGGAGGTATCAAGCGTGGTGTAGTCCCACCAGTCGGGGGCAATGGAGCTGAGTTTGCGCATAGGTTTGGATGGATTAAATTAAGCGTTAGGAAAATAAACTTGGGGACCCAAGGCATCCGCGAGTGGATCCCACTCGTGCCGACTGAATCCCAGATGAGAATGCCGTCGCCAGCCTTCCGCGAGAGAAAATTTGCCTGAACGCCGACCCACCTCGCGACTCATGTCTTCCATCGCTTGCAGGTAGGAATTCATGCCCTGACTGGCTTCCAACCAATGCTGCTGGCTCTGATGGGCCGCCAGGGCCGCCAGTTTGACGGCATGAAACTCCGCCACATCGACGAAGCAATCCGGTTGGATCGGCTGGCGCAGACCATCGCACAGGCCATGCGGCATGGCATGGTAAACTGCGACCGATCCGTCCAAGGCGGCCGGGGCGCGCGGAGGATCGGTGGTGAAGTTGGGCATGGCATGGGTAAACGCTGCGGAGACCGCCAGACGGCACGTTTCCATGTGGTCTTCCATGTAATCCTGCGGTGAGTGCGTTAGCACAATCTGCGGAGCCACCTCGCGAATGATGGCAGCAACTTGGCGCACGCGTTCCACGCTATAGATGATTTCCATGTCATGCCCGATGCTCTCGTGGAAGCCGGCCCCCAGGATCTCTGCCGCGCGCATGGCCTCCAGGCGGCGGACCCGGGCCGTTTCTGCCGGTCCCATTTGCAGACTGCCACAACAGCCGTCCGCCAAATTGACGTAGTGAATCTCCCACCCCTTAGCCTGCAATGCCAGCAACGTGCCAGCCATGACATACTCAATATCGTCAGGATGGGCGGCTATCGCGATGGCGCGAAGTGTAGTGGACATGCAGTTATTTGATTCGGTTGATGGGTTGGAGTTCGGGTTCCCGCCCACGGCAGTGAAGACTAGCTTGAGTAAAAATCAAATCATCGCTTGCCCGGTAATTATTTAGACGACTTAAGGACCGACGGTTTTGCCCTTGGTGTTTTGCCCGACCCAGCTTACGAACCCTCAGAATCTGCTCACCACCCTTCATGCGCCTTCCCATCTTCGAACTCGAACCTGCCTTGCTGAACGCTTATCGCGCTTCCCAGGAGCGTAGGCGCTTTGTGATTGAGGCCCCCACGGGCTCGGGGAAGTCCACTCAGATTCCGCAAATGCTCTTGGCCGCGGGGGTTTTGGATGGCGGGGAAGTCATCATCCTGCAACCCCGCCGCATTGCCGCCCGGATGCTGGCGCGGCGGGTGGCGGAGGAAATGGGCGTGCGGTTAGGCCAGGAAGTAGGTTATCAGGTGCGCTTTGAAAGTGCGGTTAGTGCCGCCACCAAAATTCGCTTTGTGACTGAGGGCATCCTCCTCCGACGCATGTTGGACGATCCCGACCTCAAGGGGGTTTCCGCAGTCGTCTTTGATGAATTTCACGAGCGGCATCTGTATGGCGATGTGACCCTGGCGCGCGCGTTGGACCTGCAGGAATCGAGACGGCCAGACTTGGGCATCCTGGTCATGTCCGCTACCTTGCAGACCGAGGAGTTGAAACGCTACCTGGCTCCGTGCGAGCACTTGGTTTCCGCAGGCCGCACCTACCCGGTAAGCTTGCGTTACGCCCCACCGAAGCTGGTTACAGGCGATGACCTCCCGGAACATGCCGCGCGCATTTGTGGCCTGGAAATGAGTAAGCTAGCAGAAGGGCATGCGCTGATTTTCATGCCAGGAGCTTATGAAATTCGAAAGACCATGGAGGCGTTAGGGCGTGAAAAGGCGCTGAAGGACTTCGACATTCTGCCGTTGCATGGGGAACTGCCACCGCAACAACAGGATGCCGCAGTGAGCCACGGGGGCCGACGGCGGATCGTCGTTTCGACTAACGTGGCGGAAACCTCTCTCACCATCGATGGCGTGCGCCTGGTGATTGACGGAGGTCAGGCGCGGTTGGCCAGCTATGATGCCAACCGCGGGCTGAACACGCTGACGGTTCAGGCCATTTCCCGGGCTAGCGCAGACCAGCGCGCAGGACGGGCCGGACGCACCGGCCCGGGCACGTGCATTCGGCTCTGGAGCGAGCAACACCACGCCCGCCGACCCGCCGCAGAACTGCCCGAAATCCGCCGCATGGACTTGGCGGAAGTCGCGTTAGGATTGCATGCGGCGGGGATCCGGGATTTGGCTGGTTTCCGTTGGTTTGATCCACCGGACCCACGCAGTCTGGCCCTCGCGGAAACGTTGTTGCAGGAGCTGGGAGCAGTCGATGCGAAGACGGGGGAGATCACTTCCCTGGGGCGGAAACTAACGCGCTATCCCCTCCACCCCCGCCAGGCCCGCGTGCTGGAAGCGGCCACGGAGGAAGATTGTGTGCCCGCCGTGGCGCTCTGCATGGCCCTGCTCCAAGGCCGCAGTTTGTATGTGAAGAGCGGTGGCGGATCGGCCACAAAATTTCATGATCCCGATGACCGGAGCGACTTCTATCCGCTGCTGCGGGCTTGGCAGGCAGCGGCAGACGCCAGATTCTCCCCCGATGCGTGCGGTCGGTTGGGACTCAATGGCAAGGCTGCTTCCGAAGCTGGCAGGCTGGCGGAACGACTCATGGGCATGACGCGCAAGCAGACTGGAGAGCTTAATTTACCGAGCTTGGAGTCGCTCGCCAAAGTCATGCTCAGTGGTTACTCCGACCACGTGGCGCGTCGCACCAATGTTGCCAGCACGGCTTGTGATGTGGTGGGGAAACGCCGCGGGTCCGTTGCCAAGGACAGTCTGATGCGCGGTCATGACTTACTGGTGGCCGCTGAAATGGCGGAAGTGCAGGGGAAAGATCTCCAGGTGATCTTGAATTTGAATACTGAAGTCGAGGAAACGTGGTTGGCCGAACTCTTTCCGCACGATTTCGCCAAGACCAATGCGGCGGTCTGGGACACCCTGCAGCGACGTGTCCAACAGAAGGAAACCGTGCGTTTCCGTGATCTCATGCTACGCGAGCGTCAAAGCGGAGAACCGACCGACAATGCGGCGGCGGCCTTGCTGGCGGATATGGTGCTGGACGGCTCCCTGACCTTTACCGGTTGGGACGATCATGCGCAACAGTGGTTAGCGCGACTGCATTTCCTGCGGCAGCACATGCCCGAACTGGAGATCCCTGAATTCACCGACGAAGATAAGCGTCTTGTCTTCGAAGAATTATTCCATGGTTGTAAAAGCTACAAGGACATCAAGGAACTGAATCCGCTGCACGCGCTGCAAAGTTGGTTAAGTTACGAGCAAAACCAAGCGTTACAACGCCATGCGCCCGATCGCATCGACCTCGCCAGCGGCCGCAAGACGAAGATCGACTATGCCCACGGAGCTGAACCCACCATCTCCTCCCGGATCCAAGACTTCTATGGGCAGACCGAAACGCCGCGCATTGCCGCTGGGCGCGTGCCCTTGTTGATTCAATTGCTGGCTCCTAACATGCGCCCCATTCAAGTGACCAAGGACCTCGCCAGCTTCTGGAAAAATAGTTACCCCACCATCGCCAAGGAACTCAAGCGACGCTATCCCAAGCATGAATGGCGGGAACTGTAGCCACTACGTGTTTTAGCAGTCGGCGCGAATTTTGCTGCGGAAGGCATGGATTCCATACAGGATGCGTCATGACTATCCGCCATCTTGCCCTCTGTTTCACTACTCTCACCCTGTCCCTCTCTGCTCAAGACACCGCCCCCGGCCGTCGTTTGTTGGTGGCGGATGATTCCACGCATCGCCTTGCCATCATCAAGCCAGATGGAACCTTTGAACGCGAAGAAAAAGTGGGAGCCATTCACAATGCACAATTGCTGAAGAACGGAAATTTAGTCTTCCAAGACAAGGGCTGGAACCACATCGTGGAAAAGACGCCCGACGGCAAGGTGGTCTGGGAATATGATTCCGCCAAGACCAATCCCGGCAAGCCTGTCGAAGTGCATGCGTTCCAACGTTTGGATGACGGAAACACGATGATCGTGGAATCTGGCGTGGGGCGGATCATCGAAGTTTCCTCAGAGGGGAAGATCGTGAAGGAAGTGAAGTTACAAGTTAGCAAACCCAACGCCCACAGCGACACGCGGATGGTGCGGAAGATCGCCAATGGCAACTACTTGGTCGCCCATGAAGCCGACGGAATCGCCAAGGAATATGCTCCGGATGGCAAGGTGGTGTGGGAGTTCCCCGTGCCGATGTTCGACAAACCAGCCGCCGGGGGTCACGGGCCAGAAGCGTTTGGCAATCATTTGTTCTCCGCCGAGCGCTTGGCCAATGGGAATACCCTCATTGGCACCGGCAATGGCCATAGCGTGATCGAAGTGACTCCAGATAAGAAAATCGTCTGGAAGCTGGAGCAGAAGGATCTGCCAGGCATCACTTTGGCATGGGTCTGCCGCGTCGAGCGTCTCGCCAATGGCAACACCGTCATCAATAATTGCCATGCCGGCCCGGAGAATCCCCAACTCATCGAAGTCACGCCTGACAAGAAAGTGGTCTGGCAGTGGAAGGACTTCAAGAACTTCGGGAACTCGACTCCAGTGGCGATGATTTTGCCTGAGAAATAGCAATAGGATCGACACGCCCGCCGTGCATTGCGAGACACGCGTCATGAAATTCCTTAGTTTACTCCCGGCTCAGATGACTAACGCTTAATGCGGTATCCTCGATAACTCCATGACAGACTCCTTCACCCAGCGCTAGAATGGGACGCTCTCTTGGATGGTGACCACATCTCCCGCTTTGACTTCGTCGGTCCCATGGGTGCGAAGTTCCAGAACTTGTTCCACACCATCGCGTTTCAATGTCGCTTTTTTCGCATTGGTCAGTTTGTTGAAGCCACCAGCCATGCCGACAGCCTCCATTAGGGTTAGTTTGATTCCTGGAGGGAAATTAAACTTGCCGGGCTTGTTCACCGCTCCAAGGACTGTAAACACTCCACGCTGGGGGACGGCAGGGGCTCCAACGGCGTCCTTGGCTTCAGCAGCAGCAACTTCGATCACATCCCCATCTTGGATCAGCAGGCCGACCCCATTTCCCGGGATGCGGCTGGGATCAACTTCGAGGGGAGCTTGCACTCCGCGTCGCACAATTTTCACCTTCGCCCGCTCCGCCATTGGGCCAAAGCCACCAGCCATGCCGACCGCCTCCGTCAGGGTTAGCTGCTTGCCAGACGGAGCTGCGTAAGTTCCCGGACGCTTTACCTCACCGATGATCGTGAAATTGGCTCGCGTGGCGGCAGGTTTTGCTTCTGCGGAAACGGCCTCATCTCCTGCTATCACCGTAATGATATCGCCTGGCTTTATCTGCTCTGCTCCGAGGTCGTCTAAGTCTCCTTCCAATGCCTGCACACTGGCCGCGTGCTTCAGGCGGATGCGGATTACGCTCGGCTTGGCTTTCAGGGCTTCGGCGTTCGTTTCCTGCCAACTTTGCAGCGCAGCTTGCGCTATTTTTAGTCTGGCTTCCAAGGACAGCTTCACCGCGGTCACTCCTGACAAGAGGTCTTCCTTCAGGATTTCCACTTGCCCCCTAGCAGCCACCACGCTCGGATGGCGAGTGCCCAGACCGCCATCCAAAAGTTGCGCCAATTCAATCTTTGCTTTGTGGAAAGCGGGCAGTGATTCCTTCATGATCTCACTATCGGTGGTAATCCCCGCAGCGACTTCGATAGCTTGGTCTGCGTCCTTTATGTCCGAGAGGGCCTGTAACTGGGCCTTGAGTTTCGCGACCTCTGCTTCACACTTCACTAACCATGCCTTCGCAATACTGTCTGTAGGCCTCATGATCCCTCCTGCCATCCCTACCGCTACAGTTAGGTCAATACGCGCATTCGGCAACGCATACGACCCTGGCTTGAGCACGGCTCCCAAAACCGTATATCTCCCCGTCTGCCCAACCCGTGGAACGCGGAAAATCTTCTTCGTGTAAGGACATTCCACTTTGGTTCCGGCAGGAATATCGGAGACGTCCACTCCTCCACTGTCCGGGGCATAGGGACTGTAAACGAAGCCCCTTTTGTCCGGGACCCAAGTGCCGAAGGGGATTTCCTTCAAATCAGGGGCTTCAGCCCCTCGCTTCGTCTCATCCACTTCGATCACATCACCTTCCTGGAGCGAGTATTTGGCGCGATAGTAAAGCTCCAACACTTGCCCCTTCGCTTCCCTCAACCCACTAACATCCGGGTGGTTCTCATCCAATCCCTGAGCGCTCAACTCCTTTAACTCTCGCTCCAGTTCATCCTTTAGTTTCTCCAGCGCGGAACGATTTTCCGGTTCCTGGAGGGCGGGCACCAAGTATTTTTCTTTGTAATAAGCTGTAGTCAGATCCCGGGCCACTTTTTGCAGCGCTAGAATTTCCTGCCGCAGGTCCTTCCCAGCCTTGGACGAAGCCTCCAGCTCGCTGAGTTCGCGTTTCACCTCGTCGCGTTGCTTGGTCAGTCTCTGGAGGCGAGCGGAAGGATCTGGGGTGGACGTTCGCTGGGGATGGTCCGCGCGCCAGTTGTCGGACACGATGTCATCGAGGACCACATAGCTGGCCTTGCCTTCTTTGACCCATCGTAATTTCACGACGGGATAGTAAACGTGGCCGAAGTCACCCCCCTCCCGCAGTTTGCTAAGCACGGCCACATTGGCTTTCGTCACCCAAGCGTAATTCGCGTGCCCTGCGACCGGGGGTTCCACCGCAAAGCAAAGTTTCTGGTCCTGATTAGGAATATCCGCCCCAAAGTAGTGGGTGCGACGCAGCACCACCCGAAACTCGGCGGGCTTTTCATGGAAGGTCTCGAAGTATTTCGGCAAGAACAAGTCCTTGAACTCCACAAAACTTTCCCACTCCACTTGATAGCTTCCATTTACCATTTCCAACGAAACCGGGAAGCCTAGCCGAGAACCGCACACCACCTGAAATATGTAAAAGCGACTCTTACCGCCCGGGGTTGGCTGGGTGGTTAGGAAATCAATCTTCTCCGCCGCAATGGGGCCGTCGGCATGGTGGGCGTAGAATTCCTCCATCTGGGGGCGAAGGCGCTCCGCTTGCTGCGTGAACTTGGCGCGATCCTGCCAAGTGCGGGCGGCTAGGAATGAATCCAACGCGGCTCGGACGGGAGCCAATTCCTCAGCACTGGGGTCGTCCACGGAGGAATCTACGATCTCGGCGCGTCGCACCTCCGGAACTTTTGGCGACGGCGGGGCATCCTCCGCCACCGCCCTGGTGAAGGTGAATATTGCCAACGCGCTGACGGCTAGCAATGACAGCGCCATGTGCCATTTCGACGCGGGTTGATTTGGGGGTTGGGAAATCATGCGGATGCGGCGTTGGAGTTCGTGGGAGGAGTGGAACAGAGGGGCCAGGCTGGGGGTGGTGGGCTCCTGCGCCCCAGGCATGGCTAGTTTCAACAAAGTATAACCATAGTCCCGCGGCGTTTCCTGGGAGGATAAAAAAGCCATCGCCTGCGCATCCCACAGCAGCTCCCGATCCCGCACTAACCAGCGCTGGCTCAACCACACCAGTGGATTAAACCAATGCACGGCCCGGGTGAAAATAAGCGCCCAGTTCAGCAAGACATCATGCCGCCGAATATGACTGAGTTCGTGCAGCAACACATGACGCAGTTCCGACTCGTTGAGTCCGGTAGCGGCTGCTTCCGTGAGTAAAATCTGGGGTCGCCACCAACCGAATACCGCCGGCGTGCCCAGTCCCGGCAGCATCCGCAGTCGGACGGCCTGATGCTGCCCCGTCAGGCGTTGCAACTCTGCCAGCAATGCCACGTGAGCCTTGCTGGCAGGCTGCGCCAAACGAGCCACGCGTCGCGCAAACCGTCCCTGCCGCCAGCAGGTGCCAGCCAATACTAACAACAGGCCCATCAACCAGCACCACGACAACATTTCCCCAGCAGAAATCTGGCGCACCGGTTCCGGCACCGTGGACTCCGCCACCGCCAACGTTGGCAGCGGAGTTGGCGGCAGCGGAATCATCGGCTCCAAACCGGGCTCCTCCTTAAGACTTTCCATGACCTTGGTTTCGCTTAAGTCTGGCTCGAATGTCTGGGTCACAGGGGCAGCAGTGGGGCGCAGGGGCATGGCGGGTTCCTCCGCAACAGGCGCCATCACAGGCGCAGCCATCTCGGCTGGCTTGAGCCACGGCCAGGATACGCCAGGCAGGCTGGGGATCCAAAGCCCGCAGCATTACCAGCAACCCCAGTGCATAGAGCCAACGCGGACGCTGCCGCAGCACGGAGTATTTCCGCAGCAGCCAGATCCCCAGCACCAAGAGCACTGCACCCGCAGAGTTGCTTAGCACCCAAGGGCTGATTTCCGATAACCAATTGGTCAATGTTTCCAGATTCATGTTATTTTCCTCCGTCTAAAATTCGCTTCAATTGTTCAATTTCGGTCTTACTTAACTCCTGACGTTCGACAAACGCCGCCAGAAAGGGAGCCATCTCCCCGTCAAAGACCCGCCCCAGAAAGGAGCGACTCTCCGCCAACTGACATTCACCGGCAGTCACCTCAGGATAGTAACGAAACTCCCTCCCCTGCTTCTCCACGCGCAGCGCGCCCTTATCCACCAAACGACGCAATAGTGTGTGAATCGTCTTCGGTTTCCATTCCCGATGGGGAGTCAGCGCCTCCACCACTTCATTCGTGGTCTGCGGAGCTTGCGCCCAGAGGATTTTCATCACCTCCCATTCCGCATCTGAAATGGTGGGCAGGGCCACCGTTGTTGTTAATTTCTTACGCATGTAGGAATTACATCCTACTAGCGTAAGATTTGCAAGGGGAATTTTGCCACAGATTCCAGCGAAGGCCGGCGGGAAACCGTCATTGCAAGGCATTGGCGGCAGGTATGCCATCTTGTGGGGGTTGCAAAGGCCCACTCCTTGGATTAGGGCACGGGTCATCTCCTCTCCTTAATTTCATTAATCATCATCCCTCATGGCTGGATCCAAATTCGACAAACTCATCAAACCGAAGCCGACCCCCGTGCCCAATAAGAAGCAGGGAAAGAAGCAGGCCAAGCGAGGGGGCGATGAAATTAATCTTCCGGCTCAGGGAGATTGGCGGACGACGGATGAAGATGAGATCAATCGTCGTCGGTTGCGGGCGCGGGAGGAGGTAATGCAGGTGACGAATCTGGCGCCAGAGTATCCATTGTTCTCAGATTTCAAGGTGGCTTCAGCGAGCGGGTTACCCTACGTGGTGCAAATTCATGATGTGACCCAGCGGTTGTTTGCCTGCTCTTGTATGGATTTCCGGATCAACGCGTTGGGCACGTGCAAGCACGTGGAGGCAGTGCTTTGGCAACTGGAAAAGCGTCTTGGAAAACGCTGGAAGGAAGCCGTGGAGTCAGGTTCAGCACGTGCGGAGATCATGCGTCACGCGAGTTTACCGACATTTATCGTTGGGGGGGATCGGAGGCGATTACCTGCTAAGGTGAAGGGATTTTTTGACAAGAGCGGCGTGCTGACGGCGGACGTTAGCACGGAGGATGCGTTACAAATTTTAGTGGCACTGAGTGGGCCGGTGTTGCGCGTGTCTCACGCGATTCCGCGCTGGCTGGAACGTTGTCGGCAAGAGGATCAGCGCGTCACCCTGCGTCGAGATTACGAACGATCGGTAGTTGATGGCACCGCACCTGGGCAGGTGACGTTGATGCCGTTGTATCCGTATCAACGTGATGGCATGTTGCATCTGGCCTTCAAGGGGCGCGCGATGCTAGCAGATGAAATGGGTTTGGGCAAAACGATTCAAGCAATTGCTGCCTGTGCGCTACTGCATCGACTGGGTAAGGCGCGGCGGGTGCTGGTCATTTCTCCGGCCTCGCTGAAGACGGAATGGGAGGAACAGATTCGGAAATTCACCACGTTGGACTATCAGATTGTCTATGGCGGGCGGCGGGAACGGGGGCGGCATTATACCAAGGATGCACCGACGTTCACCCTGATGAACTACGAGCAAGTGCGCAGTGATGTGCTCGACATCAATGAGCGATTAGCCCCAGACATCGTCGTGCTGGACGAAGCCCAGCGCATTAAGAACTGGGCTTCCAACACGGCCCGGGCCGTCAAGTTACTGCGCAGTCCGCATGCGTTCGTGCTCACGGGGACTCCGTTAGAGAATCGGATTGATGAATTGTATTCGTTGGTGGATTTCCTTGATCCAGAGGTCTTCGGATCACTGTTTCGTTTCAATCGGGAGTTCTATGAGCTTGATGACAAGGGGCGCCCGGAAGCTTATCGGAACTTGCGGGCGCTGCATGAGCGAGTGCGGCCGTTGATGTTGCGTCGTCGCAAAAGTGATGTGGAGGATGAGTTGCCCGAGCGCACCGACGAGAATCGTTTTGTCCGCATGACAGAGGAGCAGGCAGCGGCTTATGAAGATCCGCAAAAGGAGGCGGCTCAGATTGCGATGCGGGCGAAGCATCGTCCCCTGCGCAAAGAAGAGTTCGAGCGTCTGATGCTGAACTTGGCCAAGATGCGGATGATTTGTGACAGCGTTTATATCCTCAACCCCGAAGCACGGGAATGCCCGAAGCTGGATGAACTGCGCAGTATCCTGGAAGACTGCCTCACGGAACCTGAGGTGAAGGTCATCATTTTCTCTGAATGGGTGCGCATGTTGGATTTGGTGCAGGGATTGTTGCGCGAAATGAAGATCGGCTATGCCCTGCACACGGGACAAGTGAGCCAGAAACGCCGTCGAGTGGAAATCATGGCATTCAAGCAGGACCCTAACTGCCGCATCCTGCTTTGCACTGAGAGCGGGGGCTCTGGCCTGAATTTGCAGAATGCCAGTGTGGTGATCAATTGTGATCTGCCTTGGAACCCCGCCAAGCTGGAGCAGCGCATTGCCCGGGCGTGGCGGAAGCATCAGAAACGAGCCGTAACGGTGATCAATCTGGTGACGGAAAATTCCATTGAACACGGGATGTTGGAAACATTGGCCATGAAACAGGGCTTGTCCGATGGGGTGTTGGATCTGCGGGGAGATTTCGAACGCATCAGCCTTAAAGGCGGCGGCCAGTCGTTTCTCAATCGGTTGCAAGTCATCCTCACCCCTCCTCCGGAAAAGCCTGCCGCCAAACCGCCAGCGCCCCCTGATCGTCCGCAGGCTTTTGCGGCACAATGCTGGCAGCTTCTGGGCCAACACCTCGTTTCCTGTGAAGAACGCTTCGCCACCGATGCACCCGGTAGCACCATCGCCATCGTGGTGGACCACGATGCCGATGCTTGGAAACCACGTCTCGAGCATTTACACCAGCAGATGTTCCTAGGCGAACCCAGTGATGAACCCACACGCCTGCTCGTGTTGGATCGAGCCACCCTCACTGCCATCGAGGCCCTGCAAGCGGCCGGCCTCATCCAACGTAGCGAACGCGCCAGTCGCCCCTTGGACGGCAGCACCGAAACCACCCCCAGGGTCATGGCGTTAACGGAGGAAGAAAAACTGCGCATTGCAGACATCGCGCCAAAATTGGCACATCGGCTGAAAGTAGCCAAGGCCCTCATCGCAGCGGATCTCCGAACCGATGCCGCTCCGCCCCTGGTGGAAGCCTTCGTCCATGCCTGCGAGATCCTTAGTGTCAGAAACCGAGTCGCACCTCCACAGAGCCATCAGGACCTAACACTGCGCCCCTGGGTTGAATTGTGGTCCGACGCCACCCGTGAAGCATTGCGCAGCGGTCTCGGTGATGTGGATGCGGTGGCGCAAACATTGCTCACCGCTGAATGCGATCACGTGTTAGGGAACGCGTTAAGTAGTTGCTAGCTTCTCCAGGAGGAGCAGGCGCTGGTCAGGCACGTGATGGTAAATTTCCTGGATGGCACGGATGGCCGGTGCCGGATCGTCATCTGAATAGAGGCCGAGCGCTTTGGCGAGCTCCTTTTCAAAATGGAGGACTCCTTTGAGGTTGGGTTCATGATCGCAAAGCCAATTCAGAGCCCGTTCCAAGAGCTGATGCAGGGCGGGAATGGGCGTGTCCGGTTCGGCCACCAGCTCGATTAACTTCACAAAATAGGAGGCGGCCACCACCCGCAGGTAGCTGGCCTGAAGTCCATGACGATAGTTGATGACCGATGCCTCACGCAGCGTGTGGAGGTCACCACGCTTGGCGGTAATGAACTCGATTTCCACCTCGTAAAACAGATCCAACTGGCCCGCCAACGGACTGCCGGGCCGACGCGCGCCTTTGGCTGCCGTCTTAATCAATCCCAATTCTCCGCAACACCAGGACACAATGAGGCTGGTATCCGTGAGCGGGATTTTGCGAAGCAGGATGGCGCGGGATTTCGGCACGGGGCAGGCCCCAGTTAGGCCTGAACTTGGGGCACGCTCAACCAGATGGTGGTCGTGTCCTGATCGCTCTTAAGCCCAAAGCGAATGCCCATTTGCGCACACAGCATCTGGGTGATGGCCAGACCGATGCCATAGTGCTTGCTGTCTTTGGTGCTATGGAAGGGACGGAAGAATTCGCGGAATTTTTCGGTCGGCATGGTGAGGCCGGTGTTGCGGACGAAGATGTCCACGCAGCCCGGGCGGCTGCCCGCCACTTGCCCCGGTGGGAGCACGTCGATGCCAACAGAGCCTGGCTTACCGGAAAGATGGACGGCTTCAGCGGCGTTCAGCGTGATCTCACAGAGGATTTCCTTGAGTCGGCCATTATCTACCAGCACGGGGCTGAGATTCGGGGCAATGTTAATTTGCAGAGGCACATTGAACTTCGTGAAAGGGACGCGCAGGTTCGTTTCAACCAATGGCAGGAACGCCTGGAGGCTCAGGGACTGTAGATTCAGATTGGCACAGCCGCCGATGGCGAGGAGGCGCTCAGCCAAGGCTCCTGCGCCTTGAGCAGCTCCCTTCATGTGATCCAAATTTTCCTTCACCGAGGACTCCAAACCATCGCTCATCAGGATGAGGCTGGAAAATCCTTGGATGACAGCCAAAAAGTTATTGAGCTTGTGGGTTAAGCCACGGAACATGGCGTGATAATATTCTCCCACTGGGGTTCCCTGCACCACGATGGGGGGAGGAAAGTAAAAACCATTTTCATCGAGTTGGAGCGGTTGGGTTGTATCTGTAGGTGCACTCATAATGACTAGTATTGCAATGATTCTCCATTGGAATCAAGTAAAATTACAGCACTCAGAATAATCTGGACTCATTTATATTCATTCAATTCCGAGAAAATTCCTCAAATCTGGGAATTTACCGGATCTCTCCGCGTCCACCGACGATCAACCCCCAGGAAGCAGGCGCACGAGGTCAGCCGACAAAATTTCTTCTGGCACCCCTTCATCTGACTGGAAATGCAGCCCCCCTTGCGCGGTGAGCCCCAGCACGGTGCCGTGGCGTGCCTCGCCTTGGCTGACGAGGCTCACCCGCTGGCCCTGAAGGAGGCTTCGGGCGCTGATGGCTTGGATGAGGGCGGGGAAATCTTGCGCGGCTTGCTCCGCCCGGCTGGCCAGTCGTTGGAGGATGGATTGCAGCAACCGTTCGCGATCCCACGTGCGCTCGGTTTCGATTCTCAACGAGGTTGCGATCGTCAGGATCTCCGCTGGCATTTCATCGGCGGCTAGGTTCACGTTGAGACCGAAGCCGATGACGACGAACATTCCCTGAGGGCTGCGCGCGGTTTCCAACAGAATGCCGCAGCATTTGCGTCCATGGAGATACAAGTCGTTAGGCCACTTAATTTTCGGGGCGATTTGTGCTGCCTCCAACACATCGGTGATGGCCAGGGCGACAACATGAGTCAGCCGCGGCCAGGTTTCCATGGGCCAGTCCGGGCGGAGGAGCACGGAGCACAGCAAGTTCCGCCCGGCCGGTGAGACCCAAGCGCTGCCACGACGGCCCCGCCCGGCCGTCTGGCTCTCAGCCACTACCACCGTGCCATGAGGTGCCCCTTCCAGGGCCAAGCGGCGGGCTTCGTCACTGGTGCTGCCAATCTCATCGAATCGGAGGATGTTCCACGGAGTTGCGCTCATGCCCGGGGCGTAAAGTAAACGCGCACGCTTTCAGCCATACCGTAGGCCGCTTCTTCAGGGCTGAGCCCCCGGCTATCAATGGTCAAATCCGCCACTGCTTGATACATCGGCTGGCGCAACGCGAGCAATTCGTCGAAGGTCTGCCGGGGATTCGGCGTATGTAGCATCGGGCGTTCGCGGTTCCGTTTGACGCGCTGCCAGAGGTTCTCAGCGGTGGTGGTGAGCCACAGAATGGCGCCCAGAGCTTGGAGTTTCGGGATGTTTACAGGTTGGGTCACGATGCCACCGCCGGTGGAAATGACGAGACGTTCGGTGCCCTGAGCCAGCAAATCATCGAGCACGGAGGTCTCGATGTCGCGAAATCCGGACTCTCCCAGTTCAGCAAAGATTTCTGGAATGGGCTTGCCCGCCTTGGCCACAATGAGGGTATCGGTATCCACAAAATCAAACCCTAGCAGCCCTGCCAGACGGACGCCAATCGTGGTCTTCCCACAGCCCATAAAGCCGATGAGGATAACGTTGAGTGGGGTGATGCGGGGAGCAGACATGAAGTTGACCCTTAAGTGTCCCGGCCACTGAAGAAACGCAAGCGGTAGGTGGCCACCCGGGCCGACAACAGGCTCACCAAAACTGAAACGAATGCCAGTGATCGAGGACCACGTCAGGCACAACTCCGCTGCTGTGGCGTTCGAATTGCAGGTAGTAGGCAACAAACGGGCGGCCCCTTACGAGGCCGCCCGTGTGCGTGATAGATTGCGCGGTGTTGGCTTACGGGCGGGACGCCCGTGCCACTTTGCTTTTGCTAGGCGTTTTCCAGGAGGATGTCGGCTTCGTCGTCGATTTCGTCTAGGCCGTCTTTGCCGGGGGCTTGGTTGTTCTCATGCACGCGGATTTCCTTGTGAATGTGGAAACCAGTGCCAGCCGGGATGAGGTGACCCATGATGACGTTTTCCTTGAAGCCGCGCAGGACGTCGATTTTGCCAAGGGTGGCAGCATCGGTGAGCACGCGGGTGGTGTCTTGGAAGGACGCGGCAGAGATGAAGCTGTCGGTCTCCAGGGAGGCTTTGGTGATACTCCGATTCAAACATCGGTAAACTCAAATAGATAGTCTGCTAGAAAAGCGTGCCTCTTTGGCAGAGGGCTTCTATCCATTGGTTGCGTTTGTGGCAGGTATCTCTGGTGGGGCGGGAGGGTTTTTGGAAGTCGAAGGGGGTTGCTATGAGAAGGCGATTTTGCTGGAGGAGTTCCTGATAGGGTTGGGGGATCACTTTGGGGAGATCCCGGCCGGGCACCCAGATCAAGTTCGCTCCACGGCGGCGGAGGATGTTGAAGACGTCCTGCTCTACTGGGGAATGGAATCCGCTGATGATCGTAGTGCCAGCATCGCACTGCGCGCGAGCCCAAGCGTAGGAGTCCAAGACTTGCTGCGGGGTGCAGCGGGAGGAAATCAGGAATGGCTGGGGGGATTGCGTGATGAGGCTGAGATTGCCTTTGAAATGAAAATTCGGATGAGCTGCGGCTCCCGGTGCCATCAACCGCCAAAGTGCCAGGAGCTCCGGCGGATCTGTGCCGCAGGAAACGAGATTAACTTGGCCGCGGTGGACGAAATAAATGGCTTCCTGATTGAATTGCCGGGCTAGCTCCAGGGTCTCTATTTCGCTGGCAACCATCCCGAATCCCACTTCCTGATAGGTCCCGTCTGCCGAGCCACCAGTAACGGGGAAATGAAGATTTCCCTTGGCTCGTAGGGTTTCCTGAAGGGCAAGGTTAGCCGCCTGGTTGACTGCAGGTTCAGCCGCCTGCCCTTGGGGATTCCATGCCGTTAGGATACCGAAACTTTCTGGCAGCGCACCCTGGGGGAGTTCTGCTTGGAAATGGACATTGCGATAAACTGGGCTCATCCCTCATTCAGTTAGCGAATCCGCAGTGGTGCGGAATCAGGCTGCCAGCTTCGACAGTTCCACTTCGTATTTTGCAAAACCGTCTTTCAATCTGGGCTTTAGCAGCCCGAATTGCTCCTTCAGATCCTCACCAGCCCAGCCCATTTTTTGCAGAAACAGGAGTGTGCTGATGCCTTCCAGCTCCTCGGCGGATCGGGCATTAAGATTGGTGGCCAATTGGTTCCAGCCGTCTGGAGCGGGGGCAGACACATCTGAGAGCAGTTGGGCCATCCGTGGATCCGCCGTGAAACGATAAGTCTTGTTCCCCTGTGGTGTGGTCTCTGGGTGTTCTAGGAGCAAACCCTCCGCCGTCAGCGCTCCCACATCTGCCTTCAAGTCTGCGGAATACGGTCCGAAGAACGAGAACTGGAAGGAGTAGCCGAAAGGCACGCCTTTTAACGTCTGCAAGAGATGCACGATCTTCTGCAGCTTCTTGCGCCCACAGATTTCGCCTGTAGTCGTGAGAAGTTGTCCTAGTAGAAGAATGGGGCTCATAGTGGAATTTTGTTGATTATTATTTTCCCATGCGGCCAGCTTGATGGACAAGATTTGCACAAACCGCGCCGCATTGTCGAAACTCTGGCGTATCCTGATCAGTTATCAATTTCGCGAACCGAGCGAAGGAAGGGACTTTTTGCACCTTTTTGCTATCAGCCCAAAGCTGAACAAGTTGGATTGCTTCCTGCCAGTCAACATAACGTCGACTTTTTCCTCGGAAGTCCGTGAATGCCCTATTTAAGGTGGACTTCGGGTCATTGATCTGGTGCAGTCTTGATGGAGTGGTAAAATTACACGAATGGGCCGGGGTGGAGAGGTATTCACGGATCGCGCGGTCTTCGGCAAGGAGCCAGGTTTCCAGTTCCCAAGTTAGGCACAGCAGGCGGATTTTCTTGCGCACGTTCGCTGGCAGATTCGCCAATTTGGCACGCAGGTCATCAGCTTCATGGACACATCTCTTGGCGTCGATCTGTGACCAGAGGGGTTTCAGGTCCCAGACCACCAGCACCAAGTCGCACTTCTCCACTGTGACCAGTGATTCTGCGCGGCTGACGCCATCTTCCATGATGCCCTTTTTACTGCCGAGGCAGACTGGAATCACCTCCGGTTCATGGTCCGGAGCGCTTAACCTGCGCGAAAGACATTTGAAAATTAGCTCGTCCGGTCCGCCAGCATCGCATTCCAATACTAATCCGAGTCGTTTGCTCATTTCTCTCCTCCTGTGCGCTTGCGGTAGAGGCCCATTGTGTAAAGCGAACCTGGGGCAAAGCGTTCTGCCCACTGCCTCAAGTGTTCGTCCTCGCTTGGTCGGCGGAACACTGGAGGACCACCGCTTTCCCGCTCAACAGTTACGATATGCTCCAGACTCAGTTTATCTAATAGATAGGGAGAATGGGTCGTGGTTAGCACCTGCCGACCTTCCTCCTGGATGGCGTAGCGGATTTCTTCTACGACGAAACCGATGGCTCTGGGGTCCAATCCGTTTTCTAATTCCTCAATCATCAGCACTTCCGGTGCTTCTGGATGGCGCAGGGCGGCAATGATGGCCAGCAGCCGCAGCGTCCCGCCGGAGAGCACCCAGCCAGGAAGATGCGCGTGGCGCTCAGGGAAGCCTTCGGTGAGCCGGATTAGCGTGCGGCTCTCCACCATGTCACGCACCACCTCAGGTCTGAGGTCTGCAACGTAAGGTAGGATGAAGCGCAGGCTGTCCACCATGGAGTTAAATCCATCAGGATCTTTTTCCATGAAGCTGAGGAGAAATGCAGAAAGATTCTCCCCGCTGCGATTCAGTCGCATCTCATAACCAGACCCTCGACGGACCCGAGGTTGGCCGATGGACAAGGGGTCCAGGCTGAGGAACATCCAACGCTCAACTCCGTGCGGGAGACCATCAAATAACGATTCTTCTACTCCGAGCGGGAAGTCGTGCATTTCTTCCCCTTTCCCGGCAAATCCTCTACGTGGCTGTTGGCCGAACCGACGCAGCCATGCCCCCCTCCGTGTCATGATAAACCCCTCCCGCTCAACTGTCAGGGTGCGTGCTTTTTGAGTTGAGGTGTCCATCGCTAACCGTCCAACCTTTAACTCTGCCCGCCAGTTTTCAGCGGATCTTCCCAGCAGATTGATCTCAAATGGATGGGTGTAGAAGGGCGAACCCGCGCGCGGCTTGGAGCGGTCATGTCCCTGCCATAGAATATGTTCGAAGTCATACCACGGAGCCACGGCCTCATCCAGTCCGGCCATGACGTAGCGATGGAAGAACTCCAGCGCTTCCAGCACACTGCTTTTTCCTGATCCATTATGCCCCACGAAGACAGTCAACGGAGTCAGTGGAATCTTCCCGCTGTCTGCGATGGCTTTGAAGTTTTTGATCTGGATGGAACGAAGCATGGCTGTCAGCGTTTACGCAAATTTCCCGAATTGTGCAAGCTCCCGGAAAGTGTTCCGAGTTTGCACTTTGATGCTCTCATCCACCAGGGGAAAGGTGCCTAGGATGTGGGCGAACTCCGACTCTGTTAGGCCGTAGAGTTGCGCCACTAAAGCGTCGATTTCCGCACGGAGCTTTTGGCGGTCCATAGGATCACTGACGCCATGACTCTTATGGGTGGCCTTAGGGCCAAATACTTCCTTGAGCAATGCATCAAACTCGGCGGTCGTGCCGACCAGCCGGGCGGCTCGTTCCATCAGAGGGCGGAATGCGCTGTCCTTGACGGTTAGGCGGGGGATGGGGAGTTGCATCATGTAAAAAATGTTACAATGAGCCGTTACTTTTTGCCGAATTAGCCAATCGATAGTGAAACTAGTGAAAAGAGAAGTAATTGCTAACAAAGTAGAAACATCGTGCGGACTTGTTGAACTGATCAGCGTATTTCCGCAAAATCTACCGGGAGGGATTACTGTGCTTATTAGCGTCCGATTATCCGTGTTGCGGGCAATGTCTCTGAAGCACAGACGATAACGCTGGTAATCTAGCGCTTGCTTCAGGTCCTGTTCACGGCCCAGAACACAGGAGCGGCCCTCCGTCTCCTCCACCCAATATCGCGGAGTGGCAAGAGCATGTTGAAACTGGTGTATCATCTTTCCTTCAAATACCGGCATCCTACTCTTTCCGGGTGAATTATGAAATAGATGGCTGTCATTTGTCATATGGAATTCCGCAGTAAACGATATCTTCCACGCCCCAGGAACCGCTTCTCCCAACACCGGATAACGCAGCATTTTTTCAGCGATTTCCACGTCCAGCGCTGAATGGAACTCCATGATGGACAGGGTATCCGGGCTCAGTCTAGCGATGAGTTCTGGAGTTAACGGAAGGGCATCTGGCCCGGGCCAGCCTATGAGTTCCTTGGGGTCCAAACGCATGAAGGCAGCAGGGAAACTCACAGTCCTACCTCCGCGTCGGCAGGAGAGAACGATGAATTTGAAACTACGATGCACGCCATCAAAAATCGCGCGTCTGTTTTCAAACCCAAACAAACCTGTGATGCGATTCTGCTCCATGAGCATGACGCGCAGTTGCTTAGCCCCGAGGTCCGTATAGATGCCGCTGGGAATGACGATGCCGCAGTAGCCGTGTGGCCGTAGGAGGTTGAGGCACTGCTCGGTAAAAAGTTTGTAGAGGTTGATGTCTGTGCCAGCTTTGCGCCCGTTGACGATGCTAATCTGATTGGCAAACTGAGGAGCTGAACGGAACCACTCGCTGAGGTGCGGGAAGCGGCTGAGGTATTCCAACCATGCCTCGCGAATGCTTTCGTCTTTGAGCATTTTCTTTTTCTCTTTTTCAAAGTCCTCAATGCGCATGCTGTTCTTGGTGACGATCTCGGAGTGGTCGTCGAAGAATTCCTTAGCTTGCGGTTTGAAGATTTCCCAAGGCGGATTGGTGATGATGGCATCGAAACCGCCACGAGCGAGGACTTCATCGAACTCATAGCCCCAATGGAACGGCTTGGCTTCTTCTGTGCGGAGGTCGGAAATGGCGAGTTTGCGTAGTTCAGGCTTGCCCTCGGTGCCTTTTTTCTCATCCCAGGTGGCCTGGGAGAATCGGATGCCTTGCACTTGGAATTGCTCCAGAAGCAAGCGGTCTAGCACAAGGCGGGCCTCGGATTTGATGGCTTCGATGGAATCCCGCACGGAGCGGAGGTCCTCATAGTCGGCGGCGGCTTTTTTATAGAGTTCGATGCGGCGGTTCTTTTCCCGCAAAAGATCGGCGTATTTGGAGGAATGTCTGGAAGCTAGGTAGGCAGCGGCTTTTTCCTTGTCCGTGGGGGCGATGGAGATTTCCACATCCATGCCCAGTTCATCATGGGTGGGGGCGGTCTTGAGTTTCAAGGCGCTCTGACGTCTGGGGCCGTTGGATAAGTCGAAGGCCGCTGGGTCAACATGGAGGAGGCCAAGGAGGGAATTTCCAGGGAGGATGTTGAACTCAATGTTCGGGAGTGGCTCTAATTTATCCGCAGTGTCTGCACTGGCAACCATGGCTAGGAAAAGTCGGAGTTTGGCTATTTCTGTGGCCTCCTCCATGATGTCCACGCCGTAAAGATTATCCGTGATGATGCGCCGCTTCACCCAATAGGCGAGGGATGCTTTGTGTTTGGCGCGCTCCTTCTCGATGGCTTGAAGCACTGGCCGATGGCTGAGCGCCTCCGCCCGGCCGATGAGGCCAGTGTAAAGATTGAGCAATGTTTTCAGAGCTGCGACCAAGAATGCGCCAGAGCCACAAGCAGGATCCAACAAGGCCATACGCGGCAGGACGGTATGCAGCAAATGCCCCACAAGCGGCCCCGAAGCCCGGAAAAGCAGATCGGCAATGGACTCGAACCGGGTGCTGGTGTCAATCTTGAGGGTAGCGGAGACTTTGGCAGCGCTGGCTGGAGAGAGCTTGGCTCCCAAGTAGTCATGGGCAGCATCTAAAACTAGCTGATGGATGGTTTGCTCGCAAAGGTATTCGGTGATTTCCGGCCGGGTGTAGTAGGCTCCAAAGTCTTTTTGATTGATGTATTTCTCGAAAATGTAGCCGAGCACGTCGGGATTGATTTCATCGTCTTTGCCGCCAGGGGTGTCATCGAGACTCCAGGAATAGCGGGCAAAGAGGGCGAAGACGTTTTCAAAGGCTTCGTCCGGCACATCCAGTTTCGGGTGCTTGGTGGGGTCTTCGAGTTTATGCGGCAGGAAAAGGCCGCCGTTAAGATAGGGAATGGTGCCGAGCGGGATGCCACTAGAGCATTCCCTCTTGGCTGGCGGCTTGGCAAACCCTTCAAAAAATAGATCCTTCAAGAATTGGCGGAAGAATTTGTTTTTTTCCTGCTTCTGAGAGATGGCTAATTTGTCTCTCAGGTAAGTGCGGTTACCGCCATCAAGAAACCCTTTTTCCTGGAGGAACCAGATAAACATGAGCCTATTCAAAAGCACAGACGCATACCAGCGGCGTTGGCGGTCGTCTTTAATGCCATGGATGAGTTCCAGAAAGGCGATGTGTTGTTCTTGGAAGTCTTTGAAGAAGCGCTTGGTTACAGCTTCGATGTCCAAGGCGGAGCGGACGCGTTCGGCAGTATCTGTGATGGGGATATTCCCGTGCTCATCCAACTCCGCAATGTCCACGGTAAGTGCGGCTAAGCGGGATAGAAAAAGGTCCCCAGGCTGGCCTTTAATGAAATGATGCCGCCGGGCGATGGTGCGTTTTCCGTCCCGCTTCATCCAAAGCCACAGCGACTGGGTGCGGGCTTGATCTGTGAAGATAACGATATTCTCAATGCTTTGAAGCACGATTTGTTTCCACAATGCCATCTGGGTCTGTGCGTCCGGCATGGGGGTGTTGAGCACTTCGGGGGTGACTTCAAAAACGCGGAAGCCGGAGAGGTGGGAAACTTCAACAGCCTGCCATTTAGTTCCCTCATGTGTGAGGCGATGGACTTTGCTAGTAGCAGCATTGAGCCATCCGAGTTCTTCTATGAACAGGTCTGCAAACCGGAAACTTTGGAGAAGCTTCCGGGCGTTGATAGTATTTAGTTTTCGGACAGGCATTAATTTAGAATTTGCGCAAGCTAGATTAGAATGTCATCAATGGAAAGCGACTAGTGTGGTTCGGACTCCTCCGTTCCCGAGGAGTAATACTCCCCTGGCCGCTCCAATTTTTCATTCTGGGGTAGATAGTCCCATGGAGCACAGAATGTGCGGCTCCCGCAGGCCAGGATCGTGGAGGTTGACTAAGACTAGGCGATCGTCACGGTGGAGGCCTGTGGCTAGGTCTGCAAGGTCGTCATCCGAAATGCCTAAGCGGAGTTGGCGGTTGAGTTTGTCTGCGGCTTCGGTGGTGAGGGGGTGGTCGTAGATGGCTTGGATGGCTGAACGGACGTGGTCTGTAAGGAAGAGATCGCCCTGGCGGTGGCGGAGGAATTCATTGAGCCGTTCGTAGGCCCGGTAGCGGGCTCCGGTCCTGCGGCCTAGTTGGCCGGTCTGGGTATGCTGGCGTTCTTCGTGGACGTGATGGAGGGCTTTGCCGACGAGGGAATGATGGTCTGCGCGACGGGCTAGAGCGGGCGTATCTGGTTGGCAGGCAGCGGCCCGGAGAACGCGGACGGGAGATTCCGTCACGGGTTGGCCTGTTTCGTCCAGCCACAGAAGCGCATCATTTTCCTGCGCAGTGCGGACATAGACTAAAACGCCGGGCGGGGTGAAGGCGGGGCGCTCGGGATCAGGTGTGTGGGGTTTGGTGGAGTATACGACATCGGGGAGGTTTTCTATTTTCTCGCGGATGGTGGGGTCTGCCCTGATGGCGGCGGCCCAGATTTCGTAGGCCTCGGAGGTGAGGTCCACTTCGTCATCATCTGGCTCGTCTAACACGCCGGATTTTTCGTTGTAAAGGTTTCCTAAGCCGTTCTCATCTTCGGCAGTTTGGTCTTCAAAGAAAGATTCATCTGAGCCTACGACTTCTTCGTTCTGGTGGAGACGATGTAGCAAGCGCTGGCGGAGTTTGATGATTTTCTCCACGCCATCCGACGGGAAAAAGGAGTAGCAGTTGATGACATCGGCCTTCTGCCCAATGCGATCCACGCGGCCTGCACGCTGGATAAGTCGGATGAGAGCCCAGGGTAAATCATAGTTTACCACGCAGTAGGCATCCTGCAGATTTTGGCCTTCGGAGAGCACATCTGTGGCGATGAGGATGCGAGTTTGTTTCCCCGCTGGGTGTTCCTTGAGTTTATGATTGGACTCGGGTGAGAATTTCCAGGCTTGGGCAGCAGGATTTTCGGATTGGCCGGTGGCGCAGTCTAACTGATCCAAGCCAGCGCTAAGTAGGGAATCTCGCAGGTAGAGTGCAGTATCGGCAAACTGGGTAAAGATGAGAAATTTGCGATCACGGTGAGTGGTGAGCAGATCCACTAATTTCTGGAGCTTGAAGTCATGCTCCGTAGTCGCGTTCTTCATTCCTTCTAGCAAGCCGTGGAGGGCGTCAGCATCGGCTCGAAGATAGGTGCTAAGTTTCTTTTCAAAGACGTCTGAACGCAGCCAGCGGAAGGACTTCTTTTTCTTGGTGCTAAGAAATTCGTAGAGGTCGCCCGCTTGGCGCTGGAAGTCATCAGTGGTCCATTTCCCTGCCGGTGGCAGTGGTTCTTCTTCATCTTCTAAATTGAGTTCGCCCTCGCTGTTATCATTAAAGCGGGTGTCCAATAACTCCGCGCCTTGCTGACCGATGGGGATTGGCAGACTATTTTGCAAAGCGTGGAGGAAGAGATAATTACGTAGGACGTGTCGGTGGAGGGAAAGGCGAAAGGCTTCGCCAGAGCTTTCCAACCGCTTAAAGAGATTGGTGCGGCAGAATCCTTTGAGGCGTTTCCCAGCGCGTGTGAGATCGTCCATCAGACGCAACTCCGCTGCGGATAGGTCGGTGGGGAGTTTCTTCTTTTTGTAAATAGCCAAGCCGTAGCGCGGTAACTCAAGGCCGTCGATAATATCAACCACTTCTGGACGCAAGAGGCGCCCGTAGGGATCGCCCGGGTCATCGGGGTCCGAGCGGAACTTAATGGTGCAAGGTTTCCGCTCTGGAAGATAAACACGCACGCCACCGGGCAAGGTGAGAAATGCACGGCCCGTGGCAGCATCAAGCTCAGCGTAGTTGCGGATGATGAAACTACGCGTGCGGCGGACCATGAATAAACGCATCACTTCCCGCCAGTCATCCGGGTGCTCGCTCTCCTCAAACGCGGCTAGTGAGGACAACGGGATATTGGGATGCTTAAGGCTGAATTGGCTGTCTCCCATTTCTTGTAGCAAAATTTCTGGACGGATGCCAATGTCCTTTTGCTCTGGCACGAAGAGACGCAACTGGCTAGCTAAATCAAGGTAGGTCTTGTTATAAGGAGTGGCGCTTAGAAGCACAACCTTAGATTCATTTCTCTCCAAATAGGCACGGATGGCCTGGTAGGTGCGGCCTTCGCGATTGCGGAAATTGTGTGATTCATCAATGATTACCAAGCGGTAGCGGGGAAAATCATCGTTAAGATCGCGTAGCACTTCACTATGACTCATGACGCGGTGGGCCCGAAATTTATAGCGATGCGCGTAATCCTCCCACATCGTTTTCAAATTCTTGGGGCACAAAATCAAAGTTTCCAGAAAGTGATCGTCGCCTATGACACGGGCGATAGCGGAGGCAATGCGAGTTTTCCCCAAGCCAACCACGTCCCCAACCAGGACTCCGCCGCGCTTGTTAAGATGACGGCAGGCTAGTTTGACGGCGTTAGTCTGAAAGGGCATGAGGTCATGGGCCACGTCGGCAGGCAGGCGAAACTCTTGATTTCCATCGCGCGCGTCACGTGAAAGATGCCACGCGATTTTTAAATAAATATGCCATGGAGGGGTAGCCTCGCTAGCCCAGCTTTCCTCGATGAGCTGGGCCAAATCCTCGGAGATGTCCAAGCACCAAGCATCATCCCATCGATCGTTAAACCATGAGCAAAGCTTCTTTGCAGCATCTCCATCCATCACGTCAATGTTGAGTTCCCCCTGCCCGGAGAGGCCGGAGAACGTAAGGTTGCTACTGCCCAGATATGCGATGACCGGATGGAAAGCGTCCTCCCGGTGCGCGAGGTAGAGCTTGGCGTGCAGTGAGTAGCGGAGGAAGAGCTTCACTACGACTTTCTTTTCTCTGAGTTGACGGGCCAGATTTAGCAGCCCAGCCTGATCAGCATCAGTGGGTAGCCCAATGGTAAGTTGTCGTCGGAACTCCGTTACGATTTGTTTGCGTAGCTTGAGGGCACTTCGATTGTCGATGCGATCCTCATGCCTCGATCCGAAGAGAATCGCTAGATCCCGCTCTGTTTGGCGTGACATACCCACAAGTATCCGCGCAGCGTTTCCCTCCCCGCCGGGCCACAGGTCCACCGCGTCCGCTAAATGTCGCCACCCGCGCAAATTAAAATAACCCACGCAAAAGTCACCACGAAATGAGGCTTCCAGCGCACTGCGTATCGCGGGCAAAAACGGGGTCTCAATATTGTCAAAAATCACTGGCATACTAGTTTACTCAATAGCACGGGCAATTCATCTCGCTAGGTAAATGGTGAGTATTGTGCGTGGGTTACAAGCCAACGCTCGGGGAGCCTGTTCGATCCTACTGCATCACGCATTACGGGCGGCCTCTTGCGAGGCCGCCCGTTGGCGTGATGTTGTTGTTGGCTTACGGGCGGGACGCCCGTGCCACTTTGCTTTTGCTAGGCGTTTTCCAGGAGGATGTCGGCTTCGTCGTCGATTTCGTCTAGGCCGTCTTTGCCGGGGGCTTGGTTGTTTTCATGCACGCGGATTTCCTTGTGAATGTGGAAGCCAGTGCCGGCCGGAATGAGGTGACCCATGATGACGTTTTCCTTGAAGCCGCGCAGGACGTCGATTTTGCCAAGGGTGGCAGCATCGGTGAGCACACGGGTGGTGTCTTGGAAGGACGCGGCAGAGATGAAGCTGTCGGTCTCCAAGGAGGCCTTGGTGATCCCCAGCAGGACGGGCTCGCCTTCGGCAGGCTTACCACCTTGCTCGGTGATGTGACGATTGACCTCTTCGAAGTCCAGACGCTCGACTTGGTCACCCCAGAGGAACTCGGTATCACCGGGATCGCTGATTTTGACTTTGCGGAGCATTTGGCGGATGATGATTTCAATGTGCTTGTCATTGATTTCAACCCCTTGCAGGCGGTAAACTTCCTGCACTTCGTTGACCAAGTGTTCTTGCAGTTGGTGTGGCCCAAGGATCTCCAGAATTTCATGCGGCACGACGGGACCTTCGGTGAGTTGGTCGCCCTTCTTGACGAGGTCTCCGTCGAACATGATGATGTGCTTGGAACGAGGGACGAGGTGTTCTTCCTCTTCTCCGGTTTCCGTATCGGTCACGATGACTTTGCGTTTGCCGCGCACTAAGCCGCCGAGGGAAACGATCCCGTCAATCTTGGCGATTTCCGCGTGATCTTTGGGTTTCCGGGCTTCGAAGAGTTCGGCCACCCGGGGGAGACCACCCGTAATGTCCTTGGCTTTGGACGCCTTACGCGGCGTCTTGGCCAAGATGGTGCCGGCCGCCACGTCGTCGCCTTTTTTGACGATGAGGTTGGCGCCTGCGGGAATGGTGTAACTGGCGAGGACTTCCTTGGTCTTCTTGTTCACAATAACGATCTGCGGGTGCAGGTCTTCTTTGTGTTCGAGGACGACGAGGGTGTCGCTGCCTTTATCGGCGGATTTACCGAGGGTGATGCCTTGGATCATGTCGCGGAAATCAACGCGGCCTTCTTTCTCCGTAATCACGGGGACGGCGTGTTGTTCCCAAGTGACGAGCGTTTCGCCCTTCTTGATCTTCGCTCCGTCCGCCACGTAAATGATGGATCCGATGACGAGTTTGTGTCCTTCGATTTCCTTGCCGTCATCATCATGGATGGTGAGGGAGCCGTTCTTGGTGAGGACCACCCAGTTGCCATCGATGCCCTTAACGGTGCGCAGATCGTTGTAACGAACGGTGCCGCCGACTTTGACTTTGACGATTGGTTGTTTGAACGCACCAGAAGCCGCACCACCCGTATGGAACGTCCGCATGGTGAGCTGCGTTCCTGGTTCACCGATGGACTGGGCGGCAATAATGCCGACCGCTTCGCCCACGTTGACCCGGTAGCCGGTGCCGAGGTGCAGGCCGTAACAGGTCGCACAGCAACCACGCTTGCTTTCGCAGGTAAGCACGGAACGAATCTTCATTTGCTCCACGCCGATTTGCATCAGGCGGATCGCTTGTTTCTCCGTGACGACGTCACCGGCTTTGACGATGGATTCCTTGGTGACGGGGTCCTTGATGGACTCGCCCGAAGCGCGTCCGTAGATCCGGGTCTTGAGGTCCACGATTTCTTCGTCACCTTCGTAAATGGAGCCGACGTGAATGCCATTGCTGGTGCCACAATCTTCTTCGTAAACGATGACGTCCTGGGCCACATCGACGAGTTTCCGCGTCATGTATCCGGAGTCAGCGGTCTTCAAAGCGGTATCGGAGAGACCCTTACGAGCACCGTGGGTGGAGATGAAGTATTCGAGAACGGTCAGACCCTCGCGGAAGTTGGAGGTAATCGGGCGTTCGATAATTTCACCGGAAGGTTTGGCCATGAGGCCGCGCATCCCGCCCAACTGCTTGATCTGCTGCTTGTTACCACGAGCACCAGAGGTGACCATGAGATAGAGCGGATTGGCGTTCTTCTTGCCTTCGTTGAATTCGAGGGTGCGGAAGAGGTTGGAGGTAATGTGATCCGAAGCGTGGGTCCACAAATCGATGACCATGTTATGGCGCTCGCGATCGGTGATGACGCCGCGTTTGAATTGCTTCTCGATTTCTTCGAGCCGGACGTAGCTGCGAGCCAATTCGGCTTCCTTTTCCACTGGAATCACCATGTCGGTGATACCGATGGAAATACCGGACATCATGGCGGAGGTGAATCCGAGGGTCTTCATGCGGTCAAGCGCCAGCACCGTTTCCTCGCTGCCGGCAACTTGCCAGCAACGCCAGATGATGTCGGAGAGTTCCTTCTTGGAACAGGTCTTGTTGATGAAGCCCATGGCGGGAGGCCAGATGTCGTTGAAACGAACACGACCTGGGGTGGTCTCGATGACGCTCTTTTCGTTGTCACCAAACAGGGTGTTTTTGCCCCGATCCGGATTCTTGTAGAGAATCGTTTGGTGCATCTCGACGCCCTTTTCCTGCAGGGCAAACTCGACTTCTCCGAGGTTCTCGAAGAGCGGCTTCCGCGGCTCGACTTTGTCCTTGGTGGGGAGATTGCGGGTGTGGGTCAAGAAATACATGCCCAGGGTAATATCCTGAGATGGCGTGTTGACGGGCTTACCGCTGGAAGGCGAGAAGATGTTATTGGTCGCGAGCATCAGCAAGCGAGCTTCCATCTGCGCTTCCACGGAAAGCGGAACGTGCACCGCCATTTGGTCACCATCGAAGTCAGCATTGTAAGCTGTGCAAACGAGGGGGTGAACGCGGATCGCATCACCTTCGATGAGCACGGGCTCGAATGCCTGGATGGACAAACGGTGCAGTGTTGGCGCACGATTCAGGAGGATCGGGTGGCCCTTGGTCACTTCTTCCAGGATGTCCCAAACTTCCGGTGTGCGGCGTTCGATCATCTTCTTGGCAGAGCGGACGGTGTGGACGTGGCCCAGTTCCTTCAAGCGACGGATGATGAATGGTTCAAACAACACGAGCGCCATTTTCTTAGGCAGACCGCATTGGCTGAGTTTCAATTCAGGTCCGATAACAATAACGGAACGACCAGAGTAATCGACGCGTTTACCGAGCAAGTTCTGACGGAACCGTCCACCTTTGCCCTTGAGCATGTCGGACAGGGACTTGAGCGGACGATTGCCCGCACCAGTCACAGCGCGGCCATGGCGACCGTTGTCGAAGAGGGCATCGACGGCTTCCTGGAGCATGCGCTTTTCGTTGCGGATGATGACGTCGGGCGTCTTCAGTTGCAGGAGGTTCTTCAAACGGTTGTTCCGGTTGATGACGCGACGATAGAGGTCGTTCAAATCGGAAGTCGCGAAACGGCCACCTTCCAGCGGCACGAGCGGACGAAGGTCTGGTGGGATGACGGGGAGCACTTCCATGACCATCCATTCCGGACGGCTCTTGGAGCTGTGGAAACCTTGCGCCAGCTTGAGGCGTTTGGCCAGCTTCTTCCGCACTTGCTTGGAGCGGGTGCGGGTCATGGCTTCTTGCAACTCTACGACCAGTTCGGGGAGGTTGACGCTGGCGAGCAATTTCTGCACCGCTTCAGCACCCATCCCGGCCACGAAGCCTTCTTCGCCATATTGCTCTTCGGCTTCACGGAATTCGACTTCCGTTAGCAGTTGGCCTTTGACGAGAGGGGACTTCTTGGGGTCGGTCACCAAATAATCTTCATAGTAAATGACGCGCTCCAACTGGCGGGCGGTCATGTCCAGAGCCAGACCGAGACGGCTGGGCATACATTTGTAGAACCAAATGTGGGTCACAGGCACGGCCAGTTCGATGTGGCCCATGCGCTCGCGACGGACGCGGCTCAGAGTAACTTCAACGCCACAACGGTCGCAGACGACGCCCTTGTGTTTGATGCGCTTGTATTTACCGCAGGAACATTCCCAGTCCCGCGTGGGCCCGAAGATGCGCTCGCAGAACAAACCACCTTTTTCGGGTTTGAACGTGCGGTAATTGATGGTTTCCGGGTTCTTGACTTCGCCCTTGGACCAGGACCGGATGGTTTCCGGATTGGCCACGGTGATTGCGACGTGGTCGAAGCCCTGGGGGCGGGCATCGCCACCGAATAATTCGCGGACGTGTGTGTCAGTGCTCATATTGATGAATTAAGATTTAAGATTGATGAATGGGGGATCAGCCCGATCACTCAGATCGGACCGATCTGGAGTTCTAGGCACCCAGTGCTTGTAAAATTGCGGCATCTTGTTCAGCAGCCTTGGAACCGACTTTGACGTCGAGGCCGAGGGACTGCATTTCCTTGATGAGCACGTTGAAGGATTCCGGGGTGCCGGCTTCGAGGTTGTTGTCCCCCTTGACGATGGATTCGTAAATGCGCGTGCGGCCTTGGACATCGTCGGATTTGACGGTGAGCAATTCCTGCAGCGTATAAGCGGCACCATAGGCTTCCAGCGCCCACACTTCCATTTCCCCGAAACGCTGACCACCATACTGGGCCTTACCACCGAGCGGTTGCTGGGTAACGAGGCTGTAGGGGCCCACGGCACGGGCGTGAATCTTATCGGCCACCAAGTGTCCGAGCTTCAGCATGTAGATGTAGCCGACAACCACCTCCTGGTGGAAGGAGTCCCCGGTGCGTCCGTCATACAACTTGGATTTGCCGTTCAGGCCGATCCAGCTCCAGGCGGTCGTTTCCTTGGCTTCCTTGAGGTATTCCATGATGCGGGACTCAGGGATACCGTCGAACACCGGAGTGGCGACTTTGAATCCGAGGGCCTTGGCAGCCACACCTAAGTGCGTTTCCAACACCTGTCCGACGTTCATCCGGGACGGCACGCCAAGTGGGTTCAGCACGATATCAACCGGGGTTCCGTCTTCGAGGAAGGGCATGTCTTCTTCCGGCACGATCTTGGCGACAACGCCCTTGTTACCGTGACGTCCGGCCATCTTATCCCCGACTGCGAGTTTACGCTTGGCGGCAATAAAGACCTTCACTTCCTTGATGATGCCGGACTCGACTTCGTCGCCCGATTCCACCTTGTCCAAGTTCATTTCCCGCTCGTCGTCGAGTTCGGCAAACTTCGTTTCAAAGGCACCCGTGATGTCGAAGATCTTGTTCCGCACTGGGCTAGGATCGATCTCAATGTGATCATGCTCCTGGGCCATTTTGTTCAAGAGGGTCTTGGTGATCTTCTTGTTGGCAGGGATAATGATTTCGCCAGTCTGAGCGTTCACCACGTCCAGCGGGATCTTCTCATTGAGCAGATGCTCGCTGAGTTTCTCCGTCAGGGCGTCGATCAATTCGTCACGCTTGGTCTTGTATTCTTCTTCGATGGTCTTGAGCTGCTTGCGTTGCTCAGCTTGACTCACGCGCTCTTTGTTGGCATCTTTACGGCTGGCCATGCGGACATCCATGACGATCCCCATACAGCCCGAAGGCACGCGGAGGGAAGTGTCTTTCACGTCAGCGGCTTTCTCACCGAAGATGGCGCGCAGGAGGCGCTCTTCAGGAGCCAGCTCCGTTTCAGATTTTGGGGTGATCTTGCCGACGAGAATATCGCCTGGACGAACTTCCGCCCCGATGCGCACGACGCCGTCCGCACCCAGGTTCTTGAGGGCTTCTTCGCCCACGTTAGGAATATCCCGGGTGATTTCTTCTGGTCCCAGCTTGGTGTCCCGAGCGCTGACTTCGAACTCCTCAATGTGAATCGAGGTGTAGATGTCTTCCTTCACGACCTTGGCGGAGATGGCGATAGCATCTTCGAAGTTATAACCATTCCAAGGCATGAACGCGACTAACACGTTCCGACCCAGAGCCAGTTCGCCATTGTCCGTGCAAGGACCGTCAGCGATGACTTGACCTTCCTTCACCTTGTCGCCCCGACGGACGATGGGGCGTTGGTTGATGCAAGTGCCGGCATTGCTGCGCATGAATTTGCGGAGCGGATAAACGAAGATTTCCTTCGCTGGGTTATGTTTCACGCAGAACGGATTCCCGAGGAATTCGCTGTCGGTGCAAGGGAGTTTCCCGTCCTTGGTAACGATGATCACTTCCGCAGTGGAAGCGGCCACGATGCCTTTGGACTCGGAAATGGCGACAGCTTTGGAGTCGCGCGCGGCCTTGGCTTCGATGCCGGTGCCCACGAGCGGAGCTTCGGCCATCAGCAGCGGCACACCCTGACGTTGCATGTTCGATCCCATCAGGGCTCGGTTAGCATCATCGTGTTCGAGGAACGGAATCATCGAAGCAGCCACGGAAATAACCTGCTTCGGACTCACGTCCATGTAGGCCACGTCCTTGGGTTCCATTTCGAGGAACTCACCACGATACCGCACCGTGAGGCGTTTGTTGGTGAAATGTCCGTCTTCGCCAATCGGATTATTCGCTTGGGCGATGTAGTGATTTTCTTCCTGATCGGCAGTCAAGTAGTCGATCTTCTTGCCGACCAAACCGTCAATGATCTTGCGGTAAGGCGTCTCGATGAACCCGAACTCGTTAATGCGAGCGAAGGAGGACATGGAGTTGATCAGACCAATGTTTGGACCTTCAGGAGTCTCAATCGGGCAAATCCGGCCATAGTGGGAAGGATGCACGTCACGAACTTCAAAGCCCGCACGGTCACGATTCAGACCGCCTGGCCCGAGGGCGGACAGACGACGTTTGTGGGTCAATTCCGCGAGCGGATTGATCTGATCCATGAACTGGGAGAGCTGGCTGCGGCCGAAGAAGTCACGCACCACGGCACTGAGGGCCTTGGGGTTGATGAGCTTCTGCGGGGTCATGCCTTCCATGTTCACATCGAACAAGGTCATGCGCTCTTTCACCAGACGCTCCGTGCGGCTCAGGCCCACACGGCATTGGTTGGCGAGGAGTTCACCCACGGCCCGCACCCGGCGGGAACCCAAGTGATCGATATCATCCAACACGCCTTCGTTGCGACGCAGACGGAGCAGGTAGCGCAGGGAGGCGAGGAAATCTTCGTTGGTCAGAATCCGCATGTCTTGATCCACCTTGAGACCGAGCTTTTGGTTCAGCTTGTAACGGCCGACGCGGGTGAGATCATATTTCTTGGGATCGAAGAACAACCGCTTCAGCAACGCCTTGGCGTTCGGGATCGTTGGTGGATCTCCAGGGCGCAGGCGCTTGTAGATGTCCTTCAACGCCCCTTCTTCATCCTTGGCGGGATCTTTCTTCAAGCTCTTGATCAGCGTGTCATCCGGCGGCACTTCGATCACGGAAATGCTCTTGTGACCGAGGTCGATGAGCTGCTGAATCACGGCGGGCGTGATCGGCTCGTAGGCCTTGGCAATGACATTTTCACCGTCGAGGATGTCCGTGAAGATCATCTTGGAAGCCAAAATTTCTTCGTCAGCGAGGGCGGCTTTGAGCTTGATGTCCTCGACTTTGTAGAACTGCTTGATGATGTCTGCATCGGTCGGGAAACCAATACAACGCAGGAAGGTAGTGACCAGGAACTTACGCCGACGACGGCGGCGGTCGAGGTAAACGTAGAGCAAGTCATTGGTGTCGAACTGCACTTCCAACCACGATCCGCGGTCAGGAATGATGCGGAAACCATGGAGCATCTTGCCGTTCAAGTGTTGGTTTTCTTCAAACGCAATCCCGGGGGAACGGTGCAACTGGGAAACGACCACCCGCTCAGCGCCATTGATGGCGAAGGTGCCGCGCTCGGTCATCAGGGGCAGTTCGCCCATGTAAACGCGCTCTTCCTTGGTGCCGGCTTCATCCCGCAGGGTGAAGGTCACGTAGAGTGGCGCACTGTAGGTCTCACCTTCGCGCTGGGCCTCATAGGCGCTCAGCTTGGGCTCACCCACTTCATAATGGCTGAAATTCAATACGGTCTTTTGATCGTAACTATCGATCGGGAAGACTTCTTTAAAAACAGATTGCAGACCGACCATGATCCGCTTGGACGGCGGGACATCCTGCTGGAGGAACTCCTTGTAGGAATTGATCTGCACCTCAATGAGATTGGGTGGCTCGATGACTTCCGTTAATTTACCAAAGTTAATGCGCTCAGACATGTTCGGTGTGGGGTTTGGGTTTGGACAGGGGCTAAATTGAATAGAGGGAAAATTCGGTGGGGCGGAGGCTGAACACTGCTGGTAGGACCGTCACTTACCAGCCACTTTCAAGGGCACTCACTAGAGACGAAACGACCCCAGCGAAGCATTTTGGCTTCGGATGGGGGAATCAGACGGGAAAATAACAGGAAAAACTTGGGGCATTCTGGAAACATATTTCGTCCGGTTTCCCGTTGAGGATGACCGACCGGTAGGCCGGCCATCCTCGTGGGGGATTCGGGGGACGATCCCGATGTGATTTCTGGGAAACCCAGGAGGCTTACTTGACTTCGCAAGTAGCGCCCGAAGCTTCGATCTTCTTCTTGATCTCTTCGGCTTCGGCCTTGGGGATGCCGGTCTTGAGGGCCTTAGGAGCGGATTCGACGAGAGCCTTGGCTTCAGCCAAGCCCAAGCCTGCGATCGCACCGCGGACTTCCTTAATGACGGCAATCTTGTTCGGACCAGCGGACGTCAGGATAACGTCGAACTCAGTCTTCTCTTCGACAGCAGCGGCAGGACCAGCGCCAGCGGCGGGACCAGCAGCAGCAGCAGCGCTCACGCCCCACTTTTCTTCGAGTGCTTTCACCAGCTCGGAAGCTTGGAGAATAGTGAGTCCGGACAATTCTTCTACGATTTTGGATATATCAGCCATGTTGTTTGGTCAGTATCACCGTTTGCCGGAGCCCCGGCGGATTTGAATCAAGCAGCCGCTTGATCGGTAAGGAACTGGGTTTGTGGTTTTAGTTACTTTAGGTTTGGTTTGGTTTTTCCGCTGGTTGGCGGGAAAGTGTATTTATGAGAGTGGGAGAGTAAGAGAGTAAAAAATGAGGGGCTTGGGTGTGTTATGGTCTAGAGTCTCGTAAGTCCTTTACGTCCTTTCAGTCCCTTTCGTCGTTTATTCAGCAGCAGGAGCTTCAGCGGCGGGCGCGGCCTCAGCGGCAGGAGCAGCTTCAGCAACAGGAGCCGCAGGAGCTTCAGCAGCAGGAGCGCCAGACTTCTCAACGTGCGCAGCAATGACACGGGCGATGGCGCCAGCAGGAGCGTTCAACACGCCCAGCAACTTGGCCAGGAGGTTGTCACGGCTACCCACATTGGCCAGCTCGGTGATGGCTGCGGCATCCAGGAAGGTGCCGTCGAGGACGCCACTCTTCAGGGAGTTACGCTTCGTTTCGGTGTCATAACCCTTGAGGATCTTGGCCGCGGCACAAACGTCGTTGGGGCCGAAGACAATGGCGGTTTGGCCCTTGAGGTCAGCTTCCAATTCCTTGGGGTAGCCTTTTTCGGTGCCCACGGCCTTGATGTAGCTGTTTTTGGTTACGTGGAGCGTGGCGCCAGTATCGCTCAGGCTCTTGCGAACCTTGTTGAACTGCGGCACGGTCATACCGGTGTAGTCCACCAGGAGGACGAACGGGGCGTTGTTGATGCGGTTCATCAACTGCTCGGAAATGATTTTTTTATCGGGATTCATATTTCAGAAAATTTCGTTAGAGGTTAGTTCCGAGGGTTCGCTTAGTTGCGCGCATACTTGGCAGCATCGAGGGCCAGACCGGGGGTCATGGTTGCCGTGGTGTGCATGCTGGTGATGTATTTGCCCTTGGCGGTGGCGGGTTTCGCACGGTAAACGGCTTCGATCAGCGCTTCGGCGTTTTCCTTCAATTTGATAACATCAAAGGAGAGTTTGCCGATGGAGCTGGAAATGTTGCCATTCTTGTCGAGCTTGAAGTTCACCTTACCAGCCTTGGTGGCGACGACGGCCTTGGCAGGATCATCGGTCACGGTGCCAGTCTTGGGATTCGGCATCAAACCACGAGGACCGAGGATCCGAGCCAGTTTCCGCACTTCGGTCATGGCGTCGGTGGTGGCGATGGCGACATCAAAGTCCAGCCAGCCTTCTTGGATCTTCTTGATCATGTCTTCGTAACCGACGAAGTCAGCACCCGCCTCTTTGGCGGCCTTGGCGGCGTCACCTTGGGCGAAGACCAACACCTTAACCGTCTTACCAGAGCCGTGTGGCAGTGGGCAAGAGGAACGGATCATTTGGTCACCCTTTTTGGGATCGACACCCATCCGGAACGAGACCGTTACGGTTTGGTCGAACTTGGGGGCGGGGAGTTTCTTCAGCGTTTCAAAGGCTTCTTCGAGGGAATGGAGTTTTCCTGGAGTCAGCGTTTTAGCGGCGTTTTTGTAGCGTTTGCTTCGGTTGGTTTGGGCCATGTTGGTTTGTGCAGTGCAAACGAGCGGTGTGCTCTCCTGCGGTTGGGGTTTGGTTTTGTGCAATGGAGTCGGGGCGGCTCGCCCCGACGGGTATGAAAAAATTTCTACGATCGGAAGGGGCGGGCCGCCCCTTCTCCCTTTGGTCTTATGCCTCCACCTCGACACCCATTTGACGGGCGGTCCCGGCAATGATGCGCATGGCGGCTTCGTCGCTGTTGGCGTTGAGGTCAGGGCGCTTGGCCTTGGTCACGTCAGCCAGTTGTTGTTTGGTCAGCTTGCCCACTTTTTCCTTGTGAGGAACTTTGGATCCGCTGGCCAGACCGAGAGCCTTCTTAATGAGGGCGCTCGCTGGAGGCTGCTTGGTGATGAAAGTGAATGACTTGTCCTTGTAAACGGTGATCACGACTGGGAGCACATCACCAGCAGATTTCTGCGTGGCGGCATTGAACTCTTTACAGAAAGCCATGATGTTCACGCCGGCTTGACCGAGCGCAGGACCCACGGGAGGAGCCGGATTGGCGGCACCAGCTGGGATTTGTAACTTGATGAGTTTGACGATTTCTTTAGCCATAATTTGGTAATATTTGGGAGTTTAAACTGAGGCGGAGGAGGACTAGTGCGTAAAATTTTAGGGAGCGGGAGACGCAGCGCGTTAAGATTGCTGTGCGTCTTCGTCGGCTTTCTCGACTTGGTAGAATTCCAGATCCACCGGGGTGTTGCGGCCGAAGATGCTGACGGAAACCCGCAGCTTGCCCTTTTCGTGGTCGATTTCTTCCACCACGCCAATCTGGCCGTCGAACGGACCATCGTTGACCTTGACGGAATCGCCCACTTCGAAAGCGATCTTCGGGGTAACGTTGTCTTCCCGCTCGCGCATCTGCAGCAGCATCGTTTCCACTTCTTGTGGGCGCATCGGGGTGGGCTTGTTCTTCGTGCCCGCAAAATTAATGATGCCTTGGGTGTCTTTAATGAAATACCAAGCTTTGTCCACCATCGTGCCATCGGGGCGGAACAAATTCATGTTCACCAGCAGATAACCGGGGAAATACTTCCGCTTCGTCTCGGCCTTCTTGCCATTTTTGAATTCGGACACCCGCTCCTGCGGCATGAGGATCTCGAAGACGGTATCACTCATCTCCTCAGTCTTCATCCGACGAGTCAGGTTCTCACGGACCTTGTTTTCTTGGCCGGAAAGGACATGAATCACATACCATTGATCGCGCTCACCAGGGATAGCTGCCATGACGTTAGGGGGTGGAAATTTGGGGGGTTAAAAAAGGAAAAGGAAACGAGAGAGAAAATCGAACCCTGCAACGAGAAAATACCCGCAGCAGAGGGAGAAAAGGAATGGCGACCACGAAACGATGCCTCGTAGCAGGCAACTGCACCCGCAGCAGGGGACTGACCAATTCGTCAGCAGGAGCGACTCATAAAGAGCGAGTTATTTAGACGGCAGGTTTCAAAAGTGAGGGGAGAACATCGGGCCATTCCATTCGTTCAACCCCTGAGAAACACCGCCGGAAGCAGGAAGAGGAGGTTATTTGGCGCCTGTAAGCAGCGACATTACCCCCACCATCACCAAGTCCCAGAAATTCACAAATGCCCCGAGGAGAAGCATGGCGACGAACACAACAATGGTGGAATCCGTAAGCTCCCGGAATTTTTTAAAACCGGTTTCTTTTGGATCCCATGGCCAGGTCGTTTTATGTAATTCGACACTGACCTCAGAGAAAAATTTGCGAAATCTTGTTAGCATGGCGTGGACCGGAAACCAAGCGCACCTTACTCCGATGTCAAGGAAGGATTAAGGGATTTTTTTAGAATTTTGCTGGGTTTGGGCGGTTTTGTCCCAAGGTTGGATCATTTGCGGTATTTTCCATAGTCGGGGTGGCGCTTTTCGTGGCAGAGGACGAGGATACGAATCCGGTCGAGCGATACCCTGAAATAGATTGCATAAGGAAACCGTCTCAACGTGACCTTGCGTCGACCCAAACTCGATAGTGGAAACCGTTCTGGATTTCCGCCGCTCAGATCCAGCATCGATTGGAATTCTTGAAAAAACTCATCGCCCAATCCGTCCTTCCTTGCGTCATACCAATCGCGAATCTGCCACATTTCCAATTGGACAGCCCGATTAAAGGTAAATCTCATGCTCTGCTGCGGCTAACAAACGGTGCCATGAATTCCTCCATCGATAACTCCATGCTTGGGTCTGCATCCATCTCAGCTTCCCTTCTGTCCAGCAGCGCCTCCAGTTCATCATCTTCTGACGTGAAGTCGCGACTGGGATCCACCGATTCCCACAGAATGGTGGCTGCACGGCACCTCTCCTCCGCACTAAGGTGTAACGCAGCCTTCACGATTGTTTCGTAATTCACACTCATGACGTGCAGAATACCCGGTTTTTCTGGAGATGCAATACGACATTTCTCATCAAGAAGGTGCGACAGACCAGGCACTATTCTCGATAAGCTTTCCTAAGCGAGTCAATGCTCATTGGAGGCGGTTGTCGATGGCGCATTGCGTGGCAATTCGGGCAAACCGTCCGCAGGTCCTTAGTCGGGGCGATCCGATATTTTTCACCGATGCTCCTCTTGATCGCCCTTTAGCACAGCTCATTCCCAGACAAAAAGGCCTGTCTCACAAATATTCGCTCCAGAAATCAAATATATCTGATTCAAATTTTCTTAGGCCGCTGCTTATCTCGTGCAAGGTGTGCATATTATCGGAGGGTGTTGAAGAGTGTGAGACCTCCCTCGATACAATTTGTCACGACCGCCCAAGCCCTCGTCCCCCCCAAGCTCGCCCGACGGTCAGCCAACGGAGCCGGGAATCCCTCCAGCGACAACACCATACTGGGATCTTGGTCCATTTCAGCCTCCCGTTGGTTCCGCATTTGCTCCAACGAAAAATCTTCGCGGCTCACATCCGGCACTGGGTCACTGACTTCACGGTTTCCATTCATGATGCCACAGTGGTTCGTAAATCAACCACGTGGGCGCACGTCTCGTGGGAGGTGGTTTTCTGCACCCTCGAAAATCCTCCTCAGGCTCGCGATTGAGTTAGTTCTTGCCACGAGACAGCGTTTGCGCCATCCTTCACCCATGAACCGGAAACGTATCCTCCTGTTAGCCATCGCCAGCCTCTGTGCGACGTGGGGGACCGTTGCCGTTTACCAGCGGATTCGTTCGCGGTCGGCGGTGGCTTCCCAGCCTGTTCCGCCATCCCCCACCCCTTCGGACAACAAACCAACGTTTTCCTTCCGGGCCGCCATGGAGGCTGCGCTGGCGTTGTCCGTTGTGGAACAACGGTCGGCGGTGGTCGCTTGTTTTGAGCATCCAGAATTGTCCGTCAATCTAGAGGATGCCGATTGGATTATGGGAATGTATTTGGCGGATGTGAATCAAGGCTATCCTCGAGTTCGAAAGGATGACTGGTTGGGATACTTGGCGAAATTGGTTCGGCGTAACCCACAGGTTGCGGCGGAATTTCTACTGCGGAAGGATCGCCTAATTGGCACCGGAGCGGATGACGACGCCCGCTGTCTGATGTTCGTGTGGGCAGGATTGAACCCGCTGGAGGTGGTGGCATGGGCAGCCTCGGGCAAGGACCAAGGCGAGTGGGCGAGGCGGAACGGCTCAGCCCTGGCAGAAGCGTGGGCGGCCACAGATCTTCAGGGGTTGCTGGATTATGTAAGCACTGGCGGCAGTGAGCCCTCGGAGTGGGCGACAGTGAGTGCTCTGGAAAAACAACGCGGAGCGCAAGCGTTGGAGGAATGGCTGGAATCGCAGCAAAATGCGGATTCCAAACTCCCAGCAGGGACCCGCTGGCAGTTGGTTAATAAGATTGCCGAACACAAACTCAAGGAAGTAGGCCCTGCGGAAACTGCTGTTTGGGTTGGGCAACGAACGAACAAAGACGAGCTCTTCGCAGGTATAAGCACCGTGGCTCCAAGGTATGCGATCCACCAGCCAGAACGCGCCATCAGCTGGGTGGAAGGTTTTAGCGCCCTCCCCGGATTTCCGGCGCGCACCGGGGAAGTTGCCATGGTAGAATTCGCCACCCGAGATCTGACGGGTGCTGGTGGATGGCTCAATGCGCACATAAAATCGCCTATCGTAAGCGCCTACATCTGGGCTTACGCAGTGCAGGCGGCCTTGGAAGACCGGGATGCCGCCAATGCCTGGGTGGCCAAACTCCCTCAAGATGGCGGTTGGGGAAATCGAGCACCGAGACCACCGGGGACGCCGCAACCATTTCCCAGTCAGGATGACATGTTGGAGGGCGGGCGAACGGCGAAAACGTTGGCCATGAACATTCAAGCTGCTGCCAGAGCCGGGCAGATGTATCGAGATCCGCAAACCCCATTGCCACCGTGGGAAGGGGAGCAACCTCATTTCCTGCGCTACGAGTCTCCCATACTAATCAAGACCTCCCCTGACGGGGAGCCGGTGCTTCAAATGAAGATTCATGGAGGCGGGTGCCGCATGATTTTTCACGGCGCTTGGGCTTGGCCATTTCCCACCTATACTCAAGGGGCGCACGGTAGCCTCACCTATGAGCAACCGCAGTCCAGAGCCACGAATTAGTCCCCCGGCGGCCAGTCGAACGATTCCCCCGCCAAGCCTCAGACATCCTGATCTGCGGGGAAAATGGGCGACCCAACTATTTCACGCGAGCTTCCGCCAGACTGATCCCCATGGCCCAATGGCGGAGGGACTCCGCCACTCCAAAGGGAGTGGCGTGACTCTGTCCGCCATTGCGAACATCCATTCCTACTCGCCAAGGCGAGCCAAAGGCCTTCCGAGAATTTTCGACCGCCCCAAGTTGGTGCTGCGCGATCCTAACCGGTCGCCATTTACGGCAGCACTGGCAGGGTCGTCAGCGTGGCGTTGGCTTCCTCTTTGAGTCTGCGCAGGGCCATGAAATCGCTCTGAAGGGTCTTCACTTGCGCGGAGAGTTGCTCCAGCTTCTTCATGAGTTCGCCACAGGCGGAAGTCAGTTGGTCGCGCTCGGTCTTGAGGCCATCGCGTTGTTTGCTGAGTTCTGCGACTTGAGCCTTCTGCTGAGCGGCCATGGCATCAAATTGCTGGTTCAGGCCTTCGATCTGGCTGCTGAGCTTTTTGGCCTGATCGTTCAACGCATCACGTTCTTCCTTGAGAAGTTGACTGGCGTTTTGCTGGCCTTTGTTTTGCTCTTGGAGGGCTTTGACGCGGGTATCCAGTTCAGTGAGCTTCTTCATCAGCTCATCCCGGGTGGTCACCAACTGGGTTTTTTCCTGATTCAAGGCTTCCACGGACTTCTTGGCTTCAGCCAACTCTTTGGTGGTAACATCATTCTGGGTGCGGAGGGCCGCCAGATCCTTGGTGATCTGATCGTTCGCTTTGGCGAGCGCAGCGGCCTTGGCTTGCTCGGTGGCTAGGGCCTTGTTCAGCGCGGCGGTCCCGGTGTCCATTTGGGTCATCTTCTCGCCCGCCGCGGCAATTTCCTTGGCCTGGGCGGCAGCCTTTTCATTGGTGGCTAGTAAATCAGCTTGCAGCTTGCTTTCACGCACCTTGGCATCAGCCACTTGCTGGGTGGCAGCTGCCAAATCCTTGTTCAGGGCGGTCTTCTCTTCGTCTAGTTTCTTGATTTGCTGTTCCTTGCTGGCAATCGCAGTCGTGAGGTCCGCCTTCGTCTTTTCCAAGGTGGCGACGGTGCTCTTGAGGGTCGTTTCCCGCTGCAATCCAGCGGCCACATCGGACTTCAGCAGTTCCTCACTCTTCTTGGAAGCAGCCAGATCACGGCTTAATTGCTCGGACTTGGACGTCATCGCAGTCAGCTCACCCGTGGTCTTGGTCAATTTCTTGGAGGTGTCATCCAGCTTGGCGGTAATCTCCTTCACCTTGCCGGTGAGTGCTGCTTTGTCCGCCGTTAGGTTCTTGGTGACGACCTGCTCGGCAGCCAGGAGTTGCTTGGTGTCGTTGAGAACGGTGTTTAAACTAACAATTTGTGCCCCCTTCGCTTCATCGGCTGCCGCCCAGCGCTCGATGGATTTGCGCAGCCCCAGATTGGACGCGTGTAAATTTTGGTTCTCGGTAAAGTTAATCCCCGTTAAACAGAGTAGTCCAGTGCCCCCGATAACGGCTAAGCGACTGAGACGAGGAGTAGGAGCGGATGAATCGGGGTTCATGGGTGGTCTGGTTGGGCAGTAAAATTGGGTGGTTTGCTACCTTATACGTTCTTGTCGCGCTGGCAAGATTAAGTTCCTTAAAGCGCGATTTTATTACGCAAAAAAACGAATCGATTTGCATGTGGCTCAGAGTGCGAATTAGTCCGGGCATGCTTGATTATTTCACTATCTTAGGAGTCTCCCCGCAGGCGTCCCTCAGTTTGGATGCCGCGCGGGCGGCGTTTCAGGAACGTGGCGCGGCGGTGCATCCTGATGCAGCCGTGGATGCGGCTGAGCGCGAGGCGCGGGCGGCGGAATTTCAGTTGGTGAATGAAGCTTATGCGGTGCTTAGTGCACGCCCTCGACGGCTGAAACATTTGCTGGAGTTGGCGGGCGGCCAAGTGGCGAAGGGGGCAGTGTTGGATGAATCGCTGATGACGGTCTTTGCCTTGGTAAATCAAGCGTTACAGCAAGCGGACGCGTTCCTGGCGAAGTCCGCCACCGCCACCTCGGCCTTGGCGAAGGCGTTGCTAACCACGGAAGCCTTAACCACGGAAGACGTGCTCGTAACTGCAGCCCAGGTGCTGGTGGCACGACAGGAAACATTGGAATCGCTGCTGGCGCGGATGGACGCGGAGGGGCTGGATTTAGTCCTGCTCCAGCACGCGGCCCAAGAGGCGGCCTTTTTGGAGAAATGGGAACTGCAAGTGCAACAACGTCGGTTGCGTCTCCTGAACTGACTGTCCATGATCCCTGCTATGACGAGCGACGATACGATTGTGGGAATTGATCTGGGCACCACCAATTCATTGATTGGCGTGGTGGAGGCGGGCTTTCCCATTTTACTGGCGGATGAAAATGGCTCGCGCCTAACACCGTCGGTGGTGTATTTTCCCAGCGATGGCGGTGAGCCGGAAGTAGGCGCAGCTGCCTTGCGCCGTCGGGTGACGGAACCCGCTCGGACGATCGTTTCCGTGAAACGGTTGATGGGGAAACGTCGGGGGGAGCTGAATTTGAGCGTGGGCTATCCGGTCGTGGCGGCGGCGGATGATCGGCTGCGGATCAAACTGGATGAGCAATTGCTGCTGCCCGAGGAAGTGAGCGCAATCATTCTGCGGCGGTTGAAAGCAATTGCAGAATATCGGCTAGAGCGTCCGGTGCATCGGGCCGTAATTACCGTGCCCGCTTACTTCAATGATGCGCAGCGTCAGGCGACGAAACGGGCTGGGGAGTTGGCGGGCTTCCAAGTGGAACGCATTCTCAACGAACCCACCGCAGCCGCCCTGGCATATGGCCTGGAACGCTTACAGGAGCAGGCCAAAGTGGCGGTGTTTGATTTGGGCGGGGGCACGTTTGATCTAAGTATTTTGGAGTTGCGGGAGGGCGTCTTTCAAGTGCTCGCAACCCAAGGGGACACGCAGTTGGGAGGCGATGATTTTGATCGCGCGATTGCTGGCTGGTTGCAGGGGGAAATTTTCGCGAACGAACCGGTGCCACCGCTGGCGCAGGCTCGCATGCTGGAAGCGGCCACGCTGGCGAAGCATCAATTGAGCGCCATGGACGAGGTGGAAATCAGCTTGCCTTTCATTTCAGGAACCAAAAGTTTCACCACCAATCTTACCAGAGCCCAGTTTGAGCAACTGATCCTGCCACTGTTGGAGCGCACCCGACGGCTGTGCCTACAAGCGCTGGCGGATGCGCGTTGTGCCGTGGCGAACTTGTCTCAAGTCGTGCTAGTGGGTGGCAGCACCCGCATTCCCGCAGTGCGAAATTTTGTAGCGGACATCTTCCAACGCGAGCCAAATACCACCCAGCATCCGGACGAATCCATTGCGCTCGGAGCCGTGATTCAGGGCGGGATGCTCAGCGGGGCCATGCAACAATTGACGCTGCTGGATGTGACACCACTGTCGTTAGGAATCGAGACCTTCGGCGGCTTGATGAATGTGATTCTCCCACGCAATACCACCATCCCCTGCAAGGCTGGGGAAATGTTTACCAATGCAGTGGACCAGCAGCGCGCCATGCTGATTCGCTTCCTGCAGGGGGAGCGAGAAATGGCGCGCGACAATTGGGAACTAGGCCAACTGGAACTGCCGTTCTCCCCTGCCCCGCGCGGTCAGGCGCGCGTGGGCGTGCAATTTGCGATTGATGCCGACGGCATCCTCCAAGTGCTGGCGCGCGACACCCTTACCCAGCAGGATCAGGTCCTGGAAATTCGCCATGCGGCGGTGCAAGTGGACGACGAGAAGGTGGAATCGATGGTCGCAGAGTCCGTGGAATATGCCTTCGAGGACATGACGGAGCGGCAACTGACCGAGGCCCGATTGAAAGCAGAGGAACTCCTAACGGCTGTCTCCACCGCCAGCGCACAGGCAGGTGAGTTGATTTCCCTGGAGCAACAAGCGGCCATTTCCCAGGCCACCACAGCGGTGCAAAGCGCGCTGAACAGCAATTCCCTAACCGCACTCAAAGCCGCCAACGCGCAATTGGATCAGGCCACGGAAACGCTGGCTGCGGCCCTGGTGGAAGCAGCCATGGAGGCGGCCATGCGTCGTAAGGGTCTGATTTAGACCATTTCCAATTCTATGAAACTCCCCCGTCCCTTGCGTGCCTTGAAGCAGGCCAAATCCAAGCTTGCCACCGCCCACGAACGCCATGCCGCGCGGCATCGGTCCACTGGACTAGGGTTCGTGCTCGCGGATTCCATTGAGTTTCTGGATGCGCAGCGATGGGATACCCTGACCCAAAATCAAAGCGTCTGGATGCGACGCGATGTCTTGCGGGTCATTGAGCAAGCGGGCCCTGCCAACATCACCCCACGTTATGCCATGGTCTTTCGTGACGGCAACGCAGTGGCTGCCGTGGCGGCACAGATCGTGCAAGTCACTGGCCAACAACTTCCCCCAGTAGCGGACCGCAAGGCAAAAAATGCTGCCAAGCCAAAGCGATCATTGCTAAAGAAACTCCTCAAGCCTGCTCACAAAATCGCAGCCAAGAAATTTAATCAACGCATGCTCGTGGCCGGAAATTTACTCTGCTGGGGCTTCCACGGCATCGCCTTCGCGGAGGACGGGGAGGACACAGACCTGCAGGAAATCTGGACGGCCATTGGAGAAGCGCTGTATCGCATGCGACGGGCGGAACGACTAACCGGCCAGACCAATTTGGTCATGGTGAAAGATTTCACTCCCGTCCAAAGCGGAATGGAATCGCTGCATCGCTTGAGTTACCGACCATTGGAGACGGAACCGGACATGGTGCTGACGATCCAGTCGCACTGGAAAACCTATGAAGATTACCTGGCCGCCCTGGACTCAAAGTATCGCAGCAACATCAAATCCCAGCTAAAGAAACTGGCGGCCGGAGGCGTGGTGATTGAATCCCTGAGGGATGTCTCAGCGCACGGGGAGCGTCTGCACCAACTCTATTGTGAGGTGCAACAGAACGCAGCATTGAAGTTGGTGACCGTGCCAGAAACCTACCTACCAACGCTGGCGACAGCCTTGGGGGCTGACTTCCGCTGCCATGTCGCACGACGTGGTGAGGAAATCGTGGGCTTCGTTACCACCGTGCGTGATGGCACCACCGCCATCGCTTACTACATCGGATTCGATCGGGAAGTTGCCAGCACCGGGCTGCCGATTTACCTCCGGTTGTTGCACGCCACCATTGCTGATGCCATCGCTTGGGGTTGCACCCGGCTCTCGTTGGGACGCACCGCCTTGGAGCCTAAGGCTGCGTTAGGAGCCAAACCGGAAGCACTCTCCGTCTGGCTGCGGCATCGCGTGCCGGCCATGAACTGGGTCATCCGCGGCCTGCTGAACTCAGTCCCGCACGATGAACCGCCGGACCGCAGTCCGTTTAAGACCGTCACTGAATAATCGGCTTCAGCACCTTGTGTCCCAGCGCGGTTAATTTGCGTTCCAGCGCCAGATACATTTTCTCGTCCTCATAGGTGCCAACAATGGCTCCACCGCTGCCAGTGAACTTGGCGCTGGCTCCCACGCTGCGGGCCGTTTCCACCATCTCAATATTTCCTGGGGCAATCTGATAGAGTTGGCGGCGGAGGTCGAAATTGGCGTTGAGCAGCGGGTGGATTTCCCGTCCTTTTCCTGCCACGATCAGGTCCCTGGCTTGCTGGGCTAACCCAGCCCACGTCTGCATGGCATCCACCACTTGTGTCTCCTTGCGCAACCAGCGGGAACGGATGTCGTTATGGAAAACCTCCGTCCCCTCACCCATGTTAGGGTCATACGCCACATAGAGCGGCGGGAGCAGGGCGGGATCGATGATCTCGTAGCCGCCATGACCGATGCGCTCCATCTTGGCCTGATCGAAATCCATATAGACACACCCTTCGTAAGCTTGGATCACCCGATCCTGCAAGCCAGCCGGGATGTTCAGCTCATCCCGCTCCACGCTGAGGACTAAATTTGGCAGAATCGGCAGGGGGATGCTGACTTCGTAGTGTTGCATCAGCGCCTTCATGCAGGCGGTCACGATGGCACTGGACCCAGCCATCCCCACGCGCTCCGGCACGTCGCTCATGTAGTGGATGGTGAAGCCGCGATTTGCTACGGTGAGGCCCTGCTCCTGACAATACTCGAAGAACACTTTGGCCGCTCCCTTTAATAAACGCACGCCACCATGATACCCAAAAAGTTGGGCGTTGCGCACCAATTTCTCCAACGAGTCGAATTTACAAATATCCCGCGGGCTGGGAACGATGTGCACTTCCTTCGATTCCACAAGTTCCACCCGAGCGCAAAAATTCTTCACGATGAAGGAGATCGTCTTGCCATAATATCCGTCCGACGGATTGCCGATGAGGCCGGCACGAGCATGGCTTTCGAGGCGAATCGTTTTTGGCATGAGGAGAACAGGGGGAGGAAATATAAAGCGGTTAAAGCGGAAGGCGGAAAAAATGGCGACTTTAGTAGCAATGGCGGTCGGTGGCAAGCCCCACGTGTGATACCTGAGCTGGCGTGACTACCGCCAGGACAAAACCTGCGGGTGCGGTCACGAAATGAAGTTTCCAGTCCGCAGCATCGCAAACAGGATGATCCAGCCGATCAATCGTTGTGGGCAGCATCGTAACCGGATCCAACCCGAGGATAATTTGCCTGGGCTCCAAGGTCATGCCGAGTCCTGTTGCCTTCATGACCGCCTCCTTGGCCGTCCAGAGCCGAAAGAAACGCTCGGTGGTTTGCTCCGGGGAACTGGCCTCCACCACCGAAGTGATTTCGGGACCTTGGAAATAATTCTGCGCCACTTCCCGGCAGGGATAAGTTGCGTCCACCTGTTCCAGATCGATTCCCAGCGGCCCCGCTTCAGAGATCACGACCGCCGCACTGCCGCCTGAGTGTGTAAGATTAAAGTGACAGCCAGGAAAATCCCGCAGCTGTGGTTTCCCCCAAGGGCCTTCATCGAAAATCAGGGACGCTGGGTCCCCTCCGTCAGGTAACCAATCCGCCAGCAGACGGCGGAGTCGTTGATGAAAATAGCGGTAACGTGCCGCATCCTGCGGAAAATGGAACCTCGACGCCCTCAGGTCCTCAGCCGAACTGAGGCCATTCCGTTCGTTGCTTTCCACGATGCTCCCCCCCGATTCGGGATGGGCAATCGTCCAAACTGTGGCGCTCGGTTGCAGCATTTGTGAGAAATATTTGAAACTACATGAATTTATTGAGAATATTCTTGATAATTTCCATAAATACAATTAATTTTGTGGGAAATGAAATTTAATCTTACCAAACTAAACGGCCTTCGCCAACTAAGCATTTCGGCTCTGGCGTTCGCAGCGAGCTGCGGACTGAACAGTTGCAAGCTGCCTGCACCCCAGCGCTATACCCAAGCGGATTGGTCCGTTCAGACAAGTGTTACCAAGGAGGAATTTCCCATCGGAGTTGCCTTGGAGGAAGTGGAGGAGGCGCCGATGCCGACTCCAGAGGAGATTGCAGCCGGGCTACCGAATCATCAAGGAATTTCCCGCAACCCCTTGGCAGCGATCAAGACGGACGCTCAAGGCCGGGTGGTTCACCTCCCGCTCGACAGCCTGCCACAGGACTTACCATTGGAAGTCGGCAGCGAGCCTCCGATGCCGGGGACCGAACCCGGGATTGTTGAAAATAAGGCCCGCCGCGCGCAGGATAGCTTACTCACTAATGCCACCGAGCCCTCCCTGCCATCACTGACGGCAACTCATTCCCAGCCCAATGAGGAGATTCGCCCCGCTACCGTTCAGCGCAGCCCCGAGAACCTCGCACTTATGGCCGCCAACAGCACTCGCCCCTATGTCGCCCCCCGTGGCAACGCTGTTGTCCCCGAAGCGAAGCCTGCCGCTCCCGTAGTCCAGACACCTGTCACCGCTCAGACTGCCCCGCAGCAGCCATCGCCCAATGATCTGACAGAGATCCTCCAATTGGCCCAAAAGGTCGAAGCCAGAAGGAAGCAATAACGATGTCGGTTCCTCACTCGCTCCATGCAAATATGAGAATTCCTGAGAAATAATTCGCTTTTTTCATAATTCCCATATTTTTAATTGACCGTTGCCGCAACCGGTGGGATAATTACCACCCTTAAGAAGACTCTTTTTACCAATGGCTAGGCTCATCGCACAGACCGGACACACCATCGACATCCCATCGCAAGGGGTGACGTTTGGCTCCGATGCGGCTAATGGAATTATGATTCCAGCGGTCTATGGTGTGGCCCCTTCACACTTCGCGATTTGGCAGCAGCCAAATGGGTTCTATCTGCGGGATAGCGGCTCTGGCTACGGACTCTGGGTGAACGGCCAACCTGTGCGGGAAACTTGCCTAACGCATGGCGACATTATTTCCGCAGGGCAGTTGCACTTAACCTTTGAGCACGCACTTAAAGCTAACGTGATCGAGACGCCATCTGCCTTTATGCAAATGGCAGCTGTTACCGCGACAGCTCCCAGCCCGCCCTCGCCAGCACCCTATGCTTTTGCTGCGGTGCTCGCCAGTCCGCCAGTGGCCCCAGCAGCCGAGGAGCGCCCACCTGCTCCGCCTGTCTCTGCGGTGAAACCCCTGGCTGTGCCTGTTGCGCAGCAGCCTCCGCCTCAGGCCGGACTTGCCAAACCTCCAGAGCCCGTGTTCGAAGTGCTCCCAGCCGCCGAGCCCCAAAAGACGAACTTTCCCTCAAGCGAACCGGAACCCATCCGCCTTAAGCCCAGTGAACGCATCCGCCACTCCGAAGAAGCCAGCTTCCCCAAACCGACCCCGCCGCCTTGGCTGGCGATAGACGAGCAAGAACCGCCCCACTGTGACGCCACCCGTCCCCCTACCGAAACCGAGTTCACCGGCATTACCGGCAAGAAAGCCGACCAGAAGCACCGCGAAAAAATGACCACCAATCGGGTCCTGCAAGCCGCGCAATGGGGCGTGCTGGTGGTCCTCGTCATCGGAGCCCTCACCGCCAGGCACTGGGCGAAGTCGCTGGGCCGCCAAATGGAGAATTTCTTTTGTGCTGTCTTCACCAACGAATCCGCCTGGGAGCGGCCGCAGCCCCCAGTTGACGCAGTAGCCGAAAACACCAAACTGATCGCCCAAAACCGGGACGAAGTGCGCAATACCTCCTTGGACGTCACTCGTCCCCATGCCGAAGTGGCCCCGCGTTTCATCTGGGATCAAGCCACCACCGTCTTCTCCCTCGGATTCCCGCAAATCGAAATTTTCTATCTCAACGAGGCCCAACGCCGCGGCCTCCCGCTGCCCAAACGGCATTGCGCCTACTTGGAAAAGCACTTCGGTCTGAAAATTCTCGATTTAGAGCGCCTGACTTCCGTGCAAGATGACCCCACCAAGCCAGGGATCGTCGTCATCACCACCCAGAAGCGCGCCAGCGCCAGTGACTGGATTAACGAAGCCCAAGTCCACGACGAAGGACCGGAAAGTCTGGGACCAGTGCAAATTTTGCGTTACCGCAATTCCCAAGGAGTGCTTTGTGGAGTCGTGGCCCTGGATGATCGCAACTTCGCCATGGGTGATCCCAAGCTGCTCAAAACCTGCCTCCAGCGCAAAGTGGATTTGAACCAGCCCAACCTCTTGGCGCTCTGGCCTGATTTCATGCGCAAACAGTTGGGAGCCTTCGCCTGGACCGTCAAAGTGGACGACCAACTCGCATCCCAACTCTCTCAGCAGAATTCTGCCAACAAAGGGAGCACCGCCCTCAACCTCGGCTCCGTCAGCTCCTTCGCAGTGCGATTCGGTGGCGAGCCACCAAGCTGTGAGTGTTTTGCCGTCAAGGAGGCCAAGGCCTCACAAGAAGCCTTCACCGATGCCGCCACCGTGTCCCTCAAGAGCATGACCCAAATGATCACCAACCAAGCTGATCCCACCGGGCAACTCCGCCTCAGTGGACGGGGCACCCCGGAAATCCGCGTCTCCCGCACCGCCGCCGCCATGGAGGTGCCTCGTGGGGAGGTCTTCGTAAATATTTTCATGCAAGGCTTCTACCAACCAGCCGTGACCGACGAAGGCCCACTGAAAGCGCTCGCCCAAGCCCGCACCCTGGCCCATGCCTTCAATTTAGCGCGCAGTATGGATGCGCCGGAATCAAGACGCGTCCATACTGTGGAAGAAGCCCTCGCAGCCCTCCAGCGGGGCATGAAGGGCTCTGGCCGGGCCTCGGCCATGGAGTTCCAAATCCCGGAAATGGATGCCGATGAACTTCGCAGCATCCGCAAATACCTCACCTTCGCTGATGGCTATCTAGCCTGCCGTCCCGATCTAGATTCCCTCCCCGATGACATCCGCACCCTGGCTGAAGAAGGCCGAAACCGCCTCAACGCCGAAACCGTCCTCAGCCTTTGCCCAAGTCCGCCAGGGGACAAAGTGGTGCAAATACCGGATCTGGCAGCCTACGTTCGTCGTGCCCTAACGAATCTCAAGACCAACCGTGGGCCCATGGCCCTCTTCGGCATGCCGTTGCTCAACGACGAGGAACTCAAAGGCATCCTGCGCTACATCATCCAGGCACCGAATGGCAAACTGGGTTGGAAACCGGGCGAGTTAGCCTACAACGCGTGGCAAGCGAAAGCCAACCCCAAAGCCCTGAGGGACGCCTCCACGCTGGCCAGTATCGCTGGCGCAGCCCACGCGGCGGGTGCCAAGGAATTATTGATGGCCTCCACCGTAGATGATGCCATTCAAATTTTAGCCCAAGGCGTCAAAGGCTCAGGGCAGTTTAATTCCACCACCTTCCGCTGCAAAGACCTCTCCGCCAATGATTTACAGAACGCCGCCAACCTGCTGGAGCTGGACCACGGGCTGTTGAAACTAAAGAATGAACCAGCCTCGCTGGGAAATTAGCTTGCGCCCAGACCCCAACATAACGTAAGAGTGGCAGCAAATATTGCTGACATGAATCTGCGCCCCTACTCTTACCTCGGACTGACTTCCCTGCTCATGGTTGTCAGTGGCCTCAGTCAAGAACCTTCCCCCGCAGCAACAAACGAGCCCCCAGACGTTTCTGCCGTGCCCGCGAAACCAGCCACTGCCCCGGAACCCACCGCACCTGCTGTGTCCAAGGCCGCACCTTTCGTCCGCCCGCAGAGCGCCATCAAGGGACTCCTCGTCCAAGAGTTAAGCGCTGGAAATTACGCAGGCAAGGCCAGCCAAATGAATTGCACCGCCATCGAAGCGGGGGATGCCAATGCCATTTCCGGGTTCGCCTTCAACCAAACCGTGGGTGACGACATGAAAAAGGCCCTCAGTGAAGTCGTCAAACATAGCACCGTGAAACGCGGTGCCCTCCCCCGGGGTATGCGTGTGGATTTCGCCTTTGAAGACAAATACGGCGGCAAAGATGGCCCCTCCGCAGCCGTCGCCTGCGCCTTACTGTTAGATTCCCTGCGCACCGGGGCGGATATCGATGGGGCCTTTGCCGTCACGGGAGATTTGAATGCTGATGGCAGCGTGCAACCCGTGGGCGGTGTGCCCGCCAAGATCCGCGGTGCGGCCAACCGCTCATGCACCTATGTTGCCGTTCCCAGCAGTGCCGAACGCGAGTTGGTGGATTCCGTTCTCATGGAAGGCCCCGCCGCACTCTGGGACATCCAAGTGTTCAGCATCAAGACCTTCGATGAGGCCTTGGAACTCTCCAGTCCCAAGAGATCCTCCGAGATGGAGACCGCATTAGCTAAATTTGCCGAAGTCCAGAAAGTCCTCCAAGCCCAAAAGAACCCCGCGCTGCTGACCAACCCTAAAGTTCAGGAACGACTGACTGCCGTTCTTTCCTCCCGTCCCAACTGCCTTTCCGCTAAAATCCTCCTCGACTACGGCACTGGCAAACTACCCAAAGTCCTCTCCCTCGGCGGTTCCCTGAGCCTGATCGATTCCGTTACCGAGGACTTCGTCAAGCACATGCGCAGTCCCAAGCCCGAAGGAGTGCAACCGGACCTGCTCGGTAAAACCATCAGCGAAATATCCAAAATCCGCACCAAACTGGACAAGCGCACCGTTCCCTTTGCCGACTCCATCAAAGACTACGGAGACGTTTACCGGACCATCAAAGCCAATCCGCCTCACAGCCAAAGTGAACTCCTCAAGGCCAGAGCACAACTGGATACCGCAGGATCGCGCATCACGGTAGAAGAAGGCAGGATCCGCACCAACAAGGCCCTGCGGGAAGAAATGATGAAGTAACACAGCCCCAAAACTCCCCAAAATGTTAGTCACGAGCAAAATTTAAAAGGGACAGTGTTATTACTATTTGACATACCGAGAATCTCCAGCAGCATGCGCATCGTAATTCCTATTGCCCATCCTATGCGCCGTTGTCGTCTCAAGATCGTTCATCAGTCTGCTTGCTACCATGTTATTTGCCGGATCACTCAAGGTCAGCTTTGGCTGGGCGAGGGTGCGAAGATCGCTTTTCGCGAGCTCCTGCCGCGGGTTGCTGCTTATTGTGGCGTCGAGGTGCTAACTTATTGTGTCATGAGTGATCACTTCCATTTGCTGGTGCGGGTTCCACCCAAGGCGGCGGCGGATGCGGCTCTGGATGGACTACAGCTGAGTCAGCGGGTGGGCAAGCTCTATGGGACGGACGAGGCGGTGCGGGTGGAGTCGTTGTGGCAAGACCGCTCCTTGCCGGGCATGACGTTTCTCTGGGAGGCGGAATTGGGGATGCACTTGGGCCGGATGCACGATCTCTCGGTGTTTATGCAATTTTTGAAACAACGCTTCACGATGGGGCATAACCGCAGTCGCGGAACGAAGGGAACTCTTTGGACGGAGCGGTTCAAGAGTGTGCTGGTCGAAGCGCGTTCGGGGGAGCGGAATCCATTGCAAATTGTAGCCGCTTACATCGATCTGAACCCGGTGCGGGCGGGATTGTTGGCGGAAGCGAAGGATTATCCGCACTCTGGATTTGGTAGCGCCTGCCTGGGCAATATTGATTCGCAGCGAGGGCTGGCGGCTTTGTGCGAAGCCAAGAATTGGGCAGAGGCCAGGGCTCATTATGAACGGTTTTTGGCGGGGAAATTTACCCCCAGTGAAACCGACGTTACCCAAACATCGGCAGCCCAGCCTCCAGATTCCAGTCTAGGCAGCGCCTTGCGCGTTCGGCAAGCGTCCTTGGTTAAGGGTTTCGTGATTGGTTCGGCAACGTTTGTCATGGAGATCCTGCTGGGCTTGGCTGAGATCCGCGCCAGTGTGCGGCCGCAGGCGTATGCCAGCGGTGGCATGGGGGGTGATCTTTGGGTGGGGCGCAGGTTTCGTAAGGATAATTGACGGTGCCAGCCGGGTTTCGTTGAACGTTTACTTGCGGGGATTGACTAAATTGCATGGGACGCGATGATATCCGCCCAGTTAACACCCCAAATTTAACCTTTTCTCCTCTACTCATGAAAACGACATCTCTATTCGCTCGCACCTTGGCCCGTCGTCGTCCGGCAGGCTTCACCCTGATGGAACTCATGCTCGTGCTGGGCATCATCGGCCTGCTGGTGGCAGCGGGCGTGAAGATGGGACCCGCTGTGAGCCGCTATGCCAAAAACGGTTCTGCCAAAGCTGGTATCGCAACGCTGGAGGGCTTCCTGACTGGGAAACGCATCACCCCAAACACCCTGAAAGACATGATCGCCAAGGGGATCATTAGCGAATCCATGGCGACGGATCCTTGGGATCGTCCGTATGAATTCGTGGTGCCACCGCGGCGTGCGCTGGCCGATAAAAAACAGTTCGATTTGTTTTCCCGTGGGGCGAATCCAGATGACGAAGGCGATGACGTTGGAAATTGGGAATCGGAGTAATCTGCTTCCAAAACACTGTAACCTACCCACTCGTGAACACTCCTCCTCCAATACGATCATCGATCGACCGCCGCGCGCAGGCGGGTTTCACGCTGGTGGAGCTGATGGTGGGGTTGGGGATCGTGCTGATTTTGATCGGTGTGGGCACTCATGCGGGCACCTTCTGGGCGGCGGATCAGAAGCTGCATAAGCCCATGGACAAGCTGAAGGAGATGGCCAAACGGGCCTCGCACTTGGCGATTGCAGAGCAGCGAGACTGGGAGGTCATCATTACCGAGCATTCTCTGGAACTCCGTCCCAAGCAGGCGGCCAGTGAGGCGGATCAAACCTTCCTGGCGACGGCCGACAAGAAGCTAGAGCGTAAGCCCACGGATGAGTTGGTTAATTTCGAGGAGAACGTGGTGTTCGCAGTGCGGCGGTTCGGGGAGGACAAATGGCAGAAACCCCGGCCGGATCACTGGGTCTTTCAGCACAGCGGCATTTGTGAGCCGATCCGCGTCCGCGTTGAGTTCGAACAACGCGCACTGGAAGTTGGATTCGACCCGCTCACGGCTGGTGCCGTGGGTGAAGAAGAGGTGGATTAAACTAGATCCCAACCCCAAACCATGAAATCATACCTAAACAATGCTTCCCCCCGAATCTCCATCCGGCCACGGTTGCTCGTGACCCGGCGGGGTTTCATCATGGTGGAGATCATGTTGGCGCTGAGCTTGTTCGGCATCTGCGCGGTGGCGTTGATGAAGACGTTGACGTTGACCACTCGGATGGCCGTCGAATCTCAATTGGACGCGCAAATGATGCTGCGACTCCAGTCGAAGGTGACGGAAATTTCCAAGTTGCCAGACCTGACTCCCTGGAAGGATAGATCACCAGAAGTCACAACGCCCGATGCCTCGGGGATCTGGACGGAGTCCATCGTGGAGGAAATGAAGGATATTCAAAACGAAGACGGTCAGCAGGTCACGCAGATGTATCGGATTTATGTGAAGGCACTCTATCATGTGGCTTGGAAGTCTGAGCCGGAAATGCAGGATGCCGAAGTCTGGCGGTATTTACCTCTCTACAAGGCTACCAGCAGCGCAGCAGCGGCAGCGACCCCAGCTCCATGAAACTTAACCCATCCCCTATCATGAACTCCCATCCACCTCGGCGGGTGCGACGTGCCGGTTTCACTTTACTGGAAGTGATGCTGGCGGTGGCGTTGATGGCAATTTTGATTGGCGGGATCTTCGGTGTGCAGCGGGGGGCGCTGGCTATCGCGCGCAATGTCATGGAGGAGCAGGAGGAGGGGATGCGTATGACCAGTTTTGCTGAATTAGTGCGACGGAGTTTCGAGCAGGCACCAGGGAATAGTAAAGTGCACTTGATTGTGCCCCGCGGTGGCAATGGGTCCAGTGAGGTCTATTTCAAAGACTACCCGCTGGCGTTCGCTTGGTCGGGAGTGTCTGCGGGCTCGAAGTCGGTGATCCTCCGCATGGAGCGCAATAAAGTGCGGCAATACACGGCAGTGGTGCTCTATCTGGACGAGGAAGCATCCCAGGATTATGAAAAGGGATCGCTTGACGAACGCAGCGTGGACCGGGCCACAGGTCTGCCCCGCGTGCGCCGGCTGGAGTTGATGGAAGGCATTCAGGAAATGACCTGGAAGGTAATCGACGACACGACAGCTCCCAGTTCCCAGGCTGGCAGCACCTCCCGTAACTCCGAGGACGACTGGGTCTTGGAATGGCCATTTGATAAAACGAAGCGTCCCACGCGGGTGAAGTTCAAGCTGCAAATGGCGGATTCCTTCGAACCGTTGGATCTCATTTTCTGGATTCCGAGTATGGTTAGTCCAGAACAGTTCGCCAATGGCGGCGGAGGCCAGGCTGGCTCCGGCGGGGGCGGCAATCCAGGCGGTGGGGGTGGCAATCCCGGGACTACCTTACCTCCCGGTGGCGGCGGTCCACCGAAAGGAGCCCCACCCGCTGGCGGTCGCGGCGGCAGATAATTTACCAAATTTCTCCTCATGAAAATTCTCCTCACCACCGCGCAAATCAAGCAGCGCCAAAGCCAGCAAGGTTCGGCCTTGATGCTGGTGTTCGCCCTGATCATGATGCTAACATATCTGGTTTTCACAACCATGCGGGTGGTGCGTAATGACATCGAGTTCACGGATGCCCAGAAGAAGGGATTCCGCTGCCGTTGCCTGGCGGAAATGGGGATTAACATGGGAATGAATCCAGCCGTGAAGCGGACGGACTACAATTTGTTAAACCATAATTTCACCGAGGATGGCTACGAGCAGTTCAATGTGAAGATCCGTGGCGAAGGCGGGAGACTCAACATCAATACGCTGGTGAATCCAGGGAATCCGGATCGGGAACTGCTGAAGCGTATTTTCGAAGCTTGGGGGATGACCGAGGAGGCCGATCGGGATCGCTTGATCGACAACCTCATCGACTGGGTGGACAAGAACGACGAGCATTTGGAACACGGCATGGAGAAGGAGCAGTATGAGAAGGAGGGAATCGTGGGTTATCCCTTCAATCGCTATTTCTACAATTTGGATGAACTCCTGCTCGTGCCCGGTTTCGATACCCTGGTGTCGGCCAAACCAAATTGGCGCGATTATTTGACGATCTACAGTCAGGGGAAACTGGATCTCAATGAAGCCCCCGCGGACTTGCTGGAAATCGTCTGCGATGTCGCGGCCGAGGATGCCCAGCAGTTCGTGGAATCCCGCTGGGGTGATGACAAGATTGAGGACACGAAAGATGACCACAAGTATGGCAGCGTGCAGGAAGCGCTGGGACTGCTCAATGTGGGCAGCGGCCCGCATGGCAATGATCCTGAGTTTGAAGAAAGGACGTCGCAACGCCTCACGGTGAACGACTCGACCACCCGCATCGAAGCCACCGGCACAGTGGGTGACTTCCGCCGCCGCATCATTGTGGTGGTGCGGAATCGGCAGCAACCGCAGTTGCTGACGCGGGAAGAAATTCCGCTGTTTTGAGTTGAACAAAAAATCCGTCAGCGCTCGGCGTGACCGCAGTCGTGGCCGCGGGCATCCGAGTTTGAATCGAGCCCGGCTTGTGCGTGCACTCGTGGGCGGATTTCCTTGACTGGGCCTGGTGCAGGCGAGTTATCACGTCCCTTTGAATAATGACGACTCTTAATGAACCGCATTTTTTTGCTTTATTTTGCAATTTGGATGGGCTGGGGCCGATTTGTAGGCTATAAGATCTTTAGAAAAATCTAGACGATCCGTTTACAGGCTTAATTCGGTCCATATTCCAAACCCGCATCACTATGAAAATGTTTCCCACATGCCGCTCACTGAGCGCTTCCATACTCCTGCTGTTAAGCGGTTACACGATTGCTGCTCCGGCGGATTTACGACCATCCATTGAATTCACCACTGGCCTGACGGGATCTCAGACTCGGCTTAGTTGGCCTGCCATTCCCGGAGCACACTATCGCATTTTGAGCTGCACTGATCTCAGCGCCAGTGCTGGCGCTGGTGCTTGGAGAGAACGCTCCGTGGTTGTGCCCACGGGCACGGATGGATTCTGGGTGGATCCGGAACCAACAGGAGTGCGGGCGTTTTACTCCATTGAGATTCCAGCCGCCGAAGTGTTCTCCGTTTCTCCAGCAGTGATTTCCAGTGGCAGCACGCTGATCATCAAGGCCCAATGTTTACCGGATGGTTGCTCGATTGTGTTTGATTTTGGAGGGACTCCGCCGGTTTTGATTTCCGCTCCGCTGGTGCCAGATGGGCCGGGGCAGTATCGAGCCGTTGTTGCCAATTCAGCGGATTCCGGAGAACAGTGGGTCAAGGCAGCGAAGATTGTCGATCCTCTGGGGGCAACGGTGGTGGTGATTGGGCAGACGTTTGAAATAGCGGCGTCGGGATTTGCTGCAGACACCCCTCCAACGATGCCTCCTGCTTTAAGCGAACGTGTGCGCTCAAAGACCTCTGAGGCGGAGAACAACCTTGGCGCGATTTCCAAGAAAATGCATGGTGCGCCAAAAATTGGAGAGGCGACTGCGGTATTTCAATCGCTGCCAGGCGAAGTTTGCTTCCAGGAATGCGATCTCTCGGTGGCCGTGCCTGCAGGGCCTCCCTTGAACTTAGTGAGGACGTATCGCTCGATGCAGCATGGCGGCACGGCGGCTCATTGGGAGCATTGTTTTGACGTGCGGATTGAGCCGATGCCGATGGGTTCGGGCGTCAATGCCACTTGTATTCTATTATTCACGGGCGATGGCCGACGCGATGTGCTCCTGCGGCAGGCGGATGGATCGTTCTCGGCAGATGGGATGTTCCGCACGGGCGTCTTCAAGCCGGACACTTCCTTTGAACTCACCTTCGCAGATCATGCGAAATTCATCTTCTGCCCGCTGGTGGGTGCTCCTTGGCGGGGTCGGATCGGTAGCATCGAGGATAAAAATGGCGTCGCGCTAACGTGTGCGTATTCTGCGGTTGGGAAACTGACGACGATCAGCAGCCAGTTCGGCCAGAGTCTGAGCTTTGACTATGACTCCACCGGTAATCTTGGCAGAGTCACGGATCAAACGAGCCGCTTTGTTAGTTACACTTATTTTGCGCAAGGCGAAACGGGCGGTAATCCCGGGGATTTGAAATCCGTTTCCTGTCCTCAACTGCCCGGCCAAGCCGCCATTCAGGGGCCGACGACTTATACTTACTCTACGGGCTTTACGGATGCACGCCGCAATCGTCAACTGCTCTCGATGCGTGATGGAGCAGGTCGCTTGGTCTGCGCCTGCACTTACAGCACTTCCTCCAATGCTGCGGATGCTGACTTTGCGCGCTGTGTTACCATGGACTGTGATCGGGTGCTGCCCACGGATGCACCGATGACTTTTTCCTACGCTTTCCTCCCTCCCAGTGCTGGATTTGCTGGTGGGCTGCGTTGCACGAGTTGTGATGAAGTGGGTCGCGTGGTGGAATGTGATTTCGATAAACAATGGCGCTGCGTGCGCATGGCGGAATTCACGGGATTCGCCACGCCCGGCGTGCCAGTCACGGCTGCGAGCAATCGTCCCACCGCTGCGAGCAAACTACGCAGCACGGATCCTGCAATGTATGTGACCACTTGTGATTACAATGCGGACCATTGTTGCACGGTCTGCACGGAGGAGGATGGCTTGCAAACGATCACCACTTACGCTCGCGAACTGACCCGCAATTGTCCGGTGCTGGAACGGGGCAATGCCCGTCTCACCACGCTGCGCAGCCCATTTGGCGAGGAACGCACGGTGAGTTGCGATTTCCTGGCGGGGTTTGGAACTTGTGAAGCTGTCATTGGCTTTTGGCTGTCCAAGAAAGGCTACGATTACTACAAGGCGAAGAGCGATTTGAATTCCGCGCATGCTAGCAACAATCCTTATTTCAAAAACAATGCCAATGCAGGTGAGATGGTTGCCATGTCGAAACTCACCAAAGCCGACGCAGGCTTCTGGGACAACGCTCAGGTGACGGGCGCGACTACGGAGCACCGGGATGCTGAGATGGAGAAGTGGGAAGGAGTCCTAACGAGTGCTCCGCGCAAGGGCGGTATGGTGAATGGTTCGATCAATGTTGCTAATAGCCCTGCCTGCAAGCCTGGCGGCCCAGTCAAAGGTCTCAGCTTCAATCCTGCCCGCAAAGGCTCTGCTAGCGTTGCTCGCAAATTCGCTTCAATGAGTGCCAGGGCACCCTCGGGATACGCTCGCACTGTTGATCATTCCGGTGATCCGCATGAGTATCTCGACGGCGGTATTTCTGCGTGGGATGACTGGGAAGCACCCGTGGTTCGCATGACCACTTCCCTGGGCCAAGTCCATACCTGGGGCTACGATGCGCATGGCAACTGCACCTCCCGCACCGCTCCCGTCGGTGGCGGCACCTGCATCCGCAATCCCTTCGGCCAAGTCACCCGCCTGAGTGTGAACAATGGGACCACGCCTCTGGTGAACGACATTTCCTACGACCAAGTCACTAAATTCTGCTCCAGCGTCATCCAAGATCCCACCGGCCTAGCGCTGACGGTTTCCTGTGAGCGGGATGCCCTCAAACGCATCAATCGGGTGATCGACGAGCGGGGAAATGACGCGCTCATTACTTACAACGCTTGTGATCAACCAGTCATCATTTCCTCTCCGGCTGTGGGCACCGATGCGCTCAACGCGGCCCGCATTACTTGCACGCAATTTTACGATGCCGGCGGCCTGCCCGTGCGCTGCGACATGGAGCATCGCGATGCCGCAGGCGCTCTTGTGGCCGCTAATCCGGCTTACACTGGCTTCTGCATCTATGACGTCCGGGGCCGACTCGTCGCAGAAGCTTGCGAGCAGAAACCCGTGAATTTCCCCATCGCCACGTTGGTGCCAACTGCGGTCGATTTGCAGAGTTGCGACGTCTGCAACTACACGCTGAACGCCGCAGGCGAGTGCATCCGCGTCAGCAAACCCGCCGCTAGCATCGGCCAAATGGTGGATTTGACGTGCGACTATCGTTTCGACGAACGCGGCCTGCTCTTCCGCTCCATTGAGGGAGGCCTGGGCACTGCTGATGCCGTGACGACCGAATGTTCCTACACCATGTATGGGATCATGAAAGCCTGCAGCACCCTAGCCGATGCCCCGCTCGTCAGTCCCACCGTTAGCTGCACTTATGATGGCTTCCGCCGCCTCCAGAGTTGCACGGATGAGATGGGCAATGTGACCGAGTGTGCTTATGACAACAAAGGCTTCGTCACTTGCTCGGTCTATGGTGAAGTCGTTGATGTGCCGGGTGGGGCGGGAAATGTGCTGCTTTCCCGTTCATCGAGCCGGACCTATACTGGCGGCAGGTTTGCGCTCGAGTTGAATGGTGTGGCGATACCAAAGTTTCTCGATTACATGAAAAAGGGTAAGCGCTCGGAAGCAGAGTTGAATCTCAACGCGATCAACCGCACGAACCAGCCCATCGTGACTAGGGATGTGGCGGATATCACCGATCACGCCATCAATACTCAGGGCACTGGCGCTCCAAAAGGCCGCATGGCTGGCGGCAATCCCTTCTTCGATTTCGATGAAACGGATGCCGTCTGCGTGGTTGAACGTTTCACCCCTGGTCAGACCACACCGCCAGCGTTGGAAACGACCACGCTGCACTACTCCCCCGCAGGTCTGCTGCTCAGCGAAGTTTGCAATAGCGACACGCTGAATACTTTCGCCCATGACACTGCCGGTCGCCTCACCACTTGCACGAAACCCGGCGTTTGCAGCACCGTCTGCACGCTGGATGCCTGCGGCAATCCTACGGTCTGTGTCGTCACCGCATTTTCGACCATTGCAGGAACGGCGGCGGAAACATTCACCACCATCCACCAGTATGATGCTCTGGGGCGCTTGATTAGCTATCGCGACCAGGCAAACAATCCTACCACGTGTGACTTCGATTCATTGAGCCGCACCACCCGCTGCGTCCAGCCTGGCGGGCTCGTTACGACCTGTGATTTCGATACTCTGTCTGCCTCCACGGGAGAGTTCTCCAGTTGCACCGTCACGCAAACCAGCCCGCTGGGCCTGGTGCTTTCCACCACCAGGTGCGTCTGTCTGGGCGGTGTTTGTTCCAGCCAGACGGATGCCCTCGGATACACCACCACCTATGCCTGCGATTCCCAAGGCCGCTGCGTGCTCACCACGAATCCCGACACCACCACCGAATCCTGCACCTTCGATAAACTAGGCCATCCCGTCAGCCGGACCCGCAAAAATGGCGCGATCATTGCGGCTGACTTCAACTACAAAGGGCGCTGCATCAGCACCACTTGCGATCATCTGCCAACCGATGTGGTCCCCGTGCCAGCCACCAGCTACGTTTACAGTGGCCTGGATGATTGCGTGCAACTAACGCAAGGCGCCTCCGTCATTTCCCGCACCTTCGATTCCTGCGGAAATGAAGTTAGCGAAACGCAAAACGGTAGCACGGTAACTCGCATGTTCAGCCATCGAGGACGCACCGGCATCGTTTATGCCACAGGCGAACGTTTCAGCGAAGCCCGCAATGCTCAAGGGCAACTGGTCAGCGTTTCCAGCGTGACCGCCACTGGCCAAGTGCTGGTCCCAGCCATCAGTGCGCGGGAATATTCCGGCCTCAATTGCGTGAAGGAAACACGCTCCAATGGAGTCGTCACCACGTATGATTTCCGCAGCGATGGCGAGGCCGCCATCGGCGGCAGTTCCAGCATCCCGCTGGTGCCAGATTTCTCTTTCGGCACCTGCGTGCGCACTGGCATTTCCAACGCTCAGGGCGGCACCATTGAAGTCGCTGTCACCCGCCGCAATGCAGATCAATGCGTGACGCAGACGGTCAATAATTTCGGTGGCCCCGCCCGAGTTCACAACTTCACGCTGGATGCTAGGAATCTCGTCACCGGAAGCCTAACGCGGTTCCGTGATGCCTCCACAGCGCCACTGATCATCGAGAGCGAGGTCAGCTACGTGCTGGACGCCCGCGGCCAACGCGTTAGCACCAGCGGCGGCACCCGACCTGGCTCATATGTCAGTGATGGTGGCGAAGCAGCGATGGGACAATACAGCAAATGGCCCGGCGGTCCCCTGACTTGGGACGACAACGGTTGCCTCACGGATCTCAGCCGTGGTGCCACCGGGCTCCATCTGATTTACGATGCCTACTCCCGCTTGGTGGAAGTGCAGAGCGCGTCCGGAGGCTCCATTGCCAGCTATGGTTATGATGCCTGTGATCGTCGCATTTCCAGCACCATTGCACCAGCAGGGCCAACGCCCACTGTAACCGTCCGGTTCCGCTACGACGCCTCTACCTGCATTCAGGAAACCGATGGATCAGATGTGCCGCAACGGACTTATGCCTGCGCCAGCGGTATCGGCATCTGCATCGTGCCCATCAATGGCGATCCCATTTATCCCCATGGCACTGGCACCAATATCAACACCACAGAGTCCAGCTTGAAAGACATCCCACCCGCAGCGTGCATGGGCGATACATCCAGCGGACGCCTCCGCGTCTGGCAACTCATGCAAGGAGAAACGGGCAGCCAGGCCATGCGCTGGACCCCACTAGTTCCCAAGCCGCAGCACCCCTACCGCATGTGTTTCACTAGCAGCACCGGCAGTGTCAGCGAGCGAGTGGATTGCGACGACGCGGGGCAGCCCATTTTCTTAGCCGCAAACGGATCCGTCCGCGTGGGAGCGACCGCCACCCTCAGCCGCTACGACTGGATCAAACCCGCCTGGGACAAAGGCTTCATCTGGTGCCCAGAGAGCGGTCTCATCCAAGGCCCTGATGGTGTTTACAGCCCAGAATTGGGACGGTCCATTTCCGCGCACTGCGATATCCTCATCGACATGAAGGATCAGAGTCTCAAGAAGAACTACGTTGGGCATGTCACGCTGATCAAACAATAAGGTGCTGCAGCGCTACGTCCGTCAGGCGTGATCACTTGCCCTTAGCTTTAGCGAAGCGGGCACGACGTTGTTCGCTTTCCGCTTGGACATTCGGATCCGAAACCGTCGCAGCAGTCACTTTAGGCGTCGGTGTCGGCACCGCGTTAGGACTTCTTGCCAGCGTCGTGGCTGGCAAGACTGCGGGGGCCAGCTTTGGTGCCGGTGCCGAAGCCGCGCGACGCGGACTCCAAACAGGAAGTTTCCAACCCAGGCGAGTGACCAGTGCATCCGCCACCATCAACAACAACGCCAGTAATAACAGCCAGTGGCGTAGATCCGACAGCTCCAGCGCAGGCGGACTTTTCCACGCTTCTTTCAAATCCAGCAACTCCCGGCCCCCGCTGAGCAGGGCCGTTTGCTTCACTTCATCCAACCGGGCGGCATCGAAGGCCCATTCCGCATTCCGACCCACGGCCACGGGACCAAATGGCAGCATTGATTTGCCCGCTTGAATCACGCCGCGGACCAACTGACCTTCGCTGAGATCTGCCGCCACCGAGTAATGACCGGGAGCAAGACGTCGCCAGGTGAGTTCGCGATGCGTTTCCGCACGCGCCCCTTCCGCCAGCACGATGCGCGGTGGCGTGGCGGCAAAGACCGTTTCCCACTGCGGCTCAAACAGCAAATCCAACGACAGTTCCGTGCCCCGCAATTGCTGACGCAGTCCCAAGCCCGCTGGCACTTCCTCACCCAACAGCCAGCGGCCCATCGTTTGGATGAAATCCCCGTAGCCTGGCCACTGCCGCACGCTCTCACTCGCAGGTCCGCCCAGGGGGAAGGAGACCGCCGCGCAACGCCCTGTGCCCCGCTGGCCCCAGGCCACCAACGGTGCCGCGTATTCATCCGCGGTGATCAACGCCTGGCTGGCCCAGTCCTTCTTGTAGCTTAGATTGTAGCCATCCAGCTGCTGGAGCCACTCCATGCGCTTGTCGGCAATTTCCGCCCAACCGCCGGAAGGCTTGGTCGCAATCGTCTCTTCCACGAACGCGCTGCGCGCCACCGCCACCGTTTCCTGAGTGAAAATGTTCGGCAACTCCGTGGCGTTATCCGTGAAGAAAATGCGGCCCTTCCCCCGCAACGCTACGTCCTCCAGGAACTTCGCGTCGCTGTCGGTATTCTTGCCCAAGGCAATGACACTAACCGTGGCACCCTCTTTCGTCATTTCCTCCAACAACGTTTTATAATCTCCCGGCTCCTCAGCATCCGCCGCATCCGCAAAGAGAATTAAGTGGCGCGTGCCGTAGGTCGTTTCCTTGAGCGCCTTCCAGCCCGCCTTCAGCCCGGTGTAAGTGAAAATTCCACCCCCACCCACCGTGATGCGCCGACAGATCGACATCAGGGTGGACTTGTTCTCCTCGTCCTTAATCATCTGCATGCCCACGGGAATGTGCGCCTCGCTATCCACCGCCATCACCGTAATTGAATCCGTGTAACCCAGCATTTCAATGGCCTTGGCAGCACCCTCGTTGGCCAGGTCCATTTTTTTCATCCCACCGCCCACGGGTGCCCCCATGGAACCGGAGCGGTCCATGACAATGGCCATACTAACGGACGTCTTCCGCTGGTCCGTTTTCAATTCCATGGACACTGGCAGCAACGCATCCACCGCCGAATGGAAATATCCCCCCGCGCCAAAACTTCGCTTTCCCCCAGCCATCAAGAATCCCCCACCCTGCTCACGCACGTAGAAATCCATTGAAGCCAGGAAGTCCGCTGGCACCAAGTGCGCCGACACATTATTGAAGATGACGCCCCGGCAACCCGCCAGTTGCCCGGGATGCAGTTGCTTCGGCTGATCGACCACTTCCACTTCGTAATTCATCGCGCGCAAGACCTTGGCCACGGGATCATTTTCATAGCTGGTAACCAACAGCAGACGCGGCCCGCCCACCACCTCCACCCAAGTTTCCTGACGGTTATTCCCCGGGTGCACATCGTTGGCAGGCGCAATCATCGCTTCATATTGCTGCGATCCCGCCTTGGCAATGCGGTCGGTAAAGCGCACCGTGCCGAAGCCCTTTTTTAAGGTGATTTCCGTCTCGGTTAGGCGTTCGCCATTGCGCAGAATGGTGAGGGGAAATTTAGCGCTGGATTGATCCGGTCCACTAACGGCAATTTCGATCAAGAACGGTTCGGAGGTTTGCACTCGATGCGGCGTATCCAACTTGGTGAGGCGAAAATCTTCACCAGGAGGTTCCGTTAGGAAACGAAGGTCCAGCGGCACATTTTCGCGCAGCAGCTTATCTGCCAAACCAGTCAAGGGTTCGGTGGCATAGCCATCCGTGAAGAGCAAAATCCGGGTCGGCCGGGATGGTTCGCGCAGCGCCAACACCGTTTGCAAGGCCTGGGCCGTGCGGGTGAGATTCCGGTCGCCTGTAAATACGGTTCCTCCCACGTCCTGCGGCAAAGTATCCCGCGCATAGTCCACTAAGCGCAGCCGATCTTCCCGATTTCTTTTCCCAGACTCCAGCAACTTCGTCCACTCCGGCAGCGCCTGATCCACCCGACCCTCGGTGCTCTCGGAGCGATCCAGCAGCACGAACAAGTCCATCCCTTCTTTCTGCCACCGGAGCTGGGGACGCATCAGAATCAACACCAGCAACAGCAGAAACCCTGCCCGCAGCGGTGCCTGCAGGCGCCAACGCCGCACATACCAGCCAGCTAGCGCCAGCAATGGCACCAACGCCAGCCACTCAGGATTCCGAAATGAGAACATCCTTGGGTCATAGCGCCATTTTGGAACGGCGGCAAGCTAGGATTGCGAAACGAGGGGGAGGGAAATTCATTTGCGTAAACTACCGCAGCCGGCTTTACCTCGGTCGTCCCGGAAAAAAAATGGAAAATCTTTCGATTGTGTATTGACAAACGATATACTCAGGCTATTCTTGATAATGTAATTGGTAGTGACAATTACGTTAGTGAATCGGTAAGTCCTGTGCGTCGCATTTCCCCAAATCGGCGTGCAGGACATCCGGTTTGTTTTGATCCTGAGTTTTGCTTTGGCAGGGGATCTACCTTACGGAGCCACCGCCCGCACCGCCTGCTCCACCCAAGTTTCGAAGCCATCTGTTTGCTCCGGGTGCGGGCTGCTCAGCAGGACTTTTCCTCTGCCGTAGGTGCTGCGAACGATGGCCGGAGCGTTGATCAGAAGGCCCGCTTGTTCGGGGATTCTGCTGACTTCACTGCGGAAGTAGGCCAGGATTTCGAAGTCGGGGATGGAGGGATTTTCTCCCGGCAACAAAACGGGACCGTTATGGTAAACGAGGCGGCTGCGCAGAGGCAGCGACAAACATTCTTGTCCCAGCTTTGTGGCCTCCACCTTCAACTCCCCCTTGCCTCGATCCGAGGATACCTTCGGGGTCCGGGCGTCTAACAAGTGAACGCTCCATGGGTAGCCATCACACGCCAAATAAGCCCCGGCACAAATCCCAACATAACCGCCGCCGGCTTCGACGAAGCGCCTCACCTGTTCTCGTCCCGTGAGCCCCAAAGCCCCGGCCTGGCGACTGCCACTGCCTCCGGAAAAAATCACCACATGATAACCACTGAGTCCGGCCCGGACGTCCTCGCGAGTCAGTCGCGTGAGTTCCAGATGGGGCGCGCGGGCCAAGTGGGCGACACATTTGGGCACTCCTTGACCGGCACTTCCGGTATCATCATACAAGGCCACCCGGAGTTTGCCAGCAAGGTTGGAAGCAGGCTCTGGGGGAGTTAAATTCTGCCATTCCAAGGCGACAGATTCCTTGCCGCTGGCAGTGGCGCGCACAAGCCACCAATGCTCTCCGGCTTGGACAATGCGGGTAATCCGGCTGGGAAATTCCGCCACCAAGTGCAGTGCTTCGGGGTTGGCTCCTTTGAGATCGAAGGCCTCCGGCTGCGGAGCGTAATAGACCCGGGTGGTCCACTTTTGGGAAAAGGAATCCCGCCGCTGGCAAAAGAGATAACAGCCGGCTCCAGCGACTGGAATGGCCATCCCGCCGGGCGCAGCAGGCAGTTGCTCAGCGGCTAACCAGATGGTGGCTTCCGGGGGAAACTTCGCTCCGGCCTTCCATTCGCCCACTGTTGTCGGCACCTGAAACGCAACCTCCGCGGTGGCCAGGTTGAGCAGAAAGAGGCTGCAAACCAGAGCGAGTAATTTCATGCTAGTGAAAGTGATTCCATCCGTTTCCGACGTTCTGCTGACCAGCCGCGGTCAATTGTCCGATGGGTGTTAAGCGGAGGCGGGGGAACTGTTTTTTCCAAGCGCTTTGGAGCGCAGCCGCATCATTTGCTGGAAGCGTGAAGAGGAGTTCGTAATCCTCACCATCTCTCAGCGCTTGGTCGATCGTGCAGCCTTTGCGCTTTGGTAGCAGCGCTTCGTCGATGCTAAATCCTCGCTTACTCGCTTGTGCCAGACGCGGCAGATCGGAACCCAAACCATCGCTGAGATCCATCATGGCCGTGGGCCGGAAATGTTGTGTCAGCCACTGCGCTTCCGCCAAGCGTGGAGTGAAATTTAAATGCCAGCCAGCAATCGATCCCCCCAGAACTCCCGTCACGAAAATGACATCACCTGAGCGACCACCCGAGCGCTGCACAAGTCGGGCTGGGGGCACCTCGCCCAGCATCGCGATGGATAGAAACAAGGGCGCTCCAGCGGGCACGGAGGACGTTTCTCCGCCCACCAGAGCCACTCCGTAGCGTTTGGCGGCTTTGGTTAGTCCTTGATAAATCTCCCGCAACCGAGGCCAGGGAAAATCCTTGGGGGCCGCCACCGTAATCACTGCTTCCGTCGGTTGCCCGCCCATGGCGGCAATATCGCTGATGCAACGGCAAAGCGCCTTCCAACCAATCTTCTGAGCCGGAGCGGTGGGCAGGAAATGAACCTGCTCGATGATGCAATCGGTCTTGAACAATTGGAGTCGCTGCGGATCGGCCGTGCGCAGGACCGCGCAATCATCTCCCGCCCCCGCCAGCGTGCGGGCGCTCAGCGGCAGGCCATGGGTGATCCGCCGGATGATCTCATCCTCGCCCAGATCGGCCAGGGTCTGGATTCGCGGAGCCATGGTTAGCCTTTTAAAGTGTAGGCCATGACGGTTTGCACGCTGTTGAAGAGTGCGTGCATGAAGATGCACACCAACAGCGAACCCGTGACCTCGTATGCCACCGCAAAGAAAAAGCCCAGCAAACAAAGTCCTGCCAAACTTCCTAAGTGCAGGTGGATCACTCCGAAGATCACGCCCGACACCACGGCTGCAAACCACTTGTTCGTCAAGTTTCGCAGCGAGCCATACAGGAATCCTCGAAATAAGATTTCCTCCATCACGGGAGCCCCCACGCAAGCTCCCAACACCAGGAGCGCGCTAACCAGGAACGATTGTTGGGATTTCAGCATCGCCACCGCATCCTGTTCCTGCATCGGCCAGCCGAGATGTTGCAGAATCATCGAGCCAACCACCAATCCTAACATAGCAGTAATGCCTGCGGGAACGATCATCAGGGCCGCCTTGCCCAGGCTTGCGAGCAGCGAATATTTCCGCAGGCCAAACACTGACACCAAGGAGGTCTGCCGCAGGGAGAACCAGGCCCAGGCGATGGCAACTGGCATCCCCTGCGACACCAGAATACTAGCGAACAGCACGCCAAGGGAGATCGGTGGAACGGCCACGTCATGCTCCACCGCTGGCTTGGCCAATGCGGCTGCCTTGCCTGCGAAACCCATGAGGGCGATTAATCCGCAGAGCAGGACACTGGCCATGAAGTCAGCCCAACCCAGCCGATAAGGTGCTGGCTGATCCGCCGGGCCTTCTGTCTGGTTGACGAAGGCGAAACGTCGTTGCGGGGCAAACATCAGCAGGCCCCATGGCAGCATTAACAGGCAGGCCAGACCAATTTGCGAGAGGATGCGGAACTCAGTTTCAGGCACGGAATGAGGGGAGTAAATTTACTGCACGTAGGAGGCCGGCAGCAAATAGCAGCGGCCGGCCTGGAGCTTCGGCACCAGACTGCTGGTGACATCCAACTCAATTTTATCCGGCGTGCCAGCGGCCTTGGCGCTGAGGCCAATGAGGTCCAGCACGCCGCTGTGATGGGCATAGCGCACGATCTCCGCATCCTTCACGCCAGCGGCTTCCTTGGCCATCTCGTAGGCTGTTTCCAGATAGCCCGTCTTGTCGATCAATCCCAACTTGAGTGCTTCGGCTCCAGAATAAACCCGCCCATCCGCAATCTCCGCCTTGAGTTTCTCCACCGGAATTTTCCGGGCGGTGGAAACAATATTGACGAAGCGGTCATACGTCTGCATCACCATGGCTTGCACATACGTTTCTTCCTCAGGCGTCATTTTGCGCTGACCGTAAAAGGTGTCCTTGAAATTTCCGCTGCGGAAGACCCGCATTTCCAAGCCCAATTTGGCCAGGGCATCCCCGTAGCCAACGCCCTGCACAATCACGCCGATGCTGCCGGTCCAAGTGTTCTCGTTGGCGACAATCTTGGAAGCCCCGCAAGACAAATAGTAACCACCGCTAGCTGCCATGCTATCCATGTAAATGATGACTGGCTTCTTCGCCTGTGCCTCCTGCACGGCATGGTAAAGCGTATCGCTGGCGGTGACTTCTCCGCCCGGAGAATCCACGCGGATGACGATGGCCTTGACGCCCGGGTCCGCCACGGCTTGACGCAGGGCGCGCTTCGTTTCATCCACCATGTTGGATCCGCCACTGCCACGCACCGGAGCATCGTTGGAAATGATGCCCGCAATATCGATCTGGACAATCTTTGCGGGAGCTACCTTGGCGGTGGCGGCCAGCACCACTTCCTCAGGCAGAGGTTTGAGCCCACGCTCCGGCTCACTGCCAAAGTGGAACATAGCGAAGAAGACGTTCAACGCCACGCTAACAACGAGCAGCAGAACGGCAAAGGTGGTGAAGCAACCAAGGAGGCGGGATCTCATGTGGGGAGTTGGGATGGTTAATTGATTGGGGCGAACCTAGGGGGCTTCTCGACCTTGGACAAGGACGAAAGATCCAGTTTTCCGTGGGTCCGCAGGGAGGATTTTTGCAGGATGGAAAGTAGCCGTCATCGCTCCGCGTGACGGCAGTCGTGAGGTGGACCATGCAAGTTCGCACCACGTCCGGCCAGCGCAGGACGGCGGGGAGTGGGCACGTGGGCTTTGGGGCATCCGCGATATTTCTGGGGCGGGTGAGTCGTGCTGGTCATCACGCGGAGCGATGATGACTACTTTCCGAGGCGCATCCGGAAAGTAGCCGTCATCGCTCCGCGTGACGGCAGTCGTGGGGTGGACCATGCAAGTTCGCACCGCGTCCGGCCAGCGCAGGACGGCGGGGAGTGGGCACGTGGGCTTTGGGGCATCCGCGATATTTCTGGGGCGGGTGAGTCGTGCTGGTCATCACGCGGAGCGATGATGATTACTTTCTGGTTTCTGCGCTGCCGCATCCTGCCAGTTGCCAGTCCCCCAGTCCTCTCCATGCTGCGCCCCACATGAATCCCCCACCCGAACTCATTCTATCCTCCACTTCCCCCCGCCGCAGTCAATTGCTGGAGGAGGCAGCGGTGAGTTTTCGGGTTGTTACGGTGCCTGTGGAAGAGATTCATGTGGAGGAAATGCCGTTGGTTCAGCTGACGCGACTCAATGCAGAACTCAAGGCGCGCAGTGTGGCGGAGGCGCACCCACACGCAATCGTGATCGGGGCGGACACGCTGGTCTCCGTGGACGGTTGCGCGCTGGGGAAACCCGCCACCCTAGCCGAAGCTCAGGCGATGATTCGCAAACTCTCCGGCCGGGCGCACGAGGTGGGCACTGCAGTCTCGCTGGTGCACGAGGCCACGCGGCGGGCCGTGCATTTCGCGGTCGTCACGCGGGTGGTGTTTCGCGAGCTAACCGATGCCGAAATTTCGACTTACCTTTCCCTGATTCATCCGCTCGACAAGGCGGGCGGCTATGCCGCGCAGGACCACGGAGACATGATCATCGATCACTTCGAGGGTTCGTTGTCCAATGTGGTGGGCTTGCCGATGGAGCGGCTGCTGGCGGAGTTGGCGTTGTTTCAAGAGGCGTTGGCTTTGCTCAATAGGGTTTAGGCTAGTAAGTTAATTTATTCTGCTCCGCCCATCTGGCAATGGCCCGGTTCTCCGCATCATAAGCACGGCGGTTCCAGCGGCCCCGAACTTGGGTGATTTCCCGGGATCGGCGGTCCACTTCCAATGTTAGTCTGCGGGTGACGTCCGCCGAGTGGACGGATTGACCGCGCATACTGAAGATCGCGGAGCTGCCAGATTGGCAGTGCTTGCGATAACTGGCGACGCAATGTTTATGGATTTTGGTTTCGAGCAAGAGCTGGCTGAGGCTGTTGAGTTCATGAAAGGACCAGATCGTGTCTGGATCGTAAATGATGGCCACTCGATTGGCCTTGGGCATGGTAGGCCAGACCGCCTGTGCCAGGTGGAGCAACTCCTGACGAAACGCCGATTTCTTGAGGTGCACTTCCCCGAAAATTCCGCCATCCGACTGCAAGACATGCAGGCACGATACGAAAAGCATACGGCAGTGATTCCGCAGATCCCGCCACGGCAGGTCCAGCAGCCGCAAAGCCTTGGGAAGTCCTTCGCGCTTCAGGGTGTATTGCAGCCCATCCACGAGCAGACTCCAATCCCGGGCTGGAAAATGCGCTGCCGCAGCGATTTTCTGTAAAAGCCGGGACCAGAGACCATCATGGGATAAATCATTTACCATGGCGCTGCGGAGGATTTCCCAAGTGAGCCGACGCGAACATCCCGCCGCCTGAGCTTGGCCCCAGCGCAGAGCCTGCCGGATGGTCAGCTTACCCGGGGCCCGCAGCATGCGATGAAGGGCGCGCGCGCTGACGCTCCGTGGCATGCCTGGGGCACGACGCAGGCTGCCGCCTGCCGCCACGTGGCAATACCAATCCCGCTCCAAATGGGCCAGCGCCCCAAACGTAAACCAAGCAGAATCGAAAAATTCCGGCAAGGGATACGCTTGAAACAAGTGGGCCAAAAGACTGCGCCATTGGCTGGCAGGAGGAACCGTTTGGTCCGGCTGCCAACTCTCAGGCGGCCTGAGCCAACGATCCGCATAATTCGCGACCCGCAGCAACAGCGTGACGCAATCCAGTTTGTCGGGATGGAAATGCGTCAACAAATGACTGCGCTGCGTCGCGATGCACAGGAGGCGGCGGAAGCTGGGTTTGAGGGTGTCAGTGAGCTGGTTCGGCTTCGCAAAGGCGCGGCCGAGGATGTGGCAATGTTGCCGCAAATGGTTGTTTTTGATGGAAGCTGCGGTCCATGGTTTGCCGTCGATGATATTAGTGACGACAAGACTGGACGCACAGGTCACCCCGCTCTGGGGGACGCGTAGCGTGGACATAATAATTCTCCGATTGATCCTAAATGAACATCGCCTCCAAGTTTGTGGCAGGCGGATGCAGACTTCGTGCCTCAAGCAGGCACGCGAGTGGAAAGAGCCTGGGCCAGGCTCGGGAGAATTAGGAATGGAACGCCGTGAAAATCATGTTGCTAATCTCCTACCACAACAGCGCAGGTTTTCAAATGTAATTTCGTCCGCCATGACCCCGCCATCCTCCGCCAGCAAAACTCTCCGCGCCAAGGGGATTGCATTTATCCCTGATGAACCCATCGTGGGGTGTCATGTCACGCCTCCCCCTGCTCGCTTTATTATTGCTTCCCAGTTGCAGTCCGCCACCCGCCACGCTTCCTGTAGCCGGGCCTGCGGCGGTTACGGTGGCTAAACCCGAAAAGGAGACGATCACGGAATGGGACGAATTCTCCGGCCGCTTGGAGGCTAAGGAATCCGTGGAGATTCGGGCGCGCGTGTCGGGGTATTTGGAGCAAATCCATTTCACGGAAGGCCGTGCTGTGAAGGCTGGGGAGTTGCTGTGCACGATTGACCGGAGGTCCTATCAAGCAGAATTAAACAAAGCGGAAGCAGAGGCCGAACGTGCAGCCAGTCGGGCTAAGTTGGCCGCCAGTGAAATGGACCGGGCCGAGGAGTTGCTGGGAAAACAGGCGGTCTCACAGCAGGATTTCGATGCCAAGGCTTCGGCCAATGTCGAAGCGCAGGCCAGCATTCGTGCCGCTCAAGCCGCCGTGGAGATTGCGCAGCTCAATTTGGAATTCACCGAAATCCGCAGCCCGATTGCAGGAAAAATCGGCCGTGCCTTGGTCACCAAAGGCAATCTCATCTCGGGAGGAGCTAACGCTAGTGCCTCCACCCTGCTGGCCACCATTGTCTCCGTGGATCCCATTTATTGCTACATCGACGTCGATGAACAAGCCTCACTGCGGTATCGGAAATTGCGTCAGGAAGGAAAGCGCACCAGCGCCTTGGATACCACCATCCCCTGTGAAATGGCGCTGACGGACGAGACGGGCTGGCCTCATCAAGGCGAAATCGATTTCGTGGATAACAAATTGGATCCAAGCACGGGAACGATTCGTTGCCGGGGCGTTTTCAAGAATGAAGGGCGGCCGCTAAGTCCAGGCTTTTTCGCCCGGGTGCGCATTCCGGGCAGCGCTCCGTATGAAGCACTGCTGGTGCCGGACTCCGCCATCGGCACGGATCTCTCACAGAAATTCATCTTCGTGGTCAGTCCCACCAACACCGCAGAGATCCGCCCCGTGGTCTTGGGTGGATTATTTAATGGGTATCGCGTGGTTCGGGAGGGGCTCAAACCAGAGGACAGCGTAATCATCAATGGGCAGGCCCGCATCCGCAGCGGGGCCAAATTAGCTCCTGTGGAAGCCCCGTAGGCCCGGAAACCAAGTTCCCTACCAGCTCGAGCCCAATGAGGAAACGTGGGCTAAATCGACGGTTTTGCTCAGAAAATCAGTTGGCAAGGACGGCTCCATCCTTTAGAACGTAGTAAATAATATCTTTCACCAAGCAATCTTGACATTATGAAAAAAATCGAAGCCATCATCAAACCGTTCAAACTCGAAGATGTTAAAGAAGCCCTCCACGAACTGGGGATCGAAGGCATGACCGTGATCGAAGTCAAAGGCTTCGGTCGGCAACGCGGCCACACCGAAATCTATCGGGGTAGTGAATACACCATCGACTTCATCCCCAAGGTGAAAGTGGAAATCGTGGTGGATGACGACCGGGTGGAAGGGGTGATCCAAGCCATCGTGAAGGCCGCCAACACGTCCAAAATTGGCGACGGCAAGATCTTTGTTTCCCCAGTGGAACAAGCGGTGCGCATCCGCACGGGTGAGACCGGTTCTGCCGCGGTGGCCACGTCTGCTTCTTAGGGTGGGCGCTGCTTCTCCTACAGTTCCTGCACCCGGAGGCGGACGAAGGACTTACCAACCCCGAGAGGGATGGTGACTTTCATGGTGTGAAGGGAGCCGCTGACGCTTACTTCCGTGGGGGTTGCTTCGGTCCAGGCGGAATCAAGGGCAGAGGAAACCTCGGGAATGAGCGCAACATCCAAGTGGTCCCAGTCATCTACATAAGTGAACTCTAGGTTGTTGCCTTGGCGCGTGCTTACAGGCAGCCCGGTGCGCGAGTTGAGGTTGGGATTCATCCCCAGTCCGTATTCCAGCAAATTGGAGAATCCATCTTTATCGGGATCGTCTTGGCGCCCAGTAATACTTGCGGCTGATTGCTGGGCGGGCGAGAACTGCACGGTCTGCCAGGCGGGAAAGCCGTTCGGCGTGAGCGTGATTTGATCGAGATAGCCCGCATCCGACCCAGCTAAATCTTGTGAGTCTTTAGTATAGCGCCATTCCAACAAATGCAGCCCCAAGGGGATTTCCACCGAAGTCTGCGCCCAGTCTGCTTCACCTGAAATGGAGTCTTGGAAACCTCCATCCAAGAGCAGATCGAGGGTATCGTAATCCAGTTCGCTACTAACTTTCCACCAAAACGTCACGGTGGCAGGTCCAGTGACGCACGTTTGCAGAACACTGGTGCCGCCATTGCCAATGGCTCCTGACTTGAGCGCATCCACGCCATCATTAGTGACGGAGGTTTGTCGGGCCCATCCCAGGCTTGCGCTGGTGCCAAAGCCAAGGATGCTGGCATCGAGGCCATTGGCCAGGGTGGCGGCAGTGCCGGTGGGCGTTACCGTTAGGTTAACCGCAGTGGAAGTGGTGGTGCCGACTCCGTTGCTGATGACACAAGTGTAGGTGGCAGATCCAGCGGGCACCGGCTGGATCAGCAAATCTTTGCTGGTGCCATTGACGCTGACGTTAGCGGCCCCCCGCTTCCATTGATAGCTCAGGTTGGCCTGCCCCACCGCATATAAGCTGAAGCACGTCTTCCCACCTTCGGGAGCGTAGGCATTGATTGGTTGCCGCAGGATATAAGGCGCACTGGCGTTAGGATCTGTCAGCGTCACTTGATCCACCCAGCCAGTGCTGTTGGCGCCTGCGGTCGTGGTATCATACCCCCGATACAGCTCCCAGCGGATGGAATGGCGACCAGCTGGAAGATAGTAATAGTCCTCGGTATAGGGAGTGTTGGCACCATAGATGTAGTTGGCGGGATCTCCTCCGTCCCAATAGAAATAGAGCGTATCAGCCGCATCCAGCGTATTGGCTTTCCACCAGAAGCGGAGGATGGCTGGTCCCTCGACCCAGGTTTTGAGATAGGACCAGGAGCCATCGGTCGCATTCGCAGGAACGTTGGCGGACTTGGCAGAGTCGATGCCATCATGAGCATTGCCGGCCGTCGTGTTCAAGGCCCAAGTGGCGCTGCCGCCCGTGACCCAATTGGTCCTCAGGTTATCCAAGCCCGTGGCCAACCCGGCGGTTGCGCTAACGGTGATCGCCAAGGCCCGGCCGGCCCCCAAGCCGGAGCCGTTGGAGGCTTTCAGGGTGGCGTTAATTGCCGTAGTGGCAGTCGGAGTGCCCGTAATTAGTCCGGTGGTTGTGTTAACGGTCAAGCTGACTGGCAAGCCTGTCACGGTGTAAGAGGTGGGCGCATTCGTGGCGGTGATTTGATAGGAAAACGGCACCCCTACCATGGCCGTGGCGGTGCCCGCGCTCGTGACGGTGGGGGCAGCGGCAGGAGCGGTGGCGGCGGTGCCATAAATTTTCACGGTGGCGCTCACGAGGGTTCCCGTAGTTTGCTTTTCCCGATCGATGATCGACAATTTCCAAGTCCCGGAGGAGTTTTCACCCCAGTGCCGCACGGTCATGAAGGTCCAGTTGAAATTAGCGGTGAGATCGTCCCGCCGTTCGGCCAGCCGACTCGTCATGCCACTGGGCGAGGTGAGGATGACGTCCAGTTCCCCACGGGCCGGATGGGTGACGTTTAGCTCCACCGTAACATGCTCCACTCGCAGCACTGGCTGGGTGGCGAAGTTGAAGCTCGTGGTGGCACCTACCGTGCTCGGATAGTCGGGCACCGCAAGGTTCAAGGCCGCATTAGTTAGCGTGGCGCTAGTTTGGGTGCCCAGATTCGTCCAAGTGTTGGCCTTGGTAAGAGCCGCCGTGGCGTTGGCCACGCCTGCGCCATACTTGTGGTTGAAACTATACCCAGCTGTATTGGTCATCCAGTCGGCATCTGTCGCATGGTTTTTCGTCGCAGAGGAAATGAGGATTTCCTGGACATCCCGCCAGCCCAGGGTGGATTTAGCCTCCAGTAGCAGTGCCACCACGCCCGCCACTTGGGGGGCACAACCAGAGGTGCCGCCGAAGTCGTTGGTGTAGGCGGCGTCCGCGAAATTACTGCCCGTGCCATCGTTGTAACCATCTGCGCCCGTGCGGTCGGTCGTGGTAATGGATTGATCGTCCTCATTGTCACCCAGTCCACACACCACCAAGTTGGCTCCCGGCTCACCGAAATAGGTTGGGGTGCCGTCATCCGAAGCCGCGCCCACGGCAATCGTGTAAATGGAGTTGGCAAAGGCATCGTAATTGGAGTTATCCCCCTCCGCCGCTCCGTTGCCCCCGGCCACCACGAAGATCGTGCCTCGGCCAGCGCGCCCGTTCGTGGCACCATCCAACAAGGCTGCCTCCGTGAGGGGCCCGATCCCCTCCAGCGTATAGCCATAGTCAGGCGGTCCGTAGCTGTTACTCTTGATTTGGATGACGTCGTTTTTGTAGGCCAGAGCATCGGCAACTTGGCTGTCGGGGATGGTATTCAGATCAATTCGGATGGCCGCCAGTTTGGCAGATGGAGCCACCCCGCTGACGCCCGCTCCGTTATTCCCCACGGCCACGGCTAAACCCGCCACAGCGGTTCCGTGGTTGTCTTCGGTATCGACGGGAGCTGGATCGTTATCGTTGTCTCGGAAATCCCACGATGCGCTGGCAAGGTAGTTTGCCGCCAGGTCCGGGTGGGTAACTTCCACCCCGTCATCGAGGATCCCCAAGGTAACCCCGGTGCCTTTCCGCGTGTTCCAAGCCGTCTCCACATTCAGATCAACCCCGGTCACCCCAGCCCGCTGCCCGGAATTTTTCAAATGCCATTGGTAGCCTGGATTTGCTAGGGCATAGGTATAGAAGGGATCGTTCGGAGTGAAGCGCTTGCGGAGCGAGCGGGCTAACATCGCATTGGCGGACTTTACCCCAGGCAACTTCCGCAGCCGCTCCATCAATTCGAGCGCTCCTCCCTGATCGGTGGCATGGAAAATATACTGCCCAGGGGCGTAGCTAGGCTGATCCACCCTGGCCACACCCACAGCTTGCGCCACGGCCTCAGGCGTGGCTCCCTCTTGGAGGGTCACATGAACTTGGCAGGTGAGGATCAGAGGTGGGGCCGTTTTTCCCGAGGTCCCTCGCACCGCGGGCTCATCCAGCAGGAAATTGATTTCGCTGACATTCGGCTGAGCGACCCGTTCCTGCCGCATGCGTTCCCGCAGCCCCGCCGCATCCACTGCCTTGGGGAAATTCTTCACCCGCAGGCTTCCGCCAGCCGGGCGCACGGCCATGCCCTGACCGGAGACAACCAGGCTACGAACCTGTCCGGCATCCTCCAGCACATAGCGCTTCCCCACTGTCACCTCGCCAGCCCACATCCCTCCTGCAGAAAAGAACAGGCCCAGGGCCCCGGCTAATGTTCGTATTGCTTTATTTTTCATGGTTCAAGTGACGTGAATGAATCGTCATTTATTCACAAACTACACAATCCGAAAGCAGAATTCGGGCAAATTTAACCTCACTTACACTAACGCAACTCAGGCGTCCGGTTTCCCGAACGCCTGAGCGCGAAGTTTATGAGAGACTCATCCGAGACTTAGACCAACTTGTGGCCCCAGCCCTCGGGGTATTCCTTGGTGAGATATTTGTTGGCTTCGTCGCTGTTGGTGAAGCGCATGTTCTTGCCATCATAATCCAGTTTCTGGCCCATCTTGCCGACGCGCAGGGCGATGTTGCCGAGGAGGATGGATTCGGTGAATGGAGCGGCGTAAGTGAAGTTGGAGCCGGGAGTATTCCAAGCAGTTTCACCAACACAGGCATGACGCCAGTCCATGTATTGGCCGTAGTCGCCTTCGCCATCGGGATTGCGCTTGAGCATGGTGGGGGGCTTGAGCGCACCGGCCTTGAGTTCTTCGTCGGTCTGCACGATGCGTGGGCTGTCGCCATAGTCACCTTGGACCAGGAGGTCGTTCTTGGTGCCGAAGTAAATGTTACCGCTGGCGGACATTTTGCGATCAGCAGCCATTTTTTCAGGACGCTTCACACGCTCGGCAGCGGGGACATCTTTGCCGTCCTTGATTAACTTACCTTCATACCAAGTGATCGTGAAGCCGGGGCGATCTTGGCCGTTGGGCAACTTACCAGGGCCGTAGGTCCACTTGAAGATGGCTCCTTTGGGGAAGGTCTCAGAGGTGTGGCCATTGATTTCAATGACTTCCACGCTGGTGGGCAGACCGGGGTTGAGGGACCAGAAGATGCTGTCCATGGTGTGGCAGGCCATATCGGCCAAGGCTCCACCACCAAAGTCATACCAGCCGCGCCATTTGAAATCGTGATAGACCCCATTCTTATAAGGACGCTGGGCGGCCGGCCCCAGCCAGAGTTTCCAGTCCAAGTTGGCTGGCACCGGATCCTCACCCGCAGGACGCTCCAAGCCTTGTGGCCAGATGGGGCGGTTGGTGACGCAGTGGATTTCCGTGATATCGCCCAACATGCCGCTGTTCACGAATTCATAAATCAGTCGATTGCCGTTATTGGAGTGACCTTGGTTGCCCATCTGGGTGGCGGTCTTGTATTTGTTCACGCCGCCGAGCAATTGGCGCGCTTCCCACACGGTGTGGACCAGCGGCTTCTGAGTGTAAGTGTGCTTCCCGGCTTCCATGGCCAAGGCCGTGGGCAGGTAGTGGTGATGGTCTGGGGTGGCTACCATGATGGCATCGAAATTCTTCATTTCCTTCTCGAAGAGTTGACGATAGTCCTGATAGAATTTGGACCCAGGCCAGAGCTTGGGCACGGTGCCTTGGCGACCAGTATCCACATCACAGTGGGCTACGACAATGTCGCCTGCCTTCTCGACGCTCTGTAGGTGCGCGCCACCTTTGCCGCCGGTGCCAATGATGGCCAAGCGGAGTTTGTCACCCTTGTTCTGGGCATGAAGAATGTTGGGGAATCCTAGCGTGCTGGCGGCCGAAGCGACACCGGCCGTCTTGAGGAACGAACGTCTGCTGGTTTTTTGGTTCATGAATAATGTGGGTGTTGATGGAGAAATTCTGTAGCTACAGAGCGCGGAGTCTAGGCGCTGGCACGTATCTGCCAAGAAGATTCGCGCTCCCCGTATGCGGAAAAGGTGCGGCCCGCCGACTTACCGCACATACAAAAACTCGTTGGAATTCAGCATGGCGTGGCACAAGTCGGCCAGGGCTGAGGCCTGGAGTTTATTCGTCGGTGCAGCCACCGGGGGCAGTAACGTTTCCCGTTGGAGCTTGGCGTCGTAGAGGAAACCCGGGGTGGGCTCGAACTGCCAGCACGCCAGCACCGCCGCAGGCAGCGAGGCCGATTTCTGGGTATAGAAACATTCTTCTGCCGCCAGTGGGCCGGAACGCAGGCGGACTTCATCAATCAACCCATCCCACTGGGATGACACCGCACTGCCAGAGCGCGCGCCGATGGTGAGTGGAAATTCACTAACCTGTGGCGTCACGATGGGATGCGGGCAAATGGTGGTTCGCATGGGAACGTCATCGTCCGCCAAGTCCTTGAGATAAAAGGTGACCGTGCCGCCTGTGGCTTCGCCATAGTGCACGCTGGCGGCCACATAATAACTGCGGTCGAGTTGAATCTGGAGATCTGAAAAAACCGGCTCGTAGCGCAACTTGCCATCATTTCCGGCACCCAATACTTGCAGGGCCAGCATCTGCGGCTTCCGCTGGGACTTGGCTCCGGTAATGCCCAGAGCCCATCCGGCCTTCGTTTTGTCTCCATTCCAAGTCGAGGCCACGTAGCGCAGTTCGCCATTTTCATAAATTGAGCGCAACAAGACCACGGCCTCGATCGTGAAATCCTCATTCGGCAGCGTCACCCCCGTGGTGACCAATCGCTCCTGATTGGTGCCGGGCGCTAACATGACTGCCTTCCCCTCACGCTGCGGCATGGATTCGACTACGAATGGTGCCGTTGGCTGGGCTTGCGTCGGCAAACGTCGCGTTTGTTCCTCCAGAAAATATTCCGCTTCCGCCAGCTCCTCGGGATTCGGTTGGCGGCTGTAGAGCAACTGATAGGCCAGCCGGATCTGCTCGTGCGGGGCGGCCGCGTGGGCTTTCTCCAAGCGCTGCGCCATGGATTGCGAGCGCTCAATGAGCTGCCGATGATTGATCAGCAACAGCGACTGCACGGGCGTGGTGGTGGTGTCCCGCGTGGGCGTGGAATTGAAATGCTGGGGGGCATCGAACACATCCAGCAGCGGATCCCGCACGTTCCGCAAGACTTTGTTGTAAATGGTGCGGCGGGGTTTCGTGAAGTCCACCGAAGGTCCCCCTGTCGTGAGATCCAACTCTCCCGTGGCCGCAAACAACGCGTCCCGAATCTGCTCGGCACTCAACCGCTGCGTGCGCCAACGCCACAGCAGCCGATTCTCTGGATCTTTCAATTTGGCCTCCTCCTCACAGGGCGAATTGCTGCCCTGCCGATACGTGGCCGAGGTCAGCATGAGCCGATGCAGGTGCTTCAAACTCCAATTGTGGCTAATAAATTCAGACGTCAACCAATCCAGCAGTTCCGGATGCGAAGGAGCATCGCCCAGATGACCGAAATCACTCGTCGTGCTCGTGAGACCACGGCCGAAATGCGATTGCCAAATGCGGTTCACCATGACCCGGGCCGTGAGCGGATTCGAGGGTTCCGTAAGCCACTTGGCCAAAGCGGTGCGACGTCCTGTCATGGCTGGATGGACCGGTTGCGGTGTCAGCGGATGAGGATTCAGAATCGTCGGCACGCCCGGGAGGATATTTCCTAAATTTTCCCGCTTCGGAATTAGCACCTCCGCAGCAGTGCCCAAGTCGGCCACGGTGGAGGCCGTCGGCAGGGGCGCGGGCTTCAATTTATCAAATTCGGCCAACTGCTTGCGCAGACTCACTAACGTCTCCTTGTCCGTTCCCTTGATGCTTCCCTCCACATTGGCGAACTCGTATAACACTTGGTAATACGCCAGATAATACAACTGCTGCTCATAAGCGCTTTGCTCGGACGCTGGTTTCGCCAGCAGCGCCTGCGTTTCTTCGGGGAAAAGTTTCAGCGCCTTGCGTTCCGCGTCCTTCTTATACTTGGCCTCCAGCGTTTCGATTTGCTCGCGAATCTCCTTGGTGGCGGCAGACCACTGGGCCTGTTTTTCGTCGTAAATTTTCCGTTCCTCTGCCGTCGCCACCACCGTGTGATCGACCGGCACCAACGCCGTGAAGCAAGCCTGGAGGCTGAAGTAATCCTTCTGCAACAGCGGATCAAACTTATGATCATGGCACCTCGCGCATTGCAAGCCCAAGCCCAGAAAGACATCCGCCGTGGTGTCCGTAATGTCATTCAAAATGGTGCTGCGCTGGCCCACCACATCGCGATTGTTATACTCGTAGATCCAGTGCCGCAGATACCCGGTGGCGATTAAGGCATCGGGGTTGTTCGGGGAAATTTCATCGCCCGCCAACTGCTCCTGCACAAATTGAGCGTAGGATTTGTCTTCATTGAAACTTCGCACCACATAGTCCCGATACCGCCAAGCATCCGGCCGGAAGGCATCCGCCTTATACCCATCCGAATCCGCATAGCGCACCAGATCCAACCAATGCCGCGCCCAGCGCTCGCCATAATGGGGGCTGGCCAGCAGTCGATCCAACAAACGTTCGTAGGCCCCGGGGGCAGCGTCGTTGACAAAGGCCGCCGATTCCTCTGGCGTCGGTGGCAACCCCCACAAATCCAGCGTCAACCGCCGCACCAAATCTTCCCGTCCCGCCTCCGATGCCGGACGCAGCCCCTGCGCTTCCAATTTGGCCAAAACAAATCGATCCACCGGCAGCCCCGCCCAAGCCGCATCCTTTACCACAGGCAAACTCGGGCTGACCACCGGCTGAAAGGCCCACCACTGGCGATCCTCCTCAGAGATCACGCCACGCGCCCCCCAAGCCGAGCCCAGCCCGACTAGCAATCCCATGGTAATAATCAATCGTCCTTTCATTCGGAGGGTAGTCTAGCCCGCCTCTGGAGCAATTTCCCAGCCTTTCCTTCTCCGTAAATGCGCTGAATCCCGAAAGTGGCCGCAGTGCTGGTGCTCCTAAGTCTCGCGAAATTATGTAAGGCCTTCGGGATTAGTCCATGCGGTTATGGTCCAAGGTAATACGTCCATTCTGCAACACCGTTTTCGAGTTAAGCCAGGATGCGGCTGCCATCCATGATCCCAGCATTCCGCGCCTCCACCTCGTTGACGATTTGGTAAAAGATTCTTGGTAAAAGATTGGGTTGGGATAGTTTTCATCTTCTACCACCAATCTTTTACCAATCAGGATCGTGCCCAACCATTTCCTGTAATATTGCCGCTCTGGTATCCCTGCTTGGATGCGATTCTTTTGGGCCTCTAACCGGGGGTATCGCTAGCGCTCAACCCGGCTAATTTCTGAGATCCCTCCGGGATCACCTCATCTTGAACGCAACTTGGAATGAGCATCGTAGTCGCTCTTCCGCGCTTTTAGCCAATGTTCCAAATGTTGCCAAAACGCAATTTCGACTTCAGGCACTTCACCATACTTCCAGTAACGTTTCACCCCTTCGGGCTCCTTAATTAGATTTAAGGATGAGCTCACGTAATGGCGCAGTTTTTTATACCCCACCCGTTGAGATTTTTCCTTTAGCAACGAAATGGCTTTGTCTGGTGATATCAATGCGAGCTTCTCAAGTGCAAGTCGAACCCCAAAGGCAGCTAAATGGTCGGAACGATTGCCTGCATCCTGCCAAGTGAAGGCAGGACCCAGTTCGAGAAACGTGCTGCTAATTGGGCTGGGCCTGTGGGCGGCATCGAGCAATACCGCAACATCTTCTGCTAAATCAGTCTCCCCGGTGTCTGTGGTGCTTCTCGCAGCCAATGCTATTTTATGAAGCAATCCATCTTTACCTGCCGCAGTATCCACGCATTCTAAACCAGAAAATCCCCAACTGATTTCTTCGTTCCTGAGTTCGATCTTTACCTTCAACGGGCTTGCCATTAGAGCAAATATAGCCCCGGGCTGGGATATTTCTGGGAGCACGGGGTAACCAATGGAATTCAGTTCAGGCCAATTAGAGCGGCCCCGAACGTCGGCTGGGTCCACGGTGTAAGTTGGATCCAAAAATTCATAGGGGACTTTGATTGTTGCTTGATCCCCGCCTATCAGCGTCGATTTTACCGTGAATTCCAAGGTGCCTAACCAGAAACCATAAGGCGGCTCTGTTTTACCCTGCATCTTCTTCAGCGTCACTAAGTAAACGCCTCCTCCCTTGGCCAGGGTTAGTTCTAGCCGTTGCGCAATCACCTCGGCACCCATGGATTTAAAACCGTCGGCGAGCAGATAATTCGGTCCCAGCAATCCGATGGCCAAAATCAATCGTCTTATCATTCGGAGCGCAGCCTAGCCCGCTACCGGATCAATTTCCCAACCTTTCCTTCTCCGTAAATGCGCTGCAGGCAGCGGCAGCCGTCAAACCACAGTAACGTGAGCGCGCCTGTCATCACGTTCTCCCACCCGCCCGTAACTCGGTCAAGGTTGCCGCTTGTTTCTTGAGGGGATTGCGCCTAAATAACTAGCTATGCCCTCACTCGTTCGCCTCGTTTTGTTGATCTCGCTGCCGTTGTTCATCTTGGATTTTGTGACCAAGGAATGGACCGTGCACACCTTTCCCAATCCCGATCCAGAAGTGACCCCACGGATTACGGTGATCCCTGGTTTTTTTGATTTTGTGCGCGTGCACAATACGGGCGTAGCCTTCGGGATGGGAAATGGGGGGACCCATTCCAACTATATCTTTGGAGCCGTCAGCTTAATTGCGCTGGGTTCGATGTGTTGGATGTATCGCAAAGGAGCCTTTCCCACGCGACTGAGCCAGGTGGCCGTCGCCCTGCTTATCTCCGGCGTGTTGGGGAACTTGCTGGATCGGTTCCTGCGGGGCTATGTGGTGGATTTCCTGCTCGTTCATGTGACCATTGACGGGGTGGAGCGCGCGTGGCCGGCATTTAATGTGGCCGACTCCTGCATCTGCGTGGCGGCGGCCGCACTCTTCCTCTCCGCCTTCCAGAAACAGCCCGCGGCAGCACCCGCCAAGCTAAATTCACCCGCCTCATGAAACGTTGGTTCCTTTTGGCCTGGCTGGCCTGCGCGGGAACCGCCATGGCCGCAGAAGCCAGTCCCCAGTCCACTGCTGTCGCCTATGCCGCACGCACGTTAGTATTGTATAATTCCACCCAACCCAAGAGTCGGGAATTGGCCGAATACTATGCCGACAAACGCGGCATCCCTGCGAAGAATCTGGTCGGATTGAAATGCTCCATCAAGGAGACCATCACCCGGGCGGACTACAATGCCACGATTGCCGAACCCTTGCGGAATCATTTCACAGAGCAAGGTTGGTGGACGTTGGAGCAGAAGGGGGAAAACAAAATTTCCACCAAAGTGGTGCACCGTATCTTCGCGATTATGCAGGGGGTTCCGATGCGGATTGATGAGCAGCCGGAGTATGGCCCGGAAGACCCGAAAACCAAGGAGCGGGCCGTCGTGGCCCCCGCGGTGGGCAAGGCGAACGCAGCCAGCGTGGATTCGGAACTAGCCATTTTTGGCGTGGTGGACCATCCGATTGCGGGCCCGCTGAACAACGCATTCTACGATAAATCCGCCCCTTTTCTAACCCAATCGCTGGCTCCTTTCTTCATTGTTAGTAGAATTGACGGACCCTCCTATGAAATTGCGCAGCGCCTTATCGACGATGCCTTGGCGGTGGAAAAGACTGGCCTCCTGGGCAAAGTTTACATTGATCTGGCCCAGAAAAATGACCCGGGCTACAAAGAAGGTGAAGACTGGCTCCTCGGCAGCGCCAAGACGTTTGGCGCTAGTGGTTTCCCGCTCATCGTCGATGCCCGACCGGATCGTTTTCTGCTAAATTTTCCCATGACCGATGCGGCAGTTTACTTGGGCTGGTATGTGCAGGTGCCAGACGGTCCGTTTCTCAATCCGAAATTCAAATTCAAGCGCGGAGCAATTGCCTGCCATTTGCATAGTTGGAGTGCCACCACGATCCGCGTGACGAATGATGGCTGGGCGGGGCTGCTGCTAAGCCAGGGGGCATGCGGAGTTTTTGGCAATGTCTATGAGCCATTCCTCGGCTTGACGGTCCATTTCGACAAACTGTCGGATCGCTTGCTGCGGGGCTTCTGTTTGGCGGAAGCCGCCAGCATGGCCACCCCCGGCTGTAGCTGGATGAATGTGGTGATTGGGGATCCGCTGTATCGTCCCTTTGCGGCGGATTTGGATGCTGGCACCAGTGATCCCGAGTATCGCTTGTTGCGGCAAACGGTGCGGGACGCACCCCCGGCACCCGGGGGAAATCCCACCCTTTTTAGTAAGCTGGAAAAAGCCGCCGCAGCCAAACAAAGTGGGATCATCTATGAATCGCTCTCCCAGATCGCCATGGGGACCACGCCCACGGAACATGATCGCATTTTCAAATATCTTACGGCTGCAAGCGAACACTACCCTGGAGCCGCAGATCGCATCCGCATTCTGCTGCAACGCACCGAATTCATGGCCGGCATTTCACAAAAGGACAAAGCCATCAAACTACTGAAGGCTGGGCTGACCGAATACAGCAAGGAACCAGAGGTCAAGGCGATCGAGGCCCGACTGGCCGAATGGCAACCCAAGGATCCCTAGCCGATGCTTTCTCCTCTGGCACAGCGTTATGAACAGTTCGTGCATTCTGCCTATGCAGGCGTGACTCATTTGGCGGAAACGGATCTTCTGGGGTCGGCGGACACTCCGCTGACCGAGTTGGAGTGGCAGAGTCGCTGGTTCGCTGGTGACTTCGGGCAGCATTTCCTAACCACGCAGGGCGAGCCCGTGGAGATTATTCAATTTGGTTGGTGGAACCACGGTGCGGGCCCGGATTTTCGGGAGTGTGCCATCCGCTTTCGGGGTGAGGTGTTGCGGGGCAGCATCGAGTTGGATCCGGAGGCCCGGGCTTGGGAATATCACGGCCATGCCGAGAATCCAGTCTATGAAGACGTGGTGCTGCACTTGTTTTTCCGCAGCGATACCACCGAGTTCTTCACGCGCACCGCATCGCATCGCCTGGTGCCACAAGTGCTCTTGAGCGACAAGATTTCCACGACCGGAGTGCCCACACCGCAGCCTGCGGCCAAGCCCGGTCGCTGCTCGCTGCGCTTAAACGATTGGCCACTGGGGCAGATCACGAGCCTGTTCGAGGCGGCTGCGCGGTATCGTTTGGAATTGAAAACGGCCCGTTGGAATCGGGTCATCCAAGCGCATGGCTGGGATCAGGCGGTGTTCCAAGGACTGGCGGAAACGCTGGGGTATGCCAACAATAAACTCCCCATGACGGTGCTCGCCCAGCGCCTGCCCTTGGCGCAACTTCAGCAGCGTCCGGACGAGCGGGAAGCACGGTGTTTCGGAACCTCGGGATTCCTCGATGGATTCAATTTCGACCAAGCGGATACGGTCACGAAATCCTATCTGCGCACGCTCTGGGAAGTCTGGTGGAAACATCGCACCGCCTCCCAGGAAGCGCCCGCCCGGCCCGCGTTGACCTGGCACGCCAGTGCGGTGCGGCCCATGAATCATCCGCAACGTCGGGTGGCTGCGCTGAGTGAGATCGCAGCGCATTGGCCGAAATTCCGCAGACAGCTACAGCCCGCCGAAGCCTTTGTGGAAAAGGATTTCCGGGCGCTGGTGGCATCGCTGCACCATCCGTATTGGGATTTTCATTACACGCTGACTTCCAATCCCGCCGCCAAGCCCATGGCGTTGATCGGGGCCACGCGCATCAGTGATATGCTTTCCAATCTCATTTTCCCGCTCCTCATCCCAGAGCGTGAACCGCTCTGGCGCTCCTACTGCCAGCGTTCCGCCCCGTTGGATAACGAGAAGACGAAACGCGCTGCGCTGCGGTTGTTCGGAACCAATGTGTCCCTGGCGGACACGTTCACCAGCAAGCTCTATCAGCACCAGGCGCTGCTACAGATTTATCAGGACTTCTGCTGTCAGGACTCCAGTGACTGTGCCCGGTGTCCTTTCCCTGAACAAATTCAGCAGTGGGATGCGCCCGCTGCAACGACGTGAAATGAACCCATCGAGTCGGCTTTCGAGATTGCGTTCCCTCGGAATTTCTTCTAGGAATTGCTCTCATGGAGCATTTTGACCTTCAATCCACCAACGAACGGACCATCCTGGACCTGCGCCCTATCGGGCTGGACGACATGCCAGTGCTGGGACACTACACTTACCGCCGAGCCGCCAAGGGCCTGGCCCGGGAAGTGCATACCCATCATTACGAAGTGACATTTCTGGCCAAGGGCGTGCAGATCTACGAAACGGAAGGTCAGCGCACCGTCCTCCGGGGAGGTGACCTCTACCTCACGCGTCCCGGTGAAAGCCATAGCACGGCGGGGCAGCCGGAGGAGAAGGGAGAAGCCTATTGGATTTTCCTGCGCAAAGCCGTTGCGAAAAAGACCTTCCTCGGTCTTCCGGCTGCGGCTAGCGAAGCGCTCATGAAAGCCTTGAACGAAGGCAAGCGCTCTGCGCGGGCCTCCGAAGCCATCACCGAACATTTACACGAGATCTATCGGCTCTGGCCGGCCGTGAACACTGAGCCACTGAGCCGGGCAGCCCTGGTGGCGCGGGCGACGCTGTTAGGCGTCGAGTTGGCCTATTGTTTCTCCAATGACCTCTCCAAGGACATTGCCGGGCCGATCAGCAATGCGCTCGATGTCCTCCGCGTGGAAGGCCATTGGGACATCTCCTTGTCTGATCTAGCGGCCGTGGCGAACCTCTCCGAGGCGCGCTTCAAAGTGCGTTTCAAAACGGAGGTCGGCATCCCGCCGGGCGAATATCTCATCCGCCGGCGCATTGAAAAGGCCAAGTATTGGCTGCGCAAATCCACGCATCCAATCATGAAAATCTCCAACGAACTGGCCTTCCCCACGGCCCAATATTTCGCCACGGTCTTCAAGCGATACACTGGCCTGCGCCCGCAGGAATATCGTGATCGCAAGAAATAATCCTCTCCTTTCCCCTAACCAGTATTTCCAAAGCCATGCCCGAATCCCCTCCCCCGCCGCCCCCACGTCCACCTCATGGCGAAAATGGGCCGCGTCCGCCACGTCCACCCCGGCCGGAGGGACCAGCCGCACGCGATGGACGTGGGCGGGATCCTCGGGGAGGTCGGCCGGGGCCGCCGCGCCCAGGTGGCAAAGGTCGCCCGGGTGGGCCTCCGCCGCGCCATGAACCACGTCTGCCCGATGATCCGTTGGTCGGCAAAGTCATGCAGTTAGCGCAGGAAACGCATGCGGCGTTGGGACCAGGCTTGCCGTCGAAATTTTACCGTGATTTGTTCACCGCCCGCTTGCTCAAATCCGGGGGCACCACGCAGATCAAACCACGTGGCATCCTGAAGCATCGCGATAAAGTAGCTGCGGAGTTCACCCCTGATTTCCTCTGCGATACCTCGTTAGTAATCGATCTGCACGACGGTCCGCATGAGTTCTCCCAGGCCACCATTGCCTGCACTAGTAGCGCTCAGAAATTCTACAACGCTCGCTTCGGGCTGCTGGTGGATTTCACCAGGCCGGAAGTGGTCACGCGATTACTTTCTCCCAACCATGGCGTGTTCCCCACCATTCCGCATGAGGAAATGCTGCATCAGAACCCGGTGGAGAAACATGACGAACTGCGTGCCTCCATGCTCGCTCGCAGCCTGCTACGGATTGGACGGGCGCAGGGATTGGGCTACGGTCAGGAAGTTTATCGGGGCTTGTTGCGGGTCGAGTGGGGGCTGGAATCCATCGATTTCGAGGACGAACCAACCGGGAGCGTCAGCGTGGACGGAACCGTGTTAGGCGAATGCCAATTTCCCCAAATGATGACCTTCCAACGCAGTGGGGCCTTGCTGGTGCTCGCACAGCAGGACGGCATCCGCGCCTCGGATAAACAACGGCTCAAAGCCGCCCTCCGCTATCTCAAACTGCCTTGGGGACTCATCGTCCACTTCGGGCGCAAACGTTTCGAGTGGCAGTGGGTGAAGCTGTAAAGCCATCCACCTACCCGATCAATCCATGCAGCACTTCGCCATGGACATCCGTGAGCCGTCGCTGGATACCGTTTTGGTAGAAGGAAAGTTTCGTGTGGTCGATCCCTAGCAAATGCAGCGCAGTGGCGTGGAGTTCGTAGCTGTAGGCGGGATCCTGTTCCGCTTTCCAGCCATGGGCATCGCTGGTGCCGTGGCTGGTGCCGCCTTTGATGCCGCCTCCAGCCATCCATGCAGTGAACGCACCCGAGTTGTGGTCCCGGCCTTTTTGTTTCCCCTGCATGAAGGGCTGCCGACCGAATTCCGTGGTGCAAATAACGAGCGTGCTCTCCAATAATCCACGCGAACGCAAATCCGCCAACAACGCGCTGGCTCCCGTGTCCAGCACCCGTCCCCAGTAGCCATGATCCCGCACGATGTCTTCATGACTGTCCCAGTTAGGGCGAATCTTTTTGGATGACGTATTCTCCGCTCCGCAAAAAACTTGCACGAAACGCACCCCGCGTTCCACCAATCTGCGCGCCAGCAGACACTGCCTGCCGAATGGCCCCGCGTCCTCATCGCTGAGCGCGTAGAGCTTTTGGGTGGCTTCCGTTTCGCCTGCAAGGTCCACCGCCTCGGGGGCGCTGAGTTGTAGTTTGGCGGCTAGTTCATAGGAAGCGATGCGGGCTTCCAGCAAGGAATCCGCGCGCGTCCCAGCATGGGCGGCATTCAGGCTTTGGAGGAAATTTTGTCCTGCGCGCTCTGCCTCCGCCGTTACTTTCTGCGCTGGAAAGAGATCGGCAAAGGGCGCCTTGCCCGCCGCCGTCTCTAACACCGTTCCTTGATGCACGGCGGGCAGGAATCCCGCGCCCCAGTTCGCCACTCCGCCAGGCGGCAGTCCGCGTGGATCTGGCAGCACCACGAAGGCTGGGAGATTCTCGCTGGCGCTCCCTAACCCATACGTGACCCACGCTCCCATCGCGGGAAATCCCGGGCGAATATATCCACTGTTCATCATGAACATCGCAGGTCCATGCAGCGCAGATTTACTCTGCATCGAATGCACGAAGGCCATGTCATCCACCTGTCTGGCCAAGCCCGGGAACAGATCGCTGATCCATTTGCCACACTGCCCATGTTGCCGAAACGGCCAGAAGCTCTTGGCATAATTTCCCGCTATCCCGGCAAACGTTTGTTTCCCCAACTCGGCATCGAACGGTTGGCCATGGTAGCGCTCCAACTCGGGCTTGTAGTCCCACGTATCCACATGGCTTAGCCCACCGGGACAGAAAATTTGAATCACAGCCTTGGCTTTCGGAGCAAATGGAGCGGGCTTGGCAGCCAAGGGATTGGTTGCTCCGGCCGCCAACAATCCATCGCGCGATAACAATGAGGCCAATGCCACTCCGCTGAATTGGGAGAGGAAGTCCCGTTTGGAAAGGAGGTTGCGGTCAGTCCACATAGACAAATTCGTTGGCGTTGAAAAGCATGCGACAAAGCTGCGGCAAGCCGCTCGCTTGCACGAGGCCAAGGGCAGATTCCGCTTCCGCTGCGGTGGGCGCGCGACCAAATGCGAGCGCGAAGGCACGTTTGATTTGTGCGACGGCATCGTCCCCGATTTCTGACGTAACCCGCTCTGCGAAATAGCCTGCTTGCTGCTGCATGAACGCATTGTTGAGCAGCGCCAGAGATTGCAATGCAGTCGTCGTGATGTTGCGGGCAGGCGTTAGGTTGGCGGGATTTGCACAGTCGAGTGTGGTGAGAAATTGCTGTGGCGTTGTGCGCACCACAAAGCGATAAATGCTGCGTCGCCACAGTTCCGGTTTGTCGGCCGTGAGGTATTGATATACGGGCGCATAGGCTTCGGTGTAGTCGAAATCTCGATACCCAGGACCGAAGGGCTCGCGATTCAATTTCCCACTCACGGCCAAGACCGCATCGCGCACGGATTCTGCATCCAAGCGGCGGGGATTCATGCGCCAGAGCAGTCGATTGCCGGTATCGCTGGCATTGCTCTGAACGTGAGCCGATTGCTGCCGATACGTCGCGCTGGTGACCAACAAACGATGCATGGCCTTGAGCGACCAACCTTGCGCCACCAATTCCTCCGCCAACCAATCCAGCAATTCCGGATGCGAGGGCTTCCCGCCGCCGGCTCCGAAGTCACTGGGCGTGTCCACCAAACCCGTGCCGAAATGATAGTGCCACAAGCGATTCACGATCACCCGACGGGTTAACGGATTTGCTGGCGACGTGATCCATGCCGCCAAGGCGCGACGACGTTCACCCTCCGGGCTGTCCCCGTCCGCCAGTTCAGGCTTCAACGCGGCCACCAACGACAGGGCCGCAGGAGCTACTGTTTCGCGAGGCTGCTCAGGATCTCCACGCAACAGAACATTCACCACCGCCGGCGTTTCACTGACGACGGCATAGACCTTGGGCGGCGTGGGCTGTGCGGCCAATTCATGCTCGCATTCTGCCAGCCGGGATTTCAACGCTGCCCGCTCGGCTAACATCACTTCCGTTGGTGCTGCTGGCTCCGCGGCCGCAATCCTCGGGTCACCAAAGAAGACTTGGTCGTGACTGATACCATCTCCTCCATCGGTCGCCATCAGTGTGAGAAATTTCGCGCCTGCGGGCAGGGTGACATTTACGAAGAGCCGCCCGCTCTTTGCGCTGATCCGTTCGGTTAGAAATACCAACTCCCCATCGACAAACACTCTCACGGCGGCAAAGGTTTCCTGCTCGCCTCGCCCGCCATAGCCGACGTCCGCTTGGAAACGCAAGCTTTCAGACTTCAAGATCGCCCGCAGGGGATTCAGATCGAAGGTGATGGCCGCATTCGCATGCAACCCCAGCAGCGCATGCCCATCTTTATTGAAATCCACCCCAGCACTCTCCGTGGATTTCTGTGCACTGACCGGCCCGTCACGCACCGCGTCCCAGGCTTGGCCGGAGGTTTTGGGAATGCCGGAAACTTTCAATCCAGTCGTCGTCACTGGAACCTCCACTCCGCCATCGCCATTGGGAATCACCACGCTGTCCACATAATCTCCCGCTACTGCAGAGACTATATTTGCCTTCGCTCCTTCAACAAAGCTGCCGGGGACGGACTGCGATTTCCCGGTGGCCACATTGATGCCATCACCCTTCTTGCCAGTGCCCAGACCATTCCCACCGCCAACGATGTCTGCCAGATCCAGTCCGCGATTTTCCAACTTGGCCAACTGAGATTTCACGTTAGCGATCTCAGTCGTTAGTCGTTGTTTCTGCTCCGCCACTTGCTTCGCCCCCAGCGCATCCGCGTCCCGGTCCGCGCGCTTCACGCCAGCGAAGACCGACCACAGCGCATAGTATTCGCGCTGCGGAATAGGATCCAATTTGTGATCATGACAGCGCGCGCAATTCACCGTTACCCCGCACGCCGCCGTCATCACTTGCGTCACCATGTCATCCAGATCGTCTGCGCGCGCCAACCGTTTCAACACCGGGCTGGGCGTCTCTGCCTGCCCTACGAAATCCCATGGTCCAGCCGCGAGAAAGCCTGTCGCAATCACCGCCGCCGGATCCTCCGGGCGCAGGACATCGCCTGCAATTTGATCCCGTAAAAAGGCATCATAAGGTTGATCCGCATTGAACGCCTGAATCACCCAATCCCGATACCGCCAAGCATTGTCCCGCCGTTGATCGCGCTCGAATCCATGCGTGTCCGCATAGTGCGCAATGTCCAACCAATGCCGCGCCCAGCGTTCCCCATACTGTGGCGACGCCAGTAAACAATCCACCAGCCGCCCGTAAGCCCCCGAGGCATCTGCTGCGGACTCTGCCAGAAATGTCGCCATTTCCTCAGGCGACGGCGGCAGGCCCATCAGATCAAAATACAGCCGACGGCACAGCGTGCGGGCATCCGCCTCGGGCGCCATCACCAACCCCTGTGCTGCCAACTTTAGATTGATAAACGCATCAATCGCATTCCCCGCCGCTGGCACCGTCGGTCGAATCACCGGTTGCCAAGCCCAATGCTGCAACCTCACATCCTCCACCCCATCCGCACGACTGCTCCCCACAGCAACCAGGGCCATGGCAACCAAGCGGGAAACACTGCGAACAGACCACATCATCGTAGTATGCTGCGGCCAACGCACCCCATCCGCAAGAAAACCTTCCCGCGTAATCAAGTGAACGAGTGTGGGAGCAGTCCGCTGGACTGCTCCAATCCACGGAGGATTTCAGCCAGTGCGAACCCGCATTTACTGGGTGATAAACTGAATTCCTGACAGATTGGTCTTAATCGGATTCAAGCCAGAGGCTTGACAGAAATTAGGGGGTTGAGTGATAGCGATACCCCCGGTATCCCAACGAAATGACCGCATCCCGGTAGGGATGCCACAATGGGATCGTGCCAAGCCATTTCCGGTCATATTGCTGATCTGGCATCCCTGCCGGGATGCAATTCTTTTGGGCCGCTAACCGGGGGTATCGCTAACGCTCAACCCCCGGCTAATTTCTGAGATCCCTCCGGGATCACCTCATCTTGAAGGCGACTTGGAATAACGCTGGAACCTCATGACAATCTTCTGACGATCAATTTACCTCAGCCTGACACATTGTGATCCCGCCGATGTCGTTTTTGGTCGCCCCGCCCGGAAGGCGCGATTACCGGAAACGAGGGCGTCCTCGAAACAATGATGGGGAGCGTGGGCGCTCCCACTACGCTGTGATGTTATCAAACTCACCTTGGAGCTTTGCCAGAACAACAAGGTTCTGTTTCAGCAGTTCTTTCGTGCACACCCGCGTGTAAACCCTTTGCCACCGCCATTCCTTGAGCGCAGCAGCTTGAGATACAGCACGCGCCAAAAAAAGCCGAAATTTTCTGAAAGATGCCCATCGGACAAACGGAAGAGAAGGAGAGAACCTTCATTTTCTCATCTCAAACCGTTCACCGCTTCATGAAATTCACACTCATAACCACCGCACTGATGCTCGGCGTGTTTGCCATCACTCCGGCATCGCAAGCTGCCGGGCCACTGGATCCCAGCGCAGGCCCGGGTAGCCCGGCCACGCAAATGCCATCGCTCGTCGAGATCAAGGCTGCGATTGATGCCCTTGCCACCAGCAGTTTAAATGGACGCACGCCCATTCCCGGAACCAGTGGTGCGGCGGCTGCGGGCCCGGCGTTTACCATCAGCGCGCCCGGTAGCTATGTGCTCACAGGAAACATTGCCGTAACCAGTGGCGATGCCATTCGCATCACGGCCTCCAGTGTGACGCTGGATCTCAACGGTTTTACGATTTCTTCCAACTCCTCAGGGCTCAGTGGTGCTGCGATAAATATTGATCCGGGTGCTACTTCCTTGACCGATGTTCACGTAAAAAACGGCCATGTGCGGGGCAACACCGTTTACACCAGCAGTTGGCTGGATGGTGGTTTCGAGTGGGGTGTAAAGGCGGCACCCAGCACTACCAGCGCGATTTCGCTGTCAGAGCTAAGAATCACGCGCTGCGGGTCTGGCATTGCGATCCCGTCTGCGAAAGTAGATCGCTGCGCTGTCGAGAGCATTCATCACTACGGGATCCAAGCCAACGATGTCACGAACTCCGTCGTCGAACGCTGTGGCGAGACCGGCATCCTGGCGTCGAAAGTTTCCGACTGCACTGCGGATACCTTGGGCACGGATCTCGTGTCCATCCACGCCGGAATTCAAGCCAATAACGTGGCCCGCTGCACCGCCACCGCCAAAGGACAAGCTTACGGCATCAATGGAGGCGTCGTCACACAATGCTCCGCAACGTCCACCAGCTCGACCTGGGCCGCCATCAACGGCAAGGTCGTCTCCTACTGTCTGGGAAGTTCCCCCAGTGCCGTCAATGCCATCGTGGCCGACACCAGCGCCATTGGCTGCGTGGCCGCTCAGGGCATCAGTTCTCCGTCGAAACACTTAGGCACTCCCTAGCACGTTCATTAAATTTAGCCATCACACCCAATTATTCCTATGCACAAACTCCAATTACTCACCACCAGCGCGATGCTGTTGGCGGCCCTTACGAGCCTCACTCACGCGGCCGGACCCCTGACACCTCCCGGAGCCCCCGGAGCCCCGGCGGCAGACATGCCATCGCTCCTCGAAGTTAAGAGCGCGGCCCTGACCTGCCGCAAGGAAATTCCTGCCAGCACCACCACTGTGCTCATCACCACGCCCGGCAGTTATGTGCTCTGTGGAAATATCACCGTGGCCGCCGGGAATGGCATCCTGATCTCCGCCAGTTGCGTGACCTTGGACATGAATGGCTTTTGCATCAGCTCCACCAACCCGGCCAGCACCGGTGCAGGCATTGCCATCCAAGGCGCCCACGAGGACGTCACGATCCGCAATGGCCACATCAGCAGCACTGCCGCTTACAATGATCAGAGTTCCAGTTGGAGTGGAGCAGGGTTTGCCGATGGCATCAACCTCCGGCTCGATGGAGTGAATTGGGCGGACAATGTCAACATCGATACCGTGACCGTTTCCGGCGTGCGGCGGCATGGGATTTACTGTGGGGAGGAAGTGATTGTAAACACCACCACACTGCCCGTAATCGCTGTCGCCATCAGTTCCAACGTGCGGGATTGCTCCGTGCGGATGTGTGGTGGCGCTGGTGTGGTGGCCACGAACGTGAACCAATGTGTGGTCCGCCAGGCCTACGCCCAGGCTGTCGTAGCGCATTCGGTTTCCAACTGCTCAGCGAGCAGCTTTGTCAGCGATGGCGTGGTTTCCTATACCGCCACCAATTGCAGCGGCACCTCAGATGGCGGAGGACGCGGGGTGGCCGGGCATCAATCCTTGAACTGCCGTGGGTCCAGCAAAACCGGCTATGGCGTGGAAGCTTACACAGCGTCTAACTGTCAAGGTGTTTCTATCGATGGCCAGGGGATCCACGCGACCATTGCCACTGGCTGTATCGGCACCTCATCCGCAGCCAATACGAATCAACCAGGCATCTGGGCCGGCGTGAGTGTTAGTAATTCCAGTGGCGAAGGTAAACCGGGCATCCAAGCCGTCGGCTCCGCCAGCTTCTGCGTAGGCCGGGCTACCGTGGCCGGAGGCGATGCCATCAACGCACTCAAAGCCTTCAGTTGTCAGGCGATCACCGGAAACATTGTGGTTACCGGGGCTGGAGCAGGTAATTTCAACACCGGACCTTGAGTCACCCCGGAAGCACCTGGACCATCATTTACCACCCCGCTCCCATGCGTCACGCCCTCATCCTCATCACCTCGTTGTTCTTTGCCAGCAACGCCCGGGCGGTGTTGGCATCCAACCTCCATCCCACCTACCATCACGCATGGTCGCAAAATGCAGGATGGTTGAACTTGTCGCCCTTTGGGTGGACGGACGATGGCGTGCAAGTCACTTCGTTTACCATGTCCGGGATCGCTTGGGGTCAGAACGTGGGGTGGATGAAATTTGGCGATGGCACCCCGGAGGACGGCCTGCGCTACTCTAACGCCAGCAATAGTTCCACCGACTACGGAGTAAACCTTGATTGGCGGGGAAATCTGAGCGGCTATGCCTGGTCACAAAATGCTGGTTGGATTAACTTCCAGTGGACTTCTACTGAGCAGACGGAACGCCCCACCTTCAACTTCACCACGCAGAAATTCAGCGGCTACGCTTGGTCCGCCAGTCTTGGGTGGATCAACCTGGGAGGCGATTGGTTGCGCACGGACGGCCCGGTCGGCTATTATGATCAAGATCAGGATGGAATCCCCGATACTTGGGAAGTGCGGCAGGTCAATAAACTCACGATCTTCAATGCCACCACTGATTCAGATGGCGATGGCATGCCAGACGGTTGGGAGTTCACGCACTTCCGCAGCCTAGCCGAAAGCAATGGCACCCAGGACAGCGATGGCGATGGCTTCACAGACGCAGTCGAATACGCCGCCAACACCAGCCCCACCAACCCCGCCAGCCCGGGCGCCTATCCGACGCCCTCAACCACTTCCACCATTAGCGAAAATGATCCCTATGCCTGGGGACAAAATCTGGGATGGATCAATGCGCGACACAACCAGCCTAACGGCAACAACGGAGTCTTTGTTACCTCCTATCAACTCCGCGGAACCGCTTGGGCGCAGAATGCGGGGTGGATCAACTTTGGCGACGGCACCCCGCGCGATGGCCTGCGCTACACCAATACGACGGCGGATGATTGCGGGGTGAACTTGGACTGTGATTTCAATCTGAGTGGTTATGCCTGGGGACAAAATATCGGTTGGATTAACTTCGGCTGGGCCTCATCGAGCGACCCCAACCGACCCCGCATCAATAAGCCCTCCAATTTCTTGGCCGGCTATGCCTGGGCGCAGAATGCAGGCTGGATCAACCTCAGCACCATGAACGTCAACCTCATCGCTAACATGACCGATATTGATTCCGATGGCCTGCCTGACCAATGGGAGTTCAATCGTGTCATCGACATTGCGCTGCTCGATAACACCGCCGACACGGATCGCGATGGCCTGCGCGATGCGTGGGAATTTGCCAACTTCCGTTCCCTCACCGTGACCAATGGCAACGGTGATTTCGATCAAGACGGAGTCTCGGACGCGAATGAATTCATCGCCAGCACGAATCCTCGCGATGTCCTCAGTTTACCGCCACCCGGTAACAGCAGTATCGCCAGCGGAGGCAGTTTCGCCTGGGCGCAAAATGCAGGCTGGATCAGTCTGCGCCATGATCAACCCCGCGCGCCAGCAGGGGCATTGGTGCGCGAGTATTTCCTGGAAGGACAAGGCTGGGGCCAGAACATCGGTTGGTTGGATTTCGGAGATGGCACCCCGACTAACGGCATTCGCTATAGCAATACCACGAGCAACGATTGCGGGGTGAATCACGATGGCGCTGGCAATCTGAGCGGCTACGCCTGGTCACAAAATGCGGGCTGGATTAACTTCGGCTGGGCCGCAGCAAATCACCCGGACCGAGCCCGCGTGAGCCTGGTGGACGGAAGTGCGCAAGGGTATGCCTGGGGGCAAAATATTGGTTGGATCAACCTCGGCACCGGCTTGCAGACGCTCGCCATTTCCATGGTGGACTCCGATAACGACGGCCTGGATGACGCCTGGGAACGGGAAAAATTTGGCAATCTCACCGCCACCAACGGTAGTGGAGATAACGATCACGATGGCCAAACCGACCTGGAAGAATTCAACTCCGGCACCAGTCCGATGAACCCCAACGATCGTTTCCAAATCCTCAGCGAATCCTTCAATGGCAACCACACGATAGCCACCCTAACGTTCTCCAGCAGCAGCACGCGCACTTACTCCGCCCAGACTTCCAACGACCTAATCCACTGGACGGCCGCCGCCCAAGGATTCGCGCCGGGCGACCCACAAACCACCACCGTGAGCGTCCCCTGCGGACCAGCGACCAATCCCCGCTGTTTCTTCCTCATCCAGTCGAAACGCCCGCTGACTCCGTAAGTAGAATGCAGAATTTTAGGTCCTTGCGGAGCGCGGATTAAGACCTTGCGTGAAGGTCCATTACGGTTCCCGGTTGGGGCATGCATCCAACTGACATTCAAATGATAGGCGATGAGATCGCGATAAAGTGGTCAGACGACTCCGAGGATTATTTCCCCATGGAGCGGCTGCGGGCGTATTCCCCGAGTGCGGAGAACATGGGGGAGCAGGATTTGCTGGGGAATACCTTCGGCGGGGATGATCGGAAGAGTTTCCCGGGGGTGCGGGTGGATGGATGGGCGCAGGTGGGGGGTTATGCCCTGGCGTTCACGTTTTCGGACGGGCACAAAACGGGCATTTATAGCTACGGGTATCTGAAGGAGATCAGTCGGGTGCTCCAGGCGGGGTAGTGATTCACGGGCGGCGGCAGGAAGCACGCCGCATCACCTGCGGCCAGCCTTGACAGTGCGCCCCATTTCGCCACCATGGAGGCATTATGGATAAAGTGCGTATTGGATTAGTCGGACTTGGCAACATGGGGAAAACTCACCGGAGTAACCTTCGTGCTGGCAAGGTGCGTGGATTGGAATTAACGGCCATTTGCGATATGCCACAATCGCTGCCCGCACCGGAGGAAGGCGAGGCGCAGTTTTCGGATGTGAATGAAATGATCAAGAGCGGCAAGATCGATGCCATTCTGATTGCCACACCACACTTCTCGCATACCACCATTGGGGTGGCGGCCTTGGAGGCTGGATTGCACGTGTGCGTGGAGAAGCCATTGAGCGTGCACAAGGCAGACTGCGAGCGACTCATCAACGCGCACAAGAACCCCAAACAGGTCTTCTCTGCGATGTTCCAAATGCGCACCGAGCCGCTGTGGAAGGCCGTGAAGGACTTGGTGGATTCAGGGGAACTGGGAACGATTCGGCGGATTCATTGGGACTGCAGCGACTGGTTCCGCACGGAATTTTATTATGCCAGCGGCGGTTGGCGCGCCACGTGGAAGGGCGAGGGCGGTGGTGTGCTCCTAAACCAATGTCCGCATAATTTGGACTTGTATCAATGGATCTTCGGCATGCCAGCGCAGGTGCATGGCTTCTGCAATTTCGGTCGGTATCACCAAATTGAAGTGGAGGATGATGTGACGGCCTATTTCCGTTATCCGGACGGCAAGAACGCGGTCTTCATAACCAGCACGGGTGAAACTCCCGGCAAGAACTGCTTGGAAATCGTGGCCGAGCGCGGGCATGTCACGATTCATCCGGACAAGATTTCCTGGATTCGCAACAAGGTGCCGATGACGGAATGGAGCAATGATGTCTATTCCGGGTTCGCCAAACCCGAGACGTGGACCGTGGAAATTCCGGTCACCGGGCGGGGCGGTCAGCATGTGGAAATTCTGCAAAATTTCACTAACGCCATCCTGCATGGGGAGAAGCTGATGACGCCTGCCGCCGAAGGCATTCACAGCATTGAACTGGCCAACTCCATCTTGTTGTCCGGTTGGCTCAATAAAACGATCGATCTCCCCATGGATTCCGCGGTCTATGAAAAGGAATTGCTGCATCGGGGCAACACCAGCACCTTCCAGAAAAAGACGGTGGACCCGGAGAAACTGCGCATTTCCCAAGAGGACTTCGCCAAATCTTTCCGCTAGGAAATGATAAATCCTCCCCGGGAGGCGGGGCGTCTCACCCCACCGCACAAGATCCTCATCGCGCCTGATAAATTCAAAGGCTCGCTGCGAGCGGACGAAATTTGTGAAATCCTCGCAGACGCGTTGGCATTACACGGGGAAATCATTTCCTGCCCGCTCTCAGACGGTGGTGAGGGATTCGTGGATACCATGCGGGCGGCCTTGGGTGGGCAATTTACTTCCCTAACGGTGTCCGATCCACTGGGTCGGCCGGTTCTGGCGGAGTATGCCCGTTCTGGAGAGGTGGCGGTCATGGAGATGGCGCGGGCCTCTGGCTTGCTATTGATTCGTCCTGAGGCTCGCGATCCCTGGCGCGCCAGCACCCGGGGCACCGGGGAGATGATGATGCATGCCGTGGCCGCCGGGGCGCGGAAAATATTATTGGGCATCGGTGGCAGCGCCACCAACGATGGCGGAGTGGGGATGGCGCAGGCGCTGGGGTATCGATTTTTGGATGCCGACGGGGCGGAGGTGGCAGATTTGCCAGCTCGGCTCGATCACGTGGTGAAAATTTCCCCTCCAGCAATTCCTTTCCCGATTCCGGTGGAAGTGGCGTGCGATGTCGAGAATCCGCTGCTCGGGGCCACGGGAGCCACGAGAGTTTACGGCCCGCAAAAAGGCGTCCAGCCCGCAGAGCTTGCGGCCCACGAGGCGCGCTTAGCGCACTTGGTAGCGCGGGTGGAGGCCGATCTCGGAACTCCGGACAACGCACGGCGTGTGCTTCATACACTGCCCGGCAGCGGTGCGGCAGGGGGGCTGGGATATGGTTTGATGGCATTTGCCGGAGCGCGCTTGGCTCCTGGCCTGGACCTGATGGCAACCGCACTGAATCTGAACGAGAAACTTTCCTGGGCGGACCTCGTCATCACAGGCGAGGGGCAATTGGACCACTCCAGCCTTTCCGGGAAAGCCCCCGTAGCCCTGGCGCGACGTGCGCGGAGCTTGGGTAAACGTGTCCTCGCACTCTGCGGCCGCTGTGAGGCCTCCGCTCGTCCCCCGTTGGAGGAAATTTTCCATCAGATCATTCCCATTTCCCCGCCGGACCTCCCGGCTGCCGAAGCCATGCAAAAGGCCGCTGCACTCCTACGCGCAGCGGCCCCGAAGCTTGAATTGCAATAGATCGACTCTTACCGCCGACGACGGGAAACCGCCATCAGGCCAAGGAACCCGAGCAGGACGTTCGTGCCCGGCTCAGGCAAGGGAGTTGGCTCGCTGGCCCCAATGTTTACGAAGGAAATCATGCCGCGCTGGGTGGATCCCGTGGAAGTGAAGCCGTCGCCATTGGAGTCGAAGCCCACATCATTGTAACCCAGCCAGACGGTAAAGGAGGTGACATTCGCCAGTTCATCAAGCCCCAGATCCTCGACCCCGCGGACCGAGAGCGTGTCAGGCTTCGAGGGATCAGGAGAACCAGCCCCGGGATTGGTAAACGCGGTTTCAGGGCCATCCTGAAAGTTGACATGAAAGTCATCGTTGGCAAACCAACCTGGGGCGACCACTCCGCCACCGGGAGTTTGACTATTCTGTCCGGCCAGATATTGGCTCATCGTTTTGCCATCGGCTAAAGGCTGGCCGGTGGCGGCGGCACCGGAAGGGGTGCCGTTCGCGTTATAATAAACGCCACTGCTGACGTTGGTGTAGTCCGTGTTCTTATAGTTGCCAATATTTCCCACTGCAAAGGGGGCATCGTCCACGGTGCCCAACGTTACGAACGACCATTCGTAGATCTCTCCGATGCCGTTCACGTTTGAGAGCCGCACTGCCAGATCCTTGGCCGTGATACCTAGGTCTGAGCTGAAGGAAAATTCATAGGCGACCACCGCGTAGTCTCCGGGCTTACTTTTCCCGCTAGTGACGAAGGCACTGGAGCGCAGGCCTTCAACCGTCTTGTCAGCCAGAATGTTCGTCCAGTGGCCATTGCTACCGTCGATAATCCGGGAAGTCACGGTCAGATCCGTGACCTGATCCTGTCCGATGCCATACTTCGTCGTGCCAGAGCCTGTTTGCCCGGTGGGTTGCACGAAATCATAGCTGCGCGTATTCGGAGCGCTGGTGGCCCCCTTCCTATTATAAACGTAAGCCCCGACTCCTTGATCTTCAAATCCACCGGGCTGACCGGCAAAATCATTGAAGAGCACTTGGTATTGCCAGATAGACACTGAGGCTTGAGCCCCCCCGCTCAGCGAAAGCCATGCGGTTAAGGCACCCAGTCCAAGGGTTCGACGGAACGTTTGCTTTAACGTCTGATCACGATTTGCGATATTCATAAGGTTGGTATTCATGGATGCGATTATTTTCAATTGTGCAAAAAGTTAATACCTACGATCTAAAATGCAACGCATATTTTTAAGATATCTTGATTTTCTTGTCCCTCGACCGCTCAACCCATCTTAAAATTCCAAAAAAAATATTTGGACAGCTTGAATTTATGGCTTATAATTTCTATATTATGAAATTTCCAATATCTAAACAAAATTTGCTCACCCTAGCTGCTGGGTATTTCCTTTTGATGCCTTGGAAGGCCATGGCCATCACCTCCTTGATCGATTTCGCCAAGAACGATTCCGAGACTTCGCTGCGAACTTATCTCGATCCTTATTACAATGATGGCAATTCTACAGTGTTCGAAGGTCAGGTGAAGGAGGGGGAGCTTTCCGCCGCACTCTCCGCACGCTACTACGATAGTGATCCTCTTCGTCCCGGCACCAACGGACTAATTAATAGCGACCTGCCGTGGAATCGTGCCGATCCTGATACGCCCGAGCCTGGTTGGTTGGTGCGCTTTGGACTGAATCCTGACAGTGTGGGCGTCTTTACCCATAGTTTTAATGATGGCACGGGCATTAAGCAGGTTGATGCTTCTTACATCAGTTTCAAAATACAAAGCCCTGAAAAGGTCATTTATGAGTCCGCCTCTCTCGTAATTGATGACACCTCCAATGTAACTCCCTCCGACGTGTGGGCGGTTGCCAGTGACGAAAATTTCCAAACCACCCGGCTCGCCACCCGGAGCTTTTCTGCTGGCGAAGGCCACACGTTGACATGGCATTGGGATGAATTGACCATCGGTAGCGAGGGCTTGGAGATTCGGGTCTACGGGATTCAAGGGGCTGACGAAGGATACTTTAACGTTGCAAGCTTGGTCGTTGGCTACAATCCCCTACCCCTGCCAGAACCCTCCATCTCCTGCCTGCTCGGACTGGCTGCGCTGGGGTTGGTGAATGGTCGCAAACGCCGCGGCTAGATCGCTTTTTCATGGATAGTAGTGAGCCGCTGCCGGTTCTCTTGTAGGAGGAGCGGCAGCGTTCTCTGCTTTACATGAAGTTAGACTGGAGCGGGCTTCCCCTGCTCGGCATCGCAGTGACTGGATTGCCGATTTCCGGCCCCCTCATGGAAAATAGATTAAAACAATAGAAATTCTAGTGGAACTTAAATTTCTTGAGTGCTAAATTTAAAGAAAGAAATTCCGCGAATGATTTCGGTGGAATCCTTGCCAACCCTCATCAACATACCTCTGAACCACCATGGCTCCTGACACCTTGACTTATCGCCAAGCTCATGCACCTGAAGTGCCCACCACCGAACTCATGGACGAAGATCCGCTTGATGACGAAGCTCTATATGAACAATTAACCGGCCGCGCAGGCAATTGGGAATTGACGCAACGGCCACGCCCATTTCGTAACCCCGGACGGTTGTTGGCAGGAGTGCTCTACAATGTGATTCGCTGGGTGAGCTTGGGAATTGTGGCTTATGTCGGCTGGAAATATATGCAGAGCGGGGATCGGGTGTGGATGGAATACGCGCTGGCGGCATTCGTGACCTTTATTATTTTCCAAATTGCCAGTTATTCCAACGGGTTGAGCACGCACTGTCCACTCTGCCATGGCACGCCGTTGCAAGAAAAACGCTGCCACAAGCATCGCTTGGCCAATAAATTCCTTTTCTTCAACCATAAGACCTCCACCGTCCTGAGTATCCTCACGCGAGGGCGTTTCAACTGCATGTATTGCGGCACGCCTTTCCGGCTAAAGAAATAGTCCGCGCGCCCCTTGCGCGGCCCCTTCCATGAATCACTTCGCCTACGTCTTCGAACGCTTCCCCTCTTTCACTCAAACCTTCTGCGCCCGTGAGGTGCTTGAACTGCAGCGCCAGGGGGCGCGCCCGTTGCTCTTCTCCATTCATGATGTCGCCCACGAGGAGGTGCAGCATTTCCCCGAATCCCTGCGCGCCCAAGTGCAGGTGCTCCCGCAGGACAAGGAGCTCGTGAAAGTGGTGAATCGGCTCAAGGACGAGCGGAAACTTCCGCAATCCGTGGTGCTCACCTTGCGGGATTGGGGGGAGTGGCCGGATAAACAGCGGATCTATGAAGCGGCCTACATCGGATATAAAATGCAGGAAGCCGGGGTGCGGCATGCGCATGCGCACTTTGCCGGCTTGGCGGCGCGCACTTGTTGGTGGCTGCGCCAGTTCTACCAGCATTCCTACAGTTTCACGGGCCATGCCAACGACATGTTTGTGGATGCTGGCCTTCCGTTGACGCTGGGCCATTTGGTCAAGGATGCCGCCACGGTGATCACCGTGAGTGACTACACCGCAGGATGGCTGCGGGATCGCTTTCCGAATTACAAAGGGAAAATCCATCGCGTTTACAACGGAATCGATCTCGCAAGCATTAGGCAACCCACGGCCGGACAGCCGAAACACGACCCGCCGATCATTTTCAGTGTGGGGCGCTTGATTGAGAAAAAGGGATTCGACGATCTCATCCGCGCCTGCGCCCACCTGCGCAGTGCGGAGGTGCCATTCCAATGCCACATTGCGGGTGAAGGGCCGCTGTTCGAGGACCTGCGCATGTTCATCCAATCGTTCGGCTTGCAGAAGCAGGTGCATTTGCTGGGCCCGCTGCCGCAGCAGGACATCCTGGCGTGGCTGGGCGCGGCCAATATTTTTGCCCTGCCCTGTGTGACCGAGAAAGACGGCGGCAAGGACAATCTTCCCACCGTCCTCATGGAGGCCATGGCGGCAGGATTACCTTGTGTCTCCACGACGCTGGCCGGGGTGCCGGAAATGGTCGCCCATGAACAAACGGGGCTGCTCTGTGAGGAACGCCACGCCAAAGAATTTGCGCACCTGCTGGAGCGGCTCCTGCGGGATCCGCAACTGGCGGAGAGCTACGGCCAGGCCGGCCTGCAGCGCGCCCAGCGACTTTTCGCCAAGGAAATCACGGCTCAGCACCTCTTAACCTTGCTGGTGCAATCTGGCGACATCCCACCGGATGCCGCACTCCAAGCGCGCGTGCCGGGTCTCACCGCTGCTTACCAAAAACAGACCATCCCCAAGCTGCAACGGTGGATCCATCGTTTCCGGCATCGGAAGCAAAAACAAGCAATCAGACCTTGAAGGATGGGCCGGAACGCCACCTCGAGAGCCCTGGCCGTTCTTCCCGTGTTCTCTTTCCAATCCATCCTTGACGCCCGAGGTGGGGCCACTATAGTCCGCCCCCGCAGAGAGGAGGGTGGGAAGCAATTCCCGCCCCTTTTTTATTTTCTCGTCAGCCTTTCATCCCCACGAGTCACCCGCTTCTCATGAGCGCCCCCCGCACGAACACCAGCTTAGCCGGAATGGCTGAAATTTTCCGGAACCACCAACGTTTTGCCGTCCTGAGCCATTATCGGCCGGATGGCGATGCGATTGGCTCCACGTTGGCCGTAGGCTTGGCGCTGCAAGCCATGGGCAAATCCGTGGTGATGCTGAATGAAGACCCTGTCCCCACGACACTGGCTTTCATGCCCGGCAGTGAGCAGATCCAACGACCCACCACTCCAGTGGATGTTGAAGTCGTGATTGCGGTGGACTGTGCGAATCGTGAACGCTTGGGCTCCAAGTGCTTGGAAATGGTGGCTGGCGAAGGCCGCACCTGGGTGAACATCGATCACCATCGCAGCAACGAAGGCTACGGAGATTTCCACTATATCGATTCCGTTTCCCCTGCCACCGGTCAGATCCTCTATGAGTTTCTGGCATCGCAAAAGTTACCGCTCACCAAGGAAATTGGTGACAACCTCTACGTCGCCATCAGCACGGACACCGGTTCCTTCCAATACGAAAGCGTCACGGCCCGCACGTATGAGATCGGGGCGGAACTCATGCGCTTGGGCGTTAACGTCTCCCAACTGGCCCGTGAGACCTACGAAAATTTCCCGCTCCGTCGCATTCAACTGCTGCGCGGGCTCCTCAACGTGATGCAGATCACTCATGACGGCAAGGTGTCGTCATGGGCGCTGACGCAAGCCTTGGCGCAGGAAATTGGCATCCAACCGGAAGACTCCGAAGGCTTGATCGATACCCTGCGCAGCATCGAAGGCGTGCTCATAGCCGTCTATTTCGAAGAAATGCCCGATGGCAAAATCCGCCTGAGCCTGCGCTCGAAAGACAATCGACTGGATGTCGGAAAAATTGCCGCGCACTTCGGTGGCGGTGGCCATGCTCTGGCTGCCGGCATTCGCATGGCCGGTCCCCTCCCCCTCGCACAACAAAAACTCTTTGCAGCCCTTGATGAAGCAATATCGACACTCCCCTCCGCTTGAATCCTTAGACGGAGTCCTCCTCGTGGACAAAGGCCAGGACATGACCAGCCACGATGTGGTGGCCGTGGCCCGCAAGCGCCTCAACGAACGTAAGATCGGCCACTGTGGCACGCTTGATCCTATGGCCACTGGCTTGCTGATCCTCGTGATCGGCCGGGCCACCAAGATCCAAGATCTCCTCATGGCCGAGGAAAAAGAATACGAAGGCGTCATCCGGTTGGGGGCCACCACCACCACCCAGGATCGTCAGGGTGAGGTGCTGGAAGCTAAGCCCGTGGGCGACTACACGCGCGAGCAAATCGTGGCCGCCTTCGATCAATATAAGGGCGACTTCCAGCAACTGCCACCGATGGTCAGCGCCATCAAGCAAGACGGCGTGCCGCTCTACAAACTAGCCCGCCAAGGCATCGAAGTGGAACGCAAGCTGCGGGCCGTGACCGTTTTCCATTACGAAATTCAGGACATCACGCTGCCCGACATCAAATTTCGCGTCGTTTGCAGCAAAGGCTTCTACGTGCGCACCTACGCCCACGACATTGGACAGGTGTTAGGTTGCGGAGCCCACCTCCAGGAACTCCGTCGCACGCGCAGCGGGAAATTCAGCGTCGAGGGACAAATTGATTTTGCGACGATGAAAGAAGCCAGCCGGGATGACGTGAAGGCGCGCATGCTGAGCCTGCGGGACGTTTCCAAGCTCCGTGGCGCGTAAGTGTTATGAATATGACCTTGGATAAAGGACAGCAGGGACCACAAGGACTAAAAGGACAATCCCGTCCTTTGCGTCGCTTAGGTCCTGTTAGTCCTTCCAGCCCAGGAATCCGCTTACCATGAAAACCCACCGCAGCCTTACTTCCCTAACGGACATTCCAGGCCCCGTTCATCTCGCCATCGGCGTGTTCGATGGTCTGCATCTGGGGCATCAGGAGGTCATTAATTCCGCGCAAGCGGCAGCGGCGGCGGACGCTGGCACCTGTGTTGTCGTCACCTTCGATCCGCACCCCATCCGCGTCCTGCGACCGCAGGATGCCCCACGTCTCCTAACTTCCACGCGCCACAAGGAAATCATCCTGAGCCGATTCGGGGTGCAGCACCTGCTGGAAATTGCGTTTACCAAAGAATTCGCCAGTCACACCGCCGAGGAGTTTGTGCGTGAATTGCAAGCCAGTTGTAACCCGCTTGGCAGCATCAGCGTGGGCGAAGACTGGGCCTTCGGTAAAGGCCGCAGCGGCAACGTTACCACCCTCAAGTCCCTGGGGGCTGCGGGGAACTTCAGCGTCTTCGGAGTTCCCAGAGTCTGCGTCGATGGCGAGCCCATCAGCAGCACCCGCATTCGATCGGCTGTAGAAGCGGGTGATTTTACCGCTGCCGAGAAATTGTTGGGTCGCACCTATGCGGTGTTAGGCAAAATTTTCCAGGACCGGCAAATCGGCCGTAAAATCGGTTTCCCCACCGCCAATCTCCAAGGCCTGGCGGAACAACTTCCACCAGTCGGAGTCTATGCCGTGCGCGCCAGCTTGGGAGGGGAATTTCTCCCCGGCGTGGCCAATCTTGGCTACCGTCCCACCACTGAGGAAAACCGCACCGAACGCCGACTGGAAGTGCACCTGCTGGACTTCAACAAAGATATCTACGGCCAGGAGCTGGAAGTAAAATTCATTGCCCGCCTGCGCGATGAAATGCGCCTCAACAGTTTGGAAGAACTCAAAGCGCAAATTGCGGCCGACTCCGCCAAAGCCCGCAAGGTCTTAGGCATCGAGGTGGCGACGGACGATCTGGATGTGGAGTAAGCGCACTGGTGACGACGGAAGGCATCGCGTCGTCAGACCAGCGGTATCAGGAGAAAACGATCCGCCGAGCCTCCTGCTCACTCATGCCGGAGGCGATCAATTTTGCGAGCAGTGCCTCCTGTGCTTTCATTTCGCCTCGCGCTTCGCCAATTGCTTCACCTTCTGCAAGTCCTTGAGCGCGTCCTTCGGCAAATTTTCCTGAGATCAACGTGCGTTCAGAGCTAATGACATCCCAGTAGCGGTCATACGCTTCGAGTTCACCTGGGGTAAATCCAGCCTCCCCTGACAACTCAAGTGCAGTCTGGATTTCCGGGGCCTGGCTGGCGACCTCATCGCGAAATGCCGCCTGGGCTTCCGTCGTGGACGTGGAGCCAGTTTCGCGCAGGAATCGAATCCAAGCGCGCTTCAGAGGGGCCATGGCCGAGGTGATTTTGAATTTCGGCAACTCCACGAACACTAACTGCAGATCCTTGATGACCCGCTCGGGTTGGCCCACATTGACCAATTGATAGTGATGGTAATACTCGTCGCTCTTGCGATCAAAGATGTCATCCAGCAGGGAAAGTCCCATCACAGGCTGGAGGAGTTCGTATTGCTCCCCTCGCTCCAGTTGCGGCACGTAGGCCTTGCTGGCGTTGAAGAGGACACGTTGCAGAAAGGCGCTGGTCCAGTTCATCTGCATCTCCACGATAAATTGTCGGCCTTGCTCATCGCGACACCGCACGTCCACAATCGAGTGTTTCAGGAGCGGTAATTGCGGCACTTGCTCTGGCGACAGATACTCCAAGGAAACGATCTGCCCATCCTCCGGCAATGGCAGCAGGGCATTGAGGAACGAGCGCAGGATGTGCGGATGTTCGCCAAAAATGCGTTTAAAAACAATAACGTGCTTCGGGTCTAAATACCGCTGGGCCATGCCGTAACTTGCTGGGCGGCAGCCGGATTGTCAACTTTGCTTGAGCCATGACGCTGCCTTCGTTAGTGCACTGGATATGCTTGGGTCAAGCAAGCGTTTCTCACCAACAAAAGCCACCGCAAAGCCGTTGCTTGCCAGGATCCATCTCTCTGGATTACCCTGCGCCATGAGACTCCTCTATTGTTTGCTCTTGGTGGCCGCAGCGGTGCGTGCAGATGAACCGTTGCCGGAGGCGAAGGCGGTGCCTGTGATGCAGGCCGTGCCGCTCCCTGCGCATGGGGTTTCGTTTCAATTCCGCGGTCGCGAACTGACGCGATTAAATTTTGCCGAAGGTGGCCAAAAGCCGTTTTTGTTTCCGGTCAATGGACCGGGCGGGGTGTCCCTAACCCGCATGGGACATCCGCACGATGCCGTGAGCCATGGGCATCATACGTCTGTGTGGGTGGGGATCAACGATGTGGCGAAAACGAACTTCTGGGAGCAGGCGAAGACGGGAATTTCAGGGCGGGTGGAGTTGGTGGGAGTGGATCGCTATTGGGATGGCGATGCCTGGTGCGGCACCTCGTTTCGCACGCGATGGTTGGATGGAACGGGCAAAGTTCTGCTCCAGGAACAACGCACCATTTCCGTGCGTAAGCCGGATGCCGTCAATGCCTGGTTGTTGTTGCTGGACTTGGCTTTCACCAATCCCGCCAGCGAGCCCGTGGTCATTGGCGAGACCGCCTTCGGGCCGCTGGGCGTGCGGATGGCCAAGACCATTGGGGTGGTGGATGGAGGCGGTCGCATCCTGAACAGTGTTGGGCAGCGCAATGAAGCGGACGTCTTCCGCAAGCCCGCTCGTTGGGTGGATTACAGCGGCCCGATCTCCCCGGAAGTGCGCGGTGGGATCGCGCTCTTGGATCATCCTGACAATTTACATCATCCGGTGGCCTTCCATGTGCGCAACGACGGGTGGATGGGTGCGAGCCCCTTCTTTGCTGGCGCGGTCACGCTCGGCAAAGGTGAAGTCTTGCCACTGCGCTACGGCCTCTGGATGCATGGTGGCGTGCCGGAGGCGGCCACCGTGGATGCGGTCTGGAAAGAGTTTTCTGACCTGCGCGGTCTGGTCCCAGGAGATTCAGGTAAAAAGTGATAACCACGCGCGCTGCCGCAGCGGATCACCGATTCAGCAAGTCCGTGCTGGGCCACCATTGGTAGAGCATCAGATAGACCAGCACGCCGGTCACGCTCACATAGAGCCAGATGGGGAAGGTCCAGCGGGCGATTTTCTTGTGCCGCACAAAGTCTCGTTTGATGGCAAAGATGACCGTGATGATCACCATGATGGTGGCCACGATCGCCAGCGGAATGTGGGTTAGCAAAGTGAAGAAATAGACCATCCTGGGCCAACCCTGCGTGGTAAAATGCACGGGGGCTGGCTTCGTGAAATGATACGTCAGATAGCAGGCCAGGAAGGCTGCGGAAGTGACCAAGGCAGCAGCCATGCAGGTGATGTGCGCGCGCTTGTTCCCGCGCTTGATGAAAAAGTAGCCTGCGAGCATCAAGACGGTGCTAACCGCATTGAGCGTGGCGTCGATGGCGGGGAGTTGGTAGATATCCATGGGGGTGGGGGGAGTGGGAGTGGAGATGCAGTGTGTCTGAGAAACTACGGTTTCATGACCCGGGCGGGAACTTCATTCATCTTGTATCCCGCATTTTTTAAGCACTCCCAAACTTTTATCAAGGTGCCGAATGGAACTTTTTCATCAATCCGCAACTCCAGCTTCACCCCGGGCCGCGTGGCCTTGGCGGTTTGCAGCGCGCTGACGAGGTCCTCGGTGGTTACGGGCGAGTCACCCAAGTAGATCTTTTCGTCTTTAGTCACGATCAAGCCCAGTCGCTGGGCTTCTTCCGCCCCGCTGCTCGCCAGCGATTCGCTTTTCGGCAGGCTCACACTGATGGCGGACTGCGCCTCTTTGAAGGTCGTGGTGACCACTAGGAAGATCAGCAAAATAATCAGGATATCGATCATCGAAATGATCTGCAAGACTGGTTTGGGGCGACGTTTAACGTAGAAATTCATTCGTCATCGGATGAAGGTTGGTCGTCACCCGAATGATCCTCGTCGTCAGCGTGATTTTTCTGCTCGGCCTTGACCTTCTGAGGCCTTGGGGTCGGGCGCTCCGGGTAGTCCAGCCCAGTCTGGCTGGATCCATTTTCCAGCTCTGATTCAGCAGGTTTCTTGTTTTGGAGACGTCCGTTCTGGGGCTTGGGAGCAGTGATGGTTGGCGCAGCAGGAATCGGAGGAGGCGCGGTGGATTTTGCCGGCGGGGAAGGGATCGCGGCGGGTGGGGCGTCCGTCTCCGTTTGATAGACGGCACTAATCAGAGCGTTGGTTAGCGTTCCCATGCGCAGTGCCAGCGCTTCCAGTTTCCGGGAGAAGAAACTCTGGAAGATGTAACATGGCACCGCTACGGCCAATCCAGCGATGGTCGTGTTCAGTGCTTCGGAGATCCCTTTGGAAATTAAGGCCGCTTGATCCGGCCCGGCCCCGCGCGCTCCGAAGCTGCCGAAGATGCTAACTAATCCGCCCACCGTGCCAATCAAGCCCACCATGGGAGCAATCGTGAAGATGACTTCCAAGGCTGGGATCCCGCGTTCCAAGCGGGACACTTCCTCCCGGGCCATGGATTCCGTGGACCGCTCGGCGCTTTCTTTACTACGATGGGTGCCCAGCAGGGCATGCTGGCAAATGCGACTGAGCACCGAGTCCTGGGTGCGGATGGATCGGTTCAGTTCCTGGAGTTTCCCCGCTGCGATCATGTCTTCCACCCGTCCCAGCGTGCGACACAGTTCCTTGGGCGCCACGTTGGCCGTGCGGAGGTCGAGAAATTTGAAAATCACCAAGGTGACCGCCGCAAACGAACACAGCACGATGGGCACCATCGACCAACCGCCGGTCTCGAAGAAGTGCCAGACCTTCTGCAGGCTGGCTTGGAAGCTGTCAGGCGAGATTTCTGCGAAACAATAAATCATGCTAGTGAAAGAGGAAACCATAGGTGATGTGAAGACGATTCCCGATCAGGTATTCCTGCAAATCTTCAGGGACGGGAGGGAGTTTGGATTGGAGCACCACGCCCAGCACCAGATCCTGTAGAACAGCGTTGCCGGAACCGCCACTGGCAATGCGGAGATTTTCCACCCCGCCACTTAAATTCACATCGAACTCCACCTGCACCGTGCCATAAGTCACGCGGTCCCGAGCCTTCATGCAGGCCGGGGTGAATTTCTGGGAAACTGCCGTGTTCACCTTGCTCATGTAGCGCCCCATCGGTGTGTCGGCGGCTTCCACGCTGGCTTTGCCGCGGTTCGTGATCCCACCCTGCACGGTGTTCTTTTGCGTCTGGGTTTGGGCCGCTTTCAGATCCTTCCCTTTGGGCGCACCAGCGGTTCCAGTGGAGGCATCGCTGGGCCGGGGCGCGGGCGGCCGTTCTTCCTTGGCGATCTCCGCCTTCTTTTCCTCAGGGAAAAGTTTCTCAAACTTCGGTTCCTGCATTGGCGGAACCTTGGGCGTTTCCTCGGGGGCCTTGGTGGGTAAATCGGAATTGGGGTCCAAGTTCGGGGCGGAAGGATTCACTTGGGCCGTGGCCTGCTTCAGTTGCTCCTCCGCTCGTTTCTGGGCGGCCTCCCGCACGATCTTCGCCAAGTCTTGCGCAGGCGTCGGCGGAGTGGCGGGCTGCAGTGGGTTTGGCTGATCCTGCACCCCCGTGGGCGCTCGTTCCTGCATCGAGTGCTCGCCTGCGGCAAAACTACGGTCTGCCAAATCCAGCAACGGACTGTCTGCTCCCTTCATGCTGGGCAAATTTTTGTCCCCGTTAGGATTAGGCGCAGCTTCGGACGCCCCCTTGGTATTGCGATCCGAGATAAATGCCGCCGTGCCGGGTTCCGGAGCCTCTGCACTTGGGTCCACCGAGTTCGTGCGAATATATTTCACCGCCGGGGCCTGCTTCGAGGGTTCAGCGGGTTCAGTAGGCACCAAATCAGGAATGGGCACCGGAGCCGCCACCTCTGGCGCAATCACCACCGTGAGCGAGTCATCCACCGCGTCATCAGCACTGGGCGGGGTAAAATCCAAGCTGCGCAGGAAGCCCCAGAAAACAAACAGCCCCGCCACGGCAAACAGCACTGCATGCAGGGCTGCCGCAATAGCGATGGCATATCCAAACTGGCGGGAAGTGTGCGTCATGCAGGGAAAAGCGGTCTCGGCTCCAGACTTCTGTGCCACGCGTTGGGCATTTTGCGAGGGGAAATCTATCCCGTCATGGCATCCGGGGGCCCGGCCGCTTCGTTAACGGGAGAACTTCAGCCGCATGAACCGTCGGCTCCCATTGGCCAGGGGCAGCGGATCGGTGGCGCGCATCGTCTGGATGGGGCCATCGGAAATAAGGGTAATGGGGACAGGGGACCAGCCCGCCATGTCAGGCGAGGATTCCGCCTCATAGATGACATCCGGCAGCGCTTTGGGACGGGTGAAATTGATCGATAAACCAGAGAGTGTGTAATTGGAGGAAATGCCGAAGGAGGAATAATTGGGGTTAGTGCCCAGGGCGTATTCCGCCAGATTATCCCAGCCATCGAGATCCGGGTCCGCATGGTCCGCCGCGTCGCCAGCGATGATTTGCGCCAAGGTAAAGCTTTGGGTTTTCCAAGTGCTCAACGGCAATCCGCCGATCGTCAGGGTGCCGCTGGTCGTGCCCTCCCAGTTGGCGTCGCTGATGGTTGCCACGACCGGATAGGAACCGAAATCACTCGGCACGGTGGCCACCCCATTGTAGGTGATGATCGTGCTTAGATTGGTTGGAGTGGTGGCTACTGTCACTGGTTTAGGATTGCCGTCATAGACCTGCGTTAGATCTGTCAGGGAAATCGCAGCCGTGCCCTTGCCGATGGTCAGTGTTCCGCTGGCGGTGCCTTGGTAGTTGGGATCGTTGATGGTGACTACCACCGGGTAGTTGCCCACATTGGTGGGCACCGTGCTGGAGTTGTTGTAGGTTGCCGTGGTCGCCAATCCTCCGGGCGACGTCGTGACGGTGACGGGTCGAGGACTGCCGTTATAGGTCTGGGAAAGATTACTCAGACTAACCGGAGCCACGGCTTTGACTATCGTCACGCTGCTGGAACCGTTTACTGAACCGCTCGTGGCTGTTACCGAGTAAGGACCGCCCGCAACACCGGCCAGATACGTCCCGATGCCATTGATGGTGCCACCGCCGTTGGTGCTCCACGTTAGGCTTGGTTGGACCGTCAAGGGGTCGCTGAATTGATCCAGCACACTGGCAGTGAAATTTTGCGTGGCCCCGTAGGCGAGCGAGACGGTGGCGGGGAGCACGGAAACACTAGTGGCAGTCTGATCCACAGTCACCACCACGCTGCTGGTATCGGTCAACCCCTGGGCATCGCGTGCCGAGACGGTGAACGTGTAATTTCCCGCCACCGTAAAGGTAGCCGTGGTGCTCTTGGCGGCATTGGTGCCGTTCTCACTGAAGCTGACCGGACGGGTGAAGGATCCTCCGGTGTAAGACCAAGTGTAAGCTAGGGCGGACTCCCCGGAATCATCATCCGCCGAGACCGTCAGCTGCGTGCTGGCAGCCGTGACCGGCGTGGGCGTGGCGATGGCTTCCGCGGTAATCGATGGGGGTAAATTCCCCGAGGCCACGCCTGCGATGGCAATGTCATCCACATACCAACCGGGGCTGGTGGTGCTGCCGTTGGTGGCGAGGCGCCAACGGATTTGCAAGGTCTTCCCGGCATACTTGGCGGCATCCGTGAGGTTCACCGCTACTTTGGAGAAGCCAGTCTTGGTGCCAGACCAAGCAGCGCGTCCAGCCAACGGATTGCGGGAAGACGACGGGTTGGTCACGGTCAGCGAGCTGTTGTATCCACCCGAGGCAAACGCGGCCCCAGAGCCTGCGGCGGTCACATCAAACCACGCACCACCATTTACAGAGAATTCAAGCACGCCACCATCCCGCGTGCTTTGGAGATCGAAGTTATGCATGAACGTGAGGCTCAGGTTGGCGGCATCGGCGGGCACGTTGATGATGGGCGAGTAAAGGTCATCGATATTCTTCACCCCGGGTCCACCGGCAAAAAACGAATGGGTGGGAGAACTGCTCTGCGCGGTCGTCAACGCCCAACTATCCGTCGTGTAAGGAGCGGTGGCGCTATGGCTCCAGCCACTGGCCCCCGCCTCCAAATTGTCCTGCCATAGCGCTCCGGCTATGGAGAAAGAGGTTGGCAGCGTGGTGCTCTGGCCATCCGGATTCGTCAGGACCACATTCCACAAGCCGGATGCCATGCCATTCACATTGACGCGGAAGGTGGCATTATCGCTCCGGATTTCCTGATTGGAAGCCACCACCTCAGCCTGTCCGGATTTGGTCAACTTTACATTGGCTCCGAGCTGGAATCCACTACCCGTCAAATTCAGCGTCATCGTATCCACCGTGCCCGCATTGGGTGAGATCACCGTGGCCACCGGAGCGGAGGCCGTGGCTGTGGCCGTGCCACCGCTCAGCAGGACGGAGAAATTTTGCGCACTGTTAGTCAGCGTTCCCGTGTAGGTCACCGTCACAGTGTAAGCCCCGGCATTCGTTGGCGTGGCGATATCCACCCGTTCCACATTGTCCGTATTATTCACCCCGGTGACCGCGGCGGCGGACAGCTTAGCGTTTGTCCAATCACCCACAAACGGCATCACCCAGGGGGAGTAAACGATCCCGGTGGGACCAGTGATTTTCAGGTCCAAATTATTCACCAAGCGCGCGGTCCGCAGATCGGTGGAGGTGGTGAAAGCACCCGCTGGATCCGTCCAGCACAACGTGGCGCGGATCGCGGAGGATCCGTTCCAAGTGAAATTATAGCTGCTCGTGGTCTTGGTGGTGGTGAGCCGATCCTCCACCACGCGGCGGGTCCCCGCGCTCGTCTTATAGGCCTGCAACACATCGGCCGCAGCCTGCACATTGATCAAGCCCCAGCCGAATTGATAATCCGGCCCGCTCGTGCCCAGATCATCCGCCGTATGAATCAGCAATCCTTTCAGCGTGCTGGCGCGCAGGGCGTGTCCCGGACACAGGGTGTTCCAGTAGTTGACCACCAAAGCCGCGGATCCCGTGGCGCTGGGGGTGGCCATGCTGGTGCCGCTCATGTAACCGTAGGCATTGTTGGCGGTGGAGAGGGTGGAGTAGAGATACTCCCCATTGGCCACCAGGTCAGGTTTGATGCGCCCATCATCAGTCGGGCCCCAGGATGAGTAGGACGACATGTAGGCTCCGCTCAGCGAGCGGGTCGATCCACTCACCGCATCGCCCACCGAACCCACTGTCACCACATTCTTGGCAATGGCATCATAGCTGATGGTGTCATACCCATTGCGATACGTGCCATCTCCGGTGGGATGCACGGCGGCATCATAGGTGACGGCTGAAGTGGTGCTGGTAGTTAGGGAGACCGGGTCCCCGGCCGCCGGGTTGTCCACGCGTTCATTCCCCGCACTGCGCATGATGAGATAATAGGGCAGACTGAACGCCAACGAGTCCGTGTCCCGTGCATTAGTTTCATATTTCCCGAAGTCCGGTTCGAAGCTCGTGCTCGTGGTCCCATTTCCATACCACGCCCAGCGGGGTGATGCCAAGCCCGTGTAATACCAACCACTGACGATCCCGTAGCTATGGTTGCTGAGATAAATTTTCCCCGCCTCCCCCGGATAGGAAGCCCCGCGTCCCGTCATCTCGCTCTTGTCACTGGTCCATTCATAGGAGTCGATATTAACCGACGGAGCCATCCCCTTGGCCAGGCTATCAACCCCCACCGCTCCAATCGTGCCCGCCACATGGGTGGAATGGTCGACCAGAGCCGCCCCGTCCTTGATCGTCACGCGGGTGCCGAATTCCTGGTGCGTGGTGCGGGCACCGCCGCCATCCCACACCCCGACCGTTAGCCCGCTCCCGCTGACCGAATACGGAGCCAGTCGCAGCAAATTCGCCCCACTGGAAATGGCCGCATTCACATTGTGGGTCGTGAAATAGAGTGGTCGATCCCCCACGAAATCCGCAATTTCCACCACCCTTCCATTCGGATGCACCGTGCGCACCGGCAGGCCCATCTGCAGCGCCTTGGCTCGGGCGGCCGCATGCCGGTCCGCCATGATCGTGCCCACCTGCCCCTGCGCCCGCTCACGCTGCGGGGCGTCCCGCAGGTCCACACCGGGAGCTGAGAGCGTATCACTAATGGAAGTTTGGGCCACCGCTCCGACCGCTTGGCTGAGGAAGAGCGCAAGCACAGAGCAGCGAAGGGGGATTCGGGGATGCATTGCCGAGGTTATAACCTAATTCAGAAGTGATCGTCAAGACTTCCCGCTGGCTCCAGCGAAAATTTTATCCCGCCAGCGGTATTTGCTCTGTAGTGATGGACTTTAGTCCGTAACCGGCCACGGAGCAAAGTTGACTACCGAGACCTCAGGAAAGCCCATCTGGAAATCTACCGTCCGACCAACGATCCCACCGCAGCCTGCCCAAAAAACCCGTTGTCATAAACTGCGGGAATTCACGCGCATCCGAGCGAAAACCGACAATAACGTTGACTATCACGCGCATCTGCGGCTAAATCCCACCTAAATTCGCCTATGAAATCACTCCCCTGCGCAAAAACCGACAAATCTGTCGCCTATAAAGAAGCTCGGCAAAAATCGACACTTCCGTCGGTGATCAACTAGTTCGGCTCTAAATCTGCAGATGTTCGTGAAGCTAAAGAAATTCCTTCTGGGTGACCCAAAACCTACCGTTGAGTCTGTTGCGCACCCCGTGCTTGGCTTGCTGACGTATTCCGAAGACGATGATGCATGGCTTACCGACCCGAGCCTGGCGGCCTGTGGATTCGGTTTTTACATTGCTGGTGAGATTGATAAGAACGACCAAATCTATCACCCATCGCCAGCCTTGATTGAGCATGCAGCTTCGATTGCTTCAAATCCGGGTCCTCTCGTCTGCCTTGTTGAGCAGTTTATTGTATCTCAGTTGCAAGGCGTCCGGGACTTGACTCGATACCGAGACGAAGTTGAGCAGTTGCGTATTTATCGTATCGATTTGATGTGGCCTGATCGACCTGACGACGGTGAGATCGAGTTGAGGACTTCAGCCGACTCGGAGCAGATGTGGGGTTGTGCCTATATTGGACGGAAGCCTGCGCCTCATCTCTGTCGAGATCGTTAAGCATTTTTTGACTTTCCACCCATTGCGCGTAGCGTGTTCCATCATGATGCCCAACCTCCATCAAGCTCCACTAGCCGAACAAAAACGCGGCAGATCAACCGCTGGTATCCTAGTGTTTTTTCAGCGTTGTTTGAATCTCGACACGTCACTGTGTCATCTAAGTTCACCCTCACCAGCGGTGTCTGCGCTCTAACGTTAGGCCACATTTTACGCGGCTCCAACAATTGCACTCACAACCACTATTATGAGACTACCGCTAACTCTCACCGTCCTGATCGCGGCACTCGGTGTTGCTGTCGGTAATCCTACATCCGATAAGTTTGATCTTCAGTTTCCCGCAAAGGACCACTTGACAGCTTCACGGTTATATCAATTTTCCAACACCGCAAAAGAGATAGACAAGCTCATTGGCCAATTCGTGCTGCTTGATGTCGTCGTCAAAAGCGAGCGGGATGTTCCACTGGTGGATATCGTGATTCCAAAGGAACTAGCAGGTGATTCCGCGCATCCAACCGAAGTCATCCAAGCCCACCTTATCAGTGCCACGACCGAAGGATCCTCGCGCAAGAAGGGCGAGAGACTCCGCATTGAGGGCATCATTGTTGACGAGGGGTATGGTGCTTACACGATCTATCTGCATCAAGCTCGACCAATCAAATGACCTTGTGGCCTAACACAGCGCTGGAGCCAACGCCGGTTACGCCGGTCAGTTTTCGCTTCGGGTTTTCGGTTGGCGGAAGTCCCCGGCGGCGTGGCTCAGCTTGGGTCGTTCGACAGAAAATGACTAATATGCAATTTCTAATCAAGTCAGGACCCATCGGATTTTTGATCATTGTAATGTTCTCCCTGCTCCTCGTGAGCGGGATTGTCGTGGTCTCGATTAGGCCGTGGCGCCGGGTTTTATTTACGTTTGGGTTGCTGGCATTCCTCCCACTTCTTCTCGGTCTTTTGGGGACATTCATAGCGAATAATGAAGTCCCTGTAGTGACACAGAGGTCCTATAATGATCCGGAATATGCGCGCTCTCTGGAGGCGGAGGCTAGACGTGATGCGAGGATGCCGACCTACTTGGGATCTGGGGCCTCTGCCGCTTTGCTGATGGTGATGGGATGCGGAATCGCACTCACCAAAAAGTCGAACAAGTCGTCGCTCCGAACCGCTCACCAGCATCCACTTTGAATTCAAGGTTCTCCGTTCGCGGTTCGGAGGACTCAGACGTTCGATGAAATTATGAAGAGGCCCCCCCCTCACGGAGTTGGCGGCACCGGAGGAGTTGGCGGCACTGGTGGTTCCGGTGGGGTCACCGGATCTTCCAGGAAATGTTGCTGCATGTAGAGCGGCAGATTCTCCGGCAGCCGCGGGTTGTTCTTGGCGATTTCCAGCAGATTAAGGAACAACTGAAGTTGCAGCACTTGGCGGGCCGCCGCCTTCCCTTCCTGCGTCGTCGTTTTGGCCCCGGTGGACGACTCGCTGGCCGCGTGCAGCGCGATCCACGTGCTCAGCAGCCCACCCGCATCCAATACCACCTGCGCCCCCAGTTGCGCCTGGCGTGCCGTGAGCGCCGTCACCAGCGTTTGCAGATGATTTTCCAGATGGTCATCCGTGCTGGTATTGTAAATACTCCGTCCCAGCGGGAAACACTCCAGGTATTCCGGGGAGCTGCCGCCGAATTTAGCCACCACCACGGCGGAAATTTTCTCCATATTCCCCGCCAGCGCGGCCCGGAACGTATCCTTCGCCAGCTTCCGCGCCTTGCGCAGACCCAGCTTCACCTGATCATCCGTGGTGCAGTTACTCACCGTGTTCAGCGCCAGCGTCGTGGCGGTAATGCGGGCGTTATACAGCGCCCCGGGGTTGTTGGCGATGAGCCGCTGCAGGTGGTCAGTAGAGAAAGCCAGGAGTTCATCCAGGCTGATTTCAATGTCATCGAACGGATTTTCCAAGAAACGAGTTAGGCGAATCATAGTGCTTGTGCTGATGGTTGACGGCTCAGCCTGTGAGTATCGTGCTCCGCTACCGTAGCGGATCCCGGAATCATAACGAGCCATGGTTGTGGTGTTGTTGTTGTGGTTTTAACGGAACTCAGGAAAATGCGCTCGCAATTTGCGAAAAATCCGCCGCCGTGTCAAAACAATAACGGTCAGTAAGGAAAAAATTCACGAGCGATTATTCCACAGCAAAGGGAGGTGGCGCGAGGCTGAGCCCGAGCCAGTCGTGAGCTGATGCCTCCCTGCTCTAAAAGAACTTGCCCAGCGATGGTCGATCTGCGCGAGGAAGTGCTTGAGCGAACCTCTGAATGCCAGCAGACGAAGGCTCGGGCGCAGCCTCGCTCCACCGCGCTAGAAAGCACATCCGCTGTGGAATAATCACTCCTGGGAAAAATTCCGCATGACCATCCAGACGTCTCGGAAGCACCTCGGAAAATTCCGAACGACCAAAATAACCTTGGGGAGGCCCCTCGGAAAATTCCGAACGACCAAAATACCCTTGGGGAAGCACCTCGGAGAATTCCGAACGGCCAAAATACCCTTGGGGAAGCACCTCGGAAAATTCCGAACGACCAAAATACCCTTGGGGAGGCACCTCGGAAAATTCCGAACGACCAAAATAACCTTGTGGAAGCACCCCGGAAAATTCCGCACGACCAAAATAACCTTGGGGAGGCACTTCGGAAAATTCCGAACGACCATCCCAACCTCAGGAAAACCCATCTGGAAATCTACCGTCCGACCAACGTCCCCACCGCAGCCTCCCAAAAAGCCCGTTGTCATAAACTGCGGGAATTCACGCGCATCCGAGCGAAAACCGACAATAACATTGACGATCAGGCGCATCTGCGGCTAAATCCCACCTAAATTCGCCTATGAAATCACTACCCTGCGCAAATACCGACAACTCTGTCGCCTATAAAGAAGCTCGGCAAAAATCGACACTTCTGTCGGTGATCAACTAGTTATGCAAAGAGAGAGGTCATCCCCAATCCAGTGTGTGTATGACCTTGAGGCATACGAGTGTGCGCGGGACGGAATCGCCCCGGTAGCTGACTTCGAATGGTTCGCTATTGACATCGTCGGTCATGTTGCCGTCTTTGCAGACAGAGGCACTACCTGGGTTCCTGACAGATTCTTCCAGGGCTACGAGCGTTACATTCAGCTTTATCGCGCACTGGCAAATCTCCCAATACAAGGGCAAGCGTGCTTTGAGGCTGGTGCCAAGGATTGTGATCCTTTGGGGATTGTCGCGGCGTGGTCTTCAAGGGGGCTCTTTTACTATGATTGGCCCAGTTCGCAGCCCAATCCTAACCCAAATCAACCCTACCGTCTGATCTGTCGCCCGAGTTCAGCTCTTATTGTCTCAGATCTAGACCCTGAACCCCAGAAATATCTGGACTCTGTGCGTCTGCGGACCGTCTCTTTTGAAGCGGATGCCAGTTTCGTAATTGACAGAAATGCATAACAAGGCGCGGATGGCAACCCCCACTAGCCCCTCTGTTTTCCATGCTTTATCCTCACTCAACCTCAACCCCGCGATCAACGCTGGCCCCCGCTAGTGGGGTTGCCATCGCTTGAACGTTCTGCCTGAAAATGCCTGCTCTCGATCTGTCATATCGACGTCCTACATCGCTCAGTGATCCGTTTGACGACTTCACTGAGGACAAGCTCACCGAGATTCTGGAGACGCCGGACGAAGAGATGACTTGGTGGCACTACAAACAGATTCTCGGCCCTTTTCTTCCGGCCGGAACCTACGAAGAAGCTGCCTATTTTCTGCCTCGCGCATTCGAACATGTTGGCAGCCATGATGAAGGTGCGCTCGATCTGATCACCTCGTTGGCTTGGTTTATTTCAGAAAATCGGCCGAAGCTTGAGGCTGATGGAGCGAGTGAGGCATGCCGTGAGCTGATGGGGCGATGCCTCGACCAGTGGACAGCAGAATTCACAGTGATTCATTTTGATCGTGCGGGATGCCAAAAGAAGGGGTGGGGACTCCACTACTTCGACTACGTGAAGCACTCCGAGGTCGTTGCTGAAGGCACGTCCGATCTCCTGCGCTTCACGGCCAACGCAGATGTCGCAATTCGACTTTATCAGCGATTGGCGAGGGATGGCGCAAGTCCCGTAGAGGCGGCTTGGTTTCTGGAGTTTGCCCGCCAGCATTTTACCGACGACGTTTACAAACCGCCTGAGGGAGCGATTACGAAGATCATCGAAGACAAGGAGATTGCCGAGCGCTCCGCACAGGTCGTTGCCTTGGGGATGGAAGGATTTACTGCTTTCCCATCCTATTGGCGGGACACTTTCAATAGTATGAATATCGAAAGCGTCCCAACACCAACATGCGCAGAACCTTCAAAGATAGCTTTGAGCGGCTTT